>NZ_JAWHTC010000005.1:0-207500 GCF_032586155.1 Aliisedimentitalea sp. MJ-SS2
CTTGGTGGTTACGATGTGCCAGAAACCCTCTCTTATCAAATCACCCTAAACTGTCCCATTGGTGCTGACGTCAGACAGGCGACAGACCTACGTATGGAGGCGTTCACCAGAGGGGCGCAACATGCTTTGCCGACAATGGGGGAGTAACAATTGGCCTATGCGGCAAAGGCTTATGGGTTGAAGCTTCCACTCGGCGCAAAGGCATCGCTCAAGCACACTGGTGGACCGGTAGCAGTTCTCGGTTCAATCCGGATGAAGGTCAGAATCTTCCGTGACCATTTCGCTGTCATTTTTTTGAATTTTTGCAGCCTGTATCAATCGCTGGTTCTCTTGCCGCCAAGCTAAAGAGTGGATTTTCCGACCGTGGCAATTTCATAGGACGCATGCGCGGCAAGACAAGCTAATTAACAATTGGGGTTCTGAGCGGTCATCCAAGTCAATTGGCCGCTTTCTCAATTTACCAAGATTCATCTTGCGCCCGCAGAGAACTTCCGCTTGCCGCCCGACCGTGCCGGGTTTCTCAACGTTGATACCTATATTTTGCATTTGCGGAGAACGACAACTCTGTCCCGCGTCGCAGTAATTGATGCTGATCGCAGCGATTGGCTGTCTTGAGCCCTCACCGTGAATTCGATTTTCTCGCTGCGTGCGCTCGCGGCACGAAATTTTCTGCAGGAGCGTAAATTCTTATGCCGCTGCGCGGCGCGAAAACCAGCCATTGAGGCACGACGCAGCAAGGCTTCTATGATCAAGGACCTAGTCGCGGGACAAGGCGGCCACTCGCGAGAGCGCTGTCAATTGGTTCACACCGATCCCACCTGCCATCGGTCGAAAGAGCTGCAATGCCGCTAACGATGTAGCAAGTTGTCTGTAGGTGAAGTTTCAGGGTTCTGGTGGTCCTACGAAAGGCAGTTAAAGATTGGCTTCACATGCCATGGAGTTCAATTCTGTTTCCGTTCCAACCTGACGCAAAACTCTCTTGTTTAACTGACCTACCTCAAAATGCTGACACCGCGTCATAACTGATTTCATTGCTGACAAAAGCCGGTCTCAGGGGGAATTCGAAACCGCATTCAGTGGGTTCACTACATCCAGCCCGATTTGTGCCATCGCGTTGCTCAATTCGTCTTCAAGAATTGTCCACATGCGATTAAGCCCTTCCTCTCCGGAAGCGGCAATCGCAAACAATAGAATTCGCCCGACAAAAGCGAAATCCGCACCTGATCTCAACGCTTTCAGGATGTCCTCGCCTGATTGGAGCCCACTGTCATAAAACAAGGGTGTTTCCCGGCCTGTAGCCTGGCGAAGGTCCGGTAGACTAGAGATCGGAGTTGGGGAGCTTTCAAGTTGCCGCGCGCCATGATTAGAGACCTGGATTGCATCAACACCCAGGCCCTGCAGTTTGCGGGCATCCCCGGCATCCATCACGCCCTTGACAACGAGCGTGCCGGACCATTCCTCGCGCAACTTTTTCAACACGTCCCAGGTGGTTTTTGCCCGGCTTGCCGCCCGGTCAAACCCATAGCCCTGCATCTCGAAATTCGCCATCTTCGGCCTGCCCGAGAGCAGCATGGGGATCGACCATCGGGGATGACACATGAAGTCGACAAACTGCCGTGGCCCGATGCGAAAAGGGAACTTGAACCCGTGACGCATTTCGCCATGCCTGCGTCCAACTTCGGGCACGTCCACGGTGAGGACGAGGGTTTCGTACCCTGCCGAGCCTGCGCGTTTGGCAAGCTTGAAACCCTGACTTCCATCGCCGCTGAAGTAGAGCTGGAACCAGGCGTTGCCCTCGGCAACCTCGATGATCCGCTCCAGCGGGGTCGAAGCCACGGTCGAGACAACATGCGGGACACGCTTGCGCGCCGCCAGACGCGCCAGCATCAGGTCTGCGCCGGGTGCTGCAAGGTTGCACATGCCCATGGGGGCAATTCCGAACGGGCCGCCGGTTTCGCCGCCAAACACTGACGACGCAATGCGCCGACCGCTCACGTCCCTGAGGATGCGGGGCATCAGGGTGATCCGGTCGAAGGCTTCCCGGGTGCGATCAGCACCTGTCCCCCCCCCGGCGGTGCCATTGAAATAGTCGAAAACCATCCAGGGCAACCGTCGTTTGGCAATCCGGCGAGCATCTGCCGCCGAAAAAATCCGGCTCGCACGCATCAGCCGGCCACGGCCTTCATGAAACGGTCGCGGATCACCACCGGGTCCATGGTGATCACCGGCATCTTGGCATTGCCGCTGTCACATTTAACGACCAGCACCGTTGCCTCGCCGCTGTCGATCGCGGCTTGCAGGGCGGGTCCAGTATCAACGTCGCGAACCTCCAGCACCCTGTCACAGCCCGCGGCCTTGGCCATGGCAGCAAGATTCGTCTTCTTGCCGGTATAGGTGGGCTGATCACCGGTTGATCCATAGGACCCGTTGTCAATGATCATCAGGATGTAGTTCTTCGGGGCGTTGTTCCCGATGGTTGGCAGGGTTCCGAGGTTGGTGAGAACAGACCCATCGCCATCTATGACAATCACGGTTTTCGGCTGGGCCAATGCCAGCCCCAGCCCGATGGAAGAGGCAAGCCCCATCGTCCCAAACATGTAGAAATTCGTCGGTTGATCGTCGATGGCATGCAGTTCCTGGCTGGGAATGCCGATATTGCAGACGACAAGCTGGTCACGCAGGATCGGGGCGATGTCTTTCAGGATTTCGGAACGGATCATTGGTCGCCATAGCCTCCCCAGAAATTGGCATCGGTCAGGATCGCCACGGGCTTGTTGCACATGAAGGTGTATTTCAGGATGTTGTCGAACTCCTCGACATCCTTTTGCCAATGGAAGTGGTAGGTCGGGATGTTGAGCTGAGCGAGCAACGCTTTTGTGTGAACCGCCATTTCCACCTGGCAAGCCACCGGTTCACGCAGCTCTCCGCGATAGGAGATGATCATCGGCAGCGGCATCCGGTAATACTGGATCAGGGTCGCCAGCGTGTTGATGGTGACCCCGATGGCTGTGTTTTGCATGATGATGGCCGGGCGTTTTCCGCCCATCCAGGCCCCGGCGCACAGGCCCATGCCTTCGTCTTCCTTGTTCGAGGGGATATGGAAGATGTCGTCGCGCTGATCGATTTCCTCGATTACACCGGCAAGCTGCTTGCAGGGCACCGTGGTGACGAAGGAAATGTCGTTGGCAACAAGATCATCCGCGATCTTGCGGTCTATGTTCATGGTCGTGGGTCCAGTTTGATTAGAAAACTATGTATCGCGGTGCACGTGCACTGCACACGGAGCGTGGCGCACCACCTTGGCCGCGGTGGAGCCGATCAGGTAGTCACTGAGACCGGGTTTGTGGGACCCGATTACGATACAGTCGAAATCATGGGTCACTGCGTATTCGATGATCGCCCGGTAGGCGTCGCCGCGTGTCATCTCGGCATTGACCCCGCCCAACCCTGCGACCTTTTCCTCAAGGAGGGCACGGGCGGTTTCGAAACCCTTCCGAACGGTGTCTTCCCCGATATAGGTGCTGACCGATCCCCGTGGCACCTCGTAAACGTGCAACGCCGTGATCTGGCCATCCGTGGCGCAGAGCGCGTGGGCAATCTCCAATGTGTCCTTGGAAATACCATGGTCCAGCGCCATGGGAACAAGGATCTTTTTATACATGGTCGTCTCCTTTCCGGGCCCTTGTCAGGCCCATGGGTCGAGGATGATTTTCGGCGCGGCCACCTTGCCGGCCTGTAGGTCGGCAAAGGCGGCGGCCCCGGCTGCAAGGGCACGGGTTTCCGCCCAGTCGAGCGCGCCCAGGCGGCCATCAAAGATCGCTTGGGCGGTGTCGTGAAAATCCTGTGCGCTATAGGTGTAGGTCCCGATGAACGTGATTTCCTGCAGGGTCATGCGGCGAATGTCCAACCCGTCAGCATTGTCACCCAATCCCACATGCACGATCACGCCGCCGGGGTCGGCCACTTGCGAAGCCGTCGCGCGCGTGGCGGCATATCCCACCGCGTCGATCACCAGCGGCGCGGTTGTCTCGGCCAAGGCCACACAGGTCTGACCGCAAACCTCGGTCAGGTAGGCGCGGCGGCTGTCGTTGGGTTCAACCAGCGTGACGTCATCGACCCCCATGGCGGCAAGGCTCAGCGCGGCCGCCAGCCCGATCGCTCCGCCACCGATCACCAGCGCGCGCCGTTCCATCGCCGGATGCAAGGCCTCAAGCCCAAGGCGCACGGCGTGCCAGCTGACCGCCAGCGGTTCGGCCAGCGCGGCGGTGGCCAGCGGAACGTTATCGGGAACGGTCACCAGGTTGCTGTCCGGCATGGCGATGAACTGGGCGAACGCGCCTTCGCGCGGCGGCATCGAGATGATCTGACGGCTTTGACACAGGTTCTCGCGCCCCGCGCGGCAATAGGCGCAGTCACGGCAGGTCACCAGCGGATTGATCGTGACACGACGGCCTTCCTGGGGACCCGCCTCGATCACGCCCGCCGCCTCGTGACCCAGGATCAGCGGCGCCGGGCGGCGCTCATCGTGACCCAGATAGGCATGCATGTCCGATCCGCATAAACCAACGGCGTGCACCCGGATCAGATGTTCACCCGCGTCGGGGACTGGTCTTTGCATGTCCCGGATCGCCAGTTTCTCGACCCCTTCGTAAACCAGAGCTTTCATTTCGCGGTGAACCCCCCGTCAACCATCAGGACCTGCCCGGTGACATAGGCCGAGGCCTCGGAACACAGGAACAAGAGCGGCCCGTCGATGTCTTCCAGCCTGCCATTCCTACCAATGCAGGTCTGTGCCGCATTGCGCGCCGCCCGGTCTGGGTCATCAAACACGGCCTGTGTCAACTCGGTCGGGAAAAAACCGGGTCCGATGGCGTTGGCGGTAATCCCGTGCGGCGACCAGGCCTCGGCCATGGCGTGGGTCAGTTGTGTGATGCCGCCCTTGGAAGTGCCATAGGCGATACCACCGGGAAAGGCGCGTGTGCTTTGCAGCGAGGCGAAATTCACGATCCGCCCCCAGCTCTTTTCCTTCATAGGGCCAACCATGGCCTTGCTGAGGAAAAACGGCGCAGACAGGTTGAGAGCCAGTGTCTGGTCCCAGCCCTCGGGCGTGACGTCATCGGCGGGCTGGCGGGTGTTGACGCCCGCGGCGTGGATCACGATGTCAGGCGCACCGAACGGGGCCGAAATTGACTTGACCAACGCCGGCAGGTTGCCCCGATCCGCGATATCGGCGACCACGGCCGCCGCGCCTTCGCCGATCTCGTCACACAGGCTTGTCAGCTGGGCCTCGCGTCGGGCCACGGCAACGACACGCGCTCCGGCTCCGGCAAGGACCACCGCAGCGCGACGTCCAAGTCCCGAACTGGCTCCGGTGACAACAGCCACCCGGCCCGTGAGGTCAAACAGATCGCGCGGATCAGCCATTTGCGGTCAAATCAAATGTTTCATCGGGGAAGTACTTGGCCAACCTGACATCTGCCGCGCGTGCGTGGCCTTCCATGCCTTCAAGACGTGAAATCCGCGCCGTGGCTTCGGCGACCTGCTTCGACCCTTCTCGGGTTGCGCGCTGCCAGGTCACAATCTTCATGTACTTGTGCACGCTCAGACCTCCCGTATAGCTCGCCGCGCCCGACGTGGGTAGAACATGGTTGGTTCCGGCCGCCTTGTCTCCATAGGAAACCGTTGTCTCTTCGCCCAGGAACAGCGACCCGTAACAGCGCAAACGGTTTAGCCACCAATCCAGGTCGTCGGCCTGCACTGTCAGGTGTTCTGGCGCGTACTCGTCCGAGGTGGCGGCCATTTCTTCACGGTCCGTACAGACGATGACCTCGGCATAGTCGCGCCACGCCGCTTCGGCGTTTTCCCGGTTCAGCTCGGGAAGGTCGGCGATGAGGCCGGGAACGCGGGCCAGAACGTCCTCAGCCAGCGGGCGATGATCGGAGACAAGCCAGACCGGCGAGTTATAGCCGTGTTCCGCCTGGCTGACGAGGTCGGTCGCAACGATGTGCGGGTCGGCCCACTTGTCGGCCAGGATCAGGCTGTCGGTTGGTCCGGCAATCATGTCGATGCCGACACGGCCATAAAGCGACCGTTTCGCCTCGGCTACGAACTGGTTGCCCGGGCCGACGATGATGTTGGCTTTGGGTTGGCCGAACAGGCCAAAGGCCATCGAAGCAATGCCTTGAACCCCGCCAATGGCCATGATCTTGTCTGCGCCACATACGTGGGCGGCATAGACAATGGCCGGATAGAGACCGACACCCGGTTGGGGGGCGGAACAGACGGTGATGTGTTCGCACCCCGCAACCTTGGCCGTTGTCACCGTCATGATCGCGCTGGCGATATGGCGATACCGCCCGGCAGGAACATAGCAACCGGCGGCGGAGACAGGGATGGCTTTCTGGCCAGCGATCAGGCCGGGGTTGATCTCGTATTCGATGTCTTCGACCGTCGATTTCTGGACTTCTGCAAACCGACGCACATTGTCATGGGCAAAGAGGATGTCGTCCTTCAGTTTCTGCGGCACAAGAGCAGACGCAGCTTCGATCTCTTCCGCGGTCAACTGAACATTGCCGTCGTATTTGTCGAACTTGGCAGCATACTCCAGCGCAGCAGCCTCTCCGCCCGCTTCGATATCAGCAAGGATTTTCGAAACGGTCTCGGCTGTTTGTCCTGCATTCGACCTTGAGGTCAGTTTGGCCTTTTTCAGATAGTCTCGGGACATGGGATTACCCTGTAATATGGCGGAGACTAGGCTTCGCGCTGGTTGTGAAGGATTGAGGCATAGAAGGCCAAACCGATGAGCAGCATTCCGATGCCACCGGTGATCAACTCGTGAACGTGCACCAAGGATTGAACGAACATCACAATCGAAAGGGCAAAGATCGAATAGAACGCGCCGTGCTCGAGGTAACGAAATTCGGCAAGGGTTCCACGCTCGACCAGCATGATCGTCATCGAGCGGACATACATGGCGCCGATCCCCAGGCCGATGGCGATCAACAGGATGTTGGTGGTCAGGGCGAAGGCACCGATCACACCGTCAAACGAGAAACTTGCGTCCAGGACTTCCAGGTAGAGGAACGCCCCAAGGCCGCCCTTGGCGCCGATTTCCGCGGTCTTCCCCGCCACGTTGTCCAAGTAGGTGCCCAAGCCATCGACAAGGGTAAAGACCAACAAGCCCATGACCGCTGACATCAGGAATGCGGATTGCTCATGTTCGGGAATACCCCGGCAAATCACCACGACAATGACCAGAACCAGCGCGATCTCGAACCCCCGGATCGAGCCCCATTTACGCAGCCGGCACTCGAGCATTTCGATCCAGTCGATGGATTTATCCTCGTCAATGAAGAACTTCAGCGCCACCATCATCAGGAAGGTCCCGCCAAAGGCCGAAATGGGCCCATGGGCATGGCCGATGATCTCGGAATACTTGTCCGGGTCCGACAGCGCCAAATGCATCGCTGCAAAGGGATTGATCCAGGCAAAGATCGCCACGATCGCAAGTGGAAAGACAATCCGCATCCCGAACACTGCAATCAGGATCCCCCAGGTCAGGAACCGTTGTCGCCAGACCGGGGTCATGTCCTCAAGCTTGTTGGCGTTGACGATCGCGTTGTCGAAAGACAGCGCAATCTCGAGCGCGGCGAGAACGGTCCCAACCAGCAGGAATGAAATCACGCCTGACAAGGTTCCCTCGGTGGCCCAACCCAGCCACGCGGTCAGGCCCAGGCCAATAACCGTCGTGATCAATGGCCATTTTAGATAAGACAGAGAACTTCGTTGTGTCTTCATAGGTTAGTTTCCTGACATTGCCGCAGGTAGCCAGAGCACCAGCTGCGGGAAGATGAACAGCAGGATCAGGCCCAGAAGCTGGACCAGCATGAATTGCATCATGCCAAGGTAGATGTCCTTGAGATCCCAGTTTGGCACCACGCCTTTCAGGAAGTAGGCTGATAGTGCGACGGGTGGTGACAACCATGCCGTTTGCAGGTTCACCGCGACCAAAATGCCGAACCACACCATCAGGTCATAGCGCTCCAATCCGTAGATATCCAATGCCTCCACGGTCGGCAGCAGAATGGGCACGACGATCAGCACGATCGGCACCCATTCCAGCGGCCAACCCAAGAGGAAGATGAGCGCCATTACCAGGACCAGGATCAGGTAGGGCGGCATGTCCAGACCCAAGAGCAGCTCGGTCATCATTTTGGGCGTTCCTAGCGCACTGAACTGCGCGCCAAAGAAATTCGAAGCCGCCACCAGGAACATGATCAGAACCGTGATCTCCAGCGCCTTGATCAGGCTGTCGAAGAAACTGGGCATGGTGAACTTGCGATAGGCAATCGACAGAAGGATCGCGCCGAAAGCGCCCATCGCTGCCGCTTCGGCCGGTGTGGCCAGACCCAGAAGGATCGACCCCAGGGCAAAGGAAATCAGGATCGTGGGCGGCATCAATCCGGCAAAGAATTCGTCCCAAAGCTGCGAGAAGTAGAACCCGCTGTTGGCTTCGGTGCTATAGATGGCCCGGGCCAGGTAAGCCAGAAGCATCGTGAATGCGGCAAAGACAATGGACCAGACCGGCAGGCTGCCATCCGCGCCGATATTCGCGACAATCATGTAGAGGTGGAACAGGACGGCCAGCGGTAGGACGATGCGCAGGACATTGAGCTTGCGATAGGCCGCGTAGGCCAGCGCCAGGGTCGCGGCCAGCACAATGAGCCCGCCAAACGGGATCACCGCGCCAAATGTGCCGCCGAGACCAAGGCCGAAGACACGGCAAATGGTCAGAACACCAAGGCAGATCAGGACAACCTCGGCCCCATAGAAACGCGAGGTATCGGGCTGGTCCTCTTCCGCCAGGATCGGCCCCAGATCGGGATTTATCCAGCAGCGACCAAGTGTATAGATCAGGTAGAGCGACGCCAGAAGCGCGCCGGGAATGAACGCCCCGCGGAACAGATCCAGCGTGGACACCTCCAAAACCGGGCCCATCACGATCAACATGATCGACGGCGGGATCAGGATGCCCAGCGTGCCACCCGCGGTGATACAGCCCGCGGCCAACTGCACGTTATATCCCGACCGGCTCATCGTGGCACCGGCCATTATGCCCAGAAGTGTGACCGAGGCCCCGACGATCCCGGTCGCGGCGGCAAAGATTGTCGATACGATCAGCACGGCGATGAACAGCGCGCCGCGCACGCGGGCCATGATCATCTGGATCGAGGCAAACAGGCGCTCCATCAAACCGGCGGCTTCCATCACGATCCCCATCAACACGAACAGGGGTACCGCCATCAGCTGATCATTCAGCATGGTCGAGTTGGTGTTCAACGTCATCAACAGGGTGGTCAGCTTGAAGTTCGCGCCCCAGATGCCGAACACGAAGGCCAGGAAGATCAGGGTGAACGAGATTGGGAAACCGATGAAGATCACGAAGAGCATGGCAAGCAACATGATCAGACCGATCGTCGGCTTAGACAGACCCGGACGTGCTTTCATAATGTCGGTAAACCACTCCCCGCCGGGGACAAGCTCAGGGGTCCAGATCGCCAGAACCAGCCAAATGAGCCCGACAAGATAGATTGGCAGGAACCGCACGAACCAGCGTTCGCGTGCCTTGCCCATCTTGTGAAAGGCGCGGAAAATCTCGGGAATACCCTGTAGCATCAACAGGAAACCGCCGATCGGCATAGCAAGCCGCGCTGGCCACAACAGCGGACCCCAGGCGCTGTCGATCTGCATGGTTTCGCCGCGCGAAAAGGCCAGCCACCAGAACTCGGCCGAGACAATGGTGAAGAAGATCATCGAGGGCATGAAGAAAAATAAATAGAGCGTGGCATCCACCGTCGCCTGTGTCTTGTCCGACCAGTTGCGATAAAGGAAATCGGCGCGGATATGGACGCCGCGCATCAATCCATAACCCGCAGCCGCCATGAACAGCACACCGGCCAGCATGCGGCTGGTATCATAGACCCACAGCGTCGGACCCAACCCAAGGGAACGGGCCAGATCCTCGAACCCCGCGTTTTGCAGGATCGCGAAGGAATTGCGCGAAATCACCTCGAAGACGACAACCGCGATCAAGGGCACCATCAGCAACGAGATGAGCTGCCCCGCGCGGTAGTTGATGACATCAATGGCGCCTGTGATCGGGCGTTGCCACGCGGTCATGTCCTCTGGTGTTTCACCAGGGGCTTCGGCGCGTCGTTCGGCGATCAGCTCGTCGGCAATCTCGAGCTCTTCCGGGTTCACCTCGTCTGCGGTCATCCCCATTCTCCCTTGTCATCAATGCCCTTCTCGGGGGCTTCATTTTTGAAAAAGACGAGAATTGAAAACCCGCAGCCCTTTTCGAAAATGAAGCGCAGGGCCCGCTGGGGCCCTGCACCAAAGACTGATCTTATTTCAACGTGCTGGCATGGGCGCGGCCCAGCCCTGCGTTGGATGTCTGCGCACCGGCCCAGAACGGAACCGCGATGTCGGCGAAGTCCTTCTGTGACTGCCAGACCTCGGCGAAAAACTCGTTCTCGTCCGCGGCGGCCTGCAGCGCGTTCTTGGCGGCAGCCATATACTCGGTAAAGTAATCCGCCGGGGTGTCCTCGAGGATCACGCCGTGGTTGGTGGTCAGGTCATGCAGTGCCTTGCCGTTTTCGTAGATACGATAGGACAGGGATTTGCTGAGTGATGCATTTGCCGCCACTTCCAGCGCCTTTTTCTCAAGATCGGTCAGGCTGTCATAGAAATCGCCGTTAACATACATGTCGGCGTTCACGGTTACCTGGTGCAGACCTTGCAGGTAGTAGTGCTTGAGCACCTTCTGGAAGCCGAACACCGAGTCAGGCTTGGGGCAGCACCATTCGGCCGCGTCGATCGTGCCTTTTTCCAGTGCGGGCAGGATGTCACCGCCGCCCATGGCCACGGCCGGAACGCCGATATCGGCATAGGCTGCGCCAACCATGCCGGGAGGGGCGCGGAACCGCATCTGGCGGAAGTCATCCATGGATTTGATCGGCTTCGGGAACCAGCCCAGGGCCTCGGGGCCGACCGGTTGCAGCAGGAAGCCTTTGACGTTGACGCCCATTTCGTCCCACAGGCGGTCATAGAGTTCCTTGCCGCCGCCATACTGGAACCAGCTCAGGAAGGCGATGTTGTCGAGACCGACACCGGCACCGGCAACCGGTGCGCCAAAGAGGTTCGCGGCAACGTGCTTGCCGCCCCAGTAGTGGGTCCAGGCAAAGCCACCTTCGACAAGGCCCGCGTCAACTGCATCCAGGATGTCGCGCGGCCCGACGATGGCACCGGCCGGCAGGACCTCGATGGTCAGCGACCCGCCGGTCAGGGCGGCCACGTCCTTACCGAACTCATTCAGCATGTGGACTTCGTCTGCGGTGCTGGGCAGCACCGATTGGATGCGCAGTACCTTGTCGGCCATCGCGGCCGACGCCGTCAGCGCCAAAGCGGCAGCACCGGCCGCCAAGTGTTTTAGATTGAACATGATTGTTCCTCCCTAGTTGTATCGCCCTCACGGTTCATTTTCTTTGCTGCCAAAGGCGAAGGCAAAAACCTGGCAGTGTTGGGTTGTTGGCCGCTGGGACAGGCAAGTCCGCGCGGCATGAAATTGGGTAAGGTATTAAAAACGCTCATCTGTTCGCGTCTTCCAGTATGAGGGCGCTGGCCTTTTCACCGATCATGATGGCGGGGGCGTTGGTGTTGCCGCTGACGATCTGCGGCATGATTGATGCATCCGCCACGCGCAGGCCACGCACCCCCCTGACCCGCAACGCGGGGTCTAGAACGGCCATCGGGTCAGTGCCCATCTTGCAGGTGCCGGTCGGGTGATAAATCGTCACCGAAGTCCGGCGCGCCCAGTCCAGTGTTGCCTCGACATCGCAAAATGCCACCCCCGCACCCGGCGCGTGCTCTTCAGTAACATGCGATTTCAACGGCTCGGTCCGGGCGATTCTACGAGCGATCTGGATGCCTTTCACGATTGTCCTGCAATCGGTTTCGGTGGCTAGGTAGTTAGGATGGATTTCGGGGTGATCGTCCATTTTGGCCGAGGCCAGGGACAAATGCCCCGTGCTTTCGGGACGAAGCTGCAAGACCGACGCGGTAAAGGCCGAAAACTTGTGCGGACCATCGGCGGGCTTGTCGGCGCTCCATGGCTGAATGTGAAACTGGATGTCAGGGGTGGCCAGATGGTCTTCAGTTTTCAGAAACCCGGTGCCCAGACTTGCTGCCATGGTCATCGGACCGCGCTGGGTCAGGGCATATTGAAGGCCGATCATCGCCTGTTTGAAAATGTTGCTGGTCTCGGTGTTGATCGTGCTGAGATCGGTTTTGAAGACAGGGCGGGCCTGCAGATGATCCTGCAGGTTCTTGCCGACGCCCTTGAGGTCGACCTGCACGTCGATACCGTGCAATTTCAATTCATCCGCGTCGCCGATCCCCGACAGCATCAGTATTTGCGGAGACCCGATTGCGCCCGCGCTGAGGATAATCTCGCAGCGCGCCCTGAGGTCCTGCATCTGGCCCTTGTGGCGCGCCCGAACGCCGACAGCACGCCCGTCTTCGATCAGGACTTTCTCGGTCTGGATGTCGGTCAGAACATGCAGGTTCTCGCGGCTGCGGTACGGGGTCAGATATGCCGCCGCCGAAGAACAGCGCCGACCGCCCTTCATCGTCAGCTGGAAATGCCCGACGCCCTCTTGGTCGGCACCGTTATAGTCAGGATTGCGGCGATACCCGGCGGCAACAGCAGCCTCGACCCAGGTGTCGACGATTTCGCGTTTCAGGCGGGAATGCTGAACCGACAGCGGGCCGTTCTTGCCGCGCAGGCCGGTGTCGTCTTCGCCTTCCCAGCTTTCCGAGCGTTTGAAATGGGGCACCACGTCATCCCATCCCCAGCCGGTGCACCCCATCTGCGCCCAGCCATCGTAATCCTGCGGCTGACCCCGCACATAAAGAAGCCCGTTGATTGAGCTTGATCCACCTAAAACGCGGCCACGCGGCCAGGGGATCGAGCGCCCGGCGATGCCCGGGTCGGCCTCGGTCTTATAGCGCCAATCGCTGCGCGGGTTGTCCATCGTACGGAAATAGCCGACCGGAATATGAATCCACGGACTGCTGTCTTTCGGCCCCGCCTCCAGCAGCGCGACCGAGTACTTTCCGCTCTCGGAAAGACGGTTGGCAAGCGCACATCCGGCGGACCCTGCCCCAACTACGATGAAGTCAAACTCCACTTTTCCTCCAAAATATCAAAAAATGAGACTTTAGGTCTCGTTTTTCGTAAAAATGGACGCTACTATGATTCGTATCAAATAAACCAATCTTTTTTTGGGGCTCTCGAAATGGCGTCGTCTGACCGGATTCCGACAAACCTGAGAACGCTGCTCATTCTCGAGGTTCTGGGTCGCAGCGATCAGCCGATGACCGCCACCGAGATCAACGAACAGCTTGGCCTGCCCAAGCAAACCGTGCATCGTCTTTGCGTCACGCTGGAAGAAAACGGGTTCATCGCGCGGCTTGGACACTCGAAGCGATACCAGATTGCCAGGCGGCTGCGCGAACTGGGTGCAGGGCTATTGCACAATTCAAGAGATCACATCGCCAGACGGCAAATCCTGAAGGACCTGGCGACCAGCGTCGGGGAAACCGTCAACTTCGTTATCCCCGAAACTGACGGCATGCGATATCTGGACCGGGTCGAGACGGACTGGGCCTTTCGCATTCAGTTACCGATTGGAACCAACGTACCGTTTCACTGCACGGCAAGCGGCAAGTGTTTTCTTGCAAGCCTGCCACCGAAACAGAGGCATAACCTGGTTCAGAACCTGAACTTCGAACGCATGACCAGCCACACACATGTTTCGGCGGAGTCCCTTATGGAAGAGTTGGCCGGGGTTCGAAAACTGGGGTATTCTCTGGACCGCGAAGAGTTCCTTGACGGAATGATTGCCTTGGCGGTGCCAATGACGGACAAAAACGGGCGGTTCATCTCGGCAATCGCCATGCATGGCCCGACCCAACGATTGTCTATAGATCTTTTGGTTTCGCAAGTGGACTTGATTCAGGAAGCCGCCAAGCGGCTCAGTGAGGTGCTGTTTTCGGCTTGAAGGGTTGCGACACCCCAGCGACCTCCCGGGGGGCTGGTCTTTGAACCTCTGGTCAACGGATAAGGAAACAAAGCGCGCAGTTGCCATATCGAACAACGCCTTATCCAGACTAGTTCTCCTCGGGAGTCTAGACTCAGAAAAATGACTTGCTGACGTGGCGCTTGTAGACAATATCAGCCTCTTTCATTTGTAGTTGTCCATGTGATGTGCAGCGTCGGTCAGTTTGGGCTCGTATGCGCGTTGGAGCGCACGGATCTGAAGGCGTAGCCAGTTCCAATTCCCGCCTTTTTGATGATCCCGTTGATGTGCAAGGATGCGGACAAATTCGGGGATGATCTTCTTCGTTAGATAGGGGAAATCCGGCTCGTCCTTTAGCCGCAAAATACATTCGATGCCCCGGATTCGCCCCCCGGGAACATCGGATAATCGTCAGGCTCTGAGCGCGACCTAACTCTCCGGTGCGCGGTATGCCTTGTGGCAAGCCCCGCAGGCACCGCCCAGTCGGCCCATCGCGCCACCAATGGCTTGCGCTCCATCACCTGCCACAGCCTTCATGGCCTCGCTCGCGGCAAACAGCTCTTTCGACTTTTCGCCGGCATCCGGGAAGTTTTGCCAAAGAGTAGGAAGTGCGCGGGTGCCTTCAACGGCGGAGTTGTCCGAACCTGGCGCCTAAGCCTGTGGTTGGTGAATCGACGCGATATGCACGATGTTGGAAGCTGCCAGATTTGCCGCATCGGCATCATATTCGGCTTCACCCTTTGCCATTGCACCGAGAATGCCGAGGTTAAAGGCGTAAAGCTGCATTTGTGCCTGACGTGCTTTTACCACCGGTTCTTGCGGATTTCTCGCCATGTTTCAGAAGGAAATTGCCGAGGCGGTGTCGATCCCGGTCTTCGTCTCTTCGCTGTTGCAGGTGCCCTTGGCCCATCAGATGACTCGGGCGCCTGTGGGGGTGCTTACCGCTTCGGCGCCGTCACTGACTGAAAAGCATATTGCCGGTGCGGGTTGCGAGGGCATCCCCATCGCGGTGCAAGGGCTGGAGGAAACCGAGGAGTTTGCAGCCGTGATCCTGCGCAACGAGCGCGTGGGGATGGACTTGGGCAAGGTTGAGCAAGAGGTGCTGGCCGCGGGCCGCGCGCTGATTGAAAAAGCGCCGAATATTGGCGCGGTTGTACTGGAATGTACTGACCTGCCCCCCTACGCGCACCAGCTTCAGGCAGCTCTCGACCGACCAGTGTTTGATCTCACCACCCATGCAAAATTGATGCACGATGTTGTTTCGCGACAGGTGTATTCGGGCATAGTGTAGACGAGACGAATGGGCATTTGGAGTACAGTGTGCGCCTACGGCGCAAACGTGTGTTGAGATTTATTGTCGAAGCATTCACGGTTTGACGCCGGAAAAACAGTTCAAATACCAACGCGAACATTCTCTCGGTTCTCCCGAAATGGCCGGTCTGGGCCGGAAATGTCTGGAGTGCCTCGAGAAGTGGTGCCGGTGATAGGACTCGAACCTACGACCCCATCATTACGAATGACGTGCTCTACCAGCTGAGCTACACCGGCGCCTGGCGCTCCATTTGCCGCGAAGTTGGAGGATTTGCAAGTCAATCTGTCGGCAAAGCAGAAATTGACGGCGAAGCAGTGGGGCCGAGTTTGATCTCAAGTGTGGCAACGGCGGCTCATTTCAGGATGAAACCGCCGGGCCGCTGATGTTCCGGGGGGCGATGGAAACAGTTTTTACCACCGCATAGCAGGGTACACCGGGCGCCAGTTCCAGGGCTGCGGCGGAGCGGCGGGTGATCCGGGCCAGAACCCGACCGGCGGGTGTATCAAGCGAGACGATGGCGCCGGGGCCTGATCCGGGACGCACGGCGTTGATGGTCCCCATCAGCGTGTTGAGTGCCGAGAGGCCTTCGGGCTTACGCCGGGCAAGAATCACATCATGAGCGGCGATTCGGATGCGCACGGTGTCGCCCGGAGCCTGGGGAATGCGGGGCAGGAAAAGGGGCGTGCCCCCGGCGTCAAGCTCGGTCAAACCGTCGTCGTGGTGGACCGCTACGCTTGCGGTCAGGAAGGCGCCGATGCTGCGCACACCAGCCGGTGAGATTTCCGGATCGCCCAGAACCTCGGCGGCGCTGCCTTGGTGGGTTGTGTGGCCGTCGTCCAGAACGACGATTGTGGTGGCGAGGCGGGCGACTTCGGTGGCCGAATGGCTGACATATAGGATCGGGATTTCGACTTCGTCGCGTAGGCGTTCGAAGTAGGGAAGGATTTCGGCCTTGCGGGGTTCGTCCAGCGCCGCCAGCGGTTCGTCGGCAAGGATCATGCGCGGTGCGGCGAGAAGGGCGCGGCCAATCGCGACGCGTTGCTTTTCTCCACCAGAGAGTTGCGCCGGACGCCGGGAAAGAAGCGAACCGACGCCCAGCATCTCGATCACCTTGTCGAGGGATTCGCGGGGCGCGGACTTGGGGGCGAACCAGCGGCCATAACTCAGGTTCTGGCGCACGGTGAGGTGGGGAAACAAGCGGCCTTCTTGAAAGATATAGCCGAGGCGACGTCTATGTGGTGGCAGGTTGATGCCCTGGCTGCTGTCGAACAGCACATGCTCGCCCACGGCGATGCGGCCCGATTGCGGGGTCAGAAGCCCCGAGACCGCGTTGATTAGAGTGGTCTTGCCCGAACCGGACCGCCCAAAAAGAACGGTCAGGCCAGGGGGGGCGGTAAAGCCTGCATTGAGGGTGAAATTCTCCATGCTATGGGCGATGGAAACCGAAAGCGTCATGTGCCCGCCACCCGTTTCGCGATGCGTTGTGCGATCATTTCGGACAGCAAAAGCGCCGACATGGCGATGATGACCGAGACGATGACCAGGCGCATGGCCGAATCTTCGCCGCCGGGGACCTGCAGGAAAGCATAGACCGCCGACGGCAGGGTCTGAGTCTGGCCCGGGATGTTGGAAACGAAGGTGATGGTAGCGCCGAATTCCCCCATGGCCTTGGCAAAGGCGAGGATCGCACCGGCAAGGATGCCGGGCAGGATCATCGGCAGGGTGATGGTGAGAAAGACCCAGAGGCGTGACGCACCCAGTGTGGCGGCGGCCTGCTCAAGCTTGGGATCAACAGCCTCAATCGACAGGCGCATGGCGCGCACCATCAGCGGGAAGGCCATGACGGCGGCGGCAAGGGCGGCACCGGTCCAGCGGAAGGCGAAGGTGATGCCGATGGTTTGCAACGCACCGCCGATGGGGCCTTGAGTGCCGAAAGTCAGCAGGAGAAGGTAGCCCGTGACCACTGGGGGCAGGATCAGGGGCAGGTGGACGATACCGTTGAGGATCTGTTTGCCGGGGAATTCCCACCGGGCCAGAGCATGGGCGGTGAGAAGGCCAAAGGGTAGAGAAAGCGCAACGGCCCAGAAGGCGACCTTGAGCGAGAGGGCGACCGCCTGCCACTCTTCGGGGCCAAGCCAACTCATTGCGGCACCTCGAAGCCATGGGCGGTAAAGATGGAAAGGGACGCGGGGCTGGTGAGATGGGTCAGGAGTGCTGTTGCGGCCTCGCTGTCACGGCCTGCCATGATGGCGACGGGATAGAGGATCGGCGGGTGGCTTTCGGCAGGAAAAGTGGCGGCGATGCTGACCTGTGGCTGGGCGGCGGCATCGGTGGCGTAGGTGATGCCGAAGGGGGCCTCGCCCAGAGCCACCAGATGCAGCGCGGCGCGGACGTTGTCGGTTTGCGCGACATGCGGAGCGATGGCCTGCCAGAGGCCGAAATGCTCCAGCGCGGCCTTGCCGTAGATGCCCGCGGGGACCGCCTCAACGAGCGCCATGGCGAGACGACCGCCATTCAGAAGTGCGGGCAGGTCGAGACCGGTGGAGAGGGTGAGTGGTTCGGTGTTCGCACCGTGCGCTATCAGCACCAGGCGGTTGGCCACCAGGTTGCGGCGGGTGCCCTGGGCAACTTGGCCATTGGTTTCGAGGTGGTCCATCCAGTCGGGATTGGCGGAGATGAAGATGTCGGCGGGCGCGCCCATCTCGATTTGCCGTGCCAGAGCCGAGGACCCGGCCAGTGACAGGGTGACGCGATGACCGGTCTGGGTGGTAAACTCGGCCGCGACCTCGTCTAATGCCGTTTTCAGGCTGGCGGCGGCGAAGACGGTGATGTTGTCGGCTTGCGCCATGCTGGCCACGCCCATCACCGCCAGCGCCGCGCAGCGACGGAGGGAGTGAAGGAGGGTCATGGATCGGTTGGGCATCATCGGCTCGGGTGCTGGTGTATGGCGATAATCGAACGCCGGTCGGAGACACGCAAGCGGTCTTTTTGTGGGCCCCAAATGACGTTCCGCCACCGACGCAGATTTGCATGGCGACATGGTGCAGAGCGGTTAGAGTGGAGAACAGAGCGAAAAGGGAGGCCGATCATGTGGCGTGCTGCGAAAGTGACCCCGGAGAGCCCTGGCTATGCCGAAAACCGCGAGGCGATGCTGCGGGCGGTGGCAGAACTCAGGGCGCTGGAGGCGCGCACAGAGGCCAAGTCGGAAGAGCGACGGGCACGGTTTCACGAGCGCGGTCAGATCACACCAAGAGAACGGTTGTCGCGGTTGTTAGATCCGGGGATGCCGTTTCTGCGGCTACATTCGATGACGGGGTTTCTGGCCGATACGAATGATCCTGAGAAGACAGTGCCGGGGTCGACCTTCATCGGTGGGATCGGTTTTGTCGAAGGCGTTCGGGCGATGATCGTGGTGGATGACAGTGGGATCAATGCGGGTGCCTTGGGGCCACAGGCGCTGAAGGCGATGATCTCGATGCAGGAGATCGCGTTGCGCCAGAAGCTGCCATTCATTCACCTGGTGGAAAGCGCCGGGGCGAACCTGATGAACTACAAGGTCGATGATTGGGCACTTGGCGGGGCAGTGTTTCGCAATCTGGCGCGCCTGTCTGCTACTGGATTGCCGGTGATTGCGGTGCTGCATGGGCCGTCAACCGCCGGAGGGGCCTATATGCCCGGCCTGTCGGATTACGTGATTGGCGTGAAAAATACCGGCATGGCGGCGTTGGCCGGGGCGGCGCTGGTTTACGCGGCGACGGGGGAGAAGGCGAAAGATGCCGATCTGGGCGGGGCAGAGATGCATGCGTCGGTCTCGGGGTTGGTCGAATACCTGGGCGAGGACGATGTGCACGCGATTGCCATGGCGCGGCAGGTGGTGCGGCGGCTGGATTGGAACAAGGATATGGCACAGGCCAAACCGCGCAGTTTTGCAGAGCCGGAACGGGATCCGGACGAGTTGGCGGGGGTGGTGCCGGAGGATCTGAAGCAACCCTATGACGCGCGCGAGTTGGTGGTGCGGCTGGTGGACGGGTCCGAGTTCGACGAGTTCAAACCGGATTTCGGTCCGGCGACCTTGTGCCTGCAAGCGGCGGTTCATGGGATCACCGTTGGCATTCTGGCAAATAACGGGCCGATTGATCCGGCCGGGGCCAACAAGGCGACGCATTTCATCCAGGCCTGCGAACAAGCGGGCACGCCTTTGATCTTCTTGCAGAACACCACCGGTTACATGGTCGGCACCGAGTATGAACAGGCGGGGATGATCAAGCATGGGTCCAAGATGATCCAGGCGGTCGCGAATGCGACGGTGCCCAAGATCACGCTTTATTGCGGGGCCAGCTTCGGGGCCGGGAATTACGGCATGTGCGGCGTGGCATACGAGCCGGATTTCCTGTTCAGTTGGCCCAATTCGCGGTCCGGTGTGATGGGGGGCGAACAGGCGGCGCGGACCATGAGCACGGTGGCGCGGGCCGGGGCGGCACGTAAGGGCATTGAGGTGGACGAGGACCGGTTGGCCAAGCAGGAAGCCGTGATCCAGGGGATTTTCGATGCGCAGGCCTCGCCGTTTTATACCTCGGGACGGTGTCTGGATCATGGGGTGATTGATCCGCGCGACAGTCGCAAGGTGATTGCATTTTGTTTGCAGACGGTCGGTGAGGCACGTCGGCGGGATGTGCGGGCAAATTCGTTTGGCGTGGCACGGATGTGAGGGGGCGGAGTTGAGCATTTTTCACATAATGAAGAGGCAGGTTGGGTATGGGCTTTGATCGGGTGCTGGTGGCCAACCGGGGCGAGATTGCGTGCCGCGTGATCCGGTCGGCACGGTCGATGGGGCTGTCGACGGTGGCAGTCTATTCGGACGCAGATGTGGGGGCACCGCATGTCGGGATGGCCGATATGGCGGTGCGGATCGGGGCTGCGCCTGCGGGTGAGAGTTATCTGGATGGTGAAGCGGTGCTTAGGGCTGCACAGGAAACCGGCGCGGGGGCAGTGCATCCGGGCTATGGCTTCCTGAGTGAGAATGCAGAGTTCGCGCAGGCGGTGGCCGACGCGGGGATGCTGTTTGTCGGGCCACCTGCGGAGGCCATTGAGGCAATGGGTGACAAGGCGGCGGCCAAGCGGGTGATGGAAGAGGCCGGGATCCCGTGCGTACCGGGCTATCACGGCGCGGAGCAGACGGATAAGCGGTTGGTGGAAGAGGGCGAACGGATCGGGTTTCCGCTGATGGTCAAGGCGGCCGCGGGCGGCGGGGGCAAGGGGATGCGGCTGGTGTCTGACGCTGCCGAGTTGCCGGAGGCGCTGGAGCGGGCACGGTCCGAGGGCAGGGCGGCGTTCGGGTCGGACGCTTTGATCCTTGAGAAGGCCATCGTGAAGGCGCGTCATGTCGAGATCCAAGTCTTTGCCGATGCCCATGGCAGTTGCATCCATCTGGGCGAACGGGATTGCTCGGTTCAGCGGCGGCATCAGAAGGTGATTGAGGAGGCACCTGCGCCGGGGATGAGTGACGCGCTACGCGCCGAGATGGGGGAAGCGGCGGTGAGGGCGGCTGAGGCTGTTGGATACGTCGGGGCGGGAACGGTGGAGTTCCTGCTGGATGACGAGGGCTTCTATTTCCTCGAAATGAACACACGATTGCAGGTGGAGCACCCGGTGACGGAGATGGTTACGGGGCTGGACCTGGTCGAGATGCAGCTTCGCGTGGCGCAGGGCGAGGCGCTGGAGATGACGCAGGCCGATGTGCGGTTCGAAGGGCACGCCATCGAGGCGCGGCTTTATGCAGAGGATGCGGCGAACGGTTTTTTGCCTGCGACTGGTCGAATTGCCCATTGGCAAGCGGGCAAGAGCGAAGGGATTCGCGTGGATGCCGGGATCGAGAGTGGTAGCGAGGTGACACCCTACTACGACCCGATGCTGGCGAAAGTGATCGCATGGGGAGCGGATCGTGAAGAGGCACGGGTGCGGTTGCTTGAGGCGCTGCAAGAGTCGGCTTGTTTGGGAGTGACCACAAATACCGGTTTCTTGTCCGTCGTGTTGCAGGACGCGGCCTTTGTCCAAGGCGGGGTGACCACCGGTTATCTTGACGAAGCATTCGCCGCCGGGGTCGAAGCCGGCGGCATGGCGTCGGAGGAGATCGCAGCCGCAGTCGCGTTGATCCTGTGGCAGGAAGTCAGGGCGGCACGTGCGGTATCGTTGATGGCCGATGATTTGATGATCGGTTTTGCTTCGGACGGGGGGCGTTTCATCCCGGTTGATCTTGACGGCTTTGCGGCTGGGATCAGGGTCGTTGGCCCCAAGGAATGGGTTGTCTGCGGTGATGGCTGGGAGCACGTTGTGCATCTGGAGCGTATCGATGGCGCACGGGCCGGGCTGAGGATTGATGGGCGGCGCAAGGTCGTCTGGTTTGCTGGGGATGGCAAGGGTGGGCTTTACCTGCAATGCGGTGCCGTGGCGCGGCACGTGGAACGACAGGTTCCGGGCGGTGGCAACGTGGATCTGGCGCTGGACGGGGCCGTGATTGCGCCGATGCCGGGGCAGGTTGTGGCGCTGGACGTGGCCGAAGGTGACCGGGTGGAACAGGGCCAAAGGCTGGCCGTGCTGGAAGCAATGAAGATGCAACATCAGCTTGTAGCCGACATGGCGGGCGTGGTTGAAAGCGTCCAGGTCGCGCAAGGCGGGCAGGTCACGGGCGGGCAGGTGATCGTGGTGATTGGAGAGGAAAAGGCATGAGTTTCGAACAGGTTCAGGATTTCCTTGAAGAGAGCGAGGCGCTTTATGCGGTGCTGTGCGATCTGAATGACGAGGCGTTGACGCAGGAGACACAGTTCAAGGGCTGGACCATCGAGGACGTGATCCGGCATTTGCATTTCTGGAACCGGGCGGTTGATTTCGCGGCTCAGGGGGAGGAGGCCTTTTCCGGTCTGCGCAACCGGGTGATGGGTGCGATCAACAAGGGGCAGTCGCTGCGCGTGGTCGAACGCAAGGTGATTCCGGAAAGCGGGCGGGTGCTGCGCGCGACATGGATCGGGTTTGCCCGAGCGGTGGCGAAACGCTGGGAGGGCCAGAACCCCAAGGCAAGGCTGCCTTGGGTCGGGCCTGAAATGTCGGCGCGCTCGGCAATGACGGCGCGGCAGATGGAGACCTGGGCGCATGGATTCGAGGTGTTCGACCTGCTGGGTAAGACACGGCAGGAACATGACCGCATCCGCAACATCGTGGTGTTGGGGGTGAACACGTTTGGCTGGTCGCACAAGGTGCAGGGTCTGAGCGTGCCCGAGGATATGCCGGCGATCAGGCTCGAGGCTCCGTCGGGGGAGATTTGGGAGTATGGCGGGAGTGCCGGGAAGATCGAGGGCAAAGCGGCGGACTTTGCCGCCGTGGTAACGCAGACGCGAGCGTTGGCGGATACCGGGCTGAAGGTTGAGGGCGACGTGGCGCGGCTCTGGATGGAGAACGCGCAGTGTTTTGCCGGGCCGAAGGAGACCCCGCCCGCACCAGGGTCACGGGGGGTGGGCTGAGCGATGGAAAAGGCGATCATTACCTGTGCGCTGAATGGCGTTTTGACCGACCCGAAACAGCATCCGGTGCCGGTGACGCCCGAAGAATGCGGCGCCTCGGCTCGCGAGGCGATGGAGGCGGGCGCTGCGATCATCCACATCCACTATCGCCAGCAGGGCGAGGGCAAGGGCCATCTGCCAAGCTGGGATCCGGTGGTGGCCGGTGAGATCGTCAGTGCCATTCGCGAGGCCTGTCCGGGGATCATCATCAATTCGACGACGGGGGTGCCGGGGCCGGATTATGACGGGCCGCTGAGCGTGTTGCGTGCATTGAAGCCCGAGATCGCAGCCTGCAATGCGGGGTCGCTGAATTACCTGAAGCTGCGGGCAAATGGCGAGTGGGCCTGGCCGCCGATGCTGTTTGATAACATGCCCGGCAAGGTGCAGGATTTCCTGGACGTGATGGCCGAGGGCGGCACGATGCCCGAATTCGAGTGTTTCGATACGGGCGTTGTGCGGTCGGTCGAGATGTACATACGCCATGGTATGGCAAGGCAAGCGCATTACAATCTTGTGATGGGGGTGGCTTCGGGGATGCCGGTGGATGTGAATTTTCTGGAGCTCCTCATGGGGTATCTGATGGAGGGTGCGCGCTGGCAGGCAACGTTGATCGGGCGTTCCGAGATCTGGGACGTGCATCAGCGCGCGGCGGAATTGGGCGGCATGTTGCGCACCGGGGTTGAAGATACGTTTTACTTACCGAACGGTGCCAAGACCCGGTCGAATGGTGAGCTGATTGCGGCGCTGGTGGAGTGTGCCAGAGCGGCGGGGCGCGAGGTGGCGAGTGTTGACGAAGCTCGGACGATGCTGGGGTTGAAATCTGCGTGAGGCGAGTGGCGGGGTGAACCCCGCCCTACGGAGGCTGACATGGGGTGGTTGGAGTTTGCAGTTGCGCTGATCCTGTTCATGGGGTCGCATCGAATCCCGGCAATGGCAGGATTGAAGGATCGGTTGGAAGGCGCGTTGGGGCGGAGGGGTTACGTCATCGTGTTCAGCGTGATTTCGACCGCTCTGTTGTTCTGGGTGATCTTTGCCGCCGGGCGGGCTCCCTATGTTGGATTGTGGGATCAAGCAGGCTGGCATCGGTGGTTTGTGAATGTCGTGATGCCGCTGGTGGTGGCCCTGGCCGCATTCGGGACGAGCGCGGTGAACCCGTTTGCCTTTGAGGGGCGGGCAGAGGGGTTTGATCCCCAACAGCCCGGGATTGCCGGGGTGACCCGACAACCGCTTTTGTGGGCGCTGGCGCTGTGGTCTGGGGCGCATCTGCTGGCCAACGGGGATTTGGCGCATGTGATCCTTTTCGGGTTGTTCCTGGGGTTTTCGGTGCTTGGCATGACGATAGTGGAGCGACGGCGGAAGGCCGCGATGGGACGCGCCGAATGGGACGCGGCAACGGTGCGAACGGGGCTTTTCCCCTTTGCCGCGCTGATTGCGGGGCGATGGCGTCCGCTGGGCGGACCGAACCTTGTTCGACTGGTGTTATGTGTCCTTGCTTGGGCCATGATATGGTACCTGCACCAGCCGGTGATCGGGGTTTCTCCGACTCCCTGATCGGATGCTGACAGAATGCTGTCAGCAGGGGTGTGCGAAACAGGGTCAGGTTATGAAAGAAGGAGAAACGACATGACCCGACCTGTTCTTGTGTGGTGTGAAATTCCGGTGACGGATATGGAGAAAGCCTGCAAATTCTACGGCGACGTCTTTGGCTACAAGATGGAGATCGACACCTCGGGGCCGAACCCGATGGCGATCCTGAATGGTGAGATGAATGGCCCGGCGGGGAACCTCTACCCGGGCAAACCTGCGGTTGCCGGGACCGGGCCAACGGTGCATTTGGCGTTGGCGTCCGGCGATACCGTGGAAGAGGCCGCCAAGCGGGTCGAGGCCGGTGGCGGTGCGGTGCCGGGGCCGCTGGTTGAAATGCCGTTCGGGCGCTGGAGCTATGCGGCCGATCCAGATGGCAATTCGATCGGCCTGTTCCAGGCGGCGGGCTAATCCATGAGACGTGCCGACCGTCTGTTCCAGATCGTTCAGTATCTGCGGGGCGGTCGGCTGATTACGGCGCAGACCTTGGCCGAGCGGCTGGAGGTCGGCCAGAGGACGATCTATCGCGACATTGCCGATCTGATCGGTTCGGGCGTGCCGGTGGAGGGTGAGGCGGGCGTCGGATACGTGATGCGGGCTGGATATGATCTTCCGCCTCTGATGTTTACAAATGATGAAGTGGCCGCGCTGGTGGCCGGGGCGCGGCTGATCCAGGCCTGGGGTGGGGCGGCGATGGCAGAGGCGGCGCAGGAAGCCTTGGTCAAGATCGAGGCGGTGCTGCCCGACGAGGCCCGCAACCGAGCCGGAGAGGTGCGGGTGCACGCGTTGCAAGCTCCTGAAATGACGGAAGAATTGCGGGCCACGCTGGACCGCGTGGATGCGATGATCACGGCCCGCGAGAAAGCGCGGATGGCCTATTGTGATGAGGCCAGGGCTGCGACCGTGCGGACGATTCGACCCTTGGGGCTGTTTTTCTGGGGCAAGGTCTGGACCCTGGTGGCGTGGTGCGAATTGCGAAATGATTTCAGGATGTTCCGGATTGACCGGATTGAGGCGCTTGAGGCGGCGGGCGGGTTCCGGGGCGAGCGGGACAAGTCGCTGACGGCGTTCTATGGCAAGATGCGAGGCGAGGGGACAAAGCGCGGAGAGTGTTTGAGTTGAGCCTTCGTAGCTGGACCGTTCCGGCAGGTTAACGGCGAAGATTCGGTGAAAATTAGGGGGCTGGTATCTGTCTGCTATCTGTCGGCTCTCCGTCCCGCGACCGGTGGGCCAAGGATTTGACAAGAGATTGGTTAAGGCAGCGCGCGACGCTATTCGCTACCATCGGGGCGAGCCATTGTCGCTCGGCAGCGAAGTTTGTGCGGAAATGCTTGAAGGCGGCTGGGGAATAGGGCCGGAACTGCGATGCCGTGCCCGCGGCGGGCCGGGTTTTGAGTATTTGCAGAAAGATGAAAAGGCTGGTTCAGGCTTTGGCTTTGGCTTTGGCTTTGCGGCGCAGCTGGCGCAGCATGGCGATGGAGTAGAGCACCAAGGCGGCCCAGATCATTGGAAACGCGATCATGCGGGCGCGGCCGAAGGGCTCGTCGAAGATAAAGACACCGATTAGCATGATCATGGTAGGGGCGATGTATTGCAGGATGCCGATGGTCGAGAGCCGCAGAAGCTTGGCGCCGTTGGCATAGAGCAAGAGCGGCACGGCAGTGACGACGCCGCAACCGAGCAGAAGGGCGACGTCGGGCGTGGTTGAGAAGTGGGATTGGCCGGTGGCGGTCAGCCAGGCGAGATAGGCCAGGGCCGGAGGTGTGAGGATGAGGACTTCGAGCAGGAAGCCCTGGTTCGGGCCGATCGGGAGGGACTTCTTGAAGAAGGCGTAAAACCCCCACGTGAGGGTCAGGGAGAGCGCGGCCCAAGGGACGGCACCGTTGTCGAGGGTCAGGATCACGACGGCAGCAGCGGCGAGCGTGATGGCGGCCCATTGCAGAGGGGCGAGGCGTTCGCGCAACAGGGCCGCGCCGAGAAAGATCGAGAAGAGCGGGTTGATGTAATAGCCAAGCGCAGCGTCGAGCGCCCGGTCCGAAACGATGGCCCAGACGTAGATGCCCCAGTTGAGTGAGACGAGAGCAGCGGTGAGCACGCCCATGGCGAGGGTCTTGGGGGTTCGAAGTGCAGTGCGGATGTCGCCGGTACGGCGCATGAGGATCAGCAGAGCTCCGGCGATGGGCAGGGACCAGAGGATGCGGTGGGTGACGACCTCGGCGGCAGGAATGTGGCTGAGCAGCTTCATGTAGAGCGGCAGGAAGCCCCAGAGGCCGTAGGCCGCGAGTGCGAAAGCAAGGCCTTGGGGTGTGTCGCGGTTCTCGGTCACTTGGGTGGTCTTTCTGGCGGTGGCTGCCCTGCGAGCGTTACGCCAATGGACGAGGCGGCGCCATGAGTATTTTGCCAAGAAAGAGCGCGGAGTGTGGCAGGTTTTCGGACCGAGAACCGGCGTGAAAACAGACCGGGCCTCGGTGTGGCATTGGTTATGCCTTGGTGCGTTCCGATTTCGGGTCATACATCGGGCGCAGCGAGGCGGTCGCGGGAACACGGGTGCCCATGACGTCGATCTCGTAGGTCGAGGCCAGCACGTCGGCGGGTTTTTCGCCGTCGCAGGGGACATAGCCCATGCCGACGGCGCCGCCGAGGGTGTGGCCGTAGTTCCCGGAGCTGAGATAGCCGACGATGTTGCCGTCCCGCACGATCGGCTCGTTGTGGTAGAGCAGCGGTTCGGGATCTTTGAGCAGGAACTGGACCATGCGCATGTGGGGGCCGCTTTCCTTGCGGGCGGCGACCGCAACCTTGCCGATGAAGTCATCCTTGGACATGTCGACGGCAAAGCCGAGACCGGCGTCGATGACGTTGTCTTCGGGGGTGATGTCATGGCCGAAATGGCGGAAGGCCTTTTCGATGCGGCAGCTGTCCATCATGTGCATGCCGCAGAGTTTGAGGCCGAGGTCCTGACCTGCTTCGTGGAGTGTTTCGAAGGCGTGACCGGCCATGTCGGCGGACATGTAGAGTTCCCATCCAAGCTCACCCACGTAAGAGACGCGGTGGGCGCGTGCGAGGCCCATGCCCAGTTCTATCTCCTGCGCGGTGCCGAAGGGGTTGGCGTCGTTGGAGAAGTCATTGGGGGAGACGGCCTGCATCAGTTTGCGGGCGTTTGGGCCCATGACGGCGAGGACGCCTTCGCCCGGCGTTACATCGGTGATGACGGCGCGGGCATCGCCGAGGTGGCGGCGCATCCAGGTTTCATCGGCGAGTCGCGTAGCGGCGGGGGTGACGACGAGGTAGGCGGTTTCGGAGAGGCGGGTGACGGTGACGTCGGCCTCGATCCCGCCGTTCGTGTTCAGGAACTGGGTATACACGATCTTGCCCGCGGGGACGGACATGTTGGCGCCGCAGACCTTGTTAAGGAAGGATTCCGCATCTGGGCCTTCGACGCGGAGCTTGCCGAAGGAGGACATGTCGTACATGCCGACATTTTCACGGATGGCGCGGTGTTCGCGGGCCGCGTTTTCGAACCAGTTCTGGCGTTTCCATGTGTATTGGTATTCGCGGGTCTGACCTTCGTCGGCGAACCAGTTGGCGCGCTCCCACCCGGCGATTTCACCCATGACGGCGCCCTGATCCAGCAGGTGATGATGGAACGGGGTGCGGCGGATGCCGCGGGCGGTGGTCTTTTGACGGTAGGGGTAGTGATCGGCATAGAGCAAGCCGAGCGTTTCCTTGGATCGCTCGAACAGGTAGGTCTTGTTGCCCTGGAAGGGTTGCATGCGCGCGATGTCGACATCGCCGAGATCGAAGGGTTTTTCACCGCTGTCCATCCATTGGCTGAGCGCCATGCCAGCACCGCCTGCGGATTGGATGCCAACCGAGTTGAAGCCTGCGGCGACCCAGACATTGTCCATGCTCGGCGCAAGGCCAAGGTGGTAGGCATCGTCGGGGGTGAAGCTCTCGGGGCCGTTGAAGAAGGTGTGGATCCCGGCGGTGCCGAGCATCGGCATGCGGCTCACGGCCCATTCGAGGATCGGTTCGAAATGGTCGAAATCCTCGGGGAGCTGGTCGAACTCGAAATCCTTGGGGATGCCGTTCATGCCCCAGGGTTTCGAGACCGGCTCGAAGGCACCGAGCATCATCTTGCCTGCGTCTTCCTTGTAGTAGGCACATTCATCCGGGACGCGCAGGACCGGCATCTGGGTCAGACCCTGGATCGGTTCCGAAACGATGTAGAAGTGCTCGCAGGCATGTAGAGGCACGTTGGTGCCGGACATCCGGCCGACCTCGTGACCCCACATCCCGGCACAGTTGACGATCATGTCACAGGCGATGTGGCCGTCGCTGCCGTCTTCGCCTTGCCATGAGACGCCGGTAACGCGGCGGCCTTCTTTGGCGATGTCGGTGACGGCGACGCGTTCCTGGACCACGGCGCCGCGCTGGCGGGCGCCCTTGGCGAGCGCGAGGGCGATGTTGGCCGGGTCGCCCTGACCGTCGAGCGGCAGGTAGACGCCGCCGGTGACGCCGTCGATGTTGAGGTGCTCGTAGCGTTTCTTGACCTCGTCGGGGGAAATCTCTTCGATCTCGACGCCGAAGGCGCGGGCCATACCGGCGGAACGGTAGATCTCTTCCTTGCGTTCCTCGGTCAGGGCAACGGTGATCGAGCCGACGCGCTTGAAGCCGGTGGCGACGCCGGTTTCCGACTCCAGGCTGCCGTAGAGTTCCTGGGAGTATTTCGCCAGCTTGGTCATGTTGGCGGTGGCGCGCAGCTGCGCAATCAGACCGGCGGCGTGCCAGGTGGTGCCGGAGGTGAGTTGTTTGCGTTCCAGCAGCACAACGTCTTTCCAGCCGAGCTTGGTCAGGTGGTAGGCGACGGAACAGCCGACGACGCCGCCACCGATGATGACGACACGGGCATGTGTGGGGAGGTTGGGCATGATCACGGTCTCCTGTAACGGGTCGCGGTGTTGCGAGGGCGGGAGTGGGGGCCAGCCCCCACACCCCCGGGATATTTCTGGCAAAAGGAAGGGGTGGGTTTGTTGGTCAGATTAGAGCGCGGACGCATGTCTGGATGGTCGAAATGCGTCAGGGGATGCGTCATGGGCGGCTGGCCTTCTGTTTGCGCAGGGCCTGCGGGGTGATGCCAAAGAAACCCTTGTAGAGCGACGAGAAGCCGTTGGGGAAGCCGCAGGCGATGCCGATGTCGCCGACGCTGAGCGAGGTGTTCAGCAGCAGGTTGTTGGCGCGGCGCAGGCGCAACTCCTTGTAATAGGCGGCGGGCGAAGGGCCGAGCCGGTCGCGGAACTTGCGTTCGAGCGAGCGGGACGAGACCTTGAGTACGCGGACAAGTTCGTGGATCGGGATCGGGTCCTCGATATTGGCTTGCATGATCTCGATACAATCATCGAGCACCGGGTCACCGGTGGCCGTGGCGGCGGACCTGGAAGATGACCCCGAGAAGGGTTGCATCGTGCCGAAGTCGCGGATGCGTTCGTGCAGCATGATGTCGGCCACGGTCATCAGGGTGGCGGGCGAGACATGTTGCCCTGCCAGGGCAAGCGTCAGGTCGACGGTCGATAGCATCCCGGCGCAGGTGATGATCGGGCCAGCCTCGGTTGCCAGCGCATGGCCGGCCTCGAACGTGCCTGGGCGTTCGCGCAGGGTGGCGATGTTTTCCCAGTGGGTCGAATGGCCGTCCTGATCGGTGTCGCGGATGTAGCGGCTGGCGGCTTCGGCCAACAGGATCACGCGGGTACCGCGTGCGGTGTAGGCGCGGATCGACGCGGGTCGTGCGAGATTGGGTTGGTCGGTGTCAATATTACCGATGAAAACGGCATAGGTTGCGGATGGTTTTTCCGGCAACGGATCGGATGCGACATAGGCCTCGGCGGTGGATGTGACGGGGCCACCGGAGCGGCTGTGATAGCTCCACGAGAAGGGAGGTGTGAGGCTGATCCGGTTGGCGACGCGGATGACATCGACGCAGGAGGACAGTTCGGACAGCACGAACCCGTCTTCGACGATGATGTCGAAATGGGTTTTTTCCGCGGTGGTGTCCGAATGTGTCATGGAACCCTAGACGATGATGTGCCCGGCGGCGCGCAGGCGGTTGGCCAGTTCGATGATATGGTCGGGGCCGACCTCGCAACAGCCGCCAACGATGGTGGCGCCCTGATCGACCCAGGACATGGCGAAATCGGCATAGCCGGAAGGATCGAGATCGCGGCGTTTTTCCAACGCGTCGACGGTGGGGGCGGCCTTGAGGAAACCGTCGGTGATATGGGTGAAGCCGTTGGCATAGGCGCCGAAGGGCAAGCCCATGGGTTTCAGCAGAGGCAGGCCCTGGCTGATGGCTTCGGGGCGCGAGCAGTTGAGCAGGATGGCCTGCGGTTTGAATTGCTCGATAAGGGGGGGGATGTCGGCGAGCGGCTCGCCCGAGCGCAGGCGGGTGCCGTCGTCATCCGACACTGTCAGCGAAAGCCAGACGGGTTTGGTGGCATTGGCACAGCCCATCAGCGCGCCACGGGCCTGGTCGACGGAGCAGGTGGTTTCGATCAGGAAAAGATCTACGCGGGCATCCATCAGCGACACGAGTTCGGCGATCAGCGGTGCGGCCTGATCTGCGGGGGGGCAGGCATCGGCGCGGTAGGAGGCACCCAGCGGGCCGATGGAGGCGGCGATGCGGCCAGAGCTGTGGGCGGCGCGGGCAGCTTCGGATTCGCTGATCGCGAGGTCGACGAGGTTTTCGAACTGGTCGTCAAGGCCAGCGCCGTCGAGGTTCATCCGGTCGCGGTGGATGGCATAGGAATTGGTGGTGGCGATGGTGGCGCCAGCGTTGAAATAATCCTTGTGGACCTCGGTCACGATCCCTGGGTGGTCGATCATCACCCGGGTGGACCAGAGCGGTGTGGGGCGATCACCGGACCGGTTGAGGATTTCCTGGCCGATGGAGCCGTCAAGGAGGGTGATGTCGGTCATGGGGTCACCTTTGGAGAAATGCGGCGCAGCATGGTGCGGATCAGGATGACATGGGCGGGCCAAACAACCAACAGGTAGACGCGGCCAAGCCAGTGATTGAACCAGATGCGGGTGGTGAGGTGGATGTCCTGCCCGTCGCTTTGTGCGGTCAGGGTGAAGGTGAGGTGGCGGTCGCTGAGGCCGGTTTCAAAGCGGGTGTCGCTGTCGTCGACGACCGGCATGGCATCGAGGAATCCGCCCGGGGATGTCAGGGGGTCCGGGGTTTTGGTGTGCAGACCGAAGGGGCGCAAAGCCATGTTGCGAAGGGCCATGGCCGGGCCCATCCAGCGCGGGGCCTGTGCCAGCGCGCGCCGGAATACCGCGCGCGCCGGGTGGCGCGGCGGCGAGACTGGGCCGGAATGGCAATCCTGCCAATCCGGTGCCCGATCTGGGAGGTCGAGCCTCAAGCGCGGATCCTTTCGTTCTGCGGATCCCACAGCGGCTCGTCCGGCTGGACCACGGCCTTGCGGCGTTCGCCGTAGATTTCGACCTCGATCTCGGTGCCGGGCTCGGTCAGGTCGGCGCGCAGCATGCCAAGGGCGATGGATTTGTTGATCCGGTAGCCCCAGCCGCCCGAGGTGGTTTCGCCGACAACCTCGTCACCGTTCCAGAGCGTGGCCATGTAGGGCGCGTCGCAGTCGCCTGCATCGACGGTGAGGGTAACGAAGCGTTTCTTGACGCCCTGTTGCTTCTCGTTTTGCAGGGCGGCCTTGCCGGGAAAGTCCTGCGGTTTGTCGAGACGCACGAAGCGGTCGAGGCCACCTTCGAACAGCGAGTAGTCGGTCGAGAGGTCGCCTTTCCACGCGCGGTAACCTTTTTCGAGGCGCAACGCGTTCAGCGCCCACATGCCGAAGGGTTTGGCCCCACCTGCGAGGACCGCGTCATAGATGGCGGGCAGGTCTTCGTTGTCGGCGTGGACCTCCCAACCCAGTTCACCGGCGAAGGAGACTCGGAGCAGAAGCACCGGTTTACCAGCAACGGTGGCGGTCTGACGGGTGAGCCAGCCAAGCGACAGGTCGGCATCGTCTGAGAGGCTTGCCAGCAACTCGCGGGATTTCGGCCCCGAGATGATCAGGGTGCCGGTGCCGAGGGTATCGTCGGTGAGTTCGAGACCGGTGTCCTTAGGCAGGTTGTGCCTTAGGAGTTCCCAGTCGTGCCATTGTGCGCCTGCGGCGGTGATGAGGGTGAAAAGCTCCTCGTCATGGCGGATGATCGACATCTCGGTCAGGATGCGGCCACGCTCGTCCGGGAAATAGGCGAGGTTCATGCGGCCGGTCTTAGGCAGGGCTCCGGCGATGCGGGTGCGGAGCCATTCTGCAGAGCCTTCGCCACGCAGGGTGAAGCGCGAGAAACCGGGCAGGTCGAGCACGCCGACGCCGTCGCGGACGGCCTCGCATTCTTCCTTGATGCGTTGTTCCCACGGACCGGCGCGGCCCCAGGTTTCCGTGGACTCAAGCGAGGTGTCATCGCCGGGCCCAGCGAACCAGTTGGCGCGTTCCCAGCCGTTGTAGGCGCCCATCTGGCCGCCGAGTTCTTTCACCTTGTCATGCAGCGGCGAGAGCTTCTTGTCGGCGCCAGCGGGCCAGCGTTTCCATGGGAAATGCATGCCGTATTCGTGGCCGTAGATTTCCATGCCCTTGGCGACGCAATAGTCGTGATCGGTGTAATCGGTGTAGCGGCGCGGATCGACCGACCACATGTCCCATTCGGTGTGGCCATCAACAATCCATTCGGCCAGCACCTTGCCTGCGCCGCCGCCCTGGGCAATGCCGAAGGTGAAGGTGTGGGCCTCGAAGGCGTTGGTAACGCCGGGCATCGGGCCAATCAGCGGGTTACCATCGGGGGCATAGGGGATCGGGCCGTTGATGACCGAAGAGACGCCCGAGGTTTGCATCAGCGGCACGCGGTCCATGGCGTCGACGACGATGTCCTCGATCCGGTCGAGGTTTTCCTGCCAGAGTTGGAAACTGAAATCCTCGGGCATGGTGTCGGTGTCGTCGTGCCAATGGGCCTGGCAGTTGGGTTCGTATGGGCCGAGGTTGTAGCCTGCTTTTTCCTGGCGCAGGTAATAGGAGACGTCGACGTCACGGATCAGCGGCAGTTTGCGGCCATTTTCCTTGGTCCAGGCTTCGACCTCGGGGATTTGTTCGGTCAGGAGATACTGGTGCTCCATGACCATTGACGGCACGGTGCGCCCTCCGAAGGGTTTGAACCATTCGCCGATGCGCTGGGCATAGTAGCCTGCGGCGTTGACGACGTAGTCACAGGCGATGTCGCCCTTGTCGGTGTGGACGCTCCAGGTGCCATCGTCATGCTGGGTGACGCCGGTGGCCGGGGTGAAGCGCAGGATTTTCTGGCCCATGTCGCGGGCGCCTTTTGCCAAGGCTTGCGTCAGTTGGGCCGGGTCGATGTCGCCATCGGTGGGATCGTATAGCACGCCCATCAGGTCGTGGACCTCGAGGAAGGGGTAATGCTCCTTGGCCTCTTCCGGGGTCCACATTTCCATCGGGATACCCTGGTATTTGGCCATGGTCATGGCGCGTTCGAACTCTTGCATCCTTTCCTTGGTGTGGGCGAGGCGGATCGAGCCGGTGACGTGGTAGTTCATCGGGTAATCGACTTCGTCGGCGAGACCCGAGTAAAGCTCGGTCGAGTAGCGCTGCATGTTCATGATGCCCCAGGACATGCTGAACGTGGGTACGTTACCGGCGGCGTGCCAGGTCGATCCTGCGGTCAGTTCGTTCTTTTCGAGCAGGACACAGTCGGTCCAGCCTTTTTTGGCCAGGTGATAGAGCGACGAGGCGCCGACAACGCCGCCGCCGATGATGACGACGCGGGCCTTGGTGGGGAAATCGGACATGGTTGGTTTACTCCCAGATGAGACGGGCGGCGAGGCCGCCGAAGATAACTGCGGTGATTTTGTTGAGGGTGCCGGACACGCGGGTCAGCGCGCGGCTGAGCGTTCCGGCGGCGATGCCATAGGCGGAGGTGACGACCATGCCGACCGACGCGAAAAGGATGCCGAGGATCAGGATCTGGTGCCAGATCGGACCGACTGTGGGGGTGGTGAATTGCGGCAGGAAAGCGAGGATGAAGAGCGCCACCTTGGGATTGAGGATATTGGTGAGTAAGCCGCGTTTCAGGGCGGTTGAAAGCGTGGTGGCGGGGCGCTTGCCCGCCGTGACCGGCGGCGCGCGCCACGTGCGGATGGCGAGGAAGGCAAGATACCCCGCGCCCAGCCAGCGGATGGCGTCATAGGCGAGCGGATTTGCCGCGATCAGCGCCGAGAGGCCGAGCGCGGCAAGGACGGTATGGGCCAGCGAGCCCAGAGAGATGCCAGCCGCGGCCGCGATGCCCGCACGTGGGCCGCCGGCGAGGCCGGAAGCGGAGGTGAAGAGCACATCGGCGCCGGGGGTCAGGTTGAGCAGGATACCCGCGCCCATGAAGGCGACGATGGTGGCGGGGTCCATGGAAAGAAGTGTTTCCAGCATGGTTCAATAGTTCTCGAACTGGGGGGCGTCGTCAGCGATGTCGTAATAATCGCCCTTGTCGGCCACGAAGATGTGGCGGCGGAGTTTGAGGCCGGTGGGGGTGTCGAAACTGCCGGTGGCGACCGAGACATGGTCGGCCCCATCGGGCTTGTAGAAGAGAGACGATCCGCAGGTGCCGCAGAAGCCGCGCTGGGCATGATCGGAGGAGCGGTACCATTTCAGGTTGCTGTCGCTGGTGAAGGTCAGGTCGTCATGGGCCACGCTGGTGCCGGACCAGATATGGCCAGAAAGGCGGCGGCACTGGCTGCAATGGCAGGCCGAGGGGTGGGATTGCACCCGGGCCACGGTAAAGGCGACCGATCCGCATTCACAATGTCCTGTAAGCATTGGCGTCCTTTCACTCATGGTTTCTGTGGCAGGCCATCGGCGATGGTGTAGTAATCGCCCTTGTCGGCCGTGAAGATGTGTTTTTCGAGGGCGATACCGGTGGGGTTCGGTAGCGAGCCGAGCGAGAAGCTGATCATGTCCTCGTCATGGGCTTTCCAGAACAGGAACGAGCCGCAGTCCGGGCAGAAGCCGCGCTTTGCGATGTCGGAGGCAGCGAACCATTTGACCGGGCCGGTGATGGTGAGCATGTCGACGGGCACATGGGCCGAGGACCATACGCCACCGGATTGTGCGCGGCATTGGCCGCAATGGCAGAAGGATGCCCCCTGGGGGGTGGCATCAGTTTGGTAGCTGACTGCGCCGCAAAGGCAGGATCCGGAGTGCATGACGTTCCCCTTCAATAGACCGGCGGGGCAATGACCCAGATCGCAACGGTGGGTTCATCGTAGGGGTTGGCCCATTGGTAAGGCTCGCCGCGGAAGCGGAAGCTGTCGCCGGGGCCGACGGTGAATTTACGCTCGCCAATGGTCAGGTCGAGTTGCCCCGAAATAATATAGCCCACTTCCTGGGTTGGGCGTTGGGCCGGGGTTTGCATACGAGAATTGGGCTGGAAGGTGGAATGGACCATTTCGAAATCGTCGGTCAGGTCGGGGGAAAGTAGTTCCTCGAACAGGCCCTCTTCGCCCGAGCCCATGGGGCGGCGGGCACCGGCGCGTACCACGTAACCCTGTTCGATCGCAGGAGCGGCGGAATGTCCGAAGAGCATGGACATTGGTACATCAAGGGCGGCTGCAATCTGGCGCAGGTCGGAAATTGACGGCTCGGACATGTCGCGTTCGACCTGGGAAAGCCAGCCGACCGAGCGGTTCAACGTCTCGGCCATGTCCGCGAGCGTGAGCGTGCGCGATTTGCGCAGGGCGCGGATATCGGCCCCGAGGGTGGCGGCAATTGGAGGGTCGTGGCGCATGGGCTGTCCGTGAAAAAATGCGTTTGAATTTCACGGTGCCTGATTCGCGTGAAAATTCAAAGCGTTTTTTCATGGCCGGAAGATCTTGTCTCCGTGTCGGGTTTGGGTTGGAGTGCGGCATTGCTTGTGGAGGTATGGATGCTAAATGCCGTTTTCTGGTTGGTGGGCCTGTTTGTGGCGGTGAATGTCATCACGGTTGCGTTGTTTTGGCATGACAAGCGCCGGGCACAGAAACAGGGGTGGCGGGTTCAGGAAATGACGCTTCATGTCTGGACGTTGCTTGGAGGAACACCGGCAGCGTTCTGGGCCAGCCAACGGTTTCGTCACAAGACACGCAAGCAGCCGTTCAGAAGGATTCAGCAGGGTATTGCCCTGCTTCAGCTGGTGGTGGTCGGGCTTTGCCTGTGGCAGGGGGCGGCGGTTCCGCAGGTGTTGGAGAGCTTGGGGGAGATGCTGCCGCGGGTGATCGGGTAGTCATCCGGACTGGTTGCGTGTGTTGAAGGGAAAAGTGTGGGGGCCAGCCGCCACACCCCGGGATATTTCCGGTCAGATGAAGGAGAGGGCGTGTTTCTCTATCTGGCCAGGGTGGTTTTCAGCCATTGGGCGGCTTGGTCCAGCGCAACGCGGCCCTGGGGGATGACCCGAGTCAGGGAGACGAAGGCGTGGATCTGGCCGGGATATGTATGCAGGGTAACTTGAACGCCAGCCTCTTCGAGGGATCTGGCATAGGAGAGGGCATCATCCCACAGCGGATCGTGCCCACCGGCGATGATCAGGGCCGGGGGTTGGCCGGCGTGGTGTGGGGAAAGGAGCGTTGAGAAGCGGGGGTCGGTGCGGTCATGACCTTTTGGCAAGTAGAGCGAAAGATACCAATCGATCCGGCTGGCGGGGAGGAGCGGTTGGTGGGCAAGATCCTGCATGGATTGCGAGGTGAGACGCCCGTCGGTGCCGGGATAGATCAACAGTTGGGCGGCGGGCATGGGCAGGTCCGACGTGGCCAGATCATGCATCAGCGAGCCAGTGAGGTTACCGCCTGCGCTGTCGCCACCGATGGCAAGTTGGGTGGGCGTGATGTTGAGGTTGCCTGCGCCTTTCAGCAGGGCACGGTAACATGTGAGGATGTCGTCAGGGGCGGCGGGGAACTTGTGCTCGGGCGCGAGGCGATAATCAAAAGAGATGACACGCACCCCGGAAAGGTTGGCCAGCGCGCCGCAGAGCCCGTCGTGGCTGTCGATGCTGCCTTGGACCCAGCCGCCGCCGTGGAGATAAAGCAGGGTGGGCTGGGCCGCGAAAGGATCACGGTCTGACCGGGTGTAGATGCGGGCCGGGCGCTCGCTTGTGGCGCCGGGCAGGGTGATGTTGGTTTTCGTCACCGAAGGTGGGCAGGGGCGTTCGAACTTTGCAGCCATGGCGGCAAGCTGGGCGCGGCTTTCTTCCAGGGTTGGCGGGTTTTCGGGATCGCGCAGGAGGTCAACCAGATCGGTGGCGGCCTGGGCTTTGGGGTCGATCCGGCGACCTGCTACGCTGGGCAGGCGACCAAGGTAGAGCAAGCGGACCAGCGGTTCGGGCAGGAAGACCCGGATCAGCGCCCAGATGATTTTGAGTTTGTGCATGTGCTTCCCCACAGGTCCCAGTCGGGATGGTAGGTGGAATTAGACCGAGGGCAAATGAAAAACAGTCGGGCGAAGGGCAGGCCTTTTGTCGGAAGTGTTGCCATTTCAAAGGTCAGATACGCGGGCAAATGTACTTTCGCTGCGAATGCACGGAATTCCGCAGTGAGCGTGCCAGCGGAATTTGAAAAATTCCAATGCGCGGATAAGGCTGATTGGCATGCCAGACACGCATGCACCTGCCGGTCGCCGTCCGAGGAACGAAGCGACGCTGAAGCACACCGATCTTCTTGGCGGTTTCGATTATCTTCGGGCAGATTATACCGAGCAGACGTTTCCTCGGCACTCTCATGAGGAGTATTTGGTTGGTGTCATCGAGGATGGTGTTCACGATGTCTGGTGCAAGGGCGAATGGTGGCATGCCTCAAAAAATGTCGTGGCAACCTTTTCACCTGATGAAGCCCATCATGGTGGTCTGGGTGATACGGATGCGTGGCGCCAAACCATTTTCTATTTCCCGCGGGAGATTGTGAGCGTGGCAATGGATTGCGCGGACAGCACCTATTCCTTTCACCAGCCCTTCAAACATTCGCCCGAGACCGCCGCGCGGCTTCTCAAGCTACGAAGGTTGCTGGAAAGCGGTTCAGACCGGCTCTTGCTAGAACAAGAGGTGTTGCAGTCGGTCGGGCAGGTTTTTGAAACCATGTCTAATGCAGTGGACGAGGAAAAGGCCACCGGCGAGAACGAGTTGGCCGAAGTTCGGACCTTCATCCACGACAATATCCAAGGCGCCTTCGACATATCAACGCTGGCCGACTTGTCAGGCTTCACGAAACGCCAGTTCATGTCCCGCTTCCAGAAGAAGTTTCACATGGCCCCGTATCAGTATGTGATGCAGGCACGCGTGCGCAGGGCAAGAGATATGCTACAGAAAGGTTCCAGCATCGCTGATGCGGTGTTCCAGGCGGGATTTTCCGACCAAAGCCACCTGACGCGAAATTTCCGCGCCATCTACGGTGTCACGCCAGCGCGCTACATTCGGCAAGCGACGTAAAATCGTTCTATATTCCTGCCTCGCTCGCCCTTAAGTCATGGAAGGCGAGGAAAGGAGACGACAATGAAACACAGCTTTCTGGACGATTACAGTGAAGGGGCTCATCCCAAAATTCTGGCGGCTCTGTCCGAGACCAACATGGTTCAGCAGACAGCCTATGGCGATGATGCTTACTCTCAGGAAGCCAGGGACATGCTTCGTCAGCACATGGGCAAGGTCAATCCGGACATTTGGTTCGTCGCCAGCGGGACTCTTGCCAATATCCTTGCCATTTCAAGCGCCCTCAAGTCGCATGAGGCTGTGATTGCGCCTGCATCCGGCCACATCGTCGTGCGGGAAACCGGTGCCATCGAGGCGACAGGCCACAAGATCATTACGGTTCCACCGGTCCAAGGCAAACTAACTCCTGACAGCATCGAGGCGGCTCTCGACGCAAACGCGCATTTCCCACACATGGCCAAGCCGCGTCTTGTCTACATTTCGAATGCGACCGAAGTGGGTACGCTTTACACCAAGGCCGAACTTAAAGCGATTTCGAAACTGAGCCGGGAACGTGGTTTGCTGTTACTGCTTGACGGCGCGCGATTGGGGGCAGCCTTGTCCGCCACAAAGAACGACGTGACATTCAAGGATATTGCCGAGCTCGTAGACATCTTTTGGGTCGGTGGTACCAAGGTGGGTGCGTTGCTGGGCGAAGCCATCGTCATTCCGAACCCTCAACTGCGTGAGGATTTTGCATTCCACATCAAACAGCGAGGCGCCCTGCTGGCGAAAGGCCGAATTTTGGGTCTCCAGTTCCGGGAACTGTTCCGTGATCGGCTCTATTTCGATCTCGCATGTCACGCCAATTCCATGGCGGCACAACTATCGCAGGGGATCACCGAAGCCGGTTATGGATTTTTCGCCGAAACCGAGACCAACCAACTGTTTCCGATCCTTCCGAACGCCCTTATTGCTCGGCTCAAGAAGCGGTTCGACTTCTATGTCTGGGAACCTTGGGATGCTGAGAACTCGGTAACACGGCTGGTCACATCATGGGCCACCACGAAAGAACACGTGGACGCGTTCCTTGCAGAGGTCAGCAGTTTGGATCGAAAGGCCGTGTAGGTCTGGGGGCGCCGACAGAAAACAATGTTTGCCATTGATGCGGCGGCACCCATTTCAACAAGCTGCAGTAATGTTCAAAAAGGGCTCAAACCGGTTGTTGCGGTGTTGCCGATCGATTCCGCACGCACGCACAATCGGCAACACTTCTGGCAAGAGGCCTAGACGAGGCGCCCCGCCGTCTCACATGTCTTGGCGTGGATCAAATCCGTTCGATGGCAATCGCCGTGCCTTCGCCGCCGCCGATGCAGATAGCCGCGACGCCTCGCTTGAGGTCGCGTTTTTCCAAGGCGTTCAAGAGCGTGACCATGATGCGGGTTCCGCTTGCGCCGATCGGGTGGCCAAGCGCACAGGCGCCGCCGTTGACGTTGACGATGTCACGGGGCAGGCCAAGTTCGTGCATGAAGGCCATCGGGACCACGGCGAACGCCTCGTTCACTTCCCAGAGGTCGACGTCGGAGATGTCCCAGCCGATTTGATCGAGCAGCTTGCGCGCGGCAGGCACCGGGGCGGTGGGGAAATCCGCCGGGGCCTGGGCATGGGAGGCATGGCCAAGAATGCGGGCGCGGATGTTGAGGTCGTTTGCCTCGGCATGGTCGCGGCTGGATAGAACCAGTGCAGCGGCGCCATCGGAAATCGACGAGGAATTGGCCGCGGTTACGGTGCCGTCCTTGCGGAAGGCGGGTTTCAGCATCGGGATCTTCTCGGGGCGGGCCTTGGCGGGTTGTTCATCGGTGGTGATGACCTCTTCACCATGGCGGGCATGGACAGTGAAAGGAGTGATCTCGCCGTCAAAAGCGCCCGAGCGTTCAGCGGCCAGCGCATTGTCGAGCGAGCCGATAGCATATTGGTCCTGGGCTTCGCGGGTGAACTGGAACGCCTCGGCGCAGTCTTCGGCGAAGGTACCCATCAGACGGCCCTTGTCATAAGCGTCTTCGAGACCATCAAGGAACATGTGGTCCTTGACTTCCTGGTGGCCGATGCGGGCGCCGCCGCGCATTTTCGGCAGAACGTAGGGCGCGTTCGACATGCTTTCCATGCCACCAGCGACCAGCGTGGTGTTGTGGCCAAGGGCGATCTGGTCAAAGGCCATCATCGCGGTGCGCATGCCCGAGCCGCACATCTTGTTGAGCGTGGTGGCAGGGACCTCTTCGCCCAGACCGGCGGCAAAACCGGCCTGACGCGCCGGGGCCTGGCCCTGACCGGCGGGCAGGACGCAGCCCATCAGAAGCTCGTCAACCGTGTCGGTGCGGGCGTCGGTAAGCGCGGCCTTTATCGCAGCCCCGCCCAGATCGGCGGCGGGCACACCATTGAATACCCCCTGGAAACCACCCATCGGCGTACGCGACGCCCCGGCAATGACAACCTCTTTCATGGCAAATCCTCCAAATTCCTGGGTCCTTGCATACCGAATGGTAAGGATTGAGGTCTAGCCTGCCCGGGCAACATTCGTATTTCTACGGCATGCAGAGGGTAGCAGATGAACCTTGAGAGCAGCGATGACGGTGATTTCCAGGTGGTCACGGTTAATGAGGAGAGAATCGACGCTGCCGTAGCGATCCGGTTCAAGGACAGGATGCGCGACCTGACGGCGAACGGAACGCCGCATGTGGTGCTGGATCTGAGCGAAGTGGAGTTTATTGACAGCAGCGGGCTTGGCGCGGTTGTCGCAGCGATGAAACAGCTGGGCGGGACAAGACGGTTGGACCTGGCCGGATTGACGCCGACGGTGGACCGGGTGTTCCGTCTGACCCGAATGGATTCGGTCTTTACCATTCACGACAGCCTTGCCGATGCACAGGCGGTCTATGCCGGGTGACCCGACCAACGAGTTGGACACGGGATTGGATCATGCAGCCCATACCGAAACAGTTGAGGTTGAAATCAGGCGTGCCCTCCGGCACGGCACCGGATTCGGCACCCGGGTCGAAACTGATCCGCCTTGGCTTTGCCAGTGGTGAACATGAGGTAAGGGCGGCGTTAGGGCAGTTGAAACAGATTCTGGCGCAGGTTGATTTGACCCGGGATGACCTAGGTACGGTTGAACTGGTTCTGGGTGAAGTTCTCAACAACGTCGTGGAACACGCCTATGGGCCGGATCAGCCCGGAGAAATCCGAATCAACTGTCGTCTGCGCACGGATGGTCTGAGCTTTTGCGTCTGCGACGCGGGGCGGGCGTTCAAAGGATCAAGCTTGCCGCCGGGCAAGCTGCCCAACTTGGAATGCGGACGCGAGTATTTGCCCGAGGGTGGATTTGGCTGGTTCCTGGTGCACAGCCTGGCAACACGATTGCGCTATGCCCGGCGCGGAGAGCGAAACTTTTTCCGGTTCGATATTCCTTTTGACCAAGAGGTCGTGAGGGCGGCCTCGGGGCAGGGGGCCGTGGGCTAGATTAACTTCGGCCGCCCCCGGAGATTGCTGTCCGCGGACAGTGTGAGAGGCGACGGGAGACGCGATATATGTCGTGTTAAGCCTGTCTTGAAACCGCTCCAAACAATCTTTGAATCGCCATATTCCCCCCCAAATGGCGCCCGAATCCAGCAGCATAACAAAAGGGTAGCTGCATATGGCTTCCCTCGGTGCCGTGCGTTAACAGCCCCCACCCAGTGCGCGGTGCCGAGGTACTTCCCCAGAAAACCGGACGTCAGATTGAGCCAACCGCAAACATGTGATTGGCTTTCGGCATTTGCGCGCATAGGCTCTGCCCCCGAGGCAAGAGGGGTTTGGATATGCGTGATTTTCATTTTCCGGGACGCTCGCCGGTTCTGGCGGCAAACGGGGTTTGTGCAACCTCGCATCCGCTGGCGGCGAAGGTTGCGGTGGATATTCTGCAGGATGGTGGCAACGCGATGGATGCGGCGATCGCCGGCGCGGTGCTGCTGGGGATTTGCGAACCGCAGATGACCGGGATTGGCGGAGACTGTTTCGTTTTGTTCAAACCGGCGGGCAGCGACGAGATACGTGCGCTGAACGGATCCGGGCGGGCACCCAAGGCGGCAAGTGCCGAGGCGTTACGCGAGCGCGGGCTGGAGACGGTGCCGCTCAACGGGCCCGAGGCAGTGACGATCCCAACGGCAGTGGATGCGTTCTGCCGGCTGAATGCGGATTGGGGGCGGATGGGGTTGGACCAGGTGCTGGCCCCGACGATCCATTATGCCGAAGAGGGTGTTCCAGTGGCGCCACGGGTGGCGTTTGACTGGCCAGATGCGGGCAAGGCGCTGCAAGGGCATGGGGCAAGGCATTACCTGATTGACGGCAAGCCAGGGCAGGTCGGGCAGATGTTCCGTGCACCGGGGCAGGCCGAGGTGTTGAAACGCATCGCCAGGGATGGTCGCGGTGCGTTCTATAGCGGCGAAGTGGCCGAGGACATGTTGGCCGAGCTGCGGGCGCGTGGCGGGGTGCATTCGCTTGAGGATTTCGCTGCGGCTGAGAGCTTTTACACCGATCCGATCAGCGGGGATTACAAGGGCAGCGAGTTGATTGAGCATCCGCCGAACGGGCAGGGCGCGACGGCGATCCTGATGCTCAACATGCTAGGGCAGTTTGACCTGGCGGCGATGGACCCGCTGGGGGCCGAACGGGCGCATATCGAAGCGGAAGTGTCAAAGCTGGCTTATGATGCGCGCAACCGTTTTCTTGCTGATCCGGATCACACAGCACGGGTCGAGCACATGCTGAGCATGGAGACGGCACAGAAATTGGCGGCGCTTATCGATCCGAAACGGGCGATGGAGGCAGCGGCGCCTTTGAGCGAAGCGGTGCACAAGGATACGGTCTATATCACGGTGGTGGACAAGGACCGGATGGCGGTGAGCCTGATCTATTCGATTTTCCACGGTTTCGGGTCGGGGATTGCCAGCGAGAAATTCGGTCTGCTGCTGCAGAACCGGGGCGCTGGGTTTAACCTGACCAAAGGGCATCCAAATGAGCTGGGGCCCGGCAAACAGCCGATGCACACGATCATTCCGGGGATGTTCAAACAGCGGGGCGCGGTGATGCCCTTTGGTGTGATGGGTGGGCAGTATCAGCCCAACGGGCATGCGCGGGTAGTGACCAACATGATCGATTACGGCATGGACCCCCAGGCGGCGATTGATGCGCCGCGTTGTTTCTCGGAAAACGGTGTGATGAAGGTCGAGCGTGGCTATTCGGACGCGGTGCGGAACGAGCTGGCCGAGATGGGCCACAAGGTTGAGGTGCCGGACGGGCCGCTGGGCGGCGGTCAGGCGATCCTGATCCGCGAGGACGGGGTGCTGGAAGGGGCATCGGACCCGCGCAAGGACGGTATTGCGCTGGGCTATTGAGGTTAACAGGAAAGGACACGCGGGATGGGGATTACTCCGGTCAAGGAACTGGTGGGACAGGCGAAGGCGGTGATCACTTCGATCTCGACGCAGGAGGCCGAGGAAATGGCCGCCGCGGGCAAGGCGTTGCTGGTGGATATCCGGGACCCGCGAGAGCTATCCCGGGATGGGCGCATTCCGGGAGCGTTTCATGCGCCGCGCGGGATGCTGGAGTTTTGGATCGACCCGACGAGCCCCTATTACAAGGAGGCGTTGACCACCGACAAGACGTTGGTGTTCTTCTGTGCCAGCGCCTGGCGATCGGCTCTCACCGTCAAGGCCTTGCAGGAGATGGGCGTGGAGAATCTGGCCGAGATGGAAGGTGGGTTTTCAGCCTGGAAGAAGGAAGAACGCGCGATCGAGATGTGAACGGGGGTAACGGTGCGTGAAATCACGCACCATCCGCACCTTCAATTCAGCTGAAAATGCAGCGGATAGAGGCCGTCTTCGAACGGGCCGAAAAGGTCGGGAATGTCGGGGTGGTCGACCGGTTCGCCGGAATAGTCGGCAATCAGGTTCTGTTCGCTGACATAGGCCACATAGTAGCTTTGATCGTTTTCGGCGAGCAGGTGATAGAAGGGCTGATCCTTGACCGGGCGGGCCTCTTCGGGGATCGCTTCGTACCATTCCTCGGTGTTGTTGAATTCCGGATCGACATCAAAAACCACGCCGCGAAACGGATGTTTGCGGTGCCGGACAACTTGGCCCAAGTGATATTTCGCACGAGTCTTCAACATTTATTCTACAGCCCCTTAACGATGTACCATACAGGGAACAAGGGGGGATTGTCCATTTGCCGGGGGGTAAAAACCGGGAAACAGTCTGTGAACCCACACATGACAGTGAGGTTTCCGTCGTTCCCGCGTTTTGTCTTTAGCCACGGGCAAAAAAAGGCTAAAATGCCCGCAAACAAGAAAAATAGCGAGAGGCATCATGAGCAGACCCCTTCGCGCCGTTTTGATCCTGCTGCTGCTGGCAAGCTGCGGCACCAGGGACCGTTCGGCGCCGAAAACATTCGACAATGCCTGTACGATCCTGAAGAGCCGACCGCATTTCGTGCGCGCCTTTCGCGCGACGGAACGCAAATGGGGCGTGCCGGTGCATGTGCAGATGGCGACGATCTATCAGGAGAGCAAGTTCAAGGCTGATGCGCGCACGCCGTTCCGCTGGGCGATCGGCGTGATCCCGATGGGGCGGCAATCGAGCGCCTATGGCTTTGCCCAGGCGCTGGATGCGACCTGGAAGGAGTACAAGCAGGCCACTGGCAGCCGCAGCGCCAAGCGCGACGATATCCGCGATGCCACCGATTTCATGGGCTGGTACATGAACATCACCAAGGAGCGGAACGGCATTCCCTTGAATGATGCGCGCAACCAGTACCTTGCTTATCACGAGGGGCATACCGGCTATAAGCGCGGGACCTATCGGCGCAAGGCGTGGCTGATGCGGATTTCGGGCGAGGTGGGCGCGCGGTCCAAGACCTACCAGGCGCAGCTGAGGACCTGTCGGCGGTTGAAGTGATGAGCAAAGGGCCGGGTTTGGCCTGGAGCTGACTTTCGAATTGCTTACGCAATCCGACCGGCTGGGGGGCCAGCCCCCCAGACCCCCCGGGATATTTCTGGCAAGAGGAAGAGGTGGACCGGAGTGTTGGAATGACCGCTTGAGGCCATTACCGGTCTTTGAGCGGAAGCTACCGGTTGAAGGTGTTCGTATTCAGGTCGATGTCGAAAAGCTTGTGCGGCATGGACCCGCCCTTGCTCAGCGCGCCCAGGACCACGGTGGTCGACGAGCCGCTGTCGTCGTTGATGATCCATTGGCGCAGCTCGACCGGGTTGCCGGTGAACTTGAGCTGGATATTGCCGTATTCCGGGTGCTTGGGGTCCTGCGCCGTCACGATGGTGGCGGTGCCGTCATAGGAATGTCCCGTGACCATGTTGGCCTGAGCCAGGTTTACAGTCTTGGCCAGGATGATCGAGAGCGGTGTCTTGTTCAGCGGATAGGTTTCCGGGCCCTGGTTGGTCTTGGGATCAAACAGCGCCACGGTGGCCGCCGAGACAAGCACAAGCGCCTTGTTGGGCGGGTCGTATTCGAACCGCATCTTGCCCGGGCGCTTGATATAGATCGTGCCGGTGTCGATGGTGCCGTCATCGTTGATCTGGGTAAATTTGGTTTTCGCCTGTTTCATCCCGTTGAGATATTTCGAGATGGCGTTCAGCGACTGTTTGTCGGCACTGGCGGGCAGGGCGAGCGCGATGGTCGTGGCCGTGGCCAGGATCAGGCGGGACAGTTTCATTACTCGGACCTCGTGCTTTTTTGTCGGTCTAGCCGATTAGATAGGCACAGTCTGCCGCAAACCCAATTGATAAGCGATAACAAGCCAGTGTTCTTAACAGGCAAGCCGGGGAAGGTGCGTGAAATCACGCACCATACACGGGTCACTGTTCCGGGATCAGGATTTCGCGTTTGCCGACGTGGTTGGCGGGCGAGACCAGCTGCTCCTCTTCCATCTGCTCGACCAGACGGGCGGCCTTGTTGTAGCCGATGCCAAGCTTGCGCTGGATGTAGGAGGTGGAGCATTTGCGATCCTTGATGACGATGGCAACGGCGCTGTCATAAAGCGCGTCTTCGCCGCCGGTGTTTCCACCGGTGTTGAGGCCCAGAACGGCGTCGATATCACCGGACTTTTTGTCATCGACACCCTGCACCACGCCGCCGACATATTCAGGCGGGCCGTAGGCCTTGAGATGGGTGACGATTTCCTCGACCTCTTCGTCCGACACGAAGGGCCCGTGGCAGCGGGTGATGCGGGCACCACCGGCCATGTAGAGCATGTCGCCCATGCCCAGAAGCTGTTCGGCGCCCATTTCGCCGAGGATCGTCCGCGAGTCGATCTTGGAGGTCACCTGGAAGGAAATCCGGGTCGGGAAGTTGGCCTTGATCGTGCCGGTGATGACATCGACCGACGGGCGCTGGGTGGCCATGATCAGGTGGATGCCCGAGGCCCGCGCCATTTGCGCTAGTCGCTGAATGCAAGCCTCGATCTCTTTGCCTGCGACCATCATCAGGTCGGCCATCTCGTCGACGACGACGACGATGTAGGGCATTTTCTCGGGGGTGATTTCCTCGGTCTCGAAGATCGGCTCGCCGGTCTCATCGTCGAACCCGGTCTGGACCGTGCGGTCGAAGGTTTCACCCTTGGCCAGCGCGTCGGCCACGCGGCTGTTGTAGCCGTCGATGTTGCGCACGCCCATCTTGGACATCTTGCGATAGCGTTCTTCCATCTCGCCGACGACCCATTTCAGGGCGACGACGGCCTTTTTCGGGTCGGTCACAACCGGCGACAGAAGGTGCGGAATGCCGTCATAGACGGAGAGTTCCAGCATCTTGGGGTCAATCATGATCAACCGGCATTCTTCCGGTGTCAGCTTGTAAAGCAGCGACAGGATCATGGTGTTGATTGCCACGGATTTACCCGAACCGGTGGTGCCCGCGATCAGGAGGTGGGGCATCTTGGCGAGGTTGGCGACCATCGGGTCGCCGCCAATATCCTTGCCCAAGGCCAGCGGCAGTTTGTGGTTGCCGTCGCCATAATCACGCGAGGATAGGATTTCGCGGAAAGAGACCATCTCGCGGTGGTCATTCGGGAGTTCAATGCCGATCACTGAGCGGCCGGGCACGGTGGAGACACGGGCCGAAAGGGCCGACATCGAGCGGGCGATATCATCGGCGAGGCCAATGACACGGCTGGCCTTGAGGCCGGGGGCCGGTTCCAACTCGTACATGGTGACAACCGGGCCGGGGCGGACCGAGACGATCTCGCCCTTGACGCCGTAGTCATCCAGCACGGCTTCGAGCATGCGGGCGTTTTCTTCGAGCGCCTCGTCCGAAAGGTGGTGGCGTTCTATGCTGACCGGGTTGGCCAGAAGCGACAGCGGCGGCAATTCGTATTGCGGGCGGTTTTCTTCGAACTGGAGCGAGGGTTGGGCCTCGGCCTTGGCGCGGGTGCTGTGCTTGATCGGTTTGCGCGCCGGTTGTTGGACGACCTTTTTCGGCTGCGCCACGGGGATCGCGGCCTGCGCCGGGGCAGGGGCCGGTTGCAGCGGCAGCGCCTCGGCGGGCGCGGGTTCCGGGGCGTAGGCCAGCGGTTGCGGTGCCGTGAGCGGGGGCTCGGGCGGCAGGTCCATGGCGGTCATGGGCGGTTCCGGGGGAAGCTCGTGAGACGGTTCGGTGTTCAGGACCAAAGGGTCGGGTCCACGGCCACGGCCCTTGGTCAGGGGGGCAACGGATTCAACCTGAACCGATGGATTCTGACGGACCCGGGATTTGATCACGTCGGCGATGCGGGCCTTGATGTGGTCCTCACTCGGGGCCTGGGTGGCGTCGTCGAAATGCGGTTCGGTTTCGATCAGTTCCGGTTCCGGGTCGGCCTCGGGGCGTTTGATCAGGTTGGTGGCACGCGACAGCAGGCCGGGTTTTTCGGCGACGTGTTCCGGCGCGTGGCCAGCCATCGGCTGGGTCAGGGACGGTTCGGGCGGCAGGGCGACCTCGGCCGGATGGGCCGCGGCGTGGGCGGCGGCGGCCTGGGCCTCTTGCTCGGCCTGCATGGCGGCAAATTCGGCGGCCTCGGCAGCCTCGACGGCGCGACGTTCGCGGCGCTCGGCATTCTTTGCCTGAAGGGTTTGGGCGCTGGCGACGGCGCCTTGGGCGGTGCGGCCCAAGAGCTTCATCAGCGAGGCATAGAGAAGGATCAACCCAACCAGAAGGAAGCGGCCGAACTGGCGCAGTTCGGGGCGGGTAAAGCCCAGTACGAAAGAGGCCATGGCGACAACGGCAACGCCCAGCACCAGCGACAGGATCTTGAGGCCGGTGGTTTCAACGATGGGCAAGAGGTTCAGAAGGCTACCGGCGGCTGTTTTGCCGAACAACCCGCCAAGACCAAAAGAATGGGTCCAGCCGGGGCCGGGGGTCAGCGTGGCGGCATAAATCGAGATCAGGGCAATCCAGATCGGGGCAAAGATCAGCCGGGAAATGGCGCGTTCATTGCCGCGATGCAGGACAAAGCGCAGGCCCCAGGCCAGCAGCACAACGGCCAGACCCCAGGCGCCAAAGCCGACGATCATGAACATCGGTGCGGCAATCGAGGCGCCAAAGCGACCAAGCCAGTTCTGCACCGGGGCATCGGTGGCCGACATCCACCACGGGTCCGAAGGAGCGTAGGACCAGAACATCGCGACGGCGGCCAATCCGGTCAGCAGGAGTGCAATACCGATCAGTTCCTTGCCGCGCTTTTCGATCGCTTCGGCCATGTTGCTGTCAAGAAGCGGATCGCGCCCGCGTGCCTGATATGCCATGTGTTTCCCTCGTCCTCAGCTATAGATGCAGTCGCGAAGCCGGATCAGCCCCTGCCGCATTTCTTCTTTGGGGGCGACCATGGCCACCCTGATATATTCATGTCCCGGGTTCTGGCCGTTCACCTCTTGGCTAAGGTAAGCGCCGGGCAGGACCCGGACCCCGGTTTCCTTCCACGCCTTGAGCGTGGTCTGTTCGCCATTGTCCACCGGCAGCCACAGGAAGAACCCGGCCTCGGGTCCCTGGTAGGCCTGCACGCCGCTGAACACCTCGTCGGCGACGGTGTATTTTTCCTGGTAGAGCGCGCGGTTTTCGATCACGTGTGCTTCGTCGGCCCAAACCTTTTCTGCCGCCGCTTGCAGGGGCAGGGGCAGGGGCGCACCGGCGTAATTGCGTAGTTGCTTCATGCGGGCGATGCTTTGCGGGCCACCGGCAACAAAGCCCGAGCGCAGGCCCGGAAGGTTCGAGCGTTTCGACAGTGAATGGAAGATCACCACCCGTTCCGGGTCTGCGCCCATGTCGCGCGCCACTTGCAGGGCACCCGGGGGCGGGTCATTGCGGTAGATCTCGGAATAGCATTCATCGGCGAAGATCTTGAAATCGAAATGCTCGGCCAGCTCGATCAGCTCGCGCAGATAGCCTTTGTCGGCGACGGCCCCCTGCGGATTCGACGGGGAACAGATATAGGCCGCGGCGACACGGTTGAGCATGTCGGTGGGCAGGCCGGTATAGTCGGGTAGGTAGCCATTGTCCCGGGTGGCGGGCACCATGACGGGGCGCGCGCCAACGGAAATCGAGGCGACCATGTAGACCTGATAAAACGGGTTCGGCAAAAGGACGAGCGGCTGTTCACCCCGGACCTTTTCGGGCACCAGCGCCATGCAGGCGTTGTAGAGCCCTTCGCGGGTGCCGTTGAGGGCAAGGATTTGGCTGGCCGGGTCAACCGCAACGTCAAAGCGGTTTTTCACCCAGTCCGCGATAGCAGAACGCAGCCCGTCGCTGCCGTCATTGGGGGGATAACGATTAAAGCCAGCAGCATTTTCCGCAATGATATCAGTGACCCAGGGCGGAAACGCATGTTTGGGTTCGCCAATGGTCATATGCACCACCTCGCCGCCTGGCTGGTGGTGGTCCAAAAGCGCCCGCAGACGCGGGAACGCGTATTCCGGTAGGTTCGAAAACCGCTCGGGGAACATATTCAAATTGCCTCAAAGTCGGGGTCATTGGCGCCCCGTTTGAGGTGAAATTAGCGCGGACGCCCCGTGTCGTCCAGAAAAAGACACGGGTTTACGGGCAGTTGTGGCAATTATGACAACGATGGTTTCAGGGCTGGTTCCATCGCTGCGGCCACCCGCAAAAGCGCCTCTTCGCCATAAGCTTTACCCATGGCGATGACACCACAGGAGGGGTGGCCCGATACCGGCAATGTGATCGCGGAAAGCCCCAGCATGTTGCCGATCCGGGTGTTGCGCAGCGCCAGCAGGTTTTCGGTGACATAGTAGTTGTGGTCCGAAAGCAGCCGTTCAACATTGGGCGGCAGGATCGGGGCCGAGGGAATCAGCACCGCATCATACCCGGCGACGCGGGCGTTCCAGACCTCGCGACATTCATCGAGCATCTGCCAGGCCCGGACGAAATCGGGGCCGGAATGCTGGGCCCCGGCGCGGAACCTTTCGAGGATCTGGTCGAACATCTTTTCGGGCGCGGCCTCAATTGTGTCTTTCCATGTGCCGTAGGCCTCGGCGGTGAAGGTAACCCCGGATTGCGACATCGCGGTTTCAACCTCGGGCGCGTCGAATTTTTCGATGGTGACACCGGCGTCGGCGAGGCGAGTGACCGCTTCGTCATAGGCCGCCATGGGCGCGTCACGAACATCATCCAGCGCTGGGGCCTGCAACAACCCGATGCGCAACCCCTTGGTGGAAGCGCCGCGCAGATCGACGGCCGCAGTGCCTTCCAGCGCGCCCAGCATCAGCGCGGCATCTTCGACATTGCGGCACAGCGGGCCAATGGTGTCGAACCGGGCACAAAGCGGAACAACCCCCTTGAGGGTCAGCCGCCCGGAGGTGGTTTTCAGGCCCACGAGGTCGTTCCACGCAGACGGAATCCGCACCGATCCGCCGGTGTCAGAGCCGATGCCACAAGGGGCGAGGCCAAAGGCCACTGACGCCGCTGCGCCCGAGGACGATCCGCCCGATACCGCGCCCGCATCATTGACGCAGGGTGGCGTGGCGGTGATCGGGTTCAGGCCCAGCCCGGAAAAGGCCAGTTCTGACATGTGGGTCTTACCAAGGCAGACTGTGCCCGCCAGCGTGGCGTTTTTCAGCACCGGCGCGTCCGCATCGGGCACCCGGCCTTCGAGCAGGGCCGATCCAGCCTCGGTGGCGACGCCTGCCGTGTCAAACAGGTCTTTCCAGCTGACTGGCACGCCATCCAGAAGCCCGCGCCGGTGGCCCGATTTGGCGCGTTTCGATGCGGCCTCGGCCTCGGCCAGGGCACGGTCGTCGGTCGTGCGGGCATAGATACGGTCGCGCAACTCATGGGTGTTGATCGCGTCAAGATAGGTCTCGGTCAGCGCCAACGGATCAATCTCACCCGCGGCGATGCCACGCCCCAGATCGCCCATGCTCATCCACAGCCAGTCTTTCATCGCACCCACCCTCTTCCTTTTGCCTTAAATATCCCCGCCGGAGGCTCCCAAAGTTCCGGCATGCGCCAACGCTAGCGGTGATACGCCCCATGGACAATCCCGCCTGCGCGGGCTTTATGAAACCCATGGAACATGACAGCGATATCGTGATTGTCGGTGGCGGGCTGAATGGCCCGGCGTTGGCGTTGCCGCTGGCGCAACGCGGGTTGCGTGTGACAGTGGTCGATGCCCTGCCCGAGACTGTGCGCAAGAATGCCGCCTTTGATGGCCGCGCCTATGCGCTGGCGCTGGCCTCGAAGCGGTTGCTGGATCGGATCGGGGTCTGGGCGCGCGTGGCCGGACACAGCCAGCCGATGTACGAGATCAAGGCAAGTGACGGACGCGCGGGCGAAGGGCCCGCACCGTTTTTCCTGCATTTCGACGCCGCCGAGATCGAAGAAGGCGCGATGGGCTACATGCTGGAAGACCGGTACCTGCGTCGTGCGTTTCTGGAGGCGATGGGCGAGGAAAAGGGAATCACCCAGATCGAGGATCGCGTGGTGGCGCAGGAGGTGGATGCCTTGGGCGTGACCGTGACGCTGGCCTCGGGCAAGACCCTGCGCACGCGGCTGTTGGTGGGTTGCGACGGGCGGCAATCGGGCACGGCGGAACGGGCGGGCATCAAACGCAGCGGTTGGGATTACGGGCAGACGGCGCTGGTCTGTGCCATTGGCCATGAAAAGCCGCATAACGGGATTGCGCATCAGTTCTTCATGGCAAGTGGGCCACTGGCGATCTTGCCTCTGCCGGGCAAGGTGTCGTCCATCGTCTGGTCGGAAACCCACGAAAACGCGGCGGCGATCCATGCGCTGAATGATGCAGATTACATGGAAGTTCTGCGGCCGCGGTTTGGCGATTTTCTGGGCGACATCAAGCTGAAGGGCAAGCGGTTCACCTATCCCTTGAACCTGACCATCGCGAATACCTTTGTCGCGGACCGTCTGGCGCTGATTGGCGATGCGGCGCACGGGATGCACCCGATTGCCGGGCAGGGGTTGAACGCCGGGCTGCGCGATGTCGGCGCGCTGGTGGATGTTCTGTGCCACGCTGTCAGGCGAGGTGAAGATTTTGCCAGCGAGCTGGTTCTGGCGCGGTATCAGGAATGGCGGCGGTTCGATACGCAGGCGCTGGCGATGGCGACGGACCTCACCAACAAGCTGTTTTCCAACGATAATCCGCTTCTGCGCGCGGTGCGCGATGTGGGTATGGGTATGATTGGCGCCATGCCGGGGTTGCGCCGTGGGTTCATGCGCGAGGCAGCGGGGCTGACCGGGGAATTGCCCGAGTTGATGCGGGGGTAAGGTGCGTGCAAGCACACACCCTACGGGGTGCGCGCATATGTGGGGTGTGTAATTTCACGCACCACGGCGTCAATCCAACCTGCGCGCCTCGTCGATCAGCATAACCGGAATGCCGTCGCGAATCGGAAACGCCAAACCGGCGGATTTGCTGATCAGCTCCCGTTTCTCAGCGTCGTATTCCAGCGTCGCATGGGTCTGCGGGCAGATCAGGGCTTCGAGCATGTGGCGGTCGAAGGTGGGGGATTGGGGTGTGTCACTCATTGGATCAGGTCGTCTCCGTTGCCGCCGTGCAGGGCGTATTCAATCAATGTGATCAGGGTTTCGCGGCGGGTGGCCAACGAGGGCGCCTCCAAGAGCGCCTGTTTGTCTTCGGGATCGAATTCCAGCAGCATCGACAGCGAGTTGATCAAGAGTTCGTCATCGGCTTCTTTCAGCGTGTCCCAGTCTGTATCGAACCCTTTGGCGGCAAAGAACCGATGTAGCAGGTCCATGAAACGGGATCGGTCGAATGTGGGGTCGCGGTCTTTGCCCGCGCGGTCGCGGTCGAACCCGTCCCAATTGACCTGAGCCCGCCGATAGGGGGTGAAGCCTTCGACTTCTTCGACGATGCGGAAGCGCGAGATGCCGGTGAGCGTGATCATGTAGCGCCCGTCCTCGGTTTCCGAGAACTGGGTGACGCGCCCGGCGCAACCGATGGTCATCAGGGTGTCGCTGCCATCGGGCGCTTCGAAAGGTTGCACCATACCGATCAGTCGCTCGGGTGTCTTGAGCGCATCTTCGAGCATGGTCAGGTAGCGGGGCTCGAAAATATGCAAGGGCAGGCGCGAGCGCGGCAAGAGGAGCGCGCCCGGCAGCGGGAAGACCGAGATGACCTCGGGGAGATCCTGGGGCATGGTCATGGGGTCAGCATAGACCGGGTCGGGCGTTCAGACCAAGATCATTGAGGCGAGTTTGCGACGACCGGTCAACGCGACTTCGTCCTGCGGCGGCAAGGCCTCGAAAATGGTCAGCAGCTGGGCCTTGGCGGCACCGTCATTCCATTCGCGATCCCGGCGGAAAAGCTCGAGCAGTTGATCGACCGCGCCCTGGATGTCTCCTGCGCCGTGCAGCGCCTGGGCGAAGTCGAACCGGGCGTGGTGGTTGTCCGGGTTGGCCTCGACCTGACCAGCCAGTTCATCGGCGGGACCAGCGTTGGCGGCGGCGTGGGCGAGTTCAAGCTGGGCATGGGCCGCTTCAAGCTCGGGCTTGGAGGCGATTTCAGCAGGTGCGCCATTCAGGGTCGCTTCGGCCTGATCAAGATCGCCAGCTGCGATGTAGGAGCGTACGAGGCCGGCATAGGCGGCGACGTTTGCAGGCTCTTGCTCCAAAATGGCGGCAAAAGTTTGGGCGGCGTCGGCAAGCGCGCCTTCTTCTAACATTTCTTCAGCAGCGGCGACCGCTTCGCCCAGGCCACCGTCACCGGCAAGGGCGGCGGTTTTCTCGACGAACTTGGCGATATCCGAAGGGGCTATCGCGCCCTGGAACCCGTCGACCGGCTGGCCCTGGTAGAAGGCATAGACGGTGGGGATGGATTGCACCCTGAGCTGCCCGGCGATCATCTGGTTTTCGTCGACATTGACCTTGGCCATCTTGACCTTGCCACCGGCCTTGGTGACGGCCTCTTCCAGCGCAGGGCCGAGGGTTTTGCAGGGGCCGCACCATGGCGCCCAGAAATCGACGATGACAGGGGTTTCCTGGCTGGCGTCGATCACCTCGGCCATGAAATCGGCCTCTGAAACGTCTTTGATCAGGTCGCCCGCGGGGGCGGTGGAAGGGTTTTGGCCGAGTTCGAGCATTGGTCACGTCCTTTGGGATCAGGTTTGAGCCATATATGATGTGGCGCGCTGCAAATTCAAAGGGGGTTTTCTGACGCAAATGTCAGGAGCGGGGGCCAGCCCCCGCACCCCCGGAGTATTTTTCCAAAGAAAGAGGGGCTGTTACAGGTCGAATGTGGCGAAGACGGGTGCATGATCGCTTGGTTTCTCCCAGCCGCGCGCATGGCGAAGAATGCGGGAGCCGTGCGCGGTGTTCGAGATGTCAGGGGTGGCCCAGATGTGATCGAGGCGGCGGCCCTTGTCGGCAGCATCCCAGTCGCGGGCGCGGTAGGACCACCAGGAGTAAAGCTGGCCTTCGGGGATGTCGGCGCGGGTGACGTCAATCCAATTGCCGGCGTCCTGGGTCTCGGCCAGGTGTTCGACCTCGATGGGGGTGTGTGAGACCACCTTCAAGAGTTTCTTGTGATCCCAGACGTCATCTTCGCCCGGGGCGATGTTGAGGTCGCCGACGAGGATGGATTTTTTCGGTTTCTCGGAATGGAACCAGTCACGCATCTCGGTCAGGTAGTCGAGTTTCTGGCCGAATTTCTCGTTTACCTCACGGTCGGGTTTGTCTCCGCCCGCCGGGACATAGAAATTGTGGATCACGGTGCCATCTTCCAGCCGCCCGGCGATATGGCGGGCGTGACCGAGGGCGGCAAAGTCCTGTGATCCAGCCTCGACCATCGGGAGTTTCGACAGGATGGCGACGCCGTTGTAACCCTTTTGACCGCGAGCAACCATGTGGGTGTAGCCGAGCGCGGCAAAGCCTTCGGTCGGAATTTTTTCGACCGGGCTTTTGCACTCCTGCAGGCACAGGATGTCGGGCGCTTCCTCCTGAAGAAGTTTCAGGACGATGGGTTCGCGCAGGCGGACCGAGTTGATATTCCAGGTGGCGAGTGTGAAGGGCATGGGCGTGTCTTTCCTGTCGAAGTCCTGTCGCGGTGCGCGGCAGGCTATCCCGGCGAGACAGGAGAGGCCAGATTGAAAACCGCCCAAAGTGAGAAGCGGCCTGAGAGCGCCATACTGGTCTCTCTGGCCCGGTCGAGTCCCGGAGTTGATTGCTTGGAACACGCAAACGTCGCAATACCTCGTTTCGGCATGCGTCACTGGCTAAAGGTAATACCGACATCACTCGACAGAGTTATCTCTGGATGAATTACCGCGAAAACCGACCGGATTGTCACAAACTGCGGCTTCTATCCGCGAGTGGCCGCGGTTTTCGCCTTAAGGCTGTAGAGGTCAGTGCATTTATTCTGCATCGGAACTTTGTCTGGTCGCTGTTGCTGTTCAGCGTTTTGCTGACAATCGTCGACCCAAATGTTTTTACCCTGCCTGCGAACCTTTTTTTGAGGATTGTTTTTTGGTTGGCGAATTCGCTGGCTATTGTTGCCTTGTGGTACGGGTTTTCCCGGCTGCTTGCTTTCAGCCGTTTTGCGTGAGGCGTGATTTTGTAATCCCGTCGGTGGTGATGATGGTTTTATCGACCACGGTGACGACCACGTTCAACTATTGGTTTGCGGTTAATATTTTGGGGCTTTTCTGGGGATTGACGGACGGCGGTTCGACGAGTCCCAGATTCTCTATCTCAAGTCGGTCGAGCATTATGTGGACGTCGTGTTGCACGACACTAGCGAACTGGTCTGGGCCAGCCTGCGCAACCTGATCGAGATGCTGCATCCCGACCTGGGGGTACAGTCACACCGATCCTATTGGGTGACAGCCGAGGCGGTTGTCGGGATGAACCGGCAAAAGAGTGCGCAGTTTCTGGCGTTGAGCGATGGGCATGAGGTTCCAGTGTCGCGGCAACGCCGGGTTGTAGTTAAGGAATGGGTGCAGTGGCAGGTCCTGAATAACCCGGGAAAAAAAGACCCGGGTAAGAACCCGGGCCAAGTCCAACAGGGAGGTGCATGTGATAACCCGCACATGCAACGGGATAGGAAAACCATATTTCCGCTTTCAGGATACAACTTTGATCTGGCGCAAATAAGGCGGGTATTCCTTACCGGGTGTGTAACTGTGGCATTTATGCCATGAGCCGGTAGCCGCCGCTTTCCGTGACCAGCAGGCGGGCGTTCGAGGGATCGGGCTCAATTTTCTGGCGCAGGCGGTAAATATGAGTTTCGAGCGTGTGGGTGGTAACACCGGCGTTATAGCCCCAGACCTCGTGCAAGAGCACATCGCGCTGGACCACGCCTTCGGACGAGCGGTAGAGGAATTTGAGGATATTGGTTTCCTTCTCGGTCAGGCGGATCTTGCGTTCGTCCTCGGTGATCAGCATCTTCATCGCCGGCTTGAATGTGTAGGGCCCAAGCGAGAAGACGGCGTCTTCGGATTGCTCATGCTGGCGCAGTTGGGCGCGGATGCGGGCCAGCAGGACCGGGAACTTGAAGGGCTTGGTGACATAGTCATTGGCCCCGGCATCGAGGCCCAGGATGGTATCGGCGTCGCTGTCATGGCCCGTGAGCATCAGGATCGGCGACTTGACACCCTGTTTGCGCATCAGCCGGCACAGCTCGCGCCCGTCCGTGTCGGGCAGGCCAACATCGAGGATGACGAGATCATAGATCGCTTCCTTGGCACGGACCATGGCGTTGGCACCGTTGTCGGCCTCGAACACGTCGAAATCCTCGGTCATGATCAGTTGTTCGCTGAGCGCCTCACGTAGATCGTCATCGTCATCAACGAGAAGGATTTTCTTGAGCTGGGCCATCGGGACCTCCTTGGGCTTTGTTGTCCATGAGATGTGGCAGTGGGCGAATTTGCGCAAGATATGCTGCAATTCTCTCACGCCCTCGTGTAAAGGGGCAGGGAAATGTTTCAAAATCCGCACGCTAACCCTAGGTTTGGTCCATGAGTTTCGCACCAGATATTACAGAAGTGTTGGCCCGCGCCCGCGCCGATCTGCGCATGGGGGTGCCCGTGGTGTTGATTGGCGGGCATGGTGAGGCGGCGCTGATGCTGGCGGCCGAGACCCTGGAGGCGCAGCGGTTGGCGGATTTACGGGCGTTGGGCGGCGCGCCGGTTCTGGCGATTACCGCACGCCGTGCCGAGACGCTGAAGGCGCGGGCCTATGATGGTGATTTGGCGCGGGTGGCGTTGCCCGGAGACGCAGGGTTGCCCTGGGTCTTGGGGGTGGCGGACCCGGCGGACGATTTGAAGACGCCGATGAAAGGACCGTTGATTGCGGCGCGCGATGGGGATGCGGCGCTGCATCGGCTGGCGATCCAACTGGCGAAGACGGCACAATTACTGCCGGCGGCGCTGGTTCTGGGTGTGGTGGATCCGATTGGGTTTTCCTCCGAGCATAACCTGACGGTGGTGCATGCGGCGTTGGCGGGGCCGGTGCTGGTGGCCTCAAGCGATTTGCACCCGGTTGTTGCCGCGCGATTGCCGATGGTCGCGGCCGAAGCCGGACGATTGCACATTTTTCGGCCCGAGGATGGTGGTGAGGAGCATTATGCCATCGAGGTGGGTCGCCCGTCGCGCGAGGTGCCGGTTCTGGCGCGGCTGCATTCGGCGTGTTTCACCGGTGATGTACTGGGATCGCTCAAATGCGATTGTGGGCCGCAGCTGCGCGGGGCGCTCGCGCAGATGGGCGAAGAAGGAGTCGGGGTTCTTCTGTATCTGAACCAGGAAGGGCGCGGCATCGGGCTTGCCAACAAAATGCGGGCTTATTCGTTGCAGGACCAGGGGTTCGATACGGTTGAGGCCAATCACCGGCTGGGCTTCGAGGACGATGAGAGGGATTTCCGGATCGGGGCGCAGATATTGAAAAGCATGGGTTTTTCCGAGGTCAGGTTGCTGACCAACAACCCGCGCAAGATCGCAATGATGGAAGAGCATGGCATCAAGGTGCGTGAACGGGTGCCGCTGAAAGTGGGCGAGACCGAGCACAACCGGGGTTATCTTGCGACTAAGGCGGCGAAGTCGGGGCATTTGTTGTGAGCTGTGGACGGTGCGCAGTATGTGCACCCTACCGGGCGTCAGACCTGATACTGACCCGTAGGGGTGTTCGGTTCGCACGACGGTATTTTCCCTGTTCGGTGGGTAAGGGCGGTGTTCGTTCGGACAAGCGCGAGGGTGATGGTGCTACACCCGTTGGAGTGCATCGGATTGCTGGGATGCTCTATCGGCCGGACCGGATGGCACCGCCGAATGGATGGGCGAAGCCGATCTGGCCCGGAGATCTGTGGTCGGATGAAAGCGGGGATGCGGAGTACAACCAATTGGTTCGGGCACCGTATCGGCATGGTCATGAAGCAATGCGCCGGGCCGATCCGATTTATGACATCGTTCTAATTACCGATTGGAACTGGCCGGTGGCCGAACCCGGCAAGGGATCGGCCATTTTTCTGCACCAGTGGCGGAGACCGGGCTATCCGACCGAAGGCTGTGTGGCCTTTTCAAGGGCGCATCTGGGCTGGATTGCCGAACGGATCACGCCGGGGGCGCGGTTGGTTGTACCGGAAGGCATGGCGGGCTGAAGCCCGCCCTACGCAGGATCACGGGTATTTCTTGGCCGCCTTGGCTTTGGCCAGCGTTTTGCCACCCTGTTTGGCCGTCACGGACCATTCATAGGTGTGTTTGCCCGAGGGCGGGCAGGGGCTCTTGTATTTGAAGACGCCGGCGGGAATCTTCATGTTGCCACCCTGCTTGATTTTGACGGTGCCGCCGCCGTGATTGTAGCTGCGCACATCCAGGTCAGTCAGTTTGAAGACCAGTTTGTTGGTGCCAGCTGGCACACCTTTGAGCACGAAAGCGGGGTTGCCCACCTTGTTGGGGTTACCGCTGGTGCAAAGCGGGATACCGCCCCAATTCTTGAAGCTGAGTGACATCTCGGCGGTTGCGGATGTCGCCGTCAGGGCAAGTGCGGTGAGTGCGATGGTAAGGGATTTCATAACAATTCCTCCCGAATGAAATGCACGCCAATTGTTGCGCGGTATCGCGTACCGATCAATATGGCATTTCAGCCCGGTTTGACGCGTTCGCCGAAAATGGCCGAGCCGACCCGGACATGGGTAGCGCCAAGGGCGATGGCGCGTTCGAAATCGCTGCTCATGCCCATGGAAAGGCCGGTCAGGCCGTTGCGGGCGGCAAGTTTGGCCAGCAGGGCGAAATGCAGGCTGGGTTCTTCTTCGACCGGGGGGATGCACATCAGGCCCCGGACCGGCAGGCCCATGGATTGGCAGTCTGCGACGAAGGTATCGGCTTCGGCGGGCAGAATGCCGGCCTTTTGCGGCTCTTCCCCGGTGTTGACCTGGATGAAGAGCGGCGGGCAGTGGCCTTCCTCCTGGGCGATGCGGGCAATGGTTTTCGCCAGTTTTGGCCGGTCGACCGAATGGATGGCGTCGAACAGGCCGAACGCCTGTCGGGTTTTGTTGGTTTGCAGCGGGCCGATCAGGTGGACCTTGGTGTCTGGGAAGTCTTGGCGCAGGTCAGGCCATTTTCCGGCGGCCTCTTGTACCCGGTTCTCGCCAAACAGGCGATGACCCTGCTCCAGAACGCCCGTTACACGGTCAATCGGTTGGACCTTGGAGACGGCAATGAGCTGAACCTCACCGGGGCGTCGTCCGGCTGCAGCTTCGGCCTTGGTGATACGGGATTTGATTTCTTCAAGCGACATGAAGGCTCCGACATTGATGGTGGGCGGAGAGAACTACAAGCGTGCGCGAAAGGGAAGGGGGCAAAGGAAAAGGGCAGGTCAAATGACCTGCCCTTCCCGTTAGGTAGCTTGAACTTCCGAATTAGAAGTTGAAGCGGATACCCAGGTCCATCGTGGTGATGTCCAGGATGGTGCCGTCTTTCGAGATACCGGCTTCGAGCGATGCGCCACCGCCGAGGCTGTGCGAAACGCCCAGACCGTAGGATTCGCCGCCGAACACGCCATCTTCCGATGCCACGAACACGTCAACGCGGGTTGCTGCGCCAACATCGACGTTCGCGGTCAGAGCGAATTTGCCGGTGCCGTTGTTGTCAGCATATGCCAGACCAACGTTTGCCGGGCCGATTTTGCCGCCAACAGTCACGACAACTTTGTCTTCACAGTTCGGGCCGGAGAACGCTGCTGCGCCGCCGTATACCGGGATGAAGCCACAAGCTGCTGCGTTCGAGTCTTGGTAACCCAGAGCAACAGTCCAGTCGTTGAAGCTGTACGAAATGTGCGCGCCGGTGCGGGTAACACCGGAAACAGGGTTGTTCGAGTACGACAGATGACCACCGAAGTCGCCAGCCGAGTACTTGATTTCAACACCGTTAGCTGCTGCTGCGCCAGCACCGCCCGACGAGTAGGCGTCCCAGCCCCAGTAGCCGGCACCGTTGGTGTTGGTCACGAGGTTGGCGAAGGTGTGGCCCGAGAGGCCGATACCTGCCGACTGAGTGCCCATGTACAGGCCGGGCATCCATTCGATTGCGCCTTGGATGTTGCCAACGCCAACTTCAAAACCGCCAGCTTTCGCGTGGAAGCGAGCTGCGTTGAAGGCGTTGATGGTGCCGCCGCCGTTGAACGACGTGGCTTGGTAGCGCAGACGTGCACCAAACTCGATGCCGTTGTCGGCTTCGGTGGTCATGTCGATTTGCAGGCGAATACGCGAGTAGACACCGGTTGCGTCCAGCGCCGGGGCGAGACCCGCGTCGCGGTTCAATGCGCCAAAACGGCCGTAGCCGCTGAACGACACTTCTGCTGCTGCAACGCTAGCGGTAGCGATGAGAGCGGTCGTTGCAAAGAGAATCTTTTTCATGAGTTTTCCCTCGGTTTTCCAGTCATGCGCCCAAAGCGGTGAATCCGCCATGGGTATATGGCACTCTCTCGCTCCAAATGGGGGGGTATTGCAAGCATGGCTGACAAGGGGCGTTCATTGGGGTGAGGATTGGTGCACCAATGTCACAGTTTCACCGCGGGCCGTCGTCGTTGCGGGGCAGAATCGCACGGAATCTCCTTATACGCCGTTTGGCGGGTTTTTTCGTGGATTTTCGCCGGTCTCGGGAGGGATCGGGGCGAAACGGAGGCCTGCGTCATAAAACATTGCCCAAAAACCTTGCTCAGCGGGCGGTGCTTGGGTAGGAGAGGTGAGAGAGAGCAGGATCGGGTAGGTCACAATGCGAGCCACAAGCGCATTCAAATTCCTGGCAGCCGCGCTGGTTGCGTTTTCACTGGCGTCGTGCGGCGGTGTCGGGTCCCTTGGCAATGTCGGATTCGGCGGCGCCAAGGATGGTGTCGATACGGAAGATGATGAAATCGAGCCCATCATCGAGGGCAGCGGCGGTATGAGCCAGGTTGGCCAGACCTCGATCTTCGATCTGTTCAAGCGCAAGGACACCGGGACCACCGTCAAGGTGAACCGTTACCTGTGGAATGCATCGCTGGATGTCCTGAACTTCCTGCCGATCCAGTCGGTTGATCCGTTCACCGGCGTGATCGTTACCGGCTATGGCCGCCCTCCGGGTGGTGGTCGGGCCTATCGGGCAACGGTCTATATCAAGGATCCGGCGCTGGATGCACGTTCGCTCAATGTGGCCATTGCGACCCGCGGTGGTCCGGTGGCGGCAGGCACGCAGCGCGCGGTAGAGGATGCGATTCTGGCCCGGGCGCGTCAGTTGCGCATTCAGGACAAGAAATACTGATAGGTCGAGTGGTGGGTTGGCTCCCACCCTACGTTTCGAACGTGGAACGGTGCGCAGGGAATGCGCGCGTTGCGGCTTTTCAGAATCAGAATCAGATGCAGGGTGAGGTCATTTTCGACGGCGGCATTGCGGCCAGGTCGCTGACCCATTTCAACTGCTGTGGCAGGCAGGTTTTCGCGAGATCGTAACGACTTACCACATGTTCGCGGGCCGCGCGGCCCAATCGGGCACGCAGGTCGGGGTCATCGAGAAGCATGCAAACCTCGTCCACCAGGGCATCGCGGTCGAAGAAATCGACAAGGCGGCCGGTTTCATCATGGGTGATCAGCTCTTTTACCGGGGCGGTGTCTGAGGCGACGATGGCACCTTCGACGCTCATGGTCTCAAACAGCGACCAGCTGAGCACGAAGGGGTAGGTCAGGTAGACATGCACCCGGCTGATCTGCAGCAGCGAGACGAATCGGTCATAGGGGATACGCCCGACGTAATGCACGCGCGCCCAGTCGGCATCGGGGATCTGGCCGCGGACCTCGTCGATAAAAATCTGTTTCCAGGTTTTGCCCTTGGGCGGGCGGGCACCATAGCTGGTTTCATCACCACCGACGATCAGCACGCGGGCATTGGGCCGCTCTTTGAGCAGCCGTGGCAGGGCGCGCATGAAGATGTGATATCCGCGATAGGGTTCGAGGTTGCGATTGACGAATGTGATGATCTCGTCATCGCGGGTCAGGGTGGGGCCGTCTTCAACGGCGAAGCTGGCCGTTTCGTTCGGTACCAGTTTATCCGTGTTGATCCCATCGAAACAGACCGAGATGCGGTCACGGAAACTGGCCGGGAAAGTATCGGCCTGGAACTTTGTCGGCGAAATCCCGGCATCGGCCATGGCAAAGCTGAAATGGTTATTGATGTTCTTCATCCGCAGACGCAGCGGTTCGGTGTTGGTGGTACCGTTGTGGAACTCGGGGTCGAAGCCGGTATGGGGATAATCCGGCTGGTGGTACAGTTCGCAATAAAGCCCGATGCGGGCGTCGGGCCAGACATCTTTGAGAAACAACGATTCGCCCCAGCCGGGATGGGTGATGATCACATCCGGCGTAAAACCGGCATCGCGCAGTTTGACGGCAGCGTGAAAGCAGGCTTCGGCGCGGGTGACCTTGGTGTCGAAATCCACCAGCCACGGGTGTACCGATTGGCCGGTTTTTCGGGCGATCATGTAGGGCAGGACACGCACACCCTGCCATGTGGTGGCCTTGTCGACGCGTAGGGTCAACGCCACGGTCTGGTGCCCCTGGGCGGCCAGCGCTGGGGCGAGGTGTTTGAACTGCCCCGGGAAATTCTGATGGATAAAGAGGAACTTCATTTAATCCACTGCTCTTGCTTTTGCCGGTCAGGTTAATGCCGGGATTGGTCTGTGCCTAGGGGAGGAAATGATCATTGCCATGACCACAGTGTAGCGAGAATGTGAAATACCGGGATTTGGCGCCGACGCGGTAGGTTGCGAGAGGCAGGATTTTGCCGTTTCCAATCCGGCGCAAAACCCTTTATCACCTCGGCAAAATCACTGTGGCGCAGGGGCGCCCGATCCTAAATGACCGAGGGACAGATGAGCCGCTATAGCGCCGCCGATATCGAAGCCAGATGGCAGGAGGCCTGGTCGAAGGCCGGGATTTTCAAAGCCGAGCGCGACGAGAGCAAGCCGAAGTATTACGTGCTTGAGATGTTCCCCTATCCATCGGGGCGCATCCACATGGGTCACGTGCGCAATTACACCATGGGCGATGTGATCGCGCGGTATAAATTATCCAACGGATTCAATGTGTTGCATCCGATGGGGTGGGATGCTTTCGGGATGCCGGCTGAGAATGCGGCAATGGCATCGGGCGGTCATCCGGGGGCCTGGACCTACCAGAATATCGCGGTGATGAAGGATCAGATGCGCCCCTTGGGTCTGTCGATTGACTGGTCGCGTGAGTTCGCCACCTGTGATCCGGAGTATTACGGCCAGCAACAGTCGATGTTCATCGACTTCATGGAAAAGGGTCTGGTGTATCGCAAGAACGCGATCGTGAATTGGGACCCGGTCGATATGACCGTTCTGGCCAACGAGCAGGTGATCGACGGCAAGGGCTGGCGCTCGGGCGCCGAGGTCGAGCGGCGCGAGCTGACGCAATGGTTTTTCAAGATCAGCGATTTCAGCGAGGAACTTCTGGACGCGCTGGGCGGTCTGGAAAACTGGCCGGCCAAGGTGCGGCTGATGCAGGAGAATTGGATCGGCAAATCGCGTGGTCTGCAGTTTGCCTTTGAGCGCACCGATGGTGGCGAGGCGATCGAGGTTTACACCACGCGGCCCGACACGCTGATGGGGGCGTCGTTTGTCGGCATTTCGCCGGATCATCCGCTGGCCAAAGAGCTGGAGAAGGACAATGCCGAGATGGCGGCGTTCAATATCGAGGCGCGCAAGGGTGGCACCACCGAAGAGGCCATCGAGACCGCGCCTAAGCTAGGCTATGACACCGGGCTGAAGGTGCGCCACCCGTTGAACCCTGATTGGGAACTGCCGGTGTGGATCGCCAATTTCATCTTGATGGATTACGGCACCGGGGCGATTTTTGCATGTCCGGCGCATGACCAGCGGGATTTGGATTTCTGCCGCAAATATGACCTGCCGGTGATCGACACGTTCTTTGCGCTGGATGATCCCAAGCCGGTGGAGAACGAGGCCTTCGTGCCGCCCAAGACCGACAACGTGAAATGGGTTGATCATTTCGCTGGGCTGGACGAGGCGACGGGGCAGGAAGCTGTCGACGCCACCATCGACTTTGCCGAGAAGGGTGGTTGGGGCGAGGGCAAGACCCAGTTCCGGCTGCGCGACTGGGGGTTGAGCCGTCAACGCTATTGGGGCTGTCCGATCCCGGTGGTGCATTGTGCCGATTGCGGTGTGGTGCCCGAGAAGAAAGAGAACCTGCCGGTGCAATTGCCCGAAGATGTCAGCTTTGACGTGCCCGGCAACCCGCTGGACCGGCACCCGACATGGCGCGAATGCGAGTGCCCGAGCTGTGGCGGAGCCGCCCAGCGTGAAACCGACACGATGGACACCTTTGTCGATTCGTCATGGTACTTCGCGCGCTTTACCGCGCCACGGGCCGAAACGCCGACGAATATGGACGACGCCAAGTACTGGATGAATGTCGATCAGTATATCGGCGGGATCGAGCATGCGATCCTCCACCTGCTGTATTCGCGGTTCTTTGCCCGGGCGATGCATATCTGTGGCCATCTGCCCGAGAGTGCCAAAGAACCGTTTGATGCGCTCTTTACCCAAGGCATGGTGACGCACGCGATTTATCAGTCTACTGAAATGACTCCTGTTTTTGACGATGATGGAGTTCAAAAAACGGATGCGGAAGGTGCACTCATGCATCTGTCCCAAAAACGCTATTACTATCCCGAAGACATTGTCTTTGCTCAGCAAGACGGAAAACCAGTCGCGATTCTCAGGGCTGAAATGGAAGCGGACAATGTCGATCCGGAAAATGAACAGCATCGACAAGACTATGTTCATGTGATTGGACGAACGGAGATTGAGATTGTTCCCTCGGCCAAGATGTCGAAATCCAAGAACAACGTGGTCGATCCGTTGAACATCATCTCAAACTATGGGGCCGATACAGCGCGCTGGTTCGTGCTGAGCGATTCGCCTCCCGAACGGGACGTGGAATGGACCGCCTCCGGGGCCGAGGCCGCGCACAAGCATCTGAGCCGGGTCTATCGGATCGCGGACGAGGCCGTTAACTCCGAGGCGCCGGCGCGAGCGGGCGACGAGGCGTTGATCCGCGAGATGCACAAGGCAATCCATGACGTGACCATGGGCGTTGAAAGTTTTGGGTTCAACGCGGCGATTGCCAAGCTTTATGGCTTTACCAACACGATTCAGAAGGCGGATGCGGGGGCCGAGGCCAAGCGGCAGGCGCTGAAGGTTCTGGCGCAGCTGATGAGCCCGATGACGCCGCACCTTTCCGAGGCGATCTGGTCGATGCTGGGCGGCGGGGGGCTGATTGCCACGGCACCCTGGCCCAAGGCGGACGACTCGATGCTGGTCGATGATACAGTCACCCTGCCGATCCAGATCAACGGCAAGCGGCGCGCGGAAATCAGCGTGCCCAAGGATATGCCCAAGGACGAGGTTGAAAAGATCGCGCTGGCGACCGATGCTGTTCAGAAGGCTCTTGATGGTGGGAGCCCGAAGAAGGTGATCGTAGTGCCGGGGCGGATCGTGAATGTGGTTGTCTGACCGACGTGTATTTCTGGGAAGCTTGCTGGCGCTGACCGGCTGTGGTTTTGCGCCGGTGTACGGCCCCGGCGGGGCGGCAAACCTGTTGCAGAATCGTGTTGCCGTAGACGAGCCAGCCGACCGCGATAGCTATCTATTGGTGCGGCAGTTGGAGACGCGGCTGGGTCGGGGCAACGCACCGGTTTACGGGCTGTCGCTTGGCCTTGATGTCAAACAGGAGCGCATGGCGATTGACGCCAGCAACATCACCACGCGGTTCAATGTGATCGGCAAATCGACCTTTGCCCTGCGCGACCTGCGTGATGGCAAGGTGATTACCAGCGGTTCGGTTAACAGTTTCACCGGCTATTCCGCGACCGGTTCTACTGCTGCGACCCTTGCGGCCAAGCGCGATGCGTATGAGCGGCTTGTGACGATCCTGGCCGATCAGATTGTGAACCGATTGATCGCAACGGCCGACGAGTTGCCGGCATGAAGCTGAGCACCCGCGACGCGGTGGGCTATTTCAAACGGCCAGATCCGGACCGGACGGGGCTTTTGATCTATGGCTCGGACGCGATGCGGGTGGCGCTGCGTCGTCAGGAGGTGATCGCGGCGCTGATCGGTCCCAATGGCGATGACGAGATGCGCCTGACCCGCATTCCGGCGGGCGAGCTGCGCAAGGATAAAGCGATGCTTTTGGATGCGATCAAGGCGCAGGGGTTCTTTCCCGGCCCGCGCGTCGCTTTTGTCGAGGATGCGACCGACGTTGTGACCCCGATCATCACCGCCGCGCTGGAAGACTGGGCACCGGGGGATGCGCAGGTAGTCGTCACGGCAGGGGCGCTGAAAGCCAGCTCGAAACTGCGCAAGCTGTTTGAAGGGCACAAGAATGCCTATGCCACCGGCATCTATGATGACCCGCCCAGCCGGGGCGAGATCGAGGATCAGCTGAAGGCGGCTGGGGTGGCACAGGTATCGAATGACGCGATGACCGATCTTGTGGCGCTCAGCCGAGAGCTTGGGCCGGGGGATCTTCGGCAAGTGATTGAAAAGCTGGGGCTTTACAAGCTGAATGATGACAGTCCGGCCAGTTCCGAGGATGTGGCCGCCGTTGCGCCGACCTCGACCGAGGCGGCGCTGGATGATGTCTTGAACATCGTCGCCGAGGGCAAGTCGGGCGAGATCGGGCCGGTGATGCAGCGGCTGAATTCCCAAGGGGTGCAACCGGTGGCGCTGTGCATTGGGGCCACCCGGCATTTCCGGGCGCTTTACACGGCGGCGAGCGATCCGGGCGGCGCGGCGCAAGGGATAGCGCGGATGCGCCCACCGATTTTTGGGCCACGTCGGGACCGGATGCTGCGGCAGGCGCAGGGCTGGGGCGCGCGCAAGCTGGAAACCGCGCTGGGCATTTTGACCGACACCGATTTGCAGCTGAGATCAGCGGAGCAGAGGGCCCCGGCAATGGCTTTGGTGGAACGCGCGCTTATTCGGTTGGCGATGCTGGGGCGGATGCGGTGAAACGTGGTTTGATCGCCGCGGTGCTGTGCCTGTCCGCGACGGTTGGGTCGGCCCAGGAGAGGTTGATCGTGGCGCGCGGTGATGGCGCGCAGGTTCCAATGCAGGTGTTTGGTGGCGATGGGGCCGGCTGTGCGCCGCTTCTAATTCTGTCGCATGGGTTTGGTGGTGACGAGCACGGGTTGAAACAGCTTGCCCGTGCAGCCGCGGCTGAGGGGTTTCGTGCCATTACGATTGGCCACCGGGAAAGCGGGCGGGTGCAGTTGCGACAGGTTCTGGCAAGTCCGAACCGGCGTGCGGCGCTGGCCCGGGCGGTTATCGACAAGGCGGCCAATGTGGCACGGATGGCGGACCTTGATGCCGCGTGGGCTTACGCGCACCGTATCTGTCAGCCGCCCTTTACCGTTCTAGCCGGGCATTCGATGGGTGCGCAGCTGACCATGATCGAGGCAGGGGCGCAAAATGTGATGGCTGTGAAAGGCAGAGACCGGTTTGATGCCTATGTGGCCCTGTCCCCACAGGGAGTCGGACCGAGGTTCCCACAGGGGGCATGGCGTAGCGTCGGAAAGCCGACGCTGATGGTCACAGGGACGCGGGATCATGGGCTGGATGGCCGCTGGCGGCACCGGCTGGCGGCGTTTGATGGCCTGCCTGCGGGGGGCAAGTGGTTGGCCGTGCTGGACGGGGCTACCCACCGGGATATGAGCGGGCAGGGCACATCGGAGTCGCAACGTAACGTCAGGGCGATTGTTCTGGCGTTCGCAAAAACCATGGGCAAACCTTCGGCAACGGACATGCCGCGCCTCGATGGGGTGCGCTACAGGACCAAATGAGGAGAACCGCGATGTATGAAGTGATCGGATCCACCACAAGCCGCGCATTTCGGGTGATGTGGATGTTGGAAGAGCTGGGGCAGGACTATGTCCATACCGCCGAAAAGCCGCGCTCGGAACTTGTGACGGCGCTGAACCCGTCGGGCAAGGTGCCGGTATTCAAGGACGGTGACGACGTGCTGACCGATTCGACGGCGATCATTTCCTACCTGGCGGACAAGCATGGAACGATGACCCATCCCTGTGGCACGATTGCACGGGCGCGGCAGGAAGGGCTGATTCACCAGATCCTGGATGAAATTGATGCGGTGCTTTGGACAGGCGCGCGGCATTCCTTCATCCTGCCCGAAGACAAGCGGGTGCCCGAAGTGAAAGAGTCGTTGCGCTGGGAGTTTGCCCGCAACGTCAAGCGCATGGCCGACCGGTTCGAAGGGCCGTTCCTGATGGGTGATGAGATCACGGTGCCGGATATCATCCTGACCCATTGTCTGAACTGGGCGTTCTCGGCCAAGTTCCTGCATGAAGAACAGGTCCTGACGGATTACGCCAAGCGGATGCGCGGGCGCGAGGCGTTCAAGCGCGCCGTGGCCCGGTGATTTGAAACTGTGAAGCTCTACTACACGCCGAACTCGCCCTATGCGCGGATCGCGCGGGTGGCCCTGCGGGAAAGCGGGCTTCGGTCGCGGGTTGACGAGTTCGAGGCCACAACGCGCGATGCCGGCAGCGGCTATTTCGACGTGACCCCATTGGCAAAGGTGCCTTACCTGAAAGACGGGGCTGCGCGGTTCAGCAATAGCCGCGATATCTGCGCCCATTTTGACGTGTTGGAAGGGCGTGACCGGTGGTTGCCGCCGGAAGATGACGACGCGCGGTTCCTGCGACATGTGGTGACGGGGTTTCTGGATGGTGTGGCCGTCTGGCTGCGGGAAAACGTGCGTCCCGAGGGGCAGAAATCAGCGCCTGTCATGGCGTACGAGGTGGCCCGGGCGCGCCGGGTTTTGGAATGGCTGGAACCGCGTTGGCAGGGTGAGGGGCGTTGGGATTTCACCGCCCTGACGTTGGCCTGTGCCATTGATATCGGTTTGAGGCGTCAGATGGACAATAAATGGGCCGGTGTTGCGCCGGGCGTGGTTGGTTGGGCCAGAGCGCGGGCAGGCTGCCCGTTCATGCAGGAAACCGCGCCGGGGCCGCCATAAGCTTGGATTCAGGTCTGAAGCAGGGTTTCGAATTGCTATCGCAATCCGACCGGCCGGGGGGCCAGCCCCCCGGACCCCCGGGATATTTCCGGCAAGAGGAAGGATGGGTCGGGGGCGTTTGAAGGTCTGGATCAGGCCATAACCGGACAAAGCAACCGAGCTTAGATTGCCCTGTCCGGGCGTGGATGATAGCCCCATAGGAAACATGAGGGCGACATGAGTATTCAGTATTTCGTGGTCGGCGCTGGATCGATCGGGCGGCGGCATCATGACAACCTGCAGGCCCTGGGGGCTGATAGCCACCTGATCGGCTGGCGCGGGCTGGATATGGTCACGCTTGAGGCGATGGTGGCGGGGGCCGAAAATGCTGCGGTGGTGATTGCCACAGCAACGCAAATCCGACTTGATCTGATCGAGATGTGCGGGCGGTTGGATGTGCCGTTCTACGTTGAAAAGCCGCTGGCCTTTCAGATGGGGGAGTTGGAGCGGATTTATCAGGCTGCCGAACCAGTGGCGGAGCGGTCGATGGTCGGGTTCATGATGCGCTATCACCCGGCGCTCAGGGCGTTGGTAGAGGACCCGGTCGAGGCCTATGGATTCACCTTCGAGATCGGCCACGACGTGCGGCAATGGCGGCAGAACTGGCGGTTTGCCGACAGTTACGCGGCCAGCGCCGAGGGTGGTGGTGTTCTGCTGGACCTGTGTCACGAACTGGACATGGCGTATTGCTTGTTCCCGAAAGCAGAATTGCAGGCGGTGGACTGTGTAGGTCACGCTGATTTCCACGGGGTCGATTTCTCCACGCGGGTGACATTGGCAAAAGATGGTGGACCGGTGGGCAGCGTGGCGATGGATTACCTGTCGCCGAAAAGTCTACGACGGATGCAGTTGCGCGGGCGCGACGAGGTGCTTGATTTGGACTGGCTGGTGCCAAGTTGGGTACGCTCGGACGAAAAGGGTGACGTGTTGCGTGACTGGCGGTTTGATCGCAATGACATGTTTCTAGGCATCATGGGGGATTTCATGGCGCTGGCTGAGGAGCGTGAGACATCGGGCAATCCTTTGATACCGCGGTTTGACAGGGTTCGGGAAAGCTGTGCATTGATCGCCGAAGCCTGGGAAACACGCAGGTTCCATGGGCAGATCGAAGGAGGTTTCGAATGATCGTCGGGCATATCGGGGTGCGTAAGGGCTCGAAGGGCGTGCCGGGGAAGAACTTTCGCGACCTTTTGGGCAAGCCGCTGATCGACTGGTCATTAGAGCAGTTGTTGGAGCATCCGCGGATCGATGCGGTGATCGTCAGCACCGATGATGAACGGATCTACAACCATTCCGTCGCCAAGGGCTGTCTTGAGATGGGGCTGCGGCCGGATGAGCTGGCGACGGACGGTGCCGGTAAGTGGGGCGTGTGGCAGCATAGCCTTGAAAAGGCGGTGGAACTGATGGGCGAGGTCGAGGCTTTTGTCGATCTCGACTGCACCTCGCCGCTGCGTGAGATGGAAGATATCGATGGGGCGCTGGATGCGTTTTTCGAGGAAAAGCCGGACATGATCATGTCCTGCACCGAGGCGCGCAAGAACCCCTATTTCAATCTTGTGGAACCGGACGAAGCCGGGAGTTTGCGGATATCCAAGCCGCTGCCAGGAGGAGTCGTGGCGCGTCAGCAGGCGCCGGTGGTGTGGGAACATGCGGCCAGCACTTACGTGGTCTCCCCGGCCTATTTGCGCCGATCACAGGCGTTGTTCGAAGGGCGGGTTCTGCCGTACCTGATGCTGCCCGAGCGGTGTCTGGATATCGACAGCGAGCTGGATTTCAAGATCGTCGAATGCCTGATGAAGGAGCGTATCAATGGGTGATCAACTGAAGGGCCGGACGGTATTCATCACCGGGTCGGGGGGGGTTCTGGGCTCGACCTATGTGCGACGCATGCTGGCGCAGGGCGCGCGGGTTGTGGCGAGCGATTTGGAGGGCGAGAGGGCCGAGGTGTTGAAAGAGGCCCATTGCGGAAACGAGAACTTCCGCTTCTATGATCTGGATGTTGGTGACGAGGCCGGGGCCGAAGCAATCTTCAAGCGGATCATGGGCGACGGATGGGAGCCCAACGTGGTGCTGAACAACGCCGCCATCACCGGTGAGTTGCTGATGGGCAAGGGAAAGGGGTTCCCGGATTTTGCCGACACCACGGTCGAGGATTTCGAGAAGACCCTACGCACCAACCTGACCGGCGCCTTCATGGTGGCGCGGCAGATGGATCGCGATATTGTCGGCAAGTATCCCAGCACGCTGATCAACGTGGCGTCGATGTATGCCCTCAACGGCGCGCATCACCCGATTTACGAAGGGATGCCGTTCAAGAATTTCAGCGCCTATGGCGTGACCAAGGCGGGTATTCACGGGCTGACCGTGTGGCTGGCCGGGTATTGGGCGCAGCGGCAGGCGACGGTGAACACGATTGCGCCGGGGGCGGTGTTCAACAACCATTCTGAAGAATTCCAGCGTCGGGTTGGCGAGTTGATCATGGCGGGGCGGATGTGCCAGCCCGACGAGATTGCCGATGTGATGTTGTTTTTGGCGAGCGAGCAGTCAGGTTACATGACCGGGCAGCTTGTCAATGTCGACGGTGGGTTCTCGGCCTGGTAAGTGGCTGCGCCCGGCCAACGCCCCGCCCACCCGCCCGCGTTGCCCGGGCGCAATCGGATGCGGTCAGGTTTCGGGTGAGAACCAGGTTTCCAACGCTATCAGAGTTTTCTTAACCGCGCCGGCGTGATCGGCCAAGAAGGTGTCGATCTGTGCCTGATCGGGCATTTGCGGGTTCAGAAGGGTTTGCGGCAGTTCACCACCGTCAACTTGTTGCGCTACGCCGGCGGCGATGGCCTCGACAGCTGGGTATTCGATGGTCCAGATCTCGGGACCGACGATCACCGGTTTGCCAAGTGCCAGCGGTTCAATGATGTTGTGTGAGCCGCGCGGGTTGAAGCCGCCGCCCGTCACTGCAAAGTCGCAAAGCGCGAGGTAGAAGAACATCTCGCCCAGGGAATCGCCGAGCAGGATGTCGAGGTCCTGGATATCGCCGACTGGGGACAGGTCTGGGTTCAATGCCGTGCTGCGGCAGGCGAAGGACAGCCCGGCATCTGCGAGTTTGTCGGCAACGGCATCGAAGCGCTCGGGTGCGCGGGGGACGTAAACAATCAGCGGGCGGGTTGATTGTGGTCGATCCAGAAGGGCTTGGGTGGCCGAGAGGAACAGGTCCTCTTCCCATTCAACCACGCTGGCCAAAGTGATGATCGGGCGATCTGCCAGGGCAGGCATGGCGCGTAGGTCGGCGGCGCGGGCCAGATGGGCGGGGGGGACCGGTTGTTCGAAACGCATTTCGCCGGTGATGGCGATGCGGTTTTGGCCCAGACTCTGGAAGCGGCTGGCTTGGAGGTCTGATTTCACCATGACACCTGCGAAACCGGGCACAAGAAGGGCGGGCGAGAGAGATTTGTCCTTGTCGCGTTCAAAGCTTTTGGCCGGGTATTGGCCGTTGCACAGGAACAGCGGGATATCGGTGCGGCGCGAAGCGGTGATCATGCCGGGCCAGAACTCGACCTCCATCACCAGGCCGTATTTAGGGCGGAAGGCGCGGAAGAAACGTCGAAAGGCGAGACCATAATCGAAGGGGACATAGACCGCCGAGAGCTGACCGGTGACGATTTCGTCGGTGAAGATTTTTTCGGCTTCGCGCAGGCCGGCAGGGGTGAAATGCGTGGTGACCACGTGTTCGCCCCGTTCCAACAAGGCACGGATCAACGGGACGACCGAGCGGAGTTCACCGATAGACACCGCATGGATCCAGACATGTGGTTTGTCGCGCTTGGCGTGAAAGCCGAAACGCTGCCCCAGCCGTTGGCGATAAAGCGGGTCGTGGCGGCCACGGTTCCACAGGTAGAACAGCAGTCCGGGCATCAGCACAAACCACGCGATGCGCCACAGCACGAGGAAAACGCGCAGGCGGAGAGGTTTGTTCCAGGGGGGGATGTTGGTCAAGGGTCTGCCCGATCAGAGAAGCTCGCGCAGCTTTTGGCACAAATGATCGAGCCGGTCCATATTGGCCGCGACCAGTGTGCTGGCGCGGGTAGCGGTGTCGGCCAAGGAGGGGTCTTGCAGGGCCGTCACGAGCTTGTCCGGCGTGCCCGCCAGCCGCGCGGCATCAGCGACGGTCAGGGCGGCATAGTCTGCGGCGAAATTGGCGGTGCGGGGGCCGTGCAGAATCGTGCAACCAAGCTGCGCCGCCTCCCACGGGTTGTGGCCTTCGATGTCGCTGGTGGTGCCACCGATGAAGGCGGCTTGGGCCAGGCGATAGAGCAGGCCGAGGTCGCCAAATGTGTCGGCGAGGTAGACTTGGGTGTCCTGGGGGATGTCCTGGCCTTTGCTGCGTTGAGCGGTTTCAAGGCCTAGTTCCGCAAGCCTGGTCATGATCTCTGGCGCCCGATCAGGCAGGCGTGGAGCGAGGATCAGAAGGGCGTCCGGGTTTGCTTTCAGCAGGGCCTCATGGGTGGCCAAAGCCAGACTCTCATCGGGGTCATGGCTTGAGGCGGCCAGCCAGCAGAACCGGCCTTTGATCGCAGCCTGCAAATCCGCGCGTTCTTTGGGGGCATCGGCCAAGGGCGGCGTGACGGGTTTAAGCGAGCCGTCGGTCGAGACAAGCGGTGCGCCCAAAGCGGCAAGATGCTCGGCGGTCAGGTCGTCCTGGGCCGAGATCAGGGCAAAGCGGGGCAGGATATCGCGATAGATTGCGCCGCCACGTCGCCGCCGTTCAAATGCGGTCGTGTTCATTCGGGCATTGACGAGCGCCAGCGGGATGTTCGCGCGGTCTGTGCGAAAGACAAGGCCGGGCCAGAGTTCCTGCTCGGCCCAGATCGACAGGTCGGGGCGCCAGTGATCGAGAAAGCGACGGGCGGGGCCGGGGGCATCGAGCGGCGCGAATTGGTGGATGGTGCGTGGTGGCAGGTTGCGGGCGAACACCTGAGCCGAGGCCAGTGTGCCGGAGGTAACGAGGAAGTTCAGGTCCGGGTCCTGTTCAGACAGGCGCGCTATCAAGCCACGCAGGGCCAACACCTCCCCTAGGCCAACGGCATGCATCCAGATCAGCCGCCCCTCTGGCCGCTCCGCGCTGGCATGCCCTAGTTTCTCGCGCCAGCGGGTGGCGTCTTCCTTGCCGCGTTTGATCCGACGTTTCAGGTGCCAGGGCAGGATCGGTTGCAAGACCCAGGTCAGGCCAAGCCACGCGCGCAGAGCAATTTCCGGGCTACGCATGGTCCCGGTCCTGAAACTTCATCTGATTAATAATATCTCGGGGGTTTTGGGGTGGAACCCCCAAGGCCTGCGTGGCCTGAACGCAATCAAACCTGCGCGCGCAGGCGCTCCGCTGGATCAGACCTCCGTCAGGCGTGATCATGAAATTCTTTCTGCAACGACCGGGCCCAGAAAGACGGATCGGCCAGCAGGTCCACGAACCGCTCGGCCGCACTGCCTTCGCCGAAGGCGGCATCGCGATCTCGGCGCACGCCCCATTCTTCGCGCAGGAACCGTGCGATCGTGTCGGCATCATCTGCCGTACAGGAAGTGATCGATGCCCCGTCCGAGCGGTTGTTCTGGCGCGAACCGATATCGAGTGAGGGGATGCCGAGGAACGGTGCCTCGCGTACACCCGCACTGGAATTGCCGACGATGCAGGCGGCGTTTTTCATCGCTTCGGAGAAATGTGCGAAACGCATCGAGGGGATCGCACGGAAGCGGTTTTTGGGAAGGGCGTTGATAACTGCCAAAATATCCTCAGAACCTGGATCGTTGTTGGGCAGGATCACCACGAAATTACGTCCCGATGCCTCCAGCGCGCCAAAGAAGGCAGCGGCCTGCCTCCCCATGCTCGCGGCTTCGGAGGTCACCGGGTGGAAAGTGCAGATGCCGAATTCGTCAAAGGTGATTTCATAGTGGTTGCGGACTTCTTCGATGCTGACCCCCGACGCACGCGAGTGAAAATCCAATTCGGGCGAGCCGATGGCAAAGATCGCATCGGCCGGTTCACCCAGGGCGCGCACTCGCTTGGCGGCGGCCTCGGAGCTGACGAAATGGCAATAGGCAAGCTTGGTGTTGCAGTGGCGGAAAAGCTCGTCGATCGTGCCCGAGACTTCACCGCCCTCGATATGGGCGCAGCGCACGTAGTTGGTGGCGCAGACCAGCGCACAGGCCAGCGCCTCGACCCGGTCGCCATGTACCACCACCATGTCGGGGCGGTGCTCGGCGATGAAATCGGAAAAGCCCAGAACGGTTTTGGCCAACACCATGTCCTGCGGGTCGCCAACCCGCTGGTTGAGGAACTCGTGCACGGTGACGCCCTCGGTGCGGTGGACCTCGATCTTGGTCAGGCCGTAGCGGTCAAGCATGTGCATCCCGGTGACAAAGAAGGACACGTCATGGCCGGCATCACGTGCGGCAAGCGCCAGTGGTTCGATCTTGCCGAAATCGGCACGGGTGCCGGTCACGAAGAGCAGGTGTTTTCGCATCGTTGCCCCAAACTTGTGCGGTCACCGATGGTATGGACAGAACAGGCCGCAATGTCTAGGCAGTGGCGACCAAAGCGCAAGAGGCCGCCCACACATGCGAAAATTCCGCGACATGATTTCGCATCGGGTGGATACGCCCAGGGCGCGGCTGGCCTCGGTGCTGTTCACCGAGTTTGTCGATCACGGTTTTCTGCGCCATCTGTGGACCAATGTGAAGGAAATCGACGCTGGCGTGTTCCGGTCGAACCAGCCCAATATCTGGCGGCTCAGGCGATTCAAGCGGCGGGGCGGGGTGTCGGTTCTGAACCTGCGGGGCGGGCGCCTCGCGCCGGTTGCTCTTGAAATCGAAGCTTGCGACGACTTGGGGCTGGAATACTTCGGCATGCACATGGCGTCAACGGAGCTGCCCAGCCGGGACACGGTGTTGAAACTGATCGAGATGATGGAGCGGCTGCCGCGTCCCGTCATGATGCATTGCAAGTCGGGGGCGGACCGCACCGGGCTGGCCTCGGGCATATATCTGATGGCCTTCAAAGGGGTCAGCCCGGAAGAGGCGGCGAAACAGCTGACCTGGAAACACGCGCATCTGTGGTTTTCGAAAAAGGGTGTCTTGCGGAGTTTGTTCAAGCAGTACCAGCCCGCCTATGACAAGGGCCAGGATTTCATGGATTGGGTCAGGAACGACTATGATCCGAAGGCCGGGGCGAAAGGTGGGTTCGATGGCTGACGTACGGATCGTGCTCTGCATGAAATGGGGAACGCTGTTCCCGGCGGACTATGTGAACGTGCTTTTCAATGCGTGTCGCAACGCGATCAGCGGGCCGTTCCGTTTTGTCTGCCTGACTGATGACAGCGAAGGATTCGTCGACGGAGTCGAGGCCTTGCCGATCCCGGACATCGGGCTGCGCCCGGAGCAGTGGTATACATCCGGCGTTTGGCCCAAGCTGGCGCTGTATGCGGCTGATCTGCACGGGCTGACAGGACGCTGTTTGTTTGTCGATCTCGACATGGTGGTGCTGGGCGGATTGGACGAGATGTTTGAACATGAGGCGCAGTTCATCGGAATCGACGTGGGCGAAGGCTGGCGACCGGGGCGCGAGGGCAGCAAGCTGCGCGAGTTGGGCACCGGGGTGTTTGCCTTTGATCTGGGGGGACAGACGCAGGTTCTCGAGGCCTTCGAGGCCGATATGGGCGGGTCGATGGACCGGTTCCATAATGAGCAGGATTTCGTGGCGGCCCATGCCAAGGGGCTAGAGTTCTGGCCGGATGGTTGGGTTATCAGCTTCAAGCGCTGGCTGCGTCGGCCCATAGGCATGGACCTGTTCGTGGCTCCGAAGGCCCCGCCCGAGGACACCAAGATCGTTGCATTCCATGGCGATCCACGGCCTATTGCCATGATCGGGGAACGGGCCGGATTTTGGGACCGGTTCCCGCATATGGGCCACGGGCAGGTTTCATGGGTGCGTGACTACTGGGTAGAACATGGCGGGCGTTTGCCGCCGTTCGATGAAGGATAAGAGGCCATGGGGCGGATCAAGGAAGCCATTCGGAAATGGAAGCTGGGTCGCAAGGCGCCGGGCGAGGTGTTCAGTGCCTATTACCACAAAAATAAGTGGGGTGATGAGGACAGCCGCTCGGGAAAGGGGTCGAACCTGACGGCTACCGAAGTGTTGCGTCAGCGGCTGCCCGAGCTGGTGGCCGAACTTGACGCGAAGAGTTTCCTGGACCTACCGTGCGGCGACTATTTCTGGATGCAGCATGTCGATCTGGGGGTGCAGCACTATACCGGCGGCGATATCGTGGCCGAGCTGATCGCGGATAACCGGGTGAAACATGCGCGCGAGGGGGTGAACTTCGAGGTGATCGACCTGATCCAAGGGCCGGTGCCGAAACATGACCTGGTCTTTGTGCGTGATTGCCTAGTCCATCTGAGCACCGAACATGTGAAGGCGGCTCTGGCGAACATCAAGGCATCCGGGTCAGAGTGGCTGTTGACGACGACCTACCCTGGAACCGGCACCAATGACGAGATTTCGACCGGGCAATGGCGCTCGATAGACCTGCAAGCCGCACCGTTCAACCTGCCTGCACCGGCCAAGCTGTTGGAAGAGGGGCAGGAGGATGTTCCCGGTCAGCTGCCGAACAAGATGCTGGGGCTGTGGCGGGTGGCCGATTTACCCGGTGTCGAGGGGCAGGCAGCATGAACGCGATTTCCTACTATTTCGCGCGCAAGTTTTTGAACAAGGCTAACCGGGACCATATGGCCCGGTATCCGCAGCTTGCCTGTTATTCGTTCGATTTGATCACCACGTTCATCCACCTTGAGGGGCAGTATGAACGCGATCAGTTGGAGCTGTTGGCGCGCGATGTGTTCCCCAAGCTGTCGCATCCATCGACCTGTCTGGATGTTGGAGCGAACATCGGTAATCACAGTGTTCATTTCGCCCAGCATTTCGACAAGGTGATTTCGTTCGAACCGCACCCGCGAAATTTCGCGCTTTTGTCGATCAATGCGGGGCTGTCGGAGGCGATCATACCACTGAATGTCGGGGCCTCATCCGAGGGAGGGTCGGCAGAAATTGTCGAAGACAAGATGAATCTTGCGGCCTCGTCTTTGGAGCGGTCTGTGGGGCGCGATGGCAATTGGGTCAAGTTTGATCTGGTGCGGATCGACGAAGTTCCACAGGTGCAGGCTTGTGATGCAATTTCATTTATCAAGTTCGATATCGAGGGGCACGAGGCAGAGGCGATCAAGGGCGCGGCCGAGACGATAAAACGGCATCGCCCGGTGGTGATGCTGGAAATTCTGGCCGACGAGATCGAGAATGGCACCTCGGCGTCGATCGAGGCGCTGCGCGAGCTGGGATACGCACATTTTCATGAGCCGGTGGAGGCAGGCACGATCAGCCAGTTGCCAAAAGTGCTGCGCAAGGCGGCGCGCAGTCTTTATGCGATATTTACCGGGAAGCGGGCGAACAAGGCGGGCAGGTTGGTGCCAGTTGGGCGGTTGGACAAGCGCAACTACTTGATGGTGCTGTGCAGTATTGACGCGCCGGGATATGGTGGCTGAGACTTGCACGCGACCAAGGGTTTTCGAAAATCCTTGGAAACGCAAATTCGAATTTGCGTATCAAGTGCGTGTGAACGCGCTTGGTGCGTTCCGCAAGCGTCAGTCCAGATCAGCCCAGGTGAGTTGTTGATTGCGCGTCACCGCCACCTTGAGCGTTTTGCCGACAACCTTGTCAAAGTCGTAGCCGGGAATTTCACCCGAGCCGGGGCGACGGGCCCAGATGTCGGCTTCACCGATCACATGCCCGGCGGGCAGGTCGGCATCGGCGACAACTGAGGCCCGGGCGAAGCGGTAGACGTCTTCTTCCGGCCCGGTGCGTTTCTTGTCGTTGTTTGCGGCGATCCAGATCTCGCGGCTCCGGTCGATCAGCAGGCGCAGTTCGGCTGGGTCCATCGAACAGGAGATGTCCGGCCCCTTGCGATAGCGGGTGTCGGTGTAGTGGCGTTCAAGAATGCTTGCACCCAAGGCCACGGAAGCCAGCGCCATTTCCGGGCCGATCGAGTGATCCGAGAAGCCGACGACGGCGTTGGGGAAGGCCTCTTTCAGTTCCGTGACACCTTTGAGCGAGACGATTTCCGCAGGTGAGGGGTAGAGGTTGGTGCATTCCAGCAGGGCATAGTCGCAGCCCGCTTCGTCCAGGATGGCGACGCTGGCGCGCATGGTGTCGATGGTCTGCATCCCGGTCGACAGGATCACCGGTTTGCGCTTGCGCGCGATGTGGCGGATCAGGGGCAGGTTATCGGCCTCTCCGCTGCCGATCTTGTAGGCAGGGACGTCGAGGGTTTCGAGGAAATCGGCAGCGGCGCGCGAAAACGGCGTCGAAATCCAGATCATCCCCAGTTCTTCGGAATAACGTTTCAGCTCGGCCTCGTCTTCGAGCGACAGGGCGCATTGCTTCATCACCTCCCAGATCGAGACATCGGCATTAGGCGGGAAGATTTCCTTGGCCTCGTCGGTCATCTCGTCTTCGACGATGTGAGTCTGGTGCTTGATCATCTCGCAACCCGATGCGGCGGCGAGCCGGACCATGTCCTTGGCGACGTTCAAATCGCCGCCATGGTTGATGCCGATTTCGGCAATGACGAGGGGCGGATGGGCGGGGCCGATCTCGCGGTTGGCGATTTTCATGAAGTGGCCTCCTGAATTTGGGGGATGTCTTTCCAGCGATTGTGGATCCAGAACCATTGGCCCATGTGCTGGCGGACCATGGCTTCGAGTGAATCGTTGAGCGCCTGGGTCATGTCCTCGGGGGTGGTATGGGGCACCGGCGCTTCGAGCACGGCGCGGAAGCTGATCCCGTCCTCCTGGCGGATGCCATAGCAGGGCACGACGGTGGCGTTGTATTTCATGGCGAGCTCGGCGAAGGAAAGGGCGGTATAGGCGGTATGGCCAAAGAACCGGAGCGGGACGCCGTTGTTGAGTCGCTGGTCGATCAGCACCGCGAGGGTGCCGCCGCCTTTCAGGAACCGCATCATCTCGGCCATGCCGCGGCGGCCGCGGGAGAATAGCGGCTTGCCGACGCGGCTGATGCTGTCGACGTAAATTTCGTTGAATTGCGGGATGTTCATTGGGCGGTAGATACCGCCGACCTCGAACCCGTGGGCGATGACCCCGGCGCGGACCACGTCGTAATTGCCGAAATGGCCCGAGACGAGGATCGAGGGGCGGCCTTCGGCGCGGGCCTGTTCCAGTGCAGCGAGGCCGGGGCCTTCGAGCGTGACTTGACGGGCGCGGGCGACGAATTCTTCCGGCGAAAAAAGCTCCGCGAGCGTGCGGCCGAAATTGTCGGGCACGGCGCGCTGGATGCGGTGGATTTCTGCGTCCGTGGTTTCCGGCGCGACAAGCTGGATGTTGGCGGCGATGCGTTTGCGCCAACCGACCAGTGGGGCCACGACGCGGCTGAGGACCCAACCGGAGAACGCCACGCGGCGCTTGTAGGGCAGGCGGCGCATGAGCCACAGTACGGCCCGGATGAAGCCGAATTGCAGGCGGTCCTTGAAGCCGCGAGGTTGGGCGTTGCTGCTCATGGCCCTCATATCGCGCAAATTACCCGGTTGGGAAAGGGTTGAAGGATTGAAACCCGGTATTGTGCTGCGCGGACTTGTAAAGAGTGGATCAAGTGAATCGTTTTTGCCACCTGATGCAACGTTCCGCATCCCGCGAGTCGTAGGCGGCCAGTGCGTCGGCAAGGGAAAGATCGAAAGTGTCCTCTGTGTCGTGGCCAAGTGCCGTGAGGCGCATGGAGTACCATGCCGTAACCCCGCCAGGCGGTGTTTCTGAGAACCGGGGAAAGACCGGGTCACCACCGGAATCGCCCAGCCAAGTAATCGCAAGCGACGGGTTAAGCACCATCGGTCGGGCAAGGCCGATGGCATCGGCGCCGCCATTCCTGATGGCTGATGCGGCCTGATCCCGCGTCTTGAACCCACCGGTCAGCATGATCGGGATCGAGGTGATCGCCTTGGCGCGTTTGGCGAAGTCGAGGAAATAGGGGCCGGAGGCAGCGCCATCGGAACTGGATGCTGCGCCGGGGAAGTAGGTGCCGCCGCTGATGTCGATCAGATCAACCGAAGTCTTGTTCAGCAGGTGCACCACCTCGAGCGCATCTTCTTCGGTCAGGCCGCCGACCAGTTTGTCTGTGGCGTTGATCCGGATACCGATGGGGAAGGCGGGGCCGCCGGCGCGGCGCACGGCGTCGATGGTCGCACCGATCACCCGGAAACGTCCGGCAACGGTGCCGCCATAGGCATCGGAGCGGTGATTGAACAGCGGCGACAGGAACTGGCTGAACAGGAAGCCGTGACCGGCATGGATTTGAACCCCGCCGAATCCGGCATCCTTGGCCATTGTTGCCGCACGGGCATAGGCGGCAGGCAAGGCATCAATGTCGGCGCGTGTCATCCCCTCGCATGTCAGGCCGTCGACGTTCAGGGGGGAGGGGCCCTTGGGATGGCTGATTGGCTGGTGTGAAAGCGCACCGGCATGCCCCAGTTGCGGCCAGATTTGTGCGCCGTTCACGGCTCCACGCCTGGTGAGCGATTTCAAGGCGTTCATGTCCGCATCGGGGCCAAGGACAAGGTTACCGGGCTTTTCCGGGAAATGCGGGCTGATCTGCACCTCGCCGATGATGGACAGGGCCGCACCGCCTTGGGCCCAGCGTTCGTAGAGCCGCGCCTGTGCATCCGTGGCGTTGCCTTCGCCATCGCCGAGGCTGTCGGACATGGCGGCCTTGATCAGGCGGTTCTTGAGTTGGGCACCACAGGGTAATGCCAGAGGGCGTCCCAAAAGCGTTGCGGTATCGTTTTGCTGTTTGGTCATGTCACACCCATCGTTGTCATGATTTGACAAGTTCGTTCTGCATGGCGTCGAGGAAGGCGCGGATGTTGTCTTCGTCACGGCGATAGAACGTCCATTGGCCGTGGCGTTCGGCGGTCACGAACCCAGCCTGTTTCAGTAGCCCCATGTAGTTCGAGATCGTGGATTGCGACAATTGTGCTTTGTCCCGGATATATCCCACGCAGACGCCTTCAAGGTCCGCATGTTCCGGCAAGGCAGGCGGAAAGTTGGACCGGTCCTTGAGCCATTCGAGAATCTGACGGCGAATCGGGTTGTTCAGGGCGGCAATTGATTTTTCTGTATCCATATATCGAAATATCTCGATTTAGGGGTATTCTGTCAATCCGGGAATGCGGCGCTGAATGGTTTTCGAGGGCTTGTCGGAAACCCGGGACGCGGTGTGAAGGTCAGTTGCGCAGGTCGATGGCAACGCTGTCGGTGGACATGCCGGCCTTGGAACAGTTGGCGCGGATGAAAACCTCGCGCGTGCCGTCGGGCAGCATGACGTTTACCAGCGAGCGGGTAAAGGGCTGTTCCTCGACATGAGGGTGCATCAGCTTGCGATAGCCCAGTTGCTTTCCGGATTTGTCGAGGATTTCCCAGCCGTCGGCATAATGCTCCCAGCCGGTGTCGGGGTGCTGCAGGGTTACGTCGATGCGCCAACCCATGCCGACGCGGTGAGCCGAGGCCTCGACAATCGTCGGCATATCGGCGCGTGCGGTGGTCAAAAGGGTGAGCGTCAGGGCAATGGAGAGAAATGCGCGGGTCATGGTTCAGCTATAGCAAGCGGCGGCGCGAGAGGCCTATTCAACTCTTCGTGGCTACCCGTGAGGTGAGGCAAATTCGCATCAGATTCGATCGTGACTTGCCTTGTGGGTAAATTGGTTATATTTTTTTACCAATTCTAGGGGTGCCTGAGTCTGGTGCCGGGAGGTCGCGATGGAAATGCCGAAACCCGACGCCGCGTTGCTGGCGAAAAAGCCGATCCTGGTCGAGCGCCTGTTGGGCGTGCTGCCCCGCGATGCGGTGATTCACGAGGAAGCCGAGACACGAGCCTACGAGTGCGATGCGCTGACGGCGTATCGCTGCCCGCCGATGGTAGCGGTGCTGCCATCGAGCACCGAGGAAGTGGCCGCCGTGCTGCGCATTTGTCACGAGATGGATGTGCCGGTCGTCCCGAGAGGGGCGGGGACGTCGCTGGCCGGTGGCGCGTTGCCGACAGCCGACAGTGTGATCCTGGGCGTGGCGCGGATGAACGCGGTGTTGGAGACCGACTACGACAACCGCTTCATCCGGGTGCAGACCGGGCGGACCAACCTGAGCGTGTCGGGCGCGGTGGAGGAAGAGGAATTCTTTTACGCGCCGGATCCGTCGTCGCAATTGGCCTGCGCCATCGCTGGCAATATCGCGATGAACTCGGGCGGGGCGCATTGCCTGAAATACGGGGTGACGACGAACAACCTGCTGGGGGTCACAATGGTGACCATGGAAGGCGAGATTGTCGAGGTCGGCGGGGCGCATCTGGATGCCCGCGGGTATGACCTGTTGGGGCTGATCTGTGGCTCCGAAGGCCAGCTGGGCGTTGTGACCGAGGCGACGCTGCGGATTTTGCGCAAGCCCGAGGGCGCGCGACCGGTGCTGATGGGCTATGACAGTAACGAGGTCGCCGGGCAGGTGGTGAGCGACATCATCAAGGCCGGTGTGCTGCCGGTGGCGATTGAGTTCATGGATCGGCCCTGTATCCGCGCGACCGAGGCCTTTGCCGGGGCGGGCTATCCCGATTGCGAGGCGTTGTTGATTGTCGAGGTCGAGGGGTCGGAGGCCGAGATCGACGAGCAGTTGGGTGTGATCCTGCAGATTGCCCGCAAGCACAACCCGGTGGAACTGCGCGAGAGCGGGTCTGAAGAGGAAAGCGCAAAAATCTGGCTGGGCCGGAAATCGGCCTTTGGGGCGATGGGGCAGATTAACGACTACATGTGCCTGGATGGGACGATTCCAGTGTCGCAGCTCCCTTACGTGCTGCGCCGGATTGGCGAGATGAGCCGCGAGTATGGCCTGGATGTGGGCAACGTATTTCACGCGGGTGATGGCAATATGCATCCGCTCATTCTGTTTGATGCCAACAAGCCGGGCGACCTGGAGCTGTGCGAGGCCTTCGGGGCGGATATTCTGAAGCTCTGTGTCGAGGTGGGTGGGTGCCTGACCGGGGAGCATGGGGTCGGGATCGAGAAGCGTGATTTGATGGTGGATCAGTTTGCGCCGGAGGACCTGGATATGCAGATGGCGGTGAAGGATGTGTTTGACCCGAAATGGTTGTTGAACCCTGCGAAGGTGTTTCCTTTGGCGGCCTCCGAGGCGCGGCGCGTGGCTTGAGAGCGCCGGGGGGCCAGCCCCCCGGACCCCCTGGGATATTTTGGGCAAGAGGAAGAACATGGATCCTGAGAGCGAGAACGAGCTGAGCGGGATGATTGCCGGGGCGGAAGGGCCCTTGCGGATCGTTGGTGGTGGAACGCAGGGTGTTGGCGGGACGGTTGAGGGGGATGTGCTGTCGACTGCCGGGCTGAGCGGTGTGGTGGAGTATGAGCCGGGGGCGCTGACGCTGGTGGTCAAGGCGGGCACGCCGGTGGCGGAGATCGAGAAGGTCTTGGCCGCCGAGGGGCAGAGGCTTGCGTTCGAGCCGATGGATTATCGCGGGTTGATGGGGACAAAAGGCGCACCGACGATTGGCGGTGTGGTGGCCGGCAATGTCAGCGGGCCGCGGCGGATTGCGGTGGGGGCGTGCCGGGATTTCCTGTTGGGCGTTAGGTTTGTCGACGGCATGGGGCGCGTGTTGAAAAACGGCGGACGGGTGATGAAGAATGTCACCGGCTATGACCTGGTGAAGCTGATGGCCGGGAGCCGGGGCACGCTGGGGGTTCTGAGCGAGGTGAGTTTCAAGGTGCTGCCCGAGCCGCCTGCACGGGCCGTTTTGCTGATCGAAGGGTTAAGTGATGCCGAGGGTGTGGAGGCGTTGACTCGGGCGTTGACGTCGCCTTTTGAAGTAAGCGGCGCGGCGCATGTACCAAAGGGCGTGGATGGCGCGCCGGTGACAATGATACGGATCGAAGGTTTTTCCGACAGCGTGGCCTATCGCGCGGATCAGTTGAAGGCGCTGTTGGCCGGGTTTGGAGCGGCGCAGGTGGAAACCGATGCAGAGCAGACCGCCGCCGGGTGGCGTTGGGTGCGCGATGTTGAGGCGTTTCATGGGTCGGACGGCGATGTCTGGCGCTACTCGGTGGCGCCAGGGGATGGTCCGGTTCTGGGCGAAGTGCTGCGTGGCATGGGCGCGAAAGAGTTGCTTTACGATTGGGGTGGCGGGCTGGTTTGGGTCCTGACACCAGAGGGTGCCGATATGCGACCCGCGGGGATGAAAGGGCATGCGACGCTGATCCGGGCAAGCGCCAACACCAAGGCAAGGGTGGCGGTGTTCCATCCGGACCCGGCCCCGATCCAAAAGATTTCGCAAGGTTTGCGCGATAAGTTCGATCCCAGGGGTATTCTGAACCCCGGGTTGATGAGCTGAGGTCAAAAGTCATGCCCGTGACTGTTGGGATTGCATATGTGGTTTTCATGCTGGTGGGGCCGGTGATTTTCATCGGGCTTATTCGGCACAGGCCGACCCGGCAGCGGTTTGTCATGGGTGTGTTCTCGGCACTGGCCCTGATCGCGTCGGCCCAGGTCATGCGCGCGACGCTGGGACATCTGCCCGTGGCCGCCTTTGGCTGGCTGGCGGCGATGTGGCTGGGCTGGATCGTGACACTGGCGATGGTGGTTCAGGCGGTGACCCTGAAACTGGGGCGGGGGCGGCCAAGGAAATGGGGTGCGACCCTGGGCGCGGCGGCAACAGTGCTGCCGTGGTTCGGGCTGTCGCTGGCAATGAGCGCGGGATAGCGCATAAGCGGCGGGAGCCGCGGGGGAAGAGATGCAGACGACATTTACCGAAGAGCAGCTAAAGGATGCAGGCACGCAGCGCGCCAATGAAATCCTGCGCGCTTGTGTGCACTGCGGCTTCTGTACCGCCACCTGTCCGACCTACCAGGTGTTGGGCGACGAGTTGGATAGCCCGAGGGGGCGGATTTACCAGATCAAGGACATGCTGGAAAACGAGCGGGTGCCGGATGCCAAGACTGTGCTGCATGTGGATCGCTGCCTGAGCTGCCTGGCCTGCATGACGACCTGCCCGTCGGGCGTGCATTACATGCACTTGGTTGATCACGCGCGGACCTATATCGAGAAGAATTACAAACGGCCCTTGATGGACCGGATGCTGCGCTGGGTATTGGCGCGTATCCTGCCCTACCCGGGGCGGTTCCGGCTGGCGCTTCTGGGGGCGAAGATCGGGCGGCCGTTTGCCTTTGCCATGCCGGACAAGCGGCTGAAGGCGATGCTGAAGATGGCGCCGAAGCATATTCCGCCGGTGAGCCGTAATGATGATCCGCAGAGTTTTGCCCCCAAAGGGGACCGCAGGATGCGGGTGGCGCTAATGACGGGCTGCGCGCAAAAGGCGCTGGACACCGATATCAACGATGCCACGATCCGTCTGTTGCGGCGGTTGGGATGCGAGGTTGTCGTGGCCAAGGGCGCGGGGTGTTGCGGGGCACTGACACATCACATGGGCAAGGAAGGCGAGAGCCACGCGACGGCGGCAAAGAACGTCGAGGCGTGGTGCAACGAGATCAATGGCGAGGGGCTGGACGCGATCGTAATCAACACGTCGGGCTGCGGCACGACTGTGAAGGATTACGGCTATATGTTCCGCGGTGGGCCGCTGGCCGAGAAGGCGGCGAAGGTCAGCGAAATTGCCATGGACGTCAGCGAACTTCTGGTGAAGCTGGATCTGCCAGAAGGGGCGGCAAAGAGCCAATGCGTTGCCTATCACGCGGCTTGTTCGCTGCAACACGGCCAGAAGATTACGTCCCATCCCAAGACCCTGTTGAAACGGGTTGGGTTCGAGGTGGTCGAGCCCGCCGACAGCCATTTGTGCTGTGGGTCTGCCGGGACCTACAACCTGATGCAACCTGAGATCTCAGCGCAGTTGAAGGAGCGCAAGGTGCGCACCCTTGAGGCCAAGACGCCGGACATCATCGCGGCGGGTAATATCGGCTGCATGGTCCAAATCGGATCGGGCACGGAGGTGCCGGTGGTGCATACGGTGGAACTGCTCGACTGGGCGACGGGTGGGCCGAAGCCGGCCAAGCTGCGCGATCATGGCTAGGGGTGATCTGCGGAGCTGCCCTATTTTTGACAAAACTCTGCGCTACTCGCGAAGCGAGCCAAGTTAAAGCGTTTCGGAATAAACTTGAGATACAATTTTGTTTCGAAGCGCCCACGACGTCGAGAGGTTTCGCGCGTTTCGAGAAACCCCTTGATTCAGGTTTTTCTCGAAACGCTTTAGTGGAGCCCCTATGCTGCGTTCTTTTGTTGTTCTTTTGGTCGCTTTGTTCACCGTACCGGCCCTGGCCGAAGACACGCGGTTGCAGCGCATGGACACAGGCGATGACAGCCGCGGCTGGGAGGCTGTGGGGCGGCTGGATATCAACGGCAAGGGGTTTTGCACCGGGGCGCTGATTGCGCCGGACCTGGTGCTGACGGCGGCACATTGTCTTTTTGACAAGCATAGCGGTGCCGAGATCGAGCACCAGAAGATCAAATTCCTGGCCGGCTGGCGCAATGGCCGGGCCTCGGCGGATCGCTGGGTCAAGCGGGCGGTCATTCATCCCGAATACGATTATGGCGAACGGCTGACGGCAAAACGCGTGCGCAATGACGTGGCCCTGTTGCAGCTGCATCACCCGATCCGCAACACCACCATCTTCCCGTTTAAGACTGGTCGGCGCCCGGTCAAAAGTGACCGGGTCGGCGTTGTGTCCTATGCCCGTGATCGCTCCGAGGCACCGTCGCTGCAAGAGGTCTGTCTTGTCCAGGCGCGGCAGGAAGGGATGCTGGTGATGAGTTGCGATGTCAATTTCGGATCCAGCGGTGCACCGGTGTTCAGCTTTGATAGTGGAGAGCCGCGGATCGTATCCGTGGTGTCGGCGATGGCGGCCTTCGGGGAACGTCGCGTGTCGCTGGGTACCCAGCTTGAAGGGCCGCTGGCGCTGCTCAAAGCGGAACTGGCGGCGGGCCGCGGTGTCTTTGGCAGCAATCCGGCCCCGCGCGCGAACCGCATTACGGTCGGCAAGCGCAGCACAGCAGGTGCGAAATTCATCAAGAATTGATGGCTGGGCGAGATTGCCCGAGTTGCGGAGCAAGGATTTTCGGAAATCCTTGAAACCCGGCGCGACCATTCCCACATCTCTCTGTGTCGGGGTGCCTGAAAGGGCCCTGACACCGTTTTTGCCTGTCCCGAAGGGAAGGCACCCATCAACATCGCTCAATGGAGGATGACCCATGCGTAATTTTGATTTTGCACCGCTGCACCGTGCCACCGTCGGTTTTGACCAGATCGCCGACATGTTCGACCGGGTTCTGACCGGCGACAACACGCACAACAGCTACCCCCCTTACAACATCGAGAAAACCGCCGATGACGCCTATCGTATCTCGATCGCGGTTGCCGGATTTTCCGAGGTTGATCTGGCCGTCGAAGTGAAGGAAGGCGCTCTGATCGTGTCGGCCCGCAAGGCCGAAGAAGATGAGGGCCGGACCTTCCTGCATCGTGGCATCGCCACCCGCGCATTCGAACGCCGCTTCCAGCTGGCCGATCACGTGCGTGTCACCGGCGCGGCCCATTTCGACGGGATGCTTCACATCGACCTTGTGAAGGAAATTCCCGAGGCGCTGAAACCGCGCCGGATTGCGATTGCGACCGGTGAAGCGGTTGAAAAGGATGTGGTTGAGGCCGAAGCCGTCAACTGATCCCTCGTGACAGTCATGCGAAAGGCCCGGGTGTTTTGCCCGGGCCTTTTTTGTTGGGCGGTGCGCAGAATGCGCACCCTACGGGGTGAGGCTGTCGGCCAGACGCATCAGTTTGATTGCTTCGGCGCGGTAACCGAATGGGTCATTGCCGCGCGCTGCCGTGGCCAGGGCGATGGCGTCGGAAAACTGCCAGTCGGAGGTGAATTTCGACCCTTTGAGCAGCTCGCCAAACCCGGCGATGGCGGTGGCGAAACGGATATCGTCGGTGGGCTGGCCCATGTCAGGGCGGATCGGGATCTCGATCAGCTGGCTGGTGGCGGCGCCCGGCTGTTTGTAGCGCAGTTTCAGGAAGCCCAGCTCGGTGGTGATGTTGGTCGACGGTTCGGTTGCTCCATAGCGCAATGGGTCTGACAGGCGGGCGGGAGAACCGACTGGCGTTACCTCGTATATAGCGGTGACCGAATGGCCCGCGCCGATGTCGCCGGCATCGACCTTGTCATTGTTGAAATCCTCGCGTTTCAACGCCCGTGTTTCATAGCCGATCAGCCGGTATTCGGCGATCTGGGCGGGGTTGAACTCGACCTGGATCTTGACGTCATTGGCGATGGGAAAGAGGGCACCGGTGAATTGATCAACCAGTACTTTCTGCGCTTCGGAGAGCGTGTCGATGTAGGACGCCTGTCCGTTGCCGTTCTGGGCCAGCGCCTGCATCGTGGCGTCGTCGAGATTGCCACGACCAAAGCCCATGACCGAGAGGTAGGTTCCGGTTTCGCGCTTGTCGGCGATGAAATCCTTGAGTTGGTCCGGGTCGCTTAGACCGACGTTGAAATCACCATCGGTGGCAAGGATCACGCGGGTGACTTCGCCTTCGGTGGCCATGGTTTCGGCAACGGAATAGGCCTGTTGCAGCCCGGCTTGCCCGGCGGTGGAGCCACCGGCACGCAGGTTGTCGAGCGCGGCCATGATGGTGGCGCGATCGGTGGCCGGGGTGGGGGAAAGAACCTGCCCGGCGGACCCGGCATAGGTGACGATGGAAATCTGATCCTGCTCGTCAAGCTGCGGCAGCATCAGCGACAGGCTTTGCTTGAGGAGCGGCAGCTTGTTGGGCTGGTTCATCGACCCCGAGGTGTCGATCAGGAAGACGAGGTTCAGCGGCGGGCGGTTTTCGGTTGCGGCTTCGCGGCCCTGGATGGCGATATGGACGAGGTTCGTGCCGTCGTTCCACGGGGTCGGGGTAACGGTAACAGTGGGTTTGAACGGGGCCTCGCCCGCATCCGGGGCGGGGTAGTCATAGGGGAAATAGTTGATCATTTCCTCGATCCGCACGGCGCTTTGCGGCGGAAGCTGACCCCGGGTGATCGATGAGCGGACCACGGCGTAGGATGCGGTGTCGACGTCGATCGAGAAGGTTGAGACCGGCTCTTCGGCGGTGACTTTAAGTGGGTTTTTCTCGGCCTCGGGGAAGGCTTCGGTGTTGGGTTCCAGCGGGGGCATGATGCGTGCGTCGGGCGCGGGCATGGGGACGGCTCCCGGCGCGACCTGCTCGGCCAGCATGCCGCCAAAGCCGCTGATCACGCCGTCGGACATGGCGCGGCGTTCGCGATTGGGCAGGGATTTCGGCTTGGCCTGTGCCGGGGCGATACGGCCCAATGGGGCATCGTCGGAGAAGACATCGCCTTCGGCTTCCGAGAACGCCAGGTTGGGCGTGATTGAACTGGGCGCTGGCATGGCTTGATCTGCGACCGGTGGGAGCGGTGGCGCAGTTGTTTCGGTCTGAGGTTCTGCCGGTTTGCTCGCCTGTTGTGGTGACATGGCCCCGCTGCGCGCAGTCTCGGAATACTCGAGCCCCGATTGTGTGGGTTCGGGTTCTGTGCCAACGGCAGCGGGCAGAAGATCGGGCAGGGGTGCTTTGGTCAATTGCGGCAGGGCCACCACGAGGCCGACCGCGACCAGTGCGGTCGAGGCGGTCAGGGCGGCGCGGGAGGTGAGATGGGCGAACATTGTTTTAGCTCCTCTGATGAGCCCCGGTTTGGGGCGTTCAGAGGTTTGACGCGCCTTGGCCGCCGTTTCTTGGTGGCGCGCGAAATTTTCCCGGGCCAGCGTGATATGCGCGGCCTTTTTCGCCGGATCGGGCGAAGGGGTGGCCTGTTCCATCAGGGCCTTCAGGTCGTCAAGATCGTCGGTCATATCTGATCCTCCTGCGCGTGCAGGGTGCGTAGGTGTTTCTTGGCTTCCGAGATGCGCCAGCTGACGGTGCCCTCGGAGATGTTCAATATGTCGGCGGCCTGGGCATGGGTGGCATCATCCAGCACCAGCGCCAGCGTGTCGCGCAGATCGTCCGGCAGGGCGCGCATCGCCTGGGTGAGCCAATCGACCGCCTCGGCCTGCTCGTCATTGGCGGCGCGGCGGTTTTTCTCCCAATCGCCCCAGCCGTCGGCGTGGCGGGAGCGTGTGGCCTGACGGCGGCGGCGGTCATGGTTGGCGTTGACCACCACGCGCCAGAGCCATGTGGTAAAGCGCGCGGTGCCGCGGAAGGACGCCAGCTTGGCCGGAAGCGCGGCGCAGATGTCCTGGGTCAGATCCTCAGCCTGATCACGCGCACCGGTCAGACGAAAGGCCAGCCGGAAGAGCGTGTCGTAATGGCGTTCAAGCAACAGCGAAAAGGCTGCCGCATCGCCATCGGCGGCAGCTTGGGCCAAGGTTTCGTCACTGACTTCCATGCGCATCACGATTGTATGACGCGGGCCGGGGGTCAATCCTTGGCGGCGGAACGAGTTTTTTTCGGAGGTTGCCTAGTCACGCCAGTTCAGGGCGGATTTGGCCTGTTCGGCAATCATGGCGATGTCCATCAGGCCCACGGCAAAGAAGCCATCGGCCCCGGCCTCGGCATAAGCCCGCGCGCGGGTCACGGCCTCGTCCAGCATAGCTGGCGTTGGGGCGATCTGGGCTTTCAGCGCCTTGAGGAAGATATCCGAGCGGGCGTTGATGAAAGCGGGCACGCCAGTGGAATCACAGGCGGCGCGGGCGGCCTTGATGCGCGTGGATTGCGTGGCGATGTCGTGCAGACCTTCGCCGCCGACCACCTGATCCTCGAAGTTGAAGCCGATGGGTCCTGCGGCGATGCCTCGGGCAAAGTTTTCACCCGCCTCGATGGGGTCGGTGCTGTAGCCGCCTTCAAGGTCCATGGTGACGGGCAGGTCGACGGCGGAAGAAATTCGCCCAATGTTAGCGAGCGCCAGATCGAGTGGGAACTGCTGTCCGTCCGCTGCGCCGTTGGCCATTGCGACAGGGGCGCTGCCCGTGGCGATGGCCTTTGCCCCGGCATCGCCGACGGCCTTGGCGCTTCCGGCGTCCCAGACATTGTAGAGGGTGACCGGATCGCCCTTGATGTGCAGGGCGCGAAAGGTGTTGGCGTGGTCTGCCTGGCTAGTCATGGAGCGGGTCCTTTACGACTCGGTACGTTCAACAGTGTTATGGTGGCGGGTTATGCGGCCTAGGCCAAGGTTGATGGCGATCGCGTGCATTCCCATTGCTAGGCTCTACCCTGCTTGCCGGATTCCGGGAAAGTGGGAAGTTGAGGCACGTCATGGCGCGACCATGCGCCGAGGTGCGACAATGGCGATTAATCACAAGACAGTTCGGAGGCGCGCGAAGTCCCATCGTTTCGGGTTGAAACCGCGGGAGGGTGCCATGCGTTGGATAAGACGAATTGCAATTAGTTTGGCACTGGTTGTCGTGGTGACCGCAGTGGCATCCTGGGCCGTGTTGAACCGCTCGGTCCCGGATTATGGTCAGAGCCTTGAGGTCACCGGTCTGGACGGCCCGGTCGAGATCATCCGGACCGATCATGCTGTTCCGCATGTTCTGGGCGGCACCGATCAGGATGTGTTCTTTGGTCTTGGCTATGCTCATGCGCAGGATCGGTTCTGGCAGATGGAAATGTTGCGACGTACCGCGCGGGGTCGGTTGTCCGAGCTTGTGGGCACGCCGACCATTGCGACGGATGAGCTGTTGTTGCGGCTTGATCTTTACACGGCGGCGCAATCGTCTCTGGAGGTGCAGACGCCCTATGCGCGGAAAGTTCTCGAGGCCTATGCCAACGGGATCAATACCCGCATTGACGAGGTTTCGGGGCCGGGCGCGCTGGCGCCCGAGTTCTTGTTGTTCCCGGTTGAGATTGAGCCGTGGACGCCAACCGACAGCCTTGCCATTCTCAAGCTGATCGCATTGCAGTTGGCATCGCAGATCGACAAGGAAGTAACCCGTGCACGGGTGGCGCAGCTGGTTCCGCCGGAGCGGTTGGTGGATATTCTGCCCGATGTGCCGGGATTTGCGACATTTGATGCTGCCATCACCGGCGGTGGTGATGAGCCGGTCGAGCAAGCGGTGCTTTATCCCGCGTCGTTCTGGAATGGCGAGCTGTCGTCGAATGCATGGGCGGCAGGGCCGGCCCGCAGCGTGACCGGGGCCTCGATTCTGGCCAACGATCCGCATCTGAACTTTGCCGCGCCGTCGATCTGGTACCTGGCGCGGATCGAACTGGAGGCCGGGGGTGTGATCGGCGGGACGATCCCGGGGATTCCGATGGTCCTGTCGGGGCGCAGCGATGTGCTGGCTTGGGGACTGACGGCGGCGAACATGGACGACCAGGATGTCTTTGTCGAAAAACTGAACCCCGAAAATGCCGGTGAGGTGCTGACTCCAGAGGGCTACACGCCGTTGGTCACGCGCCAGGCAACAATCCCGGTGCGGGGGCAGGATGCCATCGAGATCACCCTGCGCTGGTCGGAAAACGGTCCGGTGATCCCGGCGAAATACTACAATTTCGATCAGATCAGGCCCGAAGGTCATGTCATCGCGATTGCCCGGACGCTGTTTAATCCGGCCGACACTTCGATGAGCGCGGCGCTGGAAATGCTGAAGGCCCGCAATGTCGGCGAGGCGCTGGCGGCGATGGAGGGGTTCGTGACCCCTGCGCAGAACCTGTCAGTCGTCGATGCGGACAGCATTGCTTTGCAGATGATTGGCAAGATGCCGAAGCGGACGACGGAGCATGAAACCAAGGCGCGCCTGCCGTCACGCGGGTGGATCGCCGGGAACCGTTGGTATGGGTATTTGCCCTATGCGGACAACCCGAGATTCGTTGACCCCGGGGTGGGCGTGTTGGGGAATACGAACAACAAGACGGCGGATGGAGTGTTCCCAAGACATGTTTCATTCGAGTGGGGTGACAGCCAGCGGATCATGCGGCTGCAGTCGCTTCTAGCGACCACGGACAAGCATAGCCTTCAGGGGTTCCAGGCGATGCAAATGGACCCGGTCAGCCATCCGGCACAGGTGATCGTGCCGCTGGTGGCCGAGGTACTTGGCGCGCAGGAGGGGCGCCGGGCTGAGGCTGTGGCGATGCTGTTGGACTGGGACGGGGCGATGGACGCGAACCGACCCGAGCCTGCGTTCTATGCCGCTCTGATGCGGGCGCTTCAGGTGGCACTGTCCGAGGACGAATTGGGCGACGTCGTGAGCGGGTTCCGCTATCCCGACGCGGTGTTCATCGGGCGTGTGCTGCGCAATACCAATGGTGCCGGGGTTTGGTGCGATGACGTGCAGAGCGCGGCGCTGGAAAGCTGCGCGGTAACCGTTGGCCGGGCGCTGGATCAGGCGCTTGACGGGTTGCAGGCGCGGTTCGGCGATGACCTGACCACGATCCGTTGGGGCGAGATTCATGTGGCCACCCATGATCACCAGGTGCTGGGCGGTTTGCCCGTCATCGGTGCGCTGGTGAATATCCGGCAAGAGACGAGCGGCGGTGATGCGACCCTGTTGCGCGGTCTGACCCATGGCAAGGGCGAGGCCCCGCTGCGCAATCTGCACGGGGCGCTCTATCGTGGGGTCTATGACATGGCCGCGCCCGAGACGTCGGTCTTCGTGGTGTCGACGGGGCAGTCGGGGCACCCGATGTCGCGGCATTACCGCGATCAGGCAGGCTTGTGGCTGGAAGGGAAATACCTGCCGATGGTGATGGACGTGGAGACCCTTCGCGCCGAGGCGGCAGCGATCACGCGACTGACGCCAGTAGAATAGAAAAAGCCCCCGGATGCGGGGGCCTTTTCATGCTTTTGTGGCGGTCGGATCAGACCGACATGCAAACGTATTTCAGCTCGCAGAATTCATCGAGACCATAGTGGCTGCCTTCGCGGCCTAGGCCCGATTGCTTGACGCCGCCGAAGGGCGCGACCTCGGTCGAGATGATGCCGGTGTTGACGCCGACGATACCATATTCCAGCGCCTCGGCCACCTTGTAGACGCGGCTTAGGTCCTTGGCATAGAAATAGCTGGCCAGGCCGAAAATGGTGTCATTGGCCATTGCGATGACCTCGTCCTCGTCCTCGAATTTGAAGAGCGGGGCCATGGGGCCGAAGGTCTCTTCGGTGGCAACGGCCATGTCCTGGGTCACGTTAGTGACGATGGTGGGCTGGAAGAAGGTGCCACCAAGATTGTGCTGGCTGCCGCCAAAGGCAACCTCACCGCCCTTTGAAACGGCGTCTTCGATGTGCTCACGCACCTTTTCGACCGCATCATCGTTGATCAACGGGCCGAAGGCGGTGTCGTCTTCCAAGCCGTCTCCGACTTTCATCGCCGCCAGACGGGTACCGAGTTTTTCTGCGAAGGCGTCGTAAACCCTGGCCTGCACATAGATGCGGTTGGCGCATACGCAGGTTTGGCCGTTGTTGCGGAATTTGCACATGATCGCGCCTTCGACGGCGTCATCAAGATCAGCGTCGTCGAATACGATGAACGGCGCGTTACCGCCCAGTTCCATCGAGCATTTCAGAACTTGGTCGGCGGCCTGACGCAGAAGGATGCGGCCAACCTCGGTCGAGCCGGTGAAGGTCAGCTTGCGGATCGCAGGGTTTTCGCAGAACTCCTGACCGATCTGCGAGGCGGAGGAGGAGGTGACGATCGACAAGACGCCTTCGGGGATACCGGCGCGGGTAGCCAATTCACCCAGCACCAGTGCGGAAAGCGGCGTTTCCTTGGCCGGGCGGGCGACAACGGCACAACCAGCAGCCAGCGCCGGACCGACTTTGCGGGTGATCATCGCATTGGGGAAGTTCCACGGCGTGATCGAGGCGACAACGCCGATGGGCTGTTTCATCACCATGATGCGCTTGTCACGTTGATGGCCGGGGATGATGTCGCCATACATCCGCTTGGCCTCTTCGGCGAAGAACTCGATGAATGACGCGCCATAGGCGATCTCGCCGCGGCTTTCGGCCATGGGTTTGCCCATCTCTGCGGTGAGGATGGTGGCCAGGTCTTCCTGATGTTCCATCATCAGGTCGAACCAGCGGCGCAGAACAATAGCGCGTTCCTTGCCGGTCCATGTGGCCCAGTCCTTTTGCGCGGCTTCGGCGCGGGCGATGGCCCCGGCAACCTGCGCGCGGGACAGATCGGCCACGTTGGCGATCACGTCGCCGCGGGCGGGGTTGGTGACGTCGAAGGTGCCGTTGTCGCCATCGACCCATGCCCCGGCGATATAGGCTTTCTCGCACAGAAGGGTTGGATCCTTGAGCAGGGATTTCAGGTTTGTAACGGTATCGAGCATGGGACGGCCCTCGCGATTGGAATCTATGGTTGCAATAGCCAAAGCACCCGCGCGAAAGAATGTCAAAACAGTTTTTGATCAAATTTCCAGCGCGCAGTTGGACCGGGGCATAGCTGTCCAGTGGAAGGCTTTCAAATTGCGCTGGTTTTCGGCACGATGTTGGAACGGCTCGATCCGAGTCGTTTTAGGTGTCGCAAGGGAGGAAAGTCATGGAGCTGATCACGGAACTGGACGATGCCTATACCAACGCGGCCTATATTCCGGGCGGTGACGACTACCCTGATCGCTGGGCGCAGGCGGCACAGATGTGGCGCACGCGCGAGGCGCATGACGATCATGCGCGGCTGGATCTACCGTATGGGCAAGGGGAGCGTGAACGGTTCGACCTGTTCTTGCCCGAAGGGGCACCGGAAGGATTGGTGGTGTTCGTACACGGCGGATACTGGATGAAGTTCGACCGATCCTACTGGTCGCATCTGGCCGCAGGGCCAGTGGCGCGCGGCTGGGCCGTGGCGATGCCGAGCTATGATTTGTGCCCGAGAGTGACGATCGGCGAGATCACGGCGCAGATCGCCCGGGCCATAGACGTGGCGGCGGGAGTAGTCGACGGGCCTCTGGTCCTGGCCGGCCACTCGGCAGGAGGGCATCTGGTGTCGCGGATGCTGGAACCGGGGCTGCTGGACAAGGATGTGGCGGCACGGCTGCGCAAGGTTGTGCCGATTTCACCGGTGACGGATCTGCGGCCGCTGATGCGGACCTCGATGCGAGATGACTTGCGGTTGAGCGAAGAGTCAGCTGTGGTGGACAGTCCTGTGTTGATGGCGGCGCGGCTCGAGGTGCCTGTGACGGTCTGGGTGGGTGCAGATGAACGGCCTGCATTCCTGGACCAGGCACGGTGGCTGGCCGAGGCCTGGGAAGCGGGCCACGTGGAAGCCGAAGGGCGGCATCATTTCGATGTCATCGAGCCGCTGGAGATTGGCGATAGTGGTCTGGTTGAGGCTTTGATCGGATAGGGCAGGAGTGGGGGCCAGCCCCCACACCCCCGGAGTGTTTTCACCAAGAAAGAGCAGCTAGAGAGACGACCAGCAGGGGAGTTGGTCGTTCTTGGCGGGCGTGGCATGGAACACGGCGCGGGCGATGGCGCGGGCCATGGCGGTGGCGGCGGCATGGCCGAGATAGAACGTGTCGGCGATTGGGTTTTCCATCGGTTTCGCACCGGTGGCGGCGGCGAAGATCAGGTCGCCGTCCATTGGGGTGTGAGACGGGAACAGCGCGCGCGCAAAGCCGTCATGCGCCGCAGTGGCGAGGCGGGTGCATTGCGCCTGTGTCAGCTGCGCGTCGGTGGCGACGACGCCGATGGTGGTGTTGGCGTGCTGGCTGAGCTTGGTTTCGGGCAGGTGGGGGTCGCCGGGGTAGGCGCCTGCCGGGCCGAGGCCGCCGAACTCGTCGTCTTGTTCAAACGGGGCGGCCCAAAAGTGAGGGCTGTCGGCAACGGTGGCAGTGCCCAGCGCGTTAACAGCGACAAGGGCGCCAACTGTGTGGCCAGAGGGCAAGGTGACTGAGGCCGAGCCGAGGCCGCCCTTGAGATTGCCGCTGGTCGCACCCGTGCCGGCACCGGTGGTGCCGAGAGCGAAGCCCGCGGCGGCGTTTTCGAGGGCTTTGGTGCCGAGGGCTTTGTAGGGGTTATCGCTCCAGCGTTTATCGCCGCCATTCAGGAGGTCGAATAGAATGGCACCGGGAACGATGGGGACGAGTTGGTCGCCGACCGGGAAGCCGCGGCCCTGGGTGCGCAGGGCGTCAGCCACGCCGGAGGCGGCATCGAGGCCGAAGGCGGAGCCACCTGAGAGGACCAGCGCATCGACCTGTTCGACCGTCTTGTCCGGGGCCAAAAGATCAGTTTCGCGGGTACCAGGGGCACCGCCCATGACCGAGACGCCACAGGTAAACGGTTCGTTGCCCAAAAGTACGGTGCAGCCGGTTTTGATGGCATCGTCTTGTGCGTTGCCGACGGTTAACCCGGCGACGTCGGTTATGAGATTTCGGCGGCCCGGTTTGGCTTGTGTCATGATATTCCCCTGAAGTGATGAAAATTATCTTGCCAGAATGTGCAGGATCGGCAAGAGATACGCCATGCCCGCGGTCGATGGCGTCGACCCGAATAGCGGGCTTTCCAAACAGTCCTGAACGCCGGGATCTTCTTTTGACGAAGGAGGTCAATATGACTGCACGTCCAGAAATGTATCGTTTCCACAATGGCGAAAAGGCCAAGCTGCAATTCGCAGAGGCCGAGTATGCCGAACGGATCAAACTTCTTAGGCAGAGCATGGAGGAGTTGGGGGTTCATGCCGCTGTCTTTACCTCGATGCACTGCATTTCTTACTACTCTGGGTTCACCTATTGCGCCTTTGGCCGGACTTACGGCCTTGTGGTGACGGCGGAGGAATGTGTCACGATCAGTGCCGGGATCGATGCCGGGCAGCCGTGGCGGCGGTGCTATGGCGACAACATCACCTATACCGACTGGCAGCGCGACAATTTCTGGCGGGCTGTGGTGTCCGTCGCTGGTGAGGGCATGGTGATCGGATACGAGGCGGATCACCTGACGCTGGCCTTGCGGGACAAGCTGGAGGGGTTTTTGAAACCGGCTGCGATGGTGGACATTGCGCCTGCGAGCATGCGGCAGCGGATGATGAAATCGCCGGCCGAGATTGCCCTGATCCGTGAAGGGGCACGGGTGGCCGATGTGGGCGGCTTTGCCATTCGGGACGCTGTCAAGGCAGGGGTGCGCGAGATCGACGTGGCCATGGCCGGGCGCGATGCGATGGAGCTGGAGATCGCCAAATCGTTCCCGGATGCCGAGTACCGCGACACCTGGGTGTGGTTCCAGAGCGGCATCAATACCGATGGGGCGCATAACCCGGTGACGGGGCGGGTTCTGGAGCGGGGGGATATCCTGTCGCTCAACACTTTCCCGATGATCAGCGGTTACTACACGGCGCTGGAGCGGACCATGTTCGTGGGCGAGGTCGACGATGCCTCGCTGCGCGTATGGGAGGCCAATGTGGCGGCCCATGAATACGGGATGGGCCTGCTGAAGCCAGGGGCAAGTTGCGCCGAGGTGACCCACGCGATCAACGGGTTTTTCGAGGAGCGCGACCTGCTGCAATTCCGGACCTTTGGCTATGGGCACTCCTTCGGGGTGCTGAGCCATTATTACGGGCGCGAAGCGGGGCTGGAGCTGCGCGAGGATGTCGACACGGTGTTGCAGCCGGGGATGGTGATCTCGATGGAGCCGATGCTGACCATTGGCGAGGGGCAGCCGGGCGCCGGGGGGTATCGCGAGCATGATATCCTGGTGATCACCGAGGATGGCAACGAGAACATTACCGGCTACCCTTACGGGCCGGGGTTCAACGTGGTGGGGTGATCGCCCACAGCTATGAGGAAATGGAATAGTTCGGGGCGTTAGGGATTAACCTTTGGCCCCGAACCCGATGTCTGGTTTCCGTCTGGCACCCGTCGGGTATCCGTCCCGCGAACGGCGGGGTTTGTGGCGTTAAGGATGGTTTCGGGGTGGTTAAGGTGCGTAAAATGCGAACCCTACTGGGAATGTCAGAAGTGTCAGGTCAGACAACAAACCACTGGGCGGTTGCGGCACCGAAGGCGGAGGCGAGGCAACCGCACCACACCATAAGATAGGCGAATGTGCGCGGCTTCCAGTTGGGAATGGCCGAGGACAGCAGGCATGCCGCGAGGTGGCATGGGGCAAGAAGTACAAGGTTCCATTGCAGGAAGCCAAAATCACCGAATTCAAAGAAAAACCAAAACCCGGCACTGACGGGTAGTGCCGTTATCATCGGTAGTAGAAAATGGATGGGAGCATCGTAGAAAAACACGCCGATAGGAAAAATCAGCCAAAAGCCCAACGCGCCGAGAACACGGGCGCGGGTCGGGTGAAACAGGACACGGGCGGGCAGGGGTGAGAGCGACCAGATGGCTGTGAGAAGTCCAAGCGCAAAGCTGGGCAAGACCATGCCGAGCGGGGCGCGCCAGCCGGTAGGAAGGAAGACTGCGTTGCGCGCCTGCGGCAAGGTTTCGATCCAAGGGCCGAGGGCAAGGCCATAGAGCAGCGACGCAGCCACCCAGAAGATCAGGGACATGATGAGCCAGCGGCGGCGCAGCCTGTGACGTGGAAACGGGGGGAACTCGGACATAGGGGCGAGTTTAGAGGAACGTGTGACGTGGGCAAGGTGTGCAATGAATGCGCACCGGCATTTGCCCTTGCTACCTTTCGTCGGAGGGCACGCGGGGCGGAGCGGGCAGGGCGCTGCGGGCCTGCGCCAGACGTTGTTCGGCAAAGCGCAACAGCGCCGCCATCTCGGGTGAATTTGCATTGTCGAGGATGAGTCGCAACCCGATCAAGGCGCGGTCGCGTGGCGGAAGAGGCGTGAGCATGCGCGCGGCCCGCATGTGGGCGCGGTTGCGGCTGAGAAGCGGGACAAGGCCGGTGTCGCGGGTCCTGAAACGGGGGGGTATTTCGGTCCGGCGCGCGGGTCGTGACCAATGCGGCGGGCGGGTCTGACCAGTTTGTTCAAACAGGTGAATTATGTTACTTTTTTCAGTCATAATACTCTCTCTTCCCTCGTTAAGCGGCGTGGACTGATGGAATTTATGCAATATTACTAGTTAACCAAACGTTTTCAAACTGGGCCTAAACTTAGAAAAATGTCAGAGATCGGCGGAAAAATCAGATCGCTGCGCGAGGATCGGGGGTTGTCCCGCAAGGCATTCGGGGAACGGACCGGCGTGCCCGAGGCCAAGGTGCAGGCGGTCGAGATCGGCAAGCAACGGGCGGACCATGAATTCCTGATGAGCATCGTGCGCGTCCTTGGGGTCGATGCAAACTGGCTTTTGTCGGAACAGCTCGGGTTTGCCGAGCCCGACAAGCCCGGGTTTGGAACGGTTCGGGCAGGTAGAGATTGGGCACCGATCGACCGGAGCGAAGCGGGCGACAGGGACTGGTTCGGGGTCAGCCGCGGATTTCTGGCAGAGCAGGGTGTTTCGGAAGACGATCTGCTGATCGTGACAGTTGTCGGCAACAGCATGGAGCCGAAACTGTCGGACGGCAATCAGGTGCTGGTCAACTGTGCCGAGTGTGAGTTGAAGGATGGATTGGTTTTCGTGCTGCGGTTCGGAGACGAGATGAACGTCAAGCAGGTTCAAATGCTACCACAGGCGCATGTGCAGCTGGTCAGTGCCAATGCGGAATACCCACCGATCCTTGTAGATCTGAACGATACCGACATGGTCGTGATCGGGCGGGTGATGGCGGCAATGCAAGTCTTGTAGGAGGTAGGCCGGGCTGAAGCCCGGCCTACGGCGTCTCAGACCAGCGCGATGATCCGGGCTGGGCCGCCAGAGCCACCTTTGTGTTTGGGGGCGCCGATGACGAGGGTGGCGCCAGCCGCGGGAACCTTGTCGAGATTTGCCATGTTCTCGATCCCGAAGCGGCCGGTGGGCAGCCAGGCATAATGCGTGGCGAAATCACCCGAGGGACCGTGATCGAGCGACAGGGTGTCGACCGCCATCGAGGTGGCGCCGGTTTCTTCCATCAGCATCTTTGTGGCCTCGAGATGGAAGCCGGGGAAATGCATGCCTTTGCCGTCGAAGCCGCGGAACGCGTCGGTGTCGGTTTTGCCACCCCAACCGGAATGCATCGCGACGCAGGCGTTCTGTGGAATGTCGCCATGGGCGGCCATCCAGGCTTTGATGTCGTCGGGTGTGACCTGGGCATCCGGGTCTTCGGCGGCACGAGCGGCGATGTCGATCACGCAAAGCGGTGCGACGAGTTGTTCGATCGGAATCTCATCAACCGAAGCGCCATCGGCAGAGAAGTGCAAAGGCGCGTCGATATGGGTGCCGGTATGTTCATTGATGGTCTGCTTGAACAGGTTGAAGCCGCTGTCGGCGAATTTGAACAGTTGCTCCTGGCTGTAGCCTGGTTCGCCGAAATAGGTGGGGAAATCGGCGCTGAGCGTGTGGCTCATATCGACGGGCCCGCCGCCGTGGCTGCCAGCGCTGGCCGGGGTGGCGGCGGTGGTGCCGAGGGCGGCGGCGGCCCCGGCCATAGCGGCGCCCTTGAACAGGTCACGCCGCGACAGCATCTTGGTTTTCACGGCGTTCATGACGCAGATATCACACATTGGTTTGCTCCCTATTGGTTGTTTTAGTCCGGGGAGGGTAGCACAGGTCGTGATTCGGGCGCAGGTTGGGGTTGCTTTTCGGGTTTCGGATTGCTTGCACAATCCGACCGGCCGGGGGGCCGGCCCCCCGGACCCCCCGGGATATTTATTGCAAAAGGAAGAGCGCGGGTGGGCTTTGACCTTTTCGCGGACCGCCTTACTGGTTAGGGAAGTAATCCTCGCAGTCGCCATCGCGGTAGACGTCCGCGGTGCAGCAGTGCAGACCGCCGCCGAAGGCGTAGGCGTCGCGCAGGTCGACCTCGACCACTTCCATGCCGAGTTTGTCCATCTGTTCAGCCTGGTAGACCTCGGATTTCTCGACGCAGACGGTTTTCGGGTCGAGGACGAGGACGTTCATGCTGAGCCAGGTCGAGGAATAGCAGAGCGGTGGCGGGGTGTTGTGGGCCGGGCGCACGGCGTCGACAATCTCCCAGCCGTTCTTCTCGAACATACCGCGTTGTTCATCGGGCAGGCGGCGTTGCGGGTTGTTGAGGATCAACCCCGGGCGCAGCGGCGTGAAGGTGGCGTCGATATGGATCGGGTAGGGATCGCCGGGGAAGTTGACCGTGTGCACCCGGTGATCAGGGAAGTGCCGGCGCAGCCATTCGATGCCCTTGAGGTTGGTGGTGAAGCCGTGTTGCACCACCAGATCCTTGCCAAACCGCAGAACGTCGGCGGCGTCGAACAGGGGTTCTTCCTCGGTGGTGACAAAGAACTTCTTGGCGGCCCATTCCAGCCGCTTGGCGTCGCCGATTTTCTCGCTGAGGTAGTCGGGGTGGTAATCGGCATCCGTCAGGCGGGGTTTCGGGGCGGCCTCGTGGCGGAAATTGGGGTCTTCTTCCCAATACTGCTGCATCAGCGGGCGGTAGTTGAGGTATTCGAACCAGCGGCAGCGATAGGACATCGTCGCCTCGAGGATTTCATGGCCGACGGTGAGCAGCACGTCGCGGGGCGGCATGCAGCCGAATTGGCTGTCGGTATGGAAATCCGGGGTGGTGACGGGCTGGCTATGGTCGATCGAATTGGGACGGTCGACGCGGATGCCGCGTTTGGCGAGCTGGTTGGCGAAAGTGTCCAGCAGTTCGTTGGCGCGATCAATCGTTTCCTGCGGGCGCTTGCCCCATTGGCCGCGCATGTCGCTGTCTTCGGGCACCTTGGCGTCCAATGCGGGTTCTTCGGGCGGGATGTGGCAATCATCGGCGCGCCCGACGATGACGTGGCGCAGGGTGTCCCACTCGTTCCAGCTTTTGACTTGGGTTTTGTTCGGTGACCAGGCCATGGGATGCCTCCAGTTTTACGGGGGAGGCGGGGCGGGGGCCTCCAACCTCTCGATTGAAAGTCCCGGCGTACAGGAGCAGATCGGTGGGCAGGGAGTGACCCCGGCGACGCCATCGCCCGTGTGCCTGCGGGGGATATAGCATTGCGGGTTGGGTCGGGGAAGATGGTTTTAGGCTGAGTATGTTGCGAGGGACCGGTCAAATCTCAGTTTGCGCCAAGCCGAGCGCGATCATCGTCGAGAGGCAGGCAAACCAATACATAACCAGCAAGAAAGCACGGCGTTTTGAATTGGGGAACGCAGAGCAAAACAGGCAGGATACAATGTAGGTCATGGGCAAGAGCAATGCCGCGAAAATGGTGGCAAGCGCGGTTTCCGCGTCAATGCCATTGAAGACGGCACCTATTGCAACCCAGAACGCCGGGAGCACAAAGCCCAACACAGCATAGGCGGGAAGAAGTGGCCAAAGAAAAAGTGTCGTCAGAACCCGACACCGGGTCGGCTGAAAGAGTACTCGATTGGGAAGGGAGCTGAGTGAATAGATCGCGGCAAGCAGCCCGATGGTGGCGGCGGGTAGTACCATCAAGAACGGCATCCAACCTGCTGTTGGTGTCAGAAAGTAGGCGGGTCGCGCGGTGGCTATAGTTGGTGCGAGGTAGAATGCGCCAATCAGGGAAAGCGCGATCCACAGGGTGAGGGACTTTTTGAGCCAGCGGGCGCGCAACGCCGAACTTGGAAAAGGGGGGAACTGGTGTTCTTCGACCATGCGTAAAGGCTAGACGCGTTCCTCATGGGGCGGAAGTGCAAAATCTTCTGGCCGCGTGAAACACTTAAGCGAAACGCACCGCACGGATTCAAGCGCGTAGCGCGCCGTGCATCGCTGCATTGACCCGGCAGGCGATTTTGTCTTGGCAAAATCTGCCGGGAGGGGACCCGCTCCCTGGGGCGGCGATTTGGTGAGGTCATGCGGAACAGGGAGGGTATTCGGGTTTGGCAGGGATAAAGCGCCATGTTGAAAGGCTGGGTCGCAACCCCGCGGGTCGACGATGCACGGCCAATCTCTTAGGTCCGGATTTCCGGACCATTTGACCCTTTCCCCTTCCCTTTATCGTGCGCATTTGCAACACTTTCGACAAATGGAATGGTGGGTCGATGTAAATGGGATTAACACTGCCCATATCGACCTCAAGTGATTGATGAAAGAGGGAGCCCTGATGGCAAATTTCGAAGCTCAGATGCAGGAATCGCAGAAACAGGTGGCCGATGCGCAGGCCAAGATTGCCGAGCTGACCAGCCGGATCGAGACCGCGCGGCAAAAGATGAAATCGGGGGATGATATCGCCATCGACATCGAGAATGCCACGCTCGATGAGGTGCACGCGCATACCGAGCTGATGAATGCCAATATTGCCGAGCTGATCATGGGGCTGGATGATGTGACCGCCGGGTTCAGCCGTGATTTTGACGAGATGCGGACCAAGACCGGGTGGGAGACGTTTGTCGGGGTTTTCTCGAAGGGCAAGTCCGACAGCATGCGCCAAGAGCGGATGCGCACGGCCAGCATTGATGACAAGCTGCAGGATCTGATTTCGAAATCGGACGTGATCACCAAGCTGCTGCAGGGGCAGTTGGATGTGCTGAGCACCCAGAAGACCCAAGTGGAGGGCAATCTGAGCGAGACGCTGGATGAGCGCGAGTTGACGGTGGGCGAGTTGGAAAGCACCAAGGCCGAGATTCAGGGTATGGACCCGAAGATCATCGAGCTTGAAAACAAGATTTCGGTCGAACAGGACGCGGCGGCGCGCACCAAGCTGGAAACCGAGCTGGCCGAGTTGAATGCGAAATATAACGAGTTGGTCCAGCAAGAGCAGGTCAAGCTGGCCAAGTCGCAGACGCTGGAGCGCTATATCGAGAAGGGCAAGACCTGGATCGATTCATTGCAGAACCAGGCGGCGACGCAGATGGTTCTGATCAACAAGCTGCAGACGGATACGAAGCAGCGGGTTGTGCTGTATGACGCGCTGTCGAAGTCGTTAAAAACGGCGCAACAGCAGGACGTGGCGCACCAGATCAACGAGATTGGGGTGCAGACGGATCAGGAGGCGCAATCGGCGATGGCCGCGATTGGCACGGCGACCAACCAGAAGATGGCCGACATGATGGAAGCCCACGAAGAACACATGGTGTTTGCCCGTGACGTGCTGGAGGCCAAGGCCAAGGCGGATGAACGCTTTGCCCGGCGGTTCGCCCAGATCGTCGAGAAGCATGACAAGAACCTGTATGGGTCGTGATGCGGCACGGATTTGAGGTTCCTCCCGGTGTGAAACGCCGGGCAGCGCCTGCCTGCCCCCCGGCAGGCGCTTTCAGCGCCCGCCCAGGCAGGCACTGCCCTGATCGACTTGCCAGAACCGTTGGAGTCTGGAACCGTGACTGACATCACCGACCGCCGCGATGATATCACCATGGACCGCGATCATGTGGGGCTGAAGGATACCTTTGCCAGCCGTCGTTACTTCAAGAAGTTCGAGGCGATCACTGGGCATCTGACCCGCGTGGCGGCGCAGATGCAGGCCGAAGGCGAAATGAGCGAGCGCGAGACCGAGGTGCTGACACGCTATGTGATCGCCATCGGCTATACCTTCAAGGCGCTGAGCATGAAATACCTGCTGGCGGGCCGTGATGCCGGGCGGCGGCTGGGCACGCTGGAAATGGACGTGGTCGAGAGTGGGTTTCCGGTCTTCACCGAATTGCTGGTCATGGCCAATGACGCGGCGCAGGCGGCTAAGCATCTGGAGCGCATGCCGAGCGAAAGCGCGCTGAAGGACCAGATGGTACGCAAGATTCTGGGCGACCGGGAATTGCCGACCAAGCTGCAATATGCGCTAAGCCAGCGGCTGTATTACCAGGAGCTGATGAAAGGTGAGCTGTTCTGGGCGCGCAACGATCCGGATATCATCTGGCTGGCCGGGGAAAAGCCGAGGACACGGTTCCTGATCCACTGGGCAGTTTATGACAGCCAGATCAACCTGCCGACGGTCTATATGATGGAAGTCGAAGATACTGGCCGGAATGCCTTGCCGCTGGACGAGCGGCGCTGGCCCGAGGTGCAGGCGCATCTGATGGCGCAATCGGCGGGCGATCTGAAACTGGTGACCATCGCGCGCGGATTTGACGAGGATTTCGATGACCTGCATCCCAAGCGATTAAAGCGCTATCACCTGGGGCCGATGTATTCTTCTGCCTTTACCTCGCAATCCGGTCCCTTGCGCGAGGTGCTGCGCGATGCGCGGGCGCCCGAGGGGCAGGACTGGGCGCTGGCCTGGACGTTGGAAGAGCTGGAGAGCGAGCGGGTGACCGAGGTACGCTCGGGCTGGTTCTCGACCGTCGAGCGGCAGGTGTTTGCGCTGGACCCGTTTTCGGGGCGCGGGGTGGAGACCGGGGCAACGCGGACCGAACGTGCGATCATCTTGCCGCAGCGGCCTTATCAGGTGTTGGAAGAGCGCCAGCCTGCGGGATTTTCGAACGTGCGCAAGTTTGTCGTGAGTCCTGAGGGGCGGGTGTTGAGTTATCGTTGAAACGAAACCGAAGGGAGCCCGAATGGCCTATCTGAGAATGTATGCGGATGAGAGCGGTGAAAGCCGGCTTGAGACCATGCCGATGTCTTACGAGCCGCTTGTTTATGCTCCACCGGCCCCGGCTCTTGGGATGTCCGATGTGAGCCCTGCAGCGGGTCTGGTTTTTGTTCAGTTCGAAAACGGGTGGGACAGCGAACTGCACCCGTCTCCGCGCAAGCAGATGTTCATGATGTTGTCTGGGGTTTTTCAAGGCGGTCTGAGCGATGGGACGACCTATGATTTGTATCCGGGTGATGTCGTGTTGATGGAGGATACGACCGGTAAAGGCCACAGCGCGCGTGTGTTGGGCGATGCGCCGGTAGAAGCGGTGATGGTGCATTTGGTTTAGGTGGCATGATGCACGATTGGCGCGATGAGTGGTTTTGACAAATAGAAATGGGATTTGAGACATGAGTTTAACCTCGGATCAGATGGAGCTCCGCGAGGAGGATATTCGCAAGCACTACGATGCGGCCGCCGCGATGTTGGAGGGGTTTGACCACACGCCGCGGATTGGCAAGGGCAAGGAGAAACCGGCGGAAGAGAAGTCCGCAGGGATTGGCACACGGCGGCGGTTCAGGGCCACGACGCCCGGGCTGGTGACACGCTCGACGGCAAGGCCGGAGGGTGTGCAATTGCTGGCGACGATCGAGGCGGCGGATGGCGAGGACCCACTGGTGTCCCCGGCGCAGGCGACGGTGATGGCGTCCGTGCGGCGCGCGGTGGCGATCGCGCTGGCGGTGGCCGAGAATTACGGTGACGCGACGGGGCTTGCCGATCTGAAGCGGGCCAACCTTGAGGGGGCGCTGGCGGCGGACCGGAAGAACGAATTTTCAGAGCTGTTGACCGCCGAGGCGCTGATCACGCTGCATGTGTTCGGCAATGCCAGCGCGTTTCTGCTGGGGCCGCATTTGACCGAGGTGTCGGTCGAAGTGGGTGAGGTGCAGGAGGTTCTGACCGATAATGGGCAGTTGGCCTTGCATGGTGCGCTGTGGGAATTGGACCAGGATATCGCCGCCTTTGCTGGCGATGATGCGCGGCTCGTGGCGACGGTGTCTGCTTACGCTGAGCAGTTGATGGAGAAGGTGACGTTACGGGCCCAGAACGCCGGGCGGTTGGGGCCGTTTACGGGTGCGAGCTGGAAGGTCGAGGCGGATGATTTCGCCATTCGCGGGTTCACGCCGGCGCGCTCGGCCAAGGGGTCGACCCTGACCATGACGTTCAAGCAGCCGCACGAAGTGGTGGGCAACCATATCGCCAAGTACCAGGCGCTGCGGCTTTCCAAGATGCTGATGGCCTATGACTTCGAGCTGCGTTTGAACCCGTTTGCGGAACTGGGCGGGTTCATCTTTACCTTCATGGGCGATGGTATGCCGGGGACCGGTAAGACAACACTGATCCAGATGATGGCGGGGCTGATCAAGGGCTATTGCGACAATGCGGGCTATCCGTTTCGGTATCAGAACCTGTCGACCGAAAGCATTGATAGCTATCAGGGCAAGTCGGCGCAGAATGCCAAGGCGTTTATCAACAACGTGATTGATCCGAGTGTCATCGGGTTTGGCACGATTGATGACATCGACCAGTTGGCGGGCAAGCGTGGTGATCGGCAGTCGAGCGCGGGGCAGTTGGAGATTACGGCTGTTCTGATGGAGTCGTTCGCGGGCGCGAATACGGTGGTGCGCGGCAATTGCACCTTCGGGATGTTCTCGAACTATCCGGAGAATGTGGACGATGCCTTGCGTCAACGCGCCGGGGCGCGGTTCCTGGTGGATGGGCCGCAGACGCGGGACGATTATATCGACATCCTGCATCTGTTGATGGGCAAGAACCATGACATCCCGCTGGGCGCGCATGAGCTTTATGCGGCGCAGGAGATTAAAACGGCTGTTGCCCGTTCGTTTGAATCGCACAATCAGCCGCATGAGGATGGGTTGCTGCGGGTTTATGAGCGGGTTGAAAAGGACATTGGGCGGCTGGATACGATTGCAAAGCTGGGGACGTACCTCAAGGGGATTCAGGAGGCGGACGAACGCTTTACCGGTCGCTCGATCAAGAACATCACCGATGCCGTCAAGGTTCGGGCGATGGACTTTGAGCTGCCGGATGAGTGGATGGAGGACCCGGCGCTGTTCCTGTTGAAGGGGTATGATGAGAAGCGTGGGATGATCGAGGAGTTGAGGAAGCCGATTACGGTGGAAATGGTGATCCAGGAGATCAACCGTTACGCGGATAGCGAGTTCCGCTATGCGGATAAATCCGACGAGGTGGCGATTGAGCAGATGGTGCGGGAGTTTGGCCGGAGCGAAGAGGCCAAGCGGCGGTATTTGGAGAGCAAGGGGTGACGGAACCCATGCCGATAGAGGTCAACGTGGGCCTTGCGATTGCGGCGCTTTTGGTCGTTATCGCGGCCGGGTTTGCGATTGGGTTTTTCTCGCGAAGCAAGCTGGCGGCGGTTCTAGCAACACCCATACTCGGAGGGTTTGTTATCTTGACAGCTGTTCTGCTGGCCGATGATCTGATCTTTCAAAACCTTGATGCGGCTTCAGGCTCAAATATAGACGGGGTGGTCAGTGCCGCCGTGGGGGCAGTGTTGGTTGGCTTTGTGGCGTTGGTTGCGGGGTTGCTGGTCGGTATGGGCGCGGCGTTCGCCAAGGCTTGGCGAGAAACCGAAACGTAAGGGGTAGGCTGTTGCGTCGGGATGGTGGGTTGAAAACCCACCCTACGAAAGGGACGAGGCATGAGCGAGACATCTGAGAGACCACGGTTCGAGGAGCCGTTTCCGCTGCTGCGGGCGGCGGGGCATCCGGTGTTCTGGGGGTTCTGGGCGACGGTGGCGGTGCTGGCGGTGGTGATCTGGATGGGCACGCTGGAGGATTGCGGGCTGACCGGGGGGATTACCGGCAGCTGTGCGACGAAGGCGGAACAGTTCTGGTCGTCGAAACCTCATGACATGGCGGCGGTGGGGATGGCCGTGGCCGGGGCGCTGGGGGTTGTTTGGCTGATCGTGCTGGCCTGGGTGCAGGCGCGGGCGGTGAAGTGGATGCGGTTGGGGGTTATGCGGGGGAACGAGTGAACCGGGTTGTGGCAGATAACTTAGGGCAGCGCCCGCCCATGGGGCGGGTCGGGCGCTGCCCGGCTTGAGGCCGGGCGGGACAGATTTGATGGAGGTGGTAAATGAAAGTTGCGCGTGAAGACATTTTGTTGGGTGTGGCGAAACTGCTTTGGAAGTATGAAATCTCGATAAACGACCTCTATGAAACCCTAGGAGTAGACCTGGAAAACTATAGGGTTGATGCAAACCGAGAAATCGCTGAACTCGCGGGCATCCTGCGAGGTTGGCAAACTCAGCCGGAAAACGAAGAATAACAACCGCATCTGTGGAAAATGAAATCCAGTTTGTCCGCTTAGGAACATAAAAATGAAACGCCTCATTGAAAAAGGACTGATGTTCGGCAACCTGATCGAGGTGGCCTCGCCGGCGTTGATTGAACGCTACAATCGCGCGTTGGAGAGCCTGACGGGGAAACGGACGGCGTTGGAGGACTTCCATGTCGATATCAGCGGGTATTCGCCGGAGATCGGGCATGAGTTGGGGGATCATCTTTACCTCAATCAGAACGGGGTGAACCGGCAGTTCATTCTTCTGACGACCGAGCAGAAGGCGGCGCCTCTGTTGAATACCAAGTTCTCGACTAGTCGGGGAATCCTGCGGCAGTTCATCGAGGAGAACGAGGCGCAGCTTTTTGCGCTGACCGCGCGGGATGCGGTGGCGGGCGAATTGGTGAACTCGGTCTATAGCGTCGAGGAGCCGGTGAAGCTGTTTGATATTCGCCGGGTGGTGATCGAGGCGGATACGACCGAGGGCACGGTGCGGCAGGCCGACAAGCTGGGCGCGATGGTGGATCGGTTCAAGAGCGAAGAAGATGCCTGGTTCGATGATGTGCTGATTGCCGAGATGATTTCGATGGCGAAGAAGACCGGCGATGTGAGCCGCAATCCGGTGAAGCTGAAGCATATGGAGTTTGAGCAGCAGAATTTCTGGACGGCGCATTTTGGTGGGCTCTACGTGTTCCGGGGGATGGACCACCCGGCGGTGATTGCCAGTGGCAGCAAGGACGATTTGGGCAAGCTGCCGATCAAGTATACGTTCGATCTGAAAGACCGGAACCAGATCGCCAAGTTTTTCGAGTATAACGACCTGGTCGAGCCGATCGTGAAGGCACGCGGCATAGATGCGGCGGCGATCCTGGGCCAGAAGATGGATTTCATCGTGGTCGATGCGGCGCAGGAGGCGGGGATTGACCTCAGCGGTGCGACACGGGCCGATATCCGCGCGCTGGCGCGGCGCTATGCCCATGATCTGCCGGCGGAGTTTCATGGCTTGGCTGAGCTGTTGAAATGGGCCGAGGATGGGGGGAAGTGGCCGCGGATCACCAGCGACCATCCGGCATATTTCTATACGCTGCGCGCGGCCAACCATCCGGATGCGGACCTGGTGAACATGGCGCTGAGCGAGTTGGCACCCAAGGATGTGCGGCAGTTGTTCATTTGCCACAAGGAGCTGTTCTACAAGCTTTATGCCGATTGGAGCGAGACCAAGAAATCATACGTGGCGGATTTCCTGGATCGGGAATATCAGGTGGACAAGCTGGGCACGCGCCGGGCACTGTTTGGCCATGACGCGCCGCTTAAGGATGATAGCGCGGTGCCGCGCGAGGAGTTGATCGAGCGGGTGGGCCCGTGGGGGGCCGTAAGGAGATAAGACGATGGGATTTATCCGGCTTGTCATATTCGGGTTCATTGGTTTGAGCGTGATCTATGTCCTGCTCAGCATTTATTCGCGCTCGATCCGGCGCGAGAAGCTGGAGGATGAGTGGGCCGAAGAGCATGGCGAGCGGGACAGCCCCGAGCACGATGCCTTTGTCGAGAAGGGGATTGCCGAGTATAATAACTCGCTGCGCCCCAAGCTCTTGTTGCTTGTTTACGTGGTGCCGGCCGTCCTGGTGGCGGTGGCGCTGTATCTGACCAATTCCAACTGAGGTGGGGAGCGTGATGGCCTATGTGAAAAACACGTTGAGGGTTCTGGTGTTCCTGCTGGTCGGGGGGCTTTTGCATTATGTCCTGCCGCAGCATGACGTGGTGAAGATTACCTCGACCGAGATCATCCGGATGGACTTTTCCGGGGTGAACCGGATCTTCTTTGCCCAGGCGGACAGCGCCAGTGCGGAATTGGCGACGCGGGATATTCGGCTGATCAATACGGTGAAGCGGCAGACCTGGCTGTTGGGGTTCATCCGGCGCGACCGCGAAAAGGTGATGGTCTATCGCAACGAGGATACCGGCTGGATCTGGCCGCCTTATTTCAAGTTCGACTCGTCCGATTTGCAAGCCGAGGCGTCGGCAGCGCTGTCGACCAATGACAAGGAGCAATGGGCGGTGATCACCCATTATGGCTGGCGCAACCGGTTCTTCACGGTCTATCCCAACGCGATTGGCATCAGGAAGGTCGATGGGCCGGACGTGACCGTGATCCCGTGGTTCAACATCTTCTTCTTTGCCTTTGTCCTGCTGGCCATCGGCATGATACGCGCCATGTGGCGGCAGTTCCGCGAACGCAGCATCGATCCGACGCTGGAAGACGTGCATGAGAGTGTTGTTCAGCAGAAGGGGCGGCTTACACAGTGGCTGGATACCTGGCGGTCGAAGAAGTAGGGGCAGGAGTGTGCATCAGAGCGCAAGCTCGTATGCGATATGGTCGAGCAGCGCGCGGAGGCCGCGCGACAAATGGCGGGACGGCGGGTAAATGGCGTAGATGCCGATATGTTCGGGCTGGTCGTCCAATTTCACTCGGATAAGATCGCCCCGGTCCAACGCATCCTGAACAAAGAATAGTGGCAAATGGGCAAGGCCGAGCCCGTCGATGGCGAAATCGCGCGCGGTTTCCCCATCGTTTACGCGGATATGGCCGTCGACAGGTCGAGAGACGCGCCCGTCCGGAGTTTGAAAATGCCAGCGGTTGCTGCCGTCGGGGCTGCGGTCGACAATGCAATCGTGGCTCGTAAGATCGGTGATTGCTTTCGGGGTGCCCCGGCGCGCGAGGTAAGCGGGAGCGGCAACCACACTGATCTGAGTTGCGCCAATGCGTCGGGCGATCAACGAAGAATCCGCCGGCTTGGTCACGCGGATTGCCAGATCGACCCCTTCGGTCACCATGTCGACCAGACGATCTGTCAGAAACAAGTCGATCCTCATGGCCGGATGATCGTGCAGGAATCGCGCAACGAGCGGGGCAACGCGATTTCGGCCAAGGTAAACCGGCGCTGACAGGCGGAGTTTTCCGGACAGGGCTGTTTGTGCGTCTTGCCCGGCCTGTTCGATTTCCCGCACCTCATCCAGCACGTTTTGGCAGCGTCTCAGGTAACCCTGCCCGGAGTCCGAGAGGCGGACGCTTCGTGTGGATCGGTGGAAAAGCTGCACGCCCAACCAGTCTTCGAGCGCGGCAATGTGACGGCTGAGCGCTGAGGTGGAGATGCCAAGCTGCCGTGCCGCAGGGGCGAACCCACCATGTCGGGCAACAGCGGCAAAGGCCGTCATCATGTCGAGTCTGTCCATTATATTATCCCGTTATATGGGATTATTATTTCCAAAATTAGCCAATTATCAACGGCAAATGGGGAGAATATCTGTTTGCGAGACGTACAAACGTGATGAAAGGAAACAAACAATGCGTATTCTCGTAGTCGGCGCCACCGGAACCATTGGTGGTGCAGTTGTTGATCTGTTGGCAGCGGATCATGAAGTGATAGGCGCCTCGCGCAAGGGCGAGGTCACGGTCGATCTGAGCGACCCAGGCACGATCCGGGCGATGTATGAACAGGTTGGGGCCGTGGACGCGGTGATTTCCGCCACCGGGGACGCGGCCTTTGGTCCGCTGGAGGCGATGAGCGACGCGGATTACGCGTTCGGGTTGGGTAACAAGCTGATGGGACAGATCAACCTGGTACGCTTTGGTGTGGACCATGTGAGCGATGGCGGCAGCATCACGTTGACCAGCGGTATTCTGGCCGATCAGCCGAACGCGGCCACGGTTTTGCTGACAACAATCAACTCGGCCGTGGACGGGTTTGCGCGGGCGGCCGCGCTGGGCACGCCACGCGGTATCCGGATCAATTCGGTCAGCCCGCCGCTGGTTCGCGAAACCGCGATCAAGATGGGCTGGGGCGCAGGCGGTGCGCCGGTGGCTGACGTGGCGCGTATGTATGAACACGCCGCCCTGGGCGGGGGCACCGGACAGGTTGTGAAGTTCGGATAGAGGCAAAGGGGGCGAAATTCGCCCCCTTGTTGCGTTCGGTCAGCGTTCGGCCATCGGGGTATAATTGCGCATCTCGGGTCCGTTGTAGAGCGTCAGCGGACGGATCAGGATGTTCTGGCGCTGTTGCTCGATGCACTGGATGATCCAGCCGGGCATGCGGCCGATGGCGAAGATCGGCACGTAGAGGTCCATCGGGATGCCGTGAAGCTGATAGATGACGCCCGAGTAGAAATCGACATTCACGTTGAGGCCATGGCGGGCATAGGGTTTCATCGCCTCGACCACGGCTTGCAGGATTTCGTACCATTCGGGGGCGCCCATTTCGTCACCCAGTTTCTTGACGCCGTCACGCATGTGGCGCGCGCGGGGGTCTTCTGCGCGGTAGACGCGGTGGCCAAAGCCGGTGACGGCCTCGCGGTTCTTGCGCTTGGCTTTGACGTATTCGGCGGCCTTGTCCGGGGTGCCGATCTCGTGGACCATTTTCATCACGTCCTCGGCGGCGCCGCCGTGGGCGGGGCCGGCAAGGGTGGAAAGAGCGGTGACGATGGCGCCGTGCAAGTTGGTCTCGGTTGCGGTGGTGACACGGGCGGCGAAACTGGAGGCATTGGAGCCATGTTCGGCGTGCAGGATGAAGTCGACATCGGCGAGGTGAGCGGCGTCCTGCGACGGCTTTTCGCCCTTGAGCATCCAGAGCCAGTTGGCGGCGTGGCTAAGGTCTGGATCGGCGGCGACCGGATTGCGACCATTGCGGATGTTTTCATGCGCCGCGATGATCATCGGGACCTGGGAGGTCAGGCGGATACCGTTCGCGATGAAAGCCTCTTCGCCGACCTCGTGGCTGGCGGGGTCAAGCGCGGCCAAAGCCGAGGCGGCGGTGCGCAGCACGTCCATTGGGTGGCCGTCCTTGCAGGCGGTGATGATGTCGTAGATCGCGGCTGGCAGCGCGCGGGCGGATTTGAGTTTGGCGTCGAAGTCCGCCAGCTCATCCGCGGTGGGCAGTTCGCCGTGGATCAGCAGGTAGCTGACTTCCTCGAAGCTTGAATGGGCGGCAAGATCATGGATGGAATAGCCGCGATAAGAGAGCTCTCCTTTCTGACCATCGATATGGCTGACCCCGGAGCGTTCGAAATAAATGCCTTTTAGACCACGGTTGATCTTGACGGTATCGTTCATTGCTGGCTCCTTTCGATGCATACGGAGGTATGCATGAGCTTCATGGAAAAAATATATGGCGCTGCCAAGGCGCGCCGGGGGCGGGTGGTATTTCCCGAACTTGACGATCCGCGTGTGGGAGAGGCGGCAAAGCGTCTGGCGGATGAAGGGATATGTGAGCCTTTGGGCCTTGGCGACGTGACAGATGCACAGGTTGCGGCGCTGGTCGAGGCGCGGGGTATGAAAGAGGCGATGGCGCGGCGGCTCTTGAATAAGCCCTTGTACCGAGCAGCGGCGATGGTGGCGGCAGGTGAGGCCGATGCGATGGTTGCGGGTGCAGACAGTCCGACGCGGCGGGTGATCGAGGCAGCGGGAATGGCGATTGGGTTGTACGAAGGAGTCGAGACGCCGTCGTCGTTCTTCGTGATGCTGTTTCCGGACGGGCGCGAGATGGTGTTTGCCGATTGTGCGGTGAACGTGGCTCCGGATGCGCAGGCCTTGGCGGACATTGCGAAGGCATCGGCAAGGTCGGCGGAGGCGCTGCTGGGGGCGGCCCGGGTGGCGATGCTGTCGTTTTCCACCGGGACAAGCGGAACCGGGGCAAGCGTGGATCTGGTCCGCGAAGCGGCGGAGGCCACTGGATTTGCCGGGCCGGTACAGGCGGACGCGGCGTTGAACCCGGGTATCGCCGGGAAGAAGGGGGTGGGAGTGGGGGACGCCAATGTATTGGTCTTTCCCGATCTAGACGCAGGGAATATCGGGTACAAACTGTGCCAGGAAATGGCGGGCGCGCAGGCGCTGGGACCGTTCCTGCAGGGGTTTCGGCGACCGGTTTGTGATCTGAGCCGGGGCGCGCGCGTCGAGGATGTTGTTGCGGCGACTGCTGTGACGGTGGCGATGGCCTGAGACGGTATTTCGAACGCAAGCGCGCTCATGCCGCCAGCAATGACAACGCGTCGCGGGCGATCATTTCCTCTTCGCGGGCGGGCACGACCCAGATGGCAATTTTGGAGGTCTCGCCGTGCAGGCGCGTGGCGTTGCGGTGGTTGGCGTCCGGGTCCATGCGGGCGCCAATCCATTCGAGCCCGCGTAGGATACGGGCACGCACGCCAATGGCGTTTTCGCCAATGCCACCGGTGAAGGCGATGGCGTCGAGCCCCTCCATCGCGGAGATCAGCGATCCCGCATGGCGCAGGGACCAGTAGCAGAAGTGCTCGATGGCGAAATCGCTGTCCGCGGTATGGTCAAGCATCAGCTTGCGCATGTCGGACTTACCGCCTGACAAGCCCAACAACCCGCTTTCGTGGTTCAGAATCGCCTTGGTCCGCTCAAGCCCGTTATCCTCGACCAGGCGCAGCACAGCGTTAGCGTCGATCCCGCCCGAACGGGTGCCCATGGTAAGACCGTCAAGCGGGGAATAGCCCATGGTGGTGGCGATCGACTGACCGTTCTTGATGGCGCAGAGCGAGGCGCCGTTACCGAGGTGGAAGGCAAGGAGGCGCGAAGGCAGGGGTTCGTCTGAGACTTCTGGAAGAAGGCGTACCAGCGACGCATAGGAAATGCCGTGGAAGCCATAGCGGCGGATGCCCGAGGTTTCCATCATCTTGGGGATGGCATAGCGCGTCGCAACGTCGGGGTTGGTGGAATGAAAGCTGGTGTCGAAACTGGCAAATTGCGGCAGGTTCGGTTGCAGTTCGGTCAAGGTGTCGATGGCGGCGAGATTGTGCGGATTATGCAAGGGGGCAATCGGCGAGCAGGCGGCGATTTCGTTGCGCACATCTTGGTTGATCCGTACCGGTGCGGTCAGTTTGCGACCGCCATGTACAACCCGGTGGGCTGCGGCCCTCATCGACGAGACCGGGAAGCCATTTTCGGCCAACGCCGACAGGATTGCCTTGAGCGCGGCGCGGTGGTCGATGAACGGGATGGCCGTGTCGTCACCTGCCACCCGCAGGAAGGAGGCACCGCCGATTTCGGCGGCGATGCCCGAGAGTTTTTCTTCAAGCTGGCTGTTGAAAACGGCGAACTTGATCGACGAAGACCCGGCATTCAGGACCAGTGTGTTTTCCGCTTTGCCGGGCTTCGCCATTTGATCAGACCTCTTGTTCGCACATGTCGGCGGCGTCGATCCCGGCCACCGAGACCGGTTTCTTCATCGCGTCGCGGCGGAAGGGTTCACCCAGTTCCTGGTTGATCATCGCTTCAATCAGGGTTGTGATGCCCTTCTTTTGATCCTTGCAGGCCTGATCGAGAGCGGCGGTCAGCTCGTCCATGGTGCGCGCGACAACGCCCTTGAGACCGCAGGCGTTGGCGATCCCGGCATAAGAGACATCCTCGTCCAGTTCGGTGCCGACGAAGTTGTCGTCAAACCACAGGGTCGAGTTGCGCTTTTCCGCGCCCCATTGGTAGTTGCGGAACACCACCTGGGTGATGGCGGGCCATTCGTTGCGGCCGATGGCGGTCAGTTCGTTGACCGCGATGCCGAAGGCACCGTCGCCCGAGAAGCCGACAACCGGCACATCAGGACACCCGATCTTGGCGCCCATGACGGCCGGAAGGCCGTAACCACAGGGGCCGAACAGGCCGGGGGCAAGGTACTTGCGGCCTTCGTCGAAGGACGGGTACGCGTTGCCGATAGCGCAGTTGTTGCCGATGTCCGAGGAGATGATTGCCTCGCGCGGCAGGGCCTGCTGGATTGCGCGCCAGGCCATGCGGGGGCTCATCCATTCGGGTTTGTCGTCGCGGGCGCGTTGGTTCCAGGTGGTGCCGGGATCGTCGTCTTCGTGGTCCATGCCTGCCAACTGCTGGGCCCAGGTGGATTTCGCCGTGGCAACGCGCGCCTTGCGCTCGTCCCGGCCCTCGTCGCCTGCAGTGTCGGCCAGTTGATCGAGGATGCCTTGCGCCACTTTAGCCGCGTCGCCAACGATGCCGACGGTGACCTTCTTGGTCAGACCGATCCGATCGGGGTTGATGTCGACCTGGATGATTTTCGCGTCTGCGGGCCAGTAGTCCATGCCATAGCCCGGCAGGGTCGAAAACGGGTTGAGGCGGGTGCCGAGACAAAGCACCACGTCGGCCTGTTTGATTAGCTCCATCCCGGCCTTGGAACCGTTATAGCCCAGCGGTCCGGCGAAAAGCGGGTGGTTGCCCGGGAAGGCATCGTTGTGCTGATAGCCGACACAGACCGGCGCATCGAGACGCTCGGCCAGGGCCATCGAGGTGGCAATGCCGCCTTTCGACAGGACCACGCCAGCGCCGTTGAGGATAACCGGGTTCTTGGCCTCGGACAAAAGCGCGGCCGCGGCGGCGACGGAGTTGGTGCCGCCGGGGGACATTTCGAATTCGATCGGCTCGGGCAGGTCGATGTCGATGACCTGGGTCCACATATCACGGGGAATGTTGAGCTGTGCAGGGGCGCTGAGGCGTTTGGCCTGGGAAATCACCCGGGTCAGAACCTCGGCCACGCGGGACGGATCACGCACCTCTTCCTGGTAGGCAACCATGTCTTCGAACAGTTTCATCTGTTCGACTTCCTGGAAACCGCCCTGACCGATGGTCTTGTTGGCGGCCTGCGGCGTGACCAGCAGAAGTGGTGTGTGGTTCCAATAAGCGGTTTTCACGGCGGTGACAAAGTTGGTGATGCCGGGGCCGTTCTGGGCGATCATCATCGACATCTTGCCGGTGGCGCGGGTGTAGCCGTCTGACATCATGCCGGCACTGCCTTCATGGGCGCAGTCCCAGAAGGTGATCCCGGCCTTGGGGAACAGGTCCGAGATCGGCATCATGGCGGAACCGATGATGCCAAAGGCATGTTCGATACCGTGGCGTTGCAGAACCTTCACAAAGGCTTCTTCGGTGGTCATTTTCATGGGGCGGGTGTCCTTCTGAGCAGGGAATCAGGGGCGAGTCGCCTGCCAGCGACCCGGTCGGACTGGAATTTACGTGTTGAGTGCGTTTGGGGTTAGCGCCAAATCTAAAAGTAAATTAGGTCCAAAATTTAGGGGTCAGCCCATTGTGGCAATCGTATCGGCGATCAATCCGACGCCTTCTTCGATCCGTGTGGACGGAATCGAGGAGTAACCCAGCCGATAGTGACAGCGGCCGCGATTGGCTGACGCAAAGAAGGCGTGACCCGGTTCGATCAGAACGCTTTTCTCGCGCAGGCGGGCGGCAAGGGCTTCGGTGTCGAGGCTGACATCGCCCCGCATCCAGAAGGACGAGCCGCCGAAATGGGCGCTGCCGTCGATGGTGAGGCCGTGGGTTTCGATGGCCTGGGTCATAACCTCGCGGCGGCGGCGCAGGGTGTCACCCATGCGGCGGATCAGGCTGTCGTAGTGGCCCAGCGACAGGAAGTAGGCGGCAGTACGTTGGATATGGCCGGGCACGTGGCGCAGCACCGATGCGCGCAACGCGCGAACCTCGCGGATAAAGGGGGCAGAACCGACGAGATAGCCCAGGCGCAGGCCCGGAAAGAGCGATTTCGAAAACGAGCCAACATATATCACGCGTCCGTCGCGATCCAGCGATTTGAGTGCTGGCGAGGGTGGTGAAAGGAAGGACATCTCGAATTCGTAGTCGTCCTCTACCACTAGTGCGTCCATGTCGCGGGCGCGGTTCAGCAGATCGTGCCGCCGTTCCAGAGACATAGTCGACGAGGTCGGGCATTGGTGGCTGGGTGTGGTAAAAACAACATCTGTTTCCAATGGGATATTCTCGGGCGGAAGTCCGTCGCCATCCACCGCAATAGGGCTGACGTGACACCGTGATTGGGTCAGGATATCGCGCAGGGCGGGGTAACAGGGATCTTCGATGGCCGCGGTGCGGCGCTGGGTCAAAAGCACCTGCGCAGTGAGCCAAAGTGCGTTCTGCGCCCCCATGGTGACAAGGATTTCGTCGCGACCGGCCAGGATACCCCGGCGGGGCAGAATGTGGCGGGCGATGAACTCGATCAACTCGGGATCGTCCTGATCGTAATAGTCCGAGGTCAGTGAGGCGAAATCGCGCTGGCCCAAGGCGCGCAGGGCACATTGTCGCCAGTTGGCGTGGTCAAACAGCGTTGGGTCGGTTTGGCCATAAACGAAGGGGAATCGATAGGTCGACCAGTCCTTGGGTTTTGACGGGGTGACCCCGCCGCAAAACCGTTGCCCCAGAGCGCGGGACCAATCGACATTGTCCTGGCGCGGCGGTTGCAGCGGGAAGCGTGGCGGTTCGGGTGCGGTATCGGAGATGAAATAGCCCGAGCGCCCGCGCGAGGTCAGGTAGTCCGACGCGACCAGCTCGGTATAGGCCAATGTCACGGTGATCCGGGCGACACCGAGATGGCTGGCAAGCTTGCGCGACGAAGGCAGTTTCTCGCCCCGCTGGAAACGGCCGGTGAGGATGCCCTGGGCGATCATCTGCTGGATCTGACTTTGCAGCGTGCCTTGGGCATGGGGGTCGAGAAAGAAGGTTTCTACCGAAATCGCCATGGGAGGGACTGTAGACTGGTCTTAGGGAGCGGGCAATCTGGTATTATGCCAGGTTGCGGGGCCGCGCGGCCCCGCCAGACGCGGGCGCGCGCCCGCGTGGTGTTTGGATCACGCTTTGGGCGTCACCTGCCGGACAAGCCCTTCTTGGGCGACATTGGCCACCAGTACTCCGTCGCGGGTGAAGATGCGGCCGCGGTTGAAGCCGCGGGCGCCGCCGGACCAGGGGCTGTCCATGGTATAGAGCAGCCAGTCGTCGGCGCGCAGATCGGAATGGAACCAGACCGCATGGTCAAGCGAGGCGAACTGCATGTCGGTATCGGCAAAGGCCTTGCCATGGGCAAAGGCCGAGGTGATCAGCAAGCCGAAATCCGAGGCATAGGCAAGCGCCGCGCGGTGCAGCGCGGCATTGTCGCCGATCTGGCCCGGAACGCGGAACCAGAAGCTCTGTTCGCGGCGCGGGGTACGGTCGAAGGGCGCGCGCAGGATCGCCGGGCGGATTTCAACGGGCCGCGTGTTGGAGAGCCACTTGATGTAGGCTTCGGGCAGCTCTCCGGCGTAATCCTTGGCGAGTTCGGCCTCGGTGCGCAGTTCTTCAGGCGGGGGCACGTCGGGCATGTCGTCCTGGTGGCTGAGCCCCGGTTCGATCACGTGGAACGAGGCTGCGAGATTGAGGATGGGTTTGCCATTTTGCACCGCCACAACCCGGCGGGTGGTAAACGAGCCGCCATCACGGTCGCGTTCAACCTGGTAGAGCACCGGGGCGGTGGCATCGCCGGGACGCATGAAATAGCCGTGCAGGCTGTGGGCCGGGCGGTCTGAGGGCACGGTCTTGATCGCGGCCATCAACGCCTGGGCGATGACCTGTCCACCAAAGCTGCGGCCGCGCCCACCCGGTGTGGCGATTCCGCGAAAGAAGTTCTGTTCGACCGGTTCGACATCGAGGATGCCGACCAGCGCATCGGCCAGTTGCTGCGGGGTGGGTTGGGCTGTGTCAGACGACATTGGGGGCCTTTCAATGGCCAATGACCTGCGGGTCTTCGCAGGCATCGCGCGTGGTTTCGATCTCGAGAGTAGAATGGGCGATGCCGTAGGTGCCGTGCAACAGTGACTTGAGGTCGCGTTTCACGGTGTCGGCGACGGCGCCGTGGGCAAGAACCACATGCGCCTCGAGGGCAAGCTCGTGCTCCTGCATGTGCCACAGGTGAACATGGTGGACGTTGGCGACACCCTGAACGACTTCCATTTCCGCGATCAGGTCGCGCAGGTCGGGATCATTCGGAGCGCCCAGCATCAGGATGCGGATAACCGGTTTAATGCCGAGGGCCGAGTGCCACAGGATATAGGCCGAGATCATCAGGGTGACGATCGGGTCGATGAGTCGCCAGTCGTAAAGCAGGATCAGGGTCCCGGCGAGGATCACCGCGACCGAACCCAGGGCATCGGCAAGGTTGTGCAGGAAGGCGGCACGCATGTTGACGCTGTCGCGGGACATGCGGAAAATCAGCAGCGCGGTGAGCGCATCGACGACGAGGGCCAACCCGGCGACCACAACAACGATCCAGCCGGTCACATCGACCGGGTTGAACAGGCGCTCGATTCCTTCGGCTGCGAGGTAGAGGGCGATGACAATCAGGGTGGTGTAGTTGATCAGCGCCGCCACCACCTCGGCCCGGCCATAGCCGAATGTCATCTCTTCATCCGCCGGACGGCGGGCGATGCGGCGGGCGGCAAAGGCGATGACCAGCGATAGGGCATCGGACAGGTTATGAATTGCGTCGGCAATCAGCGCCAGGCTGCCCGAGATTACCCCGGCGACGATCTGGGCCAGGGTCAGTACAATGTTGACCGCCACAGCCCAGGCGACACGCTTGTCACCGTCGGGGTCGGTGGCGAGATGGTGGTGGTGATGATCATGCGGCATTGGACGGGCCTTTGCGATCGGAGTTTGCCGGTGCGGAGTCGGGGCCGCCGGGGATTGAGGGAATGTTGCCTGCGCGCATGGCACGAACCCGGGCGTTCATCCAGTGCCGGATGGCGAAACGGTAAAGTGTAACGCGCAGAATGCCCAGCCGTTGCCGGTGGTCCGCGAAGAATGCATCGGGCGTGTCGAACAGGCCGAAATCACGGGTGATGCCGGTAGACTGGATGAAAGTGTCGGTGCCGTGCCAGGTGACCGCGGGAGCCTCGAGGCAGGCCGTGCCGACGCCATAGGCGCAGAGACTGCCGCCGCCGAAACGCGATTGCAGGGCGATCAGCAGAGGATCGTCGAGGATGAAGCCTTCCAACGTGATCCAGCGGTCCTGGTGAAGGACTTCGACCCAAGAATGGACGATCTCGCGGGGGGCAAAGCGGTAAGGCAGTTCCGGGACAATGCCGCGTTGCAGAGATTTGGCGATGGTGAAACCGTGCAGGCGGCAAGGGATGCCAAGGACGCGAAGGAGCGCCATTAGCAGGATGCCCTTGGTGTTGCACTGGCCATAGCCGTCCGACAGCACGCGGGAAGCAGGCAGGGCATCGTCGGCGTTGTAGCCAAAGGCGATCTCATTGCGGACAAAGTCATGGACCGCGCCAATCTGGTCGTAGGGGGCAAGGGCGCGCCAGCCCCGGTCAGTGATCAATTGTTGGATCTGTGGGGCGGAGAAGTCGAGCAGGCGGGTTTCGGTCAGGAGATGGGCGTAGTCGGTGGTCATGTCTGGCCTCTTGATTCTGGGTCAGCCTTATACCTAATGTCTCTAGCAACTAGAGGTTCAAGAGGGTTTTGCCATGTTTTCGATCGGCGATCTGTCGCGACTGACTGGGGTCAAGGTGCCCACGATCCGGTACTATGAGCAGATAGGCCTTGTAGAGCCGGATGGCCGCACCGCTGGCAATCAGAGGCGCTATGGTCCGGAGGGATTGGAACGGCTGACCTTCATCCGGCACGGCCGTGATCTCGGGTTGCCACTTGAAAGAATTCGCGCGTTGCTGGCGCTGGACCCAAAAGACCATGCCAGCACACATCGGATCGCCGAGGATCAACTGGATGATGTCAGGGACCGGATTGCACGGCTGAAAGCTTTGGAGCGCGAGCTGATACGGATTTCAAAAAGCTGCACCGGTGAGGGCGAGGCCGAGTGTTCGGTGCTACGCGCCTTTGGCAGTCACGAAGATTGTGCCGGGCCACATTGAGTGACTACATGCGGCAGATGCTGCCATGCCCTTCGGGCAGTTCCTGACGGGGAAAGCCCAGGATGAACCCGTCTTCGAATTCGGCACGGAAGCCGCCATTGGCCCAGCTCCATTTGCCTGTGCCGAAAACCTCGTGCGAGGCATCGCAGGAAGTGCCGAAATAGAAGGTCTCGATCCCGCGTACCACATAGGAGTTGGTGCCTTGTTCGACAAACCGGGCCTTGGGATAGCGGCTGGTCAACACGAAACCACTTGCATTCACCGAGATGGTGTAATCGTCGCCACCCGACGAGACGTAAAAGGCATCGTCATCGGAAACGGCGGGGGTTGCGATGCCGAGGGTAAGTGCAAGTATGGTATACAGGGATTTCACGGCAAACTCCGGTAATCAAATGGGATGAATGCCGAAAGCCTAGTTCGCCCGGATCACCTGTGCAAGGCGCCGGGCAATGGCGTGGCTGGCCTTGAGAGACGGGTGAATGCGGTCGACAGCGTGAAACGACAGGTCGCCGCTGGGCACCAGATCAGTAATCGGGTGAAAGACGATGCCGCGATCGAGCGCGGCCAGGCGGGCGATGCGGGCCTCGAGCGCGTCGCCTTCATCCTTGCAGTTTTCAATGGGCGTGTCGAAACCGGGGCTGCGCAGGTAGCCGACATAAAGCACCCGTGCGCCGGATTTGCGGATGCGGCTGACCAAACCGGGGATGACTCCGCGCCTGCCATCGGCGGAAATCAGGCGATTGAGTTTGCGGTCGCATTTGTTGCAGCCGCAGCCGAGCCAGAGGTCATTGCCGCCGCCGTTAAGCACCACCCAGTCATATTGGCCGGGGCGGAACTGTTTCGGGATCGACATACCCATGGCACCGGAGATTGGCAGGTTGTAGATCATTCGTGCTCCAGCCACCGGGTTATTGCGCACCGGTTCGCTGAGGATGCGCGACAGGTAGTGGCCGACGGAGCGTCCGGAAATGGAATGCGAGGCCAGAAGACTGTCGCCAATCACCAGGATGCGTGGCTGGGCCTGTTCCTTGGCCGAAATCGGCTGATCCGAAAGCGGTAGACCGAGCAGGGCAAGAATAGCCAGAGTGTAGATCATTGGGCGCATCATGCGGATCAGGATAGGACCGAGAGGAAAACCGGTCCAGTATGGGATGCGTCGAAATTGTGTTGAATTGGTTGAGTTCCGCGGACATTGCCGGACAATTCGGGGGGGTTGTTGAACATATGTCGACAACGCGGGAGGCAGGGGGTCTCCCGTTGAAAACGAATCGTGCAGTTTGCAGGTTTTGTCGCTTGGCGGGCCACCGGCGATGATGACGGCAGTGGCGATTTCCGAGGGGGCGGGTGTGACCCTGTGTATTCACTCCAGCATGACTACTGGCATCACTACTTGCGCTGAGCATGATATTGGCCGCAGGGTGGCGAAGTTGGACAATGGCAACCAGATCAAGTGGCAATTGCTGCGCGACAACGTGATTGCTTCGCCCTGTCTTGAGCCAAAGAAAGGGGCGCTGTCGCTTGAAAAGTGGCAAGCGCTTGGTTTTGAGCTGGACCACGATGTGGTTGCCAAGGCAGCGAAAAATCACCGAGAGTATCAAGGGGCGTGATGGACGCCGAAATTGAGAGAGGCGCGCAGCATGCCGGACATTACACTCGACGAGATCGAACAGACCACCAAGGCGGCACTGGAGCGGCACGGCGCGCTTCCTTGGATTGCCGATGAGGTGGCCCGTGCGGTACGCAAGGCCGAGGCGGTGGGCAACAAGATCTGTGGCCTCTATTACCTTGAGAGCTATTGCCAGCAATTGCAGACCGGCCGGGTGGACGGCAAGGCGGAACCAGTGGTGACACGGCCCAAGCCCGGGGCGGTGCATGTGGATGCCAAACTGGGGTTCGCCCAGCCGGCGTTTTCACGCGGGTTGGACAAGGCAATTGCGGCGGCGCATGAGTGCGGCGTGGCGAGCTTTGCCGTGGGCCATGCGCATACTTGTACCTCGTTGGGGTACTTCACCGAACAACTGGCGCGGAAGGGGATGATCGTTCTGGGCATGACCAATGCCTCGCCCATTGTGGCACCACCGGGTGGCAAGACGCGGGTGTTGGGGACCAACCCGATTGCGTTTTCGGTGCCCGACGGCGATGGCGGGATCGCGATGCAGTTCGACCAGTCGACCACCACCGTTGCGCTGGGCAAGATCACCATGGCCAAAGCGGCGGGTGAACGCATCCCCGAGGGCTGGGCCGTGGATGCGGATGGTAATCCCACGACCGACCCGGCGGCGGCGTTGGGCGGCTCGCTGGTCAGCATGGGGGGCTACAAGGGCTGGGGTTTTGGCCTGATGGCCGAGCTGCTGGCGGCTGGGATGACCGGGGGTGTGGTCAGCCGGGATGTGAAGCCGTTGAAGGCACCCGAAGGCCCGCCGCATGATCTGGGGCAATACTACCTGCTAATGGATCCGGGTACCTCGCCCGAGTTTTTTGACCGGCTGGCGCAGGTGGCCGAGGGGGTGGCGCTGGATGAAGGCGCGCGGATGCCGGGGCAGGGCAAGGTCGAAACTGACCCTGTTACGTTGGAAGACGCGGTATGGGCGCAGACACGGGCTTTGGCTGGGATAAACTAGGCATCTCGAAATTGTCTTGTGCGTCGAGTTAAACTCGAAAAATTCTGAGGCCATGACGTCGAAAGCCGGGATGCTCTATTCAAGCACCGGAAAGAACCCGGCTGGCGAAAGCCGGATGTCACGGACCTGTTCCGTACCCGCGATAACCGTCGTGATCCTGGGGCCCGATACGCCCGGGAAACTTTGCCCCCGGGTTGATCTGAGAGCCAGTTCAAGACCCAGACGCCCCTGCGCGATCGGATCGTCGAAGGGGACCATTTCGACCTTGCCACTCTTCAGTCCGCGCAGGACGGAGTGGCTGATATAGGTCGCGACAAGGGTCGGGCGGTGGCCCCCATCGGGTAGCCGCCGATAGAGTGCCATCGCGCCTTCGATCGCCGGGGCGCTGCCGATCAGGTAATCGACGTCGGGGTGATCCGCCAAGGCGCGTTCGACCTGACGCAATTGTTCGCGCAACCCGGTATCGGCGCGATAGGTTGCAACGATCGTTACACTGGACCCGGCCAGTCCTGCGGATAACCCGCCATCAAGGATCGGCCCCCAGCCGGACTGATCGGGGCCGGTGATCAGCACCGCGCGTGCGGGGGCGGAGCCGGACGGGTGGCGCAGGGTCAGAAAGCCGCCAACAGCCGTCCCCATGCCGTGCCAGTCTACCCCGACCCATCCTGACAGATCGGGAGAGGTCAGGGCGTTGACCAGGGCCAGGACAGGCTGCGTTGCAGCGGCTTCGGACACTGCGGCAAGAAGGGTCGGGTCATCCGCCGACACAGCCCCGATCAACACCGCGTTACTGCTTCCATTCCGGCAGGTTTCGAGTAGGTCGATCTGCCGGGCAAGGGAATGGTAGCCGCCAGATTCATAGATGCGCAGCTCGGTGCCGGTTTCATCGGCCGCCTGTTGCAACCCGAACCCAACGGACAACCAGTACTCATCCTTGAAATGCGGCACGATCACGCAGACCCGCGCGGCGCTTTCCTGCGCCATGCCCGTCGAAACCGTGATACAAAGCAGCAGAAGCGCCGCGACCACAACGAAACCCGCGCGGGCGCAGAGGTGTCGCATGGCCCGGGCACGTTTTGACAAGCAGCTTCGCAGGGTGTTCACCTTCATCACCGGTCTTACCGTCATGGTCGGCGTTGTTGCCATCCTATCGAACCGCTATCTGGTCCAAAGCCATCGGACCTTGATTCAGGACAACCTGCCGGCCGCCGCCTTGACCCGCGATATCCAATCTGGCAGCACCCATATCGCCTCGCTGGCGCGTAGCTATCCCGATATCGGAAATGTCACCGACCTGACCGCGCTGACCAGCGAGTTGTCGACACGCGTGGCCCTGCTTCGCGGGCAGGTGGGCGCTTTGGCCAAAAAGGCCCCCGACTTCAAGGGGCCGCAAGCGCCCGCCTTCAGCGATCTTGAGGCAGCGGTCAAGGTTCAGGCCGCGGCCGCACGCATCCGGTTGCAGACCCGCGACCAGATTGCGGCGCGACAGGCCGACGCGGTTGTGCTGCAGGCGGAACTGGAAGACATCATATCGCGGCAGGCCGACACTGCCCGGGTGCAGGTCACCGCTACTATTGCTGATCTCTACGACGTCCCAGCCGAACATCTTGCCGATCGGCTCGACCAGTTGGCCGACGTGAATTTCTTCGCCTATGACCGGCTTTACGAACTCTTGCGTGCGATCGAAGCCCTGCGCGTGGCACTGGGTCAGGTGGAACGCGCGCCGGATGTTGATGCGCTAGCAACGCTGCGGACCGAGCTCGAGGAGGCGCTGGAAATTGCCGGTCGCCGCACCGCCTATCTGCCGTCGGCCAGCGCACGCACGCGCTCCGACGAATTGCTTAAAGTGCTGGGGGGCGAGTTGATGCCGGACGGCATGATCGGGTTGCGCGCCCGCGGCCTTGAGGCCGACGCTGAACTCACTGTGGCACTGGATGCGCTGCAGGCCCATACCGATGCGCTTGTCGCTTATGCCGACCTGCTTTTCAGCGGCATGGGGGCTGAGGCCGCCGCTAGCCAGGCCCGCACCGAACGGGTATCGCTGTGGGTTTCCGTCGCGCTGGCTGTGGTGCTGGTGGCAGCAATCACCGGCGCGGTTCTGGCCCGCATCGTCACCATCCGCCGCACCGTGTCGCGGCTCAAGGCGGTGTCGCGCCACATCCTAGCAGTGGCCCGTGGCGACTATGACCGCGATATACCCGTCACCGGCCACGATGAGATCGGTCGCATGGAACAGGCGCTGCACGTGCTGCGCCTTCGTGCCGTCGAGGCCCGTCAGCTGCGCGATCAACTAGAAGAGGCCGTCGCCCAGCGCACCAGCGAGGTTGTGACCGAAATGCACGCCCATGACCGCGCCCGTGAAGAGGCCGAGGCTGCCAACCGCGCCAAGTCCGAGTTCTTGGCGATGATGGGCCACGAGATCCGCACGCCGCTGAATGGCGTGGTCGGCATGTTGCGGCTGTTGGAACAGGAGGCCGGGACCGAAGCCGAGCGGAAGCGTGCCACCATCGCTCGGCAGAACGCCGAAAACCTGCTGACCCTGTCGAATGACATCCTTGATTATGCCGCCACGCAGGAGCATCGGCCGCTGCTGCAGCCGGTGCATTTCGATCTACGCGACCTGATGGGGCAACTGGCCGGGTATCTGCGCGCCAATGCTGCTGCCAAGGGGCTGGGTATCGGTGTCGACATGGGCGCGGATGTGCCGCCGGTGCTTTGTGGCGATTTGCAGAAAATCCGGCAGGTGGTGGTGAACCTGTTGTCGAACGCGGTGAAATACACCGAGGCCGGGCAGGTCACGCTCGAAGTCGATCATGCAACTACCGGCGATGGCGGCGTACACCTGGTCAGCTTTACAGTCAGCGACACTGGTATCGGCATCGACGCCCAGGACCACAACCGCATCTTTGATGCCTATGCCCGGGGCCCGGCCCACGCCGGGGACGCGATTGAGGGGTTGGGGCTGGGCCTGTCGATCTGTCGCCGCCTGACCGAGGCTTTGGGAGGCACGCTCTTGCTAGAAAGCACCCCGGGCACCGGCTCACGGTTTGCCCTTACAGTGCCGCTGGCTCCCGGCGACCCGGAACAGGTGACACGACAGGGCGACCGTCTGATCCGCGCGGACCTTGGTCTGCGTGTACTGGTAGTCGAGGATCAACCGGTCAACCGCATGGTGGCGCGCGGCTATCTCGAACGGCTGGGCTGCACCGTTCGCGAGGCGGAAACCGGCGAAGAGGGGGTGCGGCTGGCCGGTGGCGAGGCGTTCGATTTCATCTTGATGGATATTGACCTGCCCGATATTTCCGGCAGCGAGGCGGCAGCGCAGATCAGAGCCACGTTGCCTGCACCGCCGCCCATCGCCGCGCTAACGGCGCACCGGATCGAGGACAGTCCGGAGAAACGGCGCGACCTCAATGTCGACTACCTGTTGCACAAACCCCTATCGCCGCGTGCCCTGTCCGAACTGCTGGGTGGTGGCGTGGATATACCCGACACGCCGGTGCCGGACGGTGTGCGCGATGCCATTGCCGGTGACATCGAGGACATCGGCGCGGAAGAGACCGCGGGCATCGTCCAAGCCTTTCTTGACGAAGTCGATCCGGCACTTGCTACGATGCAGGCCGCCGTCGCCTCTTCGGACCGTTCCGCGCTGGCGAAACAGGCGCATCGTCTAAAGGGGGCGGCGTCGAATTTTGCCCTGACGGCGCTCTGCGATCAGCTGGGCACCATTGAACAGGCGGCGCACGACGGCGAGGATGTGTCGGGTGCAGTTCAGGGGCTGGATCAGGGCATCGTCGAGGCTGTCGCCACCCTCAAAGCTATAGCGAGAGATCTGGGGTTGAGGGTTTAGCAAGGGTGGGGTCAAGGGCATTTTTGTCAAACCTTGTGAATGTCTGGTGACCGTTTTGACCTAACCCGCACTAGCCAGCATATAACCCTCGCCATGGATGGTGATGATCCATTCTGGTGCCGAAGGGTCCGGTTCGATCTTCTTGCGCAAGCGTCCTACCAGCACATCGATGGTGCGGTTGTCCGGCGCCCATTTCTGGTTCTGGATCATGTCCAGAAGCCGGTCACGTGACAGGATCATGCCGGGATGATCGGCAAAGGCTGCCAGCAGTTCGAACTCAGCCCGGGTCAGGTGTTCGACCGCGCCAGCACCGTCCACCAGCCGTCGCCGCATCCGGTCAAGCTGCCAATCGCCAAAGCGGGTCACCACGGGCTGATGATCCTTCTCGGCCTTACGGCAATCTTCGACCCGGTGGGCGAGGTTCTTGATGCGGGCGAACAGTTCGCGCTTGTCGAAGGGTTTGGTGACATAATCGTCTGCCCCAAGCTCCAGCCCGACGATTCGGTCGATCTGATCGGTCCGGCTGGTGATCAGGATGATACCCACCTTCGAGAACGCCCGCTGTTCGCGGGTGATGGTCAGCCCGTCCTTGCCATCAAGGTTGATATCGACCAGCAGCACATCCGCCGGATCACGCGCTACGATCTCTTCCATCGTGGTGGCGTCCGGGGCTTCGCTGACCCGGTACATCTGTTGGCGCAGCTGTGCCGCAAGGCGGCGGCGTGTAACCACGTCGTCCTCGACGATGACGATGTGCTGGGTCATGGGGCAGCCTGACTTTTACATTCTGTTACAAAATCCTACAGCCCGTTCATCCGAGTGACAAGACCGGTTCACACCGCAGCCTTAGAATTGGGGCCAATGAAGAAACCCCTTTTGCATAGGAGCACCCCATGTCATTCCATTCCCCCACACGTCGCGGTTTCCTAATCGGGACCGGGGCCGTTGGTCTTTCATCGCTGTGGAACACCACTGCGATGGCCTCGATCGACCCCAATTCGTTCACGGACCGGGTTTTCCATGCCACCCATTGGGGGCCTCTTGAAGCGGTTGTCCGCGATGGCAAGATCGTCTCGGTCAGTCCGATGATCGAGTTGGACGCGCGGCCCACCGAAATGCTCAGCCTGGGCGTTGTCGACCGAGTCTATTCGAAAACCCGGATCGACTATCCGATGGTGCGCAAATCCTACCTTGCCGGTTGGGAAAGCGGCGACACCAAGCCCGCACTGCGCGGCAAGGAAGAATATGTTCGTGTCGATTGGGACACTGCAATGAACCTGTTTTCCAAGGCGATCCTCGACACCATCGACAAGGGCGGCAACGAAGCGATTTTCAGTTCGTCCTATGGCGGCTGGTCGAACGCCGGGACATTCCGCCCGAACGTGATGCAGGGCCGGTTCTTCAACCTGATCGGCGGCAACTCGCAAACTGTTGGCGACTGGTCGGCTGGGGCCGGTCAGATCGTACTGCCGCATGTGATCGGCGACATGGAGGTTTACTCCGCCCAGACAGCCTGGGAAGTGATCCGCGACAATACCGAGGTCTTCCTTCTGGTCGGCGCTGACCCGATCAAGAACAACCGGATCGAATACCGCGTCGCCGACCATGGCATGTATGCCCACTGGGAAGACATCCGCGACGCTGGCGTGAAGTTCATCTCGATCAACCCGCAGCGCACCGCGTCGGACGAGTTCCTGAATGCCGATTGGATCAAGATCGTTCCCAACACCGACACCGCGCTGTTCCTCGCCATGGCCTATCACGTCATGGAAAAGGGTCTCGACGACAAGGACTACATGGCGAAATACACTGTCGGGTCCGACAAATGGATTGCCTATGTCAAAGGTGAGAGCGACGGCGTCGCCAAAACTCCGGCCTGGGCCGCCGAAATCACGGGCATGGACGAAGCCCAGATCAAGGAACTGGCCGAGCTTCTGGCAACTTCGAAAGCCCAGATTGCCGGCTCCTGGGCCATCCAGCGTGCCCAGCACGGGGAAATGGCCTATTGGGCGATTGCCAACTTTGCTGCGCTTTGCGGCAAGATCGGCAAACCCGGCGAAGGTATCGGTTACTCGTGGCACTATGGCAATGGCGGCATGCCGCAGGGCGGCAACTCGACCCCCGCAGGCCTGGGCCAGGGCCGCAACCCGGTCAAGACGATCTGCCCGGCCAGCCGCATCACCGAAATGCTGGAAAACCCCGGCATGGCATTCAAGCACAACGGTCACGAATACGTCTATCCGGACATCAAGATGATCGTGAACGCGGGCAACAATTTCATGTCGCACCAACAGGACACCACGCGGCTTGTCCGGGCGCTGGCCAAGGTCGACTCGGTTGTCAGCGTCGATGTCTGGTGGACGGCGGCAACCCGCTGGGCCGACATCGTTCTGCCGGCGTCGTCAACTCTGGAACGCGACGACGTCACCTCGGGTGGGACCTATTCGAACGACAAGGTCTACGCGATGAAGAAAGTCATCGAACCGCTTGGCGAAGCCAAGAGCGACTATGAGATCTTCGAAGCGATGGCCGACAAGATGGGTGTCTGGGCGCAATTCACCGACTCCTTGGAATACATGGACCACGTCAAGGCGGCCTATGCCAAGTCCAGCGCAGCGGCGGAAACCCCGTTCGAAGAGTTCTGGGAAAAGGGCTATGCCCGGATGCCGGTGCCCGACGTGGCTCGCAAATGGAACCGCCACGGCGCCTTCTACGACGATCCCGACGGCAGCCCGCTGCACACCGTGTCCGGCAAGATCGAGATGTTCTGTGACACCATCGCCAAATTGGAGCTGGAAGACTGCCCCGGCATGCCAACCTGGATCGAGAAGCATGAGTATCTGCGCAACGCCAAGGAAGGCCAGGTTCACGTGGTCAGCCCGCACCCATGGTTCCGCATCCACAGCCAGATGGACCAATCCGAAAACCTGCAGGCCCTTTACAAGGTGCAGGGACGCGAACCGGTCCGGATCAACGCAGAAGACGCGGCAGCACGCGGCATCGCCGACGGCGACCTGGTCGAGATCTACAATGATCGCGGCGCCTGCATCGCCGGTGCGGTTCTCTCGGACGAAATCATGCCCGGCGTTATCTCGATCTACGAAGGGGCCTGGCCGTCGGTCGACAGCAAGGGGCGTTGCAATTCAGGACTGGTGAACTTCGTGACTTCGACCCAGCGCTCGTCCGGCCTGTCCAACGCGACCTCGGCCAACACCTGCCTTGCGTCGATCAAGAAGTGTGAAGACGCCGATGGTCCGAACATGGCATACGAGAAACCGCCGATCCTGGAAGAGTTCGCCTACGCAGAGGTCGACGAGGACAAGATGGGCCTCGACCGGATTGAGGGTGTGGCCGAGCGGCTGATGGCCGACATGACCCCGGACGAGCGGTTGTTCTACGAACGCTGCACCGTCTGCCACGCACCGCGTGAACCCAGCCACTACACCAAGTTGCAGTGGAAAGGGATCCTGCCGTCCATGTTCGAACGGGCCGGATTGGAAGAGGCTGAAATGGCAACGGTCGAAGCCTTCCTGATGGAACGTGCGGCTGACGCGCACTAAGATAAGAGGGGCGGCTGGCATCTGCTGGCCGCCCTTTTCGATTCGGGGACTTCCAGACATGTCGGACAAACTAAAAGACCAGGAGGCCGCAGCCGATCCCGCGCCCGAACTGATCGTTCTTGAGCGCGCAATTGCTTTGGCGCAAAAACAGGTCTCGCCCATCCCTGACGGTGAAAACATTTCGCTGGATAACGCCTTGGGTCGCGTCAGTGGCGCGCGTGTTCTCGCCCCCGAAGCGATGCCGTTTTTCGACAACTCCGCGATGGACGGGTTTGCCCTGTGCGTGGCGGACCTTGCTGATACCGATACGCTTCCGGTTGCCGGTACCGTGGCGGCCGGGGCGGCGGCGGGCGAGTTGGCCCCGGGTGCGGCCACGCGAATCTACACCGGAGCGCCGCTGCCTCTTGGCGCCGACGCGGTGGTGAAATCCGAGGATTGCACCGACATGGGCGACACGGTGCGCGTCCACGCCCGGCCCAAACCTGACGCAAATATCCGCCGCAAGGGCAGCGACCAGCCCAAAGGTGCGAGCCTGCTGAACCCCGGTCAGGTGATTGCGCCGCGTCATGTCGGCCTGCTGGCCGCCAACGGCGTTACCGACCTGAAGGTCACCCGTACTCCCCGTGTTGGCATTTTCTCGACCGGGGACGAGCTGACCGGTGGGCCGCATGCGCAAGGTGCGATTTTTGATGCCAATCGTCCGATGCTGATGGCGCTGTGCCGTGCGGCAGGGGTGGATGTGACCGACCTTGGCGTGCTGCCCGACGACCTGGAGGCCACCACGCAGGCCTTCGAGAGGCTGGGTGACCAATTCGACCTCGTGTTCACCTCGGGTGCGGTGTCAATCGGTGGGCGCGATCATGTCCGCGCCGCGTTGATGGCGGCAGGCGGCACCCTTGACGGCTGGCGCGTCGCCATCAAACCTGGCAAGCCGATCGCTTTTGGCAGGATAGGCAAAACCGTTCTGACCTGTCTGCCGGGCAACCCCTTTGCCGCCTTTGTCGGATTCCACCTGTTTGCCAGGCCCCAGATCGCCGTGCTGTCCGGCGCCACGCCGGAGTCTTTCGCTATGCGCCGCGCCAAGGCCGGGTTCGACTGGACCCGCAGGCCGGGCCGGGCCGAGGTCTTCCCGGTGTGCGTCGCTGACCATGACGAGCAAGGCACACCCATCCTCGAGCGTTTGGGCAACAGCGTGTCCGCCACGCTATTCCCAATGGTCGAGGCCGACGGGTTGGCGATTGTGTCCGCTTCATCCGCCACTGTGGCGCCTGGTGATTCGCTGCGCTGGCAGCGCTTCACCGGGGCCGTAGAAAACGCATCGAAATCGACGTAACTGGCAAAGTGGTTTCGAAACGCCCTAGGTAAGGGGGCGCGCGTCAACCCTGCGGTGCTGCCGAAAATAACCAAAGCGACCGGATTACCTACCTCGCCAAGCACGCCCATCGCGCCGGTTCATTCTGATTGCCGTCCATCCGCCGATCTGGACAAGTTTGCAGCCGGAAGGTGGCCCGGCCAATTCGCATCTGGACAATTTGTCCTTTTCCGCCTCACCCTGTTCAACAGCATTTTCATTCTGATCTGGCTGTGCTTCGGTTCGGTGGAACGGATCCTCGGGACAAGGCGTGGCAAACAGATAATGTCGACCATTTGGGAAGCACTGACCCAGGCCTTTCTTCTGGTGATCCGACTGGATGCGGATCTTGTCGAGATCAGCTTGCGATCGCTTCAAGTCACGCTCAGCGCGTTGCTGATTGCTTCGTGTATCGCGTTGCCTATCGGTGCAATCCTCGCGGTACGCCGGTTTCCGTTTCGCCGTGTGACGATTGCCATACTCAACGCGTTGATGGGCTTGCCGCCAGTCGTGGTGGGGCTGATCGTTTACGTTTTGCTGAGTCGATCAGGGCCGTTTGGCGTGTTCGGCTTGTTGTTCACTCCGACCGCGATGATCGTTGCTCAGGTCATCATTATCGTACCGCTGATTTCGTCACTTGCGCACCAGGCGCTGCGTGAATTGTGGGCGGAATACCATGACCTTCTGATTTCGCTGAACACGACCAAACGGCAGCGTATGGCGGCGCTGTTGTGGGATGGGCGCCGGGCGTTGCTGACTGCCGTTTTGGCCGGGTTCGGCCGTGCCATCGGCGAGGTTGGCGCGATCATGATTGTGGGCGGCAATATCGACCATGCCACAAGGGTGTTGACCACGGCGATTGCGCTGGAAACTGGCAAGGGGGACTTCGCCCTGGCGCTGGCGCTTGGCTTTGTTCTGATCGCCATGGCGATCCTGGTGAATCTGGCAATACATGCGCTGAGCAGGACCGAGCGGGAGGGGCGTTGGTAATGACCGAGATCCTGCCTCTTGTCGCCAAGAACGCCGTGGTGCGCCGCCGCGGAAAGGTGTTGATCGGGCCGGTGGACCTGACGCTTGAAGGCACAGGCACGACGATCGTGATCGGCCCCAACGGTGCCGGCAAAACGACACTTTTGAAAATGCTGCACGGGATTGCGCGCCTTGGTGGCGGCACCGTACGCTGGGCCTGTTCCGAGGACATCGCGCGTCACCATCAGGCGTTTGTCTTTCAGACGCCGGTTGTGCTGCGTCGGAATGTGCGTGAAAACCTGCTCTATCCACTCAAGCTGATTGGAACGCCTCGCGCTGAGGCCATTCGCATTGTCGAGGACTGGGCTGGCAAGGTTGGTTTGACGGATGCGCTGGATCGTCAGGCGACCGTGCTGTCTGGTGGGGAGCGACAGAAGCTTGCCCTTGCTCGGGCGATGGTTCGGGCTCCCAAGGTGCTTTTTCTGGATGAACCTTGCGCGTCACTGGACGGGCGCGCGACCCGCGAGATCGAGAGCATTCTGGCCGGAGTGGCGGAAAGCGGCACCCGGATCATAATGTCGACCCATGACATGGGCCAAGCCCGACGGCTGGCGGACGAGGTGGGTTTTGTTCTGCATGGAAAAATCCATGAATTCGCGAGGGCAAAGGAGTTTTTCGCCGGGCCGACGACGAAAGAGGCCCGCGCGTTTCTGAAGGGAGATATCGTGGAATGAAGCATGTATTTTTCGGGATGATCGCCGCGGTTTGTTTGTCGACAGCGGTTTGGGCCGATCAAATGAAGCTGGCGGTGACAACCTCGTTTCACAATTCCGGACTGTCGGACATCCTGTTGCCCGCTATCAAGGAAGATCTTGGGCTGGAGGTGCAGCTGCTGGTGGTGGGCACGGGGCAGGCGCTGAAACTGGGGGCTGCGGGGGATGTGGATGCGATCCTGGTACATTCGCGCGAGGCAGAAGAGAAGTTCCTGGCCGCTGGAAACGGCACGCACCGGCGCGAGATAATGTACAACGACTTCGTTTTTATCGGTCCCAAAACAGACGTGGCCGGGGTGGCCACGGCAACTGATGCCAGAGATGCTCTTTCGAAAATCGCCAACGCCGCGGCAGTGTTTGTCAGCCGGGGTGACGAAAGCGGTACACACAAGAAGGAACTCAGCCTGTGGAAGGCTGCAGGGAAGGATGCCGGGAAATTCGGCAGCTGGTACCGCGCGGTGGGCGCGGGCATGGGCAAGGCGCTCAATACCGCAAGCGGTATGAATGCTTATATCATGTCGGATCGGGCCAGCTGGCTGAATTTCGGCAACAAAGGTGATCTGGCGCTTCTGTTTTCCGGCGATCCGGTGCTGTTCAACCAATATGCCTACATTCCGGTGAACCCGGCCATGCACGGCCATGTGAAAAACGATCTGGCAGTCAGGCTTGAGGCTTGGCTGGTGTCGGATACGGCCAAGACGTTGATCAACGATTACAAAATCAACGGTGAGACTCTGTTCGTATTCAACGCATCTACAGAGTGATTGGGCTCTGCGGGAGCGTGCTTTAACGTCGGTTCTCCAACCCGTCAGACTGACGGGTTGATCTTGAGCCGACTTTCGAATTGCCTTCGCAATCCGACCGGCTCGAGGGCCAGGCCGCCGGCCCCAGAGTGTTTTTGGTCAGATAAAGGGGTGGACGGGGAGTTCGAATGATCGCTTGAAGTTAACCCAGCCATCCTCGGCAGCAGCCTGAAGGGGCCGTCTGATTACTCGTCGAGTTCGCCGTGCACCGCGAATTGATCGAGACCGGCATCCTGCGGCTCGATGATCCTGTAAGCTTCGCGCACGCCAGCCTCGGTCAGCTCGCGGGCAATGGTGAGCATGGTGTTTGCATCATGGTCTTCACAGAGCCCGACCATCTGGGCGATTTCTTCGGCGGCGACTGGGCGGGCGGCGTCGGCTGACGGTGCGCCGTAATAGGTCACGAAATGTTGCGCCAGAAGGTCGGTCAACGTTTCGACCTCGGAGGGTTCGATGACGGTGACGGCGACGAAGGTAACGCGGCCCGAGGTTTCCAGCCCGAACCAGCCATTGGCAAAGGCCTGACGCGCCTTGCCAGTCAGATCTGCCTCGGACCAGTTGGAAAACTCGAACCCGCCCGAGATACACCACTCGCCGGTGCGCGCCGGGTTGGCATAGACGCGGGTATCGCTTTCGTCGAAATGAATGGCACGGGCAAGTTTCATGGATCACGAACCTTCAAGAAGCATGGTGAGTGGTATCAGACAGGTTTCGCCGCTCTCGTCCCGCAAGAGCATGCCGAAATCCTCGTCAACACCAAGGAAGGTGCCGATCTGGTCGTTCCGGGAGATGGGTTCACCGATACCGTGGGCCAGCCCGCGCCATTCGGCGTGCAGGGCGCGGGTGCCTTCATCTTCCCAGCGCGAGAGCCAGTTGAGCGTGTGCCGAGCCCAGCTTTCCAACAGGCGTGGGGCTTCGACATCGGCGCAGCCTTCTGCATAAAGCGCGGTATCGTCCGGGCTAGTGCCGGGATCATCCGAGGTGGGCCAAAGTGGCAGTTCCAGCCCGACGACAAGCCAATCCGGCACGTCCTTCGGATCGTTGCCACCTGCCGCTACGCGCAAACGTCCGCAACGCGCACCGTTGATGCGCAGCCCGCCGTCCCACTCCAGATGGACGGCGACTTCGGGTGGGGCCAGAGCGCCCAATGCGTTTTGAAAGCCAACCCCGCAAAGTGGCAGCATCACCAATGCCTTTTCCAGCGCGATCTCGGGGGCAAAGACGATGGCCGCGCGCAGTATGTTTGCCCCAAGATCGTGAACGATCAGCCCTGCATCACAGCCCAGAATGGCCTGTTGTTGGGCGGACTCGAAAGGGTCGTCCTGACCGTCAACTGCAAGGCCGGACATCAAGGGAGGGAAGTGCAAGTCGCTCATGCCACTCCCTTTGCCACCAAGGTGCGGGCGACGTCAACGAAGACCCGTGCCTGCGCGCTGTCGGGTTGCGATACCACAATCGGTGCGCCGCCGTCGGAGGCGAGGCGAATGTCCATGTTCAGCGGCACTTCGGCCAGCAGTGGAACACCCAGCTTGGCGGCCTCATCGGCCACGCCTCCATGGCCGAAAATATGCTCCTCGTGACCGCATTTTGAGCAGATATGTGTCGACATGTTCTCGATCATGCCGACAAGCGGCACGTCGAGCTGGCGGAACATGTCGATCCCCTTGCGGGCATCCAGAAGCGCCATATCTTGCGGGGTAGACACGATCACCGCCCCATCAACAATCGTCTTCTGAGCCAGTGACATCTGCACATCCCCCGTGCCAGGCGGCAGGTCAACGATCAGCACATCCAGAGCACCCCACTGCACTTGGGTCAGCATCTGCTGCAGGGCCCCCATCAGCATCGGCCCACGCCAGACGACGGCCTGATCGTCATTGGTCATCAACCCGATCGACATCATCGTCACACCGTGGTTGCGCATTGGCAGGATCGTCTTGCCATCCGGGCTGGCCGGGCGACCGGACACCCCCAGCATACGTGGTTGGCTGGGGCCATAGACATCGGCATCCAGAAGTCCGACGCGGCGGCCTTCGGCGGCCAGGGCGCAGGCCAGGTTCGACGAAACGGTGGATTTGCCAACGCCCCCCTTGCCGCTGGCCACGGCAAGGATCCGGTCAATGCCGGGCACCTTTTGCGGGCCCTTGGGCGCGGCGGGCTTATTGGGTTTGAGGTCCGGCGGCGCGGCGGCAGCGGCCGTCATTACCACGGTCGCACTGTCAACACCCGGAAGCCCCCTGACCACCTCCTCGGCCGCATCGCGGATCGGGGCAAAGGCTTCGGATTGCGATGCCGGTATCTCAAGAACAAAGCGTACCGTGCCGGAATCGACCGTCAACGCCCGCATGATTCCGGCGGAAACCACGTCTCCGCCATCCGGTGTTTTGATGGCCTTGAGGGCGGCCAGCACTGCCTCGCGCGTTGCCTGTGTGTTGCTCATTCTTGGCCTCCTTTGGTAGATATTGACGGAACGTGGAGGTTGTTCCTACCATTTCCCATGGTTTCAATTGCCCGCATATTGGTTGTGACAGTTGGTCTGATTGCGATGATTGCGCTGCCTGCGCGTAGCGGCGACCGTGACTTTCGTCTCGCTGTGCCGACTGACCTCGAGAACAGTGGTTTCCTGAAACACCTGTTGCCCCGGTTTTCGCTGAAGATGCAGACACGCATCACGCTTGTCGCTCCGGGTGAGACGGCCGAAGCCATTCTGGGGCACAAGGGCGAGCCGGTCTTCGATGGCTTGGGGCGTCAGTGGAAGCTTGACGCCAAGCAGCCCGATCATCCCGGCGTGAAACGCTTTGCCGACTGGATCGGCAGCGAAGTGGGCTTGCGCACCATTACCGCCTTCAAGGGGGACGATGGAGCTGGCTTTACTGCGCCGACACAGGAAGTGGTGCACGAGGTCGAGCTGAGTTTCGATGGAGACCCGGCCAAGGGGTTGGAAGTGTCGCAGCAGCATTGCCGGCGCTGTCACGCGGTTACGCAAGAGGGGCGGATTAACTCGATCGGCTCGACGCCGTCGTTCTTCGTGCTGCGCTCGCTGCCGGATTGGAGCGAGCGGTTCGAGCGGTTCTATGCGCTCAATCCGCACCCGGCCTTTACCCAGGTGGACGCGGTGACGCCGCCCTTTCCGCAGGACCGGCCGTCGCCGATCGTGCCGGTGGAAATGACCTTGGACGATCTCGAGGCTATTGTCGCCTATGTGGCCGGGCTGACCCCGGCCGATTTGGGCAAACCGATTCAGCATCAGTGATCCCGGCGTTTGCTGAGGTAATCCTCGGTCGTGCGCACCCGAGGGCGTTCACCCTCGGTAAAGGGGTTGTTTTCGGCGTGGTACTGCGCGTTGACCCGGCAGTTGTCGCACATCTGGATCATCCGCGCCGCGTCCGAGGTGGCAAACATCGCATGCTTGCCAGCCAGTTTTTCTGTGATTTTTTCGATGGTGGATTTAACCCCGAAAAGCGCCCCGCATTCGACGCAAGCAAAGGGTTCTTCCTCGTGCAACACGGCCTGTTCCAACGCCGACGGGGCAAGGTTGAGGCGTGGCTCGTAGGAGATCGCCCGCTCTGGGCAGACATTGGCGCAAAGTCCACATTGCAAACAGGCGTCTTCCTGAAACCGAAGTTGCGGGTGGTCGGGATTGTCGCCCAATGCGCCAGATGGGCAGAGGGAGACACAGGACAGGCAGAGTGTGCAGGCGTCGCTGTCAACAAGAACGGCGCCATAGGGCGCGCCATCCGGCAGAGACAAGACCGTACCTTCGGGGTTGAGCGCCAAGGCTGCAGTGCGGGTGATCTGCCGCCGGGTGCCCATCGGTCGTACAGGCGTGTCACAGGGCATTGGTACGGCGTGATCCATCAATGATTCTGTCAGCGCAGCAGGGTCGGAAATGTCCAGCAGGTGGAGCTTGAGGCCGCCGATGGCGCGGGTCAGGCCCGCCTCTTGTTCCATCACTTCGCGGTCGGTTTTGGGTGCCAGTAGAATAAATACATCGGCAAACCCTGCCGCCAGTGCCGCCAAGGCTTCGGCATGGCCAAAGCTGTTGAGCGAAGAGAGTTCCAGCGGGATTACATCTGCGGGCAGACCGGCATCGAACCGGGCGGAAAGGCCGATCATTTCGGTACCGTGGGCATCCACGACCAGAAGGCGTGGCGCGCTGCCTCCGGCGTCGCGATAGGCTTGGGCCAGAACCTGGATTCGGCGGATTGTGTGATCGGTGGTTGGGGCGTCATATGTGATGGCGCCCGATGGGCACAGCACCGCGCAGGCCCCGCAACCGGCGCAAATCATCGGATCGACGCTCACGTGATCGCCGGACGGGGTGATCGCTCCGGTGGGGCAGGCATCCAAACAGCGGGTGCAACCGGTCTGGGTGGCCCGGGAATGGGCGCAGAGCACCGGTTCGCTTTTGACATAAAGCGGTTTTTCGAACGTGCCCACCAAGTGCGAGGCCTGCAGAACGACCCGGGCAACCGCTTTGGGATCACCGGGATCGGCGCGCAGATAGCCCTCGCGTTTTTCCGGTGCCGGGAACAGCGGATCACGACCTGAAAGATCGAGAATGATGTCGCATTGCGAACGCCCGCCATCGCGAGGAGAGGACATCTGCCATGCGCCGTGACCGCCGGGTTCAAGGCTCTGCAACTGGTCGATAACAACGGAAAAGCCAGCAAGAGCCCCTGTGGCGTTCCGCAGTTGGCCGCGAATGACGTCGTAGCTTCGGGTCAGGGGCAATTCGCTATCCGGATCGAGGAGCACGGTGACGGCCAGATGAGGGTGCAATTGCTCGGCGGCCTCAGTTGCCAGATCGCCTCCAAGGATCAGGCATTGGCCCTCAGAAATGACGTCCAGCATCTTTTCCGGCGCGGGTAAAATGGCCGCATCAGCTACGAGGGCGGCCATTTTGGGCAGTTTTGACCGCTTGTCCGTGCTCCAGGCGGCGCGGTCCCGCAGGTCAAGGAACCCCGGCAGAGGGGCTTGGATTTCGTCGGCCAGAGCCTCGAAAAAAGCTTGTTCCTGGGTGCAGCAAATCGTGGCCTCGCCCTTGGCGATGGCGGTGGCTGCAATCTCGGCTTGGGTGCCGCAGAGGTTAGAGTGGCAGGTTGAGCAAGCAATTCCGGTGGCCTTTTCAAGGGCCTTGGAGTCGAGTGCCATGGATCCCGAACAATCACATAGAATCAATTGCTTGGCCAAGTTGGTCTCCTGTCGAATTCGGCAATTTTTCAGTCGGTACAGTCCGCCTGGATCGTGCCAACTAGGCATGATTCCAGCGGGCAGTAAACCGGTTTTCTGATGGCGGGAAGTTGCGGCTCGGGGTGATTCGGCGACAGTGATTCGGGCGCCGGAACAGGAAGCTAAATAGCTGATTGTTTTAGTCAGATTGGACAAATCGTCCCACCTTGGCCTGTTCCGGGGGGCGATCTGCCCAATTTGACCGAAATAAAAACAAAGATGCGTGGGTGGGGCATTGGGGCTTGGCGATTGCCATAGCGTCACGGCAGTCTGGTGGAGAAGTTTGCAGCCTGGGGATGATGTGATCCGAAACCCGAAGAAGTTCGAGACCATGCCAATGGGCATCGTGCTGCGCCGCGCTCCGGGAGCGACCCGGTGGGCGAAGTGGGTGTGGAATGCGGTTGGTGTGCTGCCGGGGGCGGCCGCGGCAGATTGGGTCGTGTTGCGCCAGGATGGCGATGTCACCGAATACCACGCGGCAACTTTGATGCTGGAACTTCACGGGGCTGAGACAGAGGCCTATCTGCATGGGATGAGCGCGCAAGTGCCGTGTCTCTACGTGATCCTGCGGGAAAACGACGACGAGGACCATCCGCTTGACGTCGATCTGGTGACTGCTTCACCCTACGAGGCTCAGGACTATGCCGATACCGGCGATGACATTGTCGAGAAGGTGGCGATGCCACCGGCTGTCATTGCATGGTTGCATGATTTCACCCAGACCCATCACAAGGCCGAAGAATTCAAGAAGCGCCGCCGCGACAGAAAGGATATCACACTGATCGAGGACGGCGTTGGCGATGCGCGGATCACGCAGATGGCCGATGTCTATCGCTCGCCGGTGCAGGCCAAGAAGGAGCGGCTGCAATGAGCGGAGGACGCGATTTCTGGACCCGGCGCCGTGCCGCCGTCGAGGCCGAAACGCTCGAAGAGCAGCGTCTTGAAGAAGCCGCCGCCACCGAGGCCCGCGAGACCGAACTGGCTGAACGCCCGGACGAGGAAATCCTGAAAGAGCTGGGCCTGCCGGATCCGGACACGCTGGAAAAGGGGGACGACTTCAAGGTCTTCCTGACCGAAACCGTGCCGGCGCGTATTCGCACCCGTGCCCTGCGCCGGTTGTGGGGCAGCAACCCGATCTTGGCCAATGTCGATGGGTTGGTCGACTATGGCGAGGATTTTACCGATGCGGCATGCGCTATCGAGAACCTGCAGACCGCCTATCAGGTTGGAAAGGGCATGACCGCCCATGTCGACGAACTGGCCCGGCAGGCGGCAGAGTCCGAAGCGATCGAGGATGAGGTGGGTGAACATGATGTCGACGACGAGTTTTCAGCCGAAGTCGAAGTGGGGGCCACGGAGGCGGGGCCAGAGCCCATACGTTTAGAAGAACCCGAAGATATTCTAGTTGCCGCCGAGGCGTCGGCATCGGAACATGAGCCCGATGAAGCCCCCTCGCCGATCCGTCGCATGCGGTTCCGGTTCGAGCCCGAAGGTGCAGAAGCATGAATGAGGAAGACGCGATGAGCGCACTGGCCGAACAAACCACAGCACCGCAGGTGAGCGAGGAAGACCGCCTGCGCGCCGATCTCTACAATTATCTCGGTGTTATGCTGGCCGGACCGCCGGGCGAAATGCTGCTCAGCCAAACGGCGGGTCTCAGCGGCGATGACGGCCCGTTGGGGCAGGGGATTACCGCATTGGCCAAGGTCGCCGCGCTGACCAAATCTGAAGCCGCGGAACGCGAGTTCAACAAGCTATTCATCGGCCTTGGCCGGGGCGAATTGCTTCCCTACGCTAGCTACTACCTGACCGGGTTTCTGAACGAAAAACCACTGGCGACCTTGCGCCGGGACATGGCCGCGCGCGGGCTGACCCGGGCCGAGAATGTTTATGAACCGGAAGACAACATCGCCTCGCTGATGGAGATGATGGGTGCTCTGATCGTCGGTCGGTTCGGTGATCCGGCAACGCTTGAAGATCAGAAGACCTTTTTCAACCGTCACATCGCCCCCTGGGCACGGCATTTCTACACCGACCTCGAAGGCGCCAAGAACTCGGTTCTTTACGCGGCCCTTGGCCAGGTAGGCCGGGTGTTCATGGAGATTGAATCCGAGGCGTTCCGCATGAGCGGAGACGGATAAACTGAATACCGCTGCGGGCCCTCGGGTGCGCGGTGGATGCAGGCGGAGCGATCCGCAACTCACCGGCGGGAAACCGCCAAAACCTGAAGGAGAGGAGGACTCTCACATGGCAAAGAAGACCGAAGAGGCCACAAGCCGACGCGATTTTTTGAAACTGGCCGCGAAAACCGCCCCTGCTGCTGCAGTGGCTGTTGCGACCACCGGGGGGGCGGTTGAAGCCGCAGAACCCGACCTGACATCGGAAAAGATGCAGGACACCGCGCACACCCGTGCGTATTTCGACAGCGCCCGTTTCTAAAGGCGCTGTTGTCACCCGAGGGCGACCGGTTGCGATTGGCCCAACTGCCCGAGGATTTCGTCAACTCCGCGCAGCAAAGACTGCGCAAAGGGAGGAATTGCAATGCTTAGGAAAAAGACCAACGGGGTAGCGAGACGCCCCCAGCGGACAAGTATCCTGTCTGACGCCGCTTCGACGAGCGTCGACCGCCGCGCGTTTTTGCGTGGCAGCGGTCTGGCCATTGGTGGCCTTGCCGCAATCAGCGCCACCGGTGGAACGGTCGGGCGCGCCAATGCCGCAACGGCGGCCGCTGGTGCCGTGGAGACAGTGAAAACTATCTGCACCCACTGCTCGGTCGGCTGTACGGTCGTGGCCGAAGTTCAAAACGGTGTCTGGGTCGGGCAGGAACCCGGCTGGGACAGCCCGTTCAACCTTGGGGCCCATTGCGCCAAGGGCGCATCGGTCCGTGAACACGCCCACGGCGAACGCCGCCTGAAATATCCGATGAAGAAAGAGGGTGGCGAGTGGAAGCGCATCAGCTGGGAACAGGCGATCAACGAGATCGGCGACGGCATGATGAAGATTCGCGACGAAAGCGGACCTGACAGCGTCTACTGGCTGGGATCGGCCAAACATTCGAATGAACAGGCCTACCTGTTCCGCAAGTTCGCTGCCTACTGGGGCACGAACAACGTGGATCACCAGGCGCGTATCTGTCACTCGACCACGGTTGCGGGCGTTGCGAACACATGGGGCTACGGCGCCATGACAAACAGCTACAACGACATCCACAATTCCAAGGCCATTTTCATCATCGGCGGAAACCCGGCCGAGGCGCACCCCGTCTCGCTGTTGCACGTTCTGAAAGCGAAAGAGCAGAACAATGCACCGCTGATCGTCTGTGACCCGCGCTTTACCCGCACGGCGGCCCACGCGGACGAATACGTCCGCTTCCGGCCCGGCACCGACGTGGCGCTGGTCTGGGGTCTTCTGTGGCACATCTTTGAAAACGGCTGGGAAGACAAAGAGTTCATCCGCACCCGTGTTTGGGGGATGGACCAGATTCGCGACGAAGTGCGCAAATGGAACCCTGAAGAGGTCGAGCGTGTGACCGGTACGCCGGGCAGCCAGCTGCGCCGCGTGGCGCGCACCATGGCCAACAACCGCCCCGGCACCGTGATCTGGTGCATGGGTGGCACACAGCACACCAACGGCAACAACAACACCCGTGCCTACTGCATCCTGCAGCTGGCCCTTGGCAACATGGGCACCTCGGGTGGCGGCACCAATATCTTCCGCGGCCATGACAACGTGCAAGGTGCAACGGACCTCGGTGTTCTGAGCCACACCCTGCCGGGTTACTACGGTTTGTCGAAAGGCGCTTGGGCCCATTGGGCACGTGTCTGGGGTGAAGATGGCGATTGGCTAAACGGTCAGTTTGACATGCTCAAAGGCGCGGATGGCAAGGAAAAGAGCCTTCAGAACCTGAAGGGTATTCCGGTGTCGCGCTGGATCGACGGCGTTCTTGAAGACAAGGACAACATTGATCAGCCCAACAACGTGCGGGCCATGGTGCTTTGGGGTCACGCCCCGAACAGCCAAACCCGTGGCGCGGAAATGAAAACGGCGATGGAAAAGCTGGACATGCTGGTCGTGGTTGACCCGTATCCGACCGTTTCCGCCGTTCTGCATGACCGCACCGATGGGGTGTACCTGTTGCCAGCGGCGACGCAGTTCGAAACCAGTGGCTCTGTCACGGCCTCGAACCGCAGCTTCCAGTGGCGCGAACCGGTGGTTGACCCGTTGTTCGAGTGTAAACCGGACCATGAAATCATGGGGATGTTCGCCAACAAGTTCGGCTGGGGTGATCGTTTCTTCCGCAATATCGAGATGGAAGACGAAAACACGCCCAACCCCGAAAGCGTGCTGCGCGAAATCAACAGCGGCATGTGGACCATCGGCTATACTGGGCAGGATCCTGACCGGATCAAGCTGCACATGGCCAATCAGCATACCTTTGATCGCACAACGCTTCAGGCGGTGGGCGGTCCGGCGGATGGTGACTACTACGGTCTGCCGTGGCCATGCTGGGGCACTGCCGAGATGGGTCACCCGGGCACGCCGAACCTCTATGACATGTCCAAACCTGTCTCTGAGGGGGGCCTGACCTTCCGCGCCCGTTTTGGTGTGGAACGTGATGGCGACAACCTGTTGGCCGAAGGCGTCTACTCGAAGAATTCCGATATCCAGGACGGTTATCCGGAATTCACCATGCAGATGCTGATGGACCTTGGTTGGGACAGCGAGCTGACCGATGAGGAGCGTGCTGCAATCGACGCGGTGGCCGGGCCCAAGACCAACTGGAAAACCGACCTTTCGGGCGGGATCCAGCGGGTGGCGATCGACCATGAATGCGCGCCCTTCGGCAATGCCAAGGCTCGCGCGGTCGTCTGGACCTTCCCGGATCCGATCCCATTGCACCGCGAACCGCTCTATACGCCGCGGCGCGATCTGGTAGCGGATTATCCGACATACGAAGACCGGCAGCATTACCGCCTGCCGACCATGTATGCGTCGATCCAGAAGAACGATTTCTCGAAAGAGTATCCGATCATCCTCACCTCCGGCCGTCTGGTCGAATACGAGGGCGGCGGCGACGAGACCCGTTCGAACCCGTGGCTGGCCGAGCTTCAGCAGGACATGTTCGTCGAAATCAACCCGCGTGACGCCAACAACCTTGGTGTGCGGGACGGCGCGCAGGTCTGGGTCGAAGGTGCCGAAGGTGCCAAGGTCAAGGTCATGGCGATGGTCACCGAGAGGGTGGGCGAAGGCGTTGCCTTTATGCCGTTCCACTTCGGCGGTCATTTCCAGGGTGCCGACCTCAGGGACAAGTATCCCGACGGGGCGGATCCTTACGTGCTTGGCGAAAGCGCCAACACGGCCATGACCTACGGTTATGACTCGGTCACTCAAATGCAGGAGAGTAAGGTCTCTCTCTGCAAAATCAGTGCAGCATAAGGAGAAAAGAGTATGGCTAGAGCAAAGTTTCTCTGCGACGCCGAGCGCTGCATTGAATGCAACGCCTGCGTCACGGCCTGCAAAAACGAGCATGAAGTGCCTTGGGGGATCAACCGCCGCCGCGTGGTGACGATCCAGGACGGCAAACCGGGCGAACGCTCGATTTCCGTGGCCTGCATGCATTGTTCGGATGCGCCCTGCATGGCGGTGTGCCCGGTCGACTGCTTCTATCAGAACGAAGAAGGGGTCGTGTTGCACTCCAAGGACCTGTGCATCGGCTGCGGTTATTGCTTCTACGCGTGTCCGTTCGGCGCGCCGCAATATCCGCAGGCGGGCAATTTCGGCAGCCGTGGCAAGATGGACAAGTGCACCTTCTGCGCCGGTGGCCCGGAAGAGACCCACTCGACCGCCGAGTTCGCCAAGTATGGCCGCAACCGGATCGCTGAAGGCAAACTGCCGATCTGCGCCGAGATGTGCTCGACCAAGGCCCTGCTGGCTGGTGATGGCGACGTTGTGTCGGCCATTTACCGCGAGCGTGTGGTCGCCCGCGGCTTCGGCTCGGGCGCCTGGGGCTGGGGCACGGCCTATGATCAGAAAGACGGCTAATCACCGTCCTATGATTTGAAAACAAGGCAGGCCGCGTTTTGCGGCCTGTCACCCTACACCAAAAAAGTCAGGGACAGTCATGACCATGACCTCCTCGCAGCCGTTTTTCATCCGGTTGCTGGCGGTGCTCAGCATGTTGCTCGGCCTCGCGCTTGGCACTACGATGGCCGACGCGCAAAGCAGCGTGCGCCCGCCGGACAACGCCGTGAACCAGGGCCTGACCGCGCCCTTGGGCAGCCAGTCGGATGCCGATATCTGGCGGCAATTGAAACAGGGCGGCATCGGTACCCCGTCTGCGTCAGGCGACATACCGCTGCCGATGGCCCCGGGACGCCCGGATAACGTGGCCGAAACCTTCTGGAAAGAAATCACCGCCCCGGCACGTGATGCCAGCGCAACCTCCGGAACGCCCCGCGTCATGCAGGTGTTGGGCGAGGAGTGGCGGTTGCTGCGTCGCGATTATATCCTGCCCTATGCGGGCTGGGTCCTGGTCGCGGTACTGGCGCTCATTGCGCTCTTTGGCATCGTCCGCGGCCGGATCAAGATCCGCGATGGGCGCTCGGGCAAGTACATTTTCCGCTTTTCCATGGCGCATCGCATCGCCCATTGGTTCCTGGCGGCGAGCTTCATTCTGATGGCGATATCCGGTTTGGTAATCCTGCTGGGACGTCCGGTATTAGTGCCTCTCATCGGTAAGGACGCCAATGCGGTTCTTACCAGCGCGATGTTGCAGGGGCACAACCTGTTCGGTCCGGTGTTCATCCTGTCGCTGCTGATCGTGATCTTCAAATTTATGAAGGGCAATTTTTTCCAATGGGCAGACGCCAAGTGGATCGCAAAAGGCGGGGGTCTTCTATGGGGTCACGCCTCGTCACACCACTACAATTTCGGGGAAAAGACCTGGTACTGGGTGGTGGTGATCGTTGGTTTGATCATGTCGGCCACCGGCATGCTGCTACTGTTTCCGTGGATCACTGACGTGCTGGCCTGGCATCAATTGTCGACCGTTCTGCACGCAGGCGGTGCGATCCTGATGATCGCGTTCGCGCTGGGTCACGCCTATGTCGGCTCAATCGGTATGGAAGGCTCACTGGATTCGATGCTGCGCGGCGAGGTCGACGAAAACTGGGCCAAGGAGCACCATGATCTGTGGTATGAAGAGGTTACCGGCAAAAAGGTGACGCATGAAGACGAGCCCGAAGCGGCCGAAACGGCGGAGGGCTCGGCATGACGTTCCTGGAATTCACTGAAGGGCCGATGTTCTACCTCGCGGTCGCGATTTTCGTCGCCGCAGCTCTGGTGCGGGTGATCGGCATCCTGCGCATCGGCAAGAAGCCCGACCTGGCCCCGGCGCGTGGGTCTGCCGCGATGGGTTTCATCAAGGGTAACCTGCGCCACTTTCTGCCACGCGCCGGGTTTGCGCAACGCACTTGGATGCATGTGCTGGGTGGCTGGGGTTTTCACCTTGGCCTGTTCGCGCTGTTCTTCTTTGCGGCACCCCATATTCTGTTCATCGAGAAATTCACCGGGCTCAGCTGGCCTGCCCTGCCGCGCTGGGGCTTCATCATCGCCGCTGAAATCGCCTTTGCCGGGCTGATCGTTTTGTGGGTGCGCCGGTTCTCTGACCCGGTGATGCGGCTGATCTCCGACTGGGACGACCATATCGGAAGCTGGCTGACCTTCATTGCCATGCTGACAGGTTGTCTCGCGCTGCAAGAGGCGCACGATGGACTGCGGGCGATCCACATGTTCAGCGTCAATATCTGGCTGATCTACTTCCCGTTCAGCCGCCTGATGCATGCTTTCACATTTGTCCTGTCGCGCGGGGCAACCGGTGCGAATTATGGCCGCAAGGGGATGAACCCATGAGCGAGACTTCCAATACCGCCCAAATCGCCGTCGACACTCTGGTGAACCAGATCGACAGTGACATCGCCTCCTATCTCGAGGCCTGCGTGCATTGTGGCGAATGCGCCGAGGCGTGTCATTTCTACGAGACCACCAAGGACCCCAAATACACGCCAACTTACAAGCTGATGCCGCTGGTCAAAGTGTACAAGCAGCACAAGTCTCCGCTGCGCTGGGTCACGCAGATATTCGGTGGGCCGGAACCAATCACCGAGGAGGAACTGCGTGACTGGGAAGAGCTGGTTTATGACAGCTGCAATATGTGCGGCCGCTGTACGCTTGTCTGCCCGATGGGGATTGATATCGCAGGCACCATTCGCAAGATGCGCGAGGGTTATGCAGCGGCTGAGATTTATCCTGACGGTCTAAAGCAGGCGCGCAAGAATGTTGAGCGCACCAGCAGCCCAATGGGCGTGACCGAAAAAGCGCTTCTGGTACAGGTCGGCAAACAAGAGAAAGAGACCGGTTTGAAGATCCCGGTCGACGTGGAAGGCGCCGATTACCTCGCGCTGCTGTCGTCGCATGAAATCATGGCCAGCCCGGAGATCATGGGCGCCTATGCCAAGATTTTTGAACGCGCTGGGGTCAGCTGGACCCTGTCGACCAAGGCCTATGAGGCTACAAATGTCGGAGTTCAGATCGGCTCAGGTCCGCTGGCAAAACAGTTGGTGCAGCGCGTGGTTGACGAGGCTGAGCGGCTGGGAGTGAAATATGTCATCAGTCCCGAATGCGGCCACGCCTATGGCGCAATCCGCTGGGCCGGTCCGAACATGATCGGCCGCACCTTCGATTTCGAGGTGATGCATATTCTGGAAGTGCTTGACCAGCTGCGCGCCGAAGGGCGTATCCCCAAGGGCGAACGCGACAGCCGCAAAATGACCATGCATGACCCGTGTCAGATCGTTCGCCGTGGCGGGTTGCTGAATGAGCCGCGCCGGTTGCTGGACGAGTCCTGCTCGAATTTCACCGAAATGAAGGATCACGGGATCACCAATTATTGCTGTGGCGGCGGCGGCGGCGTCTCGGCCAACCCGCGTGCAGAAGAGCTGATGGTGGGCGCGTTCGGCAACAAGATGAAGCAAATCGAAGAGCTGGGCGAGATCGAAGCGGTCGTGGTGCCATGTGCCAATTGCCGCGGTGTGTTCGAGGATGGGTTGTTCGAGTTGGACCGCGAAGACGAGTTCGAAGTAATCGGGCTTGCACAGCTTGTCGCGGATACGCTGGCGGATGATCCAAAACCCGCTGAATAACGCGATGCGCGCGGCGCTTGCGATCTTGTTCAGTCTCGGTGCCAGTGTAGCGCTGGCGCAGGACTTCACCACGCTCAAGGGGCATGGTGGGCCGATCATGGATATTGCGATATCGGACACAGGACAGATCGTGACCGCCAGTTTTGACAATTCGGTCGGGCTGTGGACGGGGCGCGTACCGTACTGGATTGAAGGGCATGATGCGGCGGTCAATACTGTGTGGCTTAACGACGAGTTCGGCCTATCAGGGGGTGATGATTTTCGCGTGTTGCTTTGGCCGTTGTCGGGGCCTGAAACGGAACCGTTGGAACTGATCCGGCATCAAGGCAAGGTCACGGATGTTGCTTATCACGACAACGCGGGTCTTTTTGCGTCGGCCAGTTGGGATGGAACGGTTGCCGTGCGTCGAATAGAGCAGGTGTGGAAAGCAGACGAAGAGAGCCTTTCGACCGAGCGGGTGGTTCTGAAAGGCCACGCAGCGGGTGTGAACGCCGTTGTCTTTGACAACGCGGGCCGGCTTTACTCGGCCTCGGCGGACGGAACGATCCGCATGTGGGACGCCGTTTTGAGTGAGACTACAGCGCGTGTGATCGTTTCTCATGGTTTTGGTATCAACGAATTAGTCTTGAACGAAACGCGGGGCTGGCTTGCCTATGGAGCGGTGGACGGGGTTACACGCATCATCGACATGAACACGGAAGAGGTTATTCGAGACTTCACCCTCGACCGCCGGCCGATCCTTGCCATGGCCTATCATTCCGAAACGTCGCAGTTGGCTGTCGGGGACGGGCAGGGCTATATCATGATCATCGATACGGATGCCTGGAAAATCACTCGTGATTTCCGCGCCACACGCCACGGCCCCGTCTGGGCACTGGCCTTTTCACCCGAAGGGGAAACGATTTACGCGGGTGGGCTTGATGATGTTGCGTATGGCTGGCCCGTCGCACTGATAGACAAACACGAACCGGCCATGTCGGGTGAGCGCAGTTTCCTACGTTCGGCGGACACGATGCCAAACGGGGAACGGCAGTTCATGCGCAAATGCTCGATCTGTCATGCATTGGAGGCAGGGGCATCGCGCAAGGCGGGTCCGACGCTTCACGGGCTGTTCGGCAGGCGCGCGGGCACGGTGCCAGGATACCGCTATTCGCCGATCCTGGTTGGGTCTGATATCGTCTGGTCGGAAGGCACCATTGACGCGTTGTTCGATCTTGGGCCGGATCACTATATTCCGGGGTCAAAGATGCCGATGCAGAGAATTGCAGCACACAGCGACCGTGACGACCTGATTACATATCTCAAGTCGGCCACACGGGCAGGAGAGTGAGCCGATGACAGTAACCATGACCAAGCCCGCAATCACCGACGAGTTCGGTGAAAATCTGGCGCGTGCCTCGATCCTGGTGATTGATGACGAACCGGGGATGCGGAACTTTTTGACCAAGACCCTGACGCCACGATGCAAACGGGTTGAGCAGGCCGCATCGGCGATCGAGGCGTCGGCCATCCTTGACCAGGCGCATTTTGACCTGATCATCCTGGACAACATCATGCCGGGAATGACCGGGCTCGATTGGGCGCGGCAGCAAAATCAGGTCGGACTTTTTGCCGATACCATCCTGATCACCGCCTATGCCGACCTGGAAACGGCGATCAAGGCGCTCAGGATCGGAGTGGCGGATTTTGTGCTCAAACCGTTTCGCGCAAACCAGATCCTCAATGCGGTGGCCCGGGCGTTGGACCGCAAGAACCTTCGGCGTGAGAACTATCTTCTCAAACATGAGCTGTCTGCCGAAAACACTGTTGCGCGCGGCCGGCTTTTGGGCAGTTCGCCTGCCATCAGCGAGGTCCGCTCCATGCTGCAGCGCCTGGCACCGCTTCCTACGCCGGTCCTGTTCACCGGCCCCAGTGGGACGGGCAAGGAGATTGCTGCGCGTACGCTGCACTCGCTGTCCGACCGGGCCGAGAACCCTTTCGTTGCGATCAATTGCGCGACAATATCGTCCGACAATATCGCCCGTGAACTGTTCGGCGAAGTTGATGCACACGACCACCGCAAGGACGGATTGTTGCTGCATGCCGATGGCGGCACGCTGTTCTTGGATGAAATCGCTCAGATGCCCGACATGGTGCAATCGGCGTTTCTAAGGGTGTTGGAAGATCAGCGAATCCGTCCACTTGGGGCAGAACGGGAGATTCCTCTCAATCTGCGCATACTCTTCGCCACCAATTCCGATCTAGAGCAGGAAGTCGCCGAAGGACGGTTCCGCGCCGACCTCTACCATCGGATTAACGTCGTCGGCATAGAAATGCCCCGGCTGTGTGATCGCGAAGACGACATTGTCGAGCTGACCGCGCTTTTCGTCGAGCAGTTCGCGTCCGCGCTGCGGATGCCGGGCCTGGAGCTGAACGAAGAAATTTTTCTCAAGCTGCGCCGCTACGATTGGCCCGGCAACGTGCGCGAGTTGCGAAACCTGGTCGAACGGTCGGTCATTCTGGGGGGCTTTCCGGAAGAGTTCTCCGGAAGTGGAAAGATCACCGGTGCGCCGGCGATCGAAACGCTTGATCTTGTGACGCAACGCCACATTGCGCATGTTCTGGATGCCTGTGGCGGCAATCGCGCCGAGGCTGCACGGCGTTTAGGCGTGTCACGCAAGACGATCGACCGCAAATGCGCGTCCTGGGGGCTGTAAGTGAGGGATTTTGGCGTCAGACGGCGTGCATGTGTTGCGCTTCGTCTCCCTTGGGCAGCCAGATAGAGAATTCTGCTCCACCTTCGGGGCGGTTCCGCGCGGTAATCCGCCCGTTGGCACGTTGAATAAGGGTCTGGCTGATCGAAAGGCCCAGCCCGGTACCCTCACCGAGCTTGGTCGTATAGAATGGGTCAAATACCTTGTTGATATGCTCAGGGTCTATTCCCGGTCCTGTGTCTGCGACGGTCAGGCACACCCCTTCCATGCCATTGCGCGCGTCAGGCTGCAGCGTGACGCTTAACGTGCCATCCCGGTCCATTGCCTGGGCTGCGTTGATGATCAGGTTGACTACCACCTGCTGCAACTCGCCCGGGTTCACATGCACGAACGGTGTCTCTTCCAATCGGGTTTCAACCCGCACGCCTTTTTTCGAAACCACGTGATCGACGAGAATGAGGCAATCCTGAACGATCTCGGCCAAGTCGACATTTTCTTCAAACGTGCCAAATTCGGTGGGACGGGCGAACTGCAGCAGTTTGCCGACAATTGCGTCTATCCTCTGAACCTGCCGGTCGATCAGTGAAAGCTCGGTTTCGACCGCGTCGGTGTTACCGGACAGGGTCTGTCGAATAACGTCAACATTGCCCTGGATCACGGCTACGGGATTGTTGATTTCATGGGCGACACCTGCGGTGATTTCCCCGATCGAGGCCAGCTTTTCCGACATGACAAGCTGTTGATAGGTATCTTCGAGCTTGGCATTGGCCTCGCGTAGCTCTTTCGTGCGTTTCTCGACCCTTGTGTTCAATTCATCGGCCCATGAACGAAGGGCCTGGTCGCGTTCCTGCACCTGGTCCAGCAATGTGTCGAGGTGGGTTGCGACCTGCCCGATTTCGTCGGCTGAGCGGATTTCGCCGTTGCGTGCATCCAAGTCTCCCTGCTCCACAAGCTTCATCGTGCGGGTCATCTTTTCCAGCGGAGAAAAGATGCCTTTTGCCATGCGCAGAAAGATCGGCGCGGTCAGCGCCAGAACAAGTCCGAACATCCCGATGATCGTCAGAAACGCAATCCGCTTCGTTGCGGTAAAAGGCGCCTCCAGAAAACCGACATAAAGCATGCCAACCCGTGCCCCGAAACTGTCGGTAATGGGCAGATACCCGGAAATGTACCAGTCGTTGACGACGAATGCGCGGTCGAGCCAAGTCTTGCCTTCATCCAGAACAGCGCCGCGAACGACGGCGGAAACCCGGGTTCCCAACGCCCGCACATCTTCGAAAAGCCGCACATTGGTTGAGACGCGCACATCCTCCAGAAACAAGGTGGCGGTGCCTTGCCGTTCGCCCCCTGTGGTCGCGTTGAGATACACCAACGCGTTGATCGTATCGATGAAATCAAGGTTTCTGTTCAAAAGGACACCGCCGATTAGAACCCCTTCGTGGCCGGGCACGCCGACCGGGCTGGCCGTGTGGACCACCATGCCGCGGTCCTCGACCGAACGTTCCGTCGGGACCGCGGCCTTTGTTTCGATCAGCTCAATTCGTGCGCGATGGTCCAGATCGCCCGGAAACGGTGCCAGATCAGGGCCGGAAAAAATGTCTATCTCAACGGTGGATTGCCCATCTACCGCCGCGTTGACCACAGGCCATTTGATTGCGGATTCGCGCGCTGTGGCATGAGGCAGATAGTACAGGAAATCCAGTTCAAGTTCTTTGGATGCGTCGGCGAGATAAGAGAGCTGCGTAGTTTCGCTTTGCAACAGCGCCTGTTGAAATTCGGTCGATTTTGCAACGCTTTGAACGTTGGCACCGGTGACCGACAATATTCGCCCAAGATACTGTTCGGCGACTTTCAGGTCGCTTTCGACATTGGCGATCAGTATTTTGTCATATTCTGACGACCAGCGCGCAATGCCAAGAAACAAGACCAAGGGCATCAGAACCACCAATGGCAGCAGGGCCATTGTCAGCAAACGTAGACGTATGGATCGTATCTGCATTCAGGTGCCGAGGGCTTAGGAAGTTGGTGTTGTTCCAACTTTAGGCACATGGTTGCATCCGTGCAATTCCGATGAACAGGCGTGCTTCGCCCGTCTGCAGTCGCGCGCGGAGGAGATAGGCCCGATTGCCGAGCGCTGGTTATTGCGATTCTTCCTTGAGCCCGCTTACGTATAGGGCAACTGCGTTGATTTCCAACTCGGTCAGCCGTTTAGCAATAGAGTGCATGATGGCCGCGTCGTTAGTCCGGGTGCGGGCCTCAAATGCTTTCAACTGTTCAACGACATAGTATGCGTGCTGACCGGCAAGGCGTGGTAAGTTTTCGTCACCAGCCGCAAAATCCCCATGGCACTCGGCGCAGGGCGGGATCTGGGCGTATTTATTGCCTTCGTGATAGATGTAGTAACCGACAGCTTCGAGAGATTTCTTCGAGTTGCGGATGCGATGGGTTTTGGCCGGTTGCATGCTGAAGAACGCGGCCAGCCCGTTGATCTGGTCATCGGTGAGGTCGGTTGCCATGTCGTTCATAACGTCGCTCACCCGTGTGCCATCACGAAAGTTTCGCAGTTGCTTTTCTATGTAGACCCGGTTTTGCCCGGCCAGACGCGGGTAAATCCGGCTCGAAGCTTCACCAACTTCGCCATGGCAATGGGCACAGCGGTCCCCCATCAGGGTTTCGATACTGTCGTTTTCGTCGGCCTGAGCCGATGTGACCGACACCAGGATCGACATCAGGACTGCCGTGATGCGCATGGTTGTTCTCCGTTTTCTTTGATGCAGGGGACCTTACCAACCTTGCATCACGGAGTCAGATTTCAAATTGCCGCACCGGGCGGAAACAGGCAAGCATTTCAACTGTCGGGCTCCGTTCGGCTTGCTGTGCTGGGTGAGGTCTGTAACACTCGCCTCGCTTGCGTCGATCTGGTGGAGGGAAACAGTGACCAGCCGACTTTTCTATCAGAACCGCTTGTCCCGTCCCGAGCTAGACCGGGCCGAAGGGATATACCTTTGGTCAAAAGAGGGTCGGCGTTACCTCGATGGCTCCTCGGGAGCGATGGTCAGCAATATCGGCCATTCCAACCCAATGGTTCTGGACGCAATGCGCCGCCAGATGGAGAAATCGACCTTTGGCTACCGGCTGCACTTCCAAACCGAAGCGTCAGAGGCTTTGGCCGAGAAGACGGCGGCGCTGTGCCCCGAAGGGCTTAACCGGGTGTTTTTTGTCTCGGGCGGGTCCGAGGCGGTGGAAAGCACCATCAAGCTGGCCCGGCAATACGCCTTGGCCAAGGGTGAGGCGCAGCGCTACAAGATCATTTCGCGCGCACCATCCTATCATGGTTCGACCCTTGGGGCGCTGGCGGTCACAGGATACGCGCCTTTGTCGGTGCCGTTTGATCCAATGATGCGCGGCATGCCGAAAATCCCGGCGCCACGGGCCTATCTTGATGGGTTGGACGCGGATGACCCCGCAACCGGGGTGCATTATGCCGACATGCTGGAGGCCAAGATATTGGAGGAAGGCCCCGAGACCGTGGCGGCCTTTATTCACGAGCCGGTTGGCGGGGCTTCGACCGGGGCGCTGGTCCCGCCTGCAGGCTACATGAAGCGGGTTCGCGAGATTTGCGACAAGTATGGCGTGCTTCTGATCCATGACGAGGTGATGTCTGGGGGTGGACGCACCGGCCGCTTCTGGGGGGCAGAACATTGGGATGTCGAGCCGGACCTGATTTCCATCTCCAAAGGGTTTGGGGGCGGCTACGTGCCTCTGGGTGCGATGATCGCGCGTGAAGATGTTGTCGAGGCTGTGCTGGATGCGGGCGGCTTTGCCCATGGTCATACCTATGCGGGCAATCCGCTGGCCTGTGCCGCTGGACTGGCGGTGATTGAAGAGAGCGAACGCCAAGACCTGATCGGCAATGCCGCTGCGATGGGTGATGTTCTGATGTCGCGGCTGAACGGGTTGATGAACCGTTACCCGTTCATCGGGGACGTGCGCGGCAAGGGGCTGTTAACAGCGTTCGAGATGGTCGAGGACCGGGTCACGATGGAGCCCCTGCCGGTCGCGCTCAACGCCCATGACCGCCTGGTCAACATCGCTTATGATCGGGGCTTGATCATCTATTCACGGCGTACGCGGGGCGGGACTTCGGGCGATCACTTTCTGGTCTGCCCGCCGATGATCATCACAGAGGATGGCATTGACGAGTTGATGGAGATGCTGACCGCGTCGTTGGACCAGTTCGCTGACGAGGCGGGACTGGCCGTGGGGGCAGGGGTATGATTTTGCGCCTGGCGCAGCCAGAGGATGCCGGGGTGGTGGCCGAAATGCTGCGGCGTCTGGCCAAGGACCTGGGGGATGCGGATTTCGTGTCAAGTGAACGCAGCGTGCAGGAGCACGGGTTCGGTCCGCAGGCGCATTTCCAATCTATCCTTGCCGAGCGGGATGGCGCCCCGCAGGGCTTGGCCCTGTTCCTCCGCCATTACTCGACCACCTATGCCCTGCCGGGTGTCTATGTGCAGGACCTGTGGGTCTCGCCTGATCAGCGCGGTAGCGGGCTGGGGCAGCGTTTGCTGGCGGCAGTGGCCGAGCACGCGGCCCGAACCTGGAATGCAGGCTACTTGGGTTTAACGGTTAACCACAGCAATCCGGGTGCGGCACGGTTTTATGCCCGGCTGGGCTTTGTGCATCGCGGCAATGATGCGCCATTGATGCTGAAAGAGGTGGCGTTCTGCGACTTGGTTTCGATGAAAGCGGGGCCGGCATGATCCTGCCCGACAAGACCTGCGAGCTGGAAGCGGCCATCGCCAAGATCCGTGATGGTGACACGGTGATGGTGGGCGGGTTCGGCGTGCCCGGCACCCCTTTCACATTGATCCACGAGCTGGTGCGGCAGGGTCAGACGGGCCTGACCGTGATCAAGAACGATGCCAACGAAACCGGCATGGGGATCGACCACCTGTTGGCCAATGGTCAGGTAGCGCGGCTGATCACCACTCACATCGGGCTCAATGCCCGCGCGATTGTCATGATGAACAAGGGCACGCTCGAGGTCGAATTCTGTGCTCAGGGCATATTAGCCGAGCGCGTGCGCGCCGGGGGTGCGGGCCTCAAGGCGATCGTCACCGATATCGCGATGGAGACCGAGCTGGGCGATGGCAAGCCGCGGGTGCAGGTTAATGGTCAGGAGGCGATGATCGAAACCGCAATCCGCGCCGACGTAGCTCTGTTACATTCCGCGCAGGCCGATCCGTTTGGCAATCTTGCTTACGTGGCAACCGCACGAAATTTCAATCCTCTGATGGCGATGGCCGCAGGTTGCGTGATTGCCGAAAGCGAAAAGGTGGTTCCGATGGGTCAGCTTGAGCCCAATGCGGTGCACACACCGGGGCCGTTTGTCGACCACGTGGTCGAACTGTCCGATTTGTCCGAGGAGTATTCCGTTGTCCGACGCTAAGCAAAGACTGGTGGCGCGGGCCGCTCGCGATATCGCGCCGGGCATGGTGGTGAACCTCGGCATCGGGCTGCCGCAACGGGTTGTTGGTCACTTGGCCAGCGATTTCCCGGTCTGCCTTCATACCGAGAACGGGTTGTCGGGCATCGGCCCGGTGCTGCCCTACGATCAGGCTGATCGTAACCTGATCGATGCTGGTGGAGCCTATATCTCGACCATCTCCGGCAGTGGATTCTTTGACAGCGCCGTGTCCTTTGCCCTGGTGCGCAGTGGGCGGCTGGACCTCACGATGCTGGGGGCCTTCGAGGTCTCGCAACATGGCGATCTGGCCAACTGGAAGATCCCGGGGCGGTTTTCCCCCGGCGCAGGCGGCGGGATCGAATTGGCCCAGAAGGCGCGCCGCGTGGCGGTGCTGACGACGCATGTGGACCGTAAGGGCAATCCCAAGCTCAAGGCCGAATGTTCCTTGCCGCTGACGGCCGCGGGCTGCGTGTCCCGGGTGTTCACCGACATGGCGGTGATCGACATCACTGCGGGAGGGTTCGCCCTGCGGGAACTGGCACAAGGGATCGGGGTGGACGAGGTTGCGGCCGTGACCGGTGCGCCCCTGGCGATCCCCGATGGGGACATTCCGACCTTCTAGGGTGTGTTCAGTCCACTGACCGGATCAGCTTGCGCTCCAACACCCGCAGCACGGTTTTCAGGTCATGGCCGCGTTTCAGGATCTGCCCATCCATGCCGATTACGCAGTATTGCCCCTGCCGATTGCGCAGCTTGGGGTGTTTCTCGATCCGGTAAAGCGGGTGCTCGGCGGTACGGCGAAAGATCGAAAAGATGGCGCAGTCCCTGAGGCTGGAAATACCATAGTCGCGCCATTCTCCTGCGGCGACCATGCGTCCGTAAAGTGACAGGATCACGCTCAGCTCTGTGCGGTGAAAGGATACTTGCGTCTGCTGGGCCCCGGGAAAGGGGCTGGGGTGTTGGACGTTCATACAGCCAGTTTGCCGCGTTTTCCGTCGAAATCAAGTTTTTGCTTTGGTCCGCCCGGATTGGTCGTATCGCTGTGCGACAACGCGGCGCCACCAGTGACCCGTACGGGGCCGAGCGAAGCGAGGCCTCTCGCGTGCAAAGTGGGGCGACGCCGAAAGCGGCGCAACCTCAAACTGCCGGTGCTGCCCAAGTGGCGCGAACCCTCAGGCAAAGGACCCGTGACAGAACCAGCCGGGCGACAGGGCCGCACCATGGGCAAAGAACAGCCATAGCCGCGCGCCGTCACCGGTGACCACCTGCCAGTAATCGCGGGTGCCGCTTTGCCAGTCGGGGTCGTCGAACCACCATTCCGGAGCGATGCGTTCTGGCCCGGTGGCGGTGCACAGCTCATGGTCGCGGCCGCGCCAGCGGAACTTTGCTGCTGGAATGGGGTGGTCCGGGGCCATCACCGGCTCGGGCCGCCACAGTAGTAGCGGCCGGCTGACCCCGTGGCGCTTGGGCCAGCGCTCATGTGGCTTGGCCCAGCCCGCAGCCAGGGTCAGGGCGCTTTTCTCGGGGACATAGCTGCTTGCCGGGTGGCGTAGGGTGATCGCCTCCATCCCCACCCGCGCGCCCAGGCGGCTGATCAGGTCGTCAAGTGCGGGTCCGGTGTTGCGCCGGGTGGTCGAGTGCCGGACCGTCGGGGCCGAACCGGAATGTGCAAGGTTATCCGCCTCGGTCACCACCGCCTCGCAGCGCAGCATGTCAAAGCCGAATCCAGCGTCGATCTCGGGCAGTTTCATCGCGAAAAGCGGACGCAGGCTGTCGGGGTTGGTGCCGGGGCGCGCGAGTGTGACCGACACCGCCTGTACACTGCCATCGGTGCCGAACATTTCAAGCCGCACCGTGCGGGCGGCATGACCCTTGTCGTCAAGAAGCGTGCACAGGCGCGGCAACAGCCGGTCCAGCCCGGCCAGGATATCGCTTTCCAACCCGATCGGTTCGGGCAGGGACATCCGGGTGGCGAAATGGCTGTCGGGTCCCGCCGGGGTAACGGGTTCTGGTACCGCGCCCAGTGCCTGGTCCAGCCGCAGCACCAGCCCCTTGCCGAACCGCCGCGCGAGGTTGGCGCGGGGCTGGCCGATCAGGGCGTGGATCTGGCGCAGGCCCAGCCGGGCCAGCGCCTCGGTCGTGGGAGCATCCAGCCGCAACGCCGCCACCGGCAGGGGGGCAAGGGCAGAATGGGTCTGGCCGGGGGCGGCGATGCGGCCTTGTGGCGTTGTGGCCGGGGACCCCGAGGGTGCCGCGCCGCCCCGGGTCCAGTGCCGCCGCTTGGTGGCTCGGGCGCGGGTGGCGCGGGCCTCCTGGTCAATCGCGTCACCGGAACGGGCATGTCCGGCGCTGCGTCCGGCATAGCGGGCCAATGCCCAGGCCCCGCCGCGCGTGTCGGCCAGCCCCGAGCGCACGCTCAGGCCCAAGGCCGCAGTGTCCTCGTCGATCCGGGTCAGCAGGCCCTCTTCACTACCAAACAAGTGGGCGCAACCGGAGATGTCGGCGATCAGCCCGTCCTCGCCATCCTCACCAATCCAGGGTGAATAGCGTGTGGCCCAACGTCGGAGTGTGGTCAGAAACGCCGCCTCAGTCGGGCCATTGCGCAGCCGGGTGAGCAGGGCCGGGCACATCGCCATCGCGTCGCGCAAGGGTTGATCCGGGCGCAGCCCCTGGGCAAAAGCGGCGGGCGACAGCGAGGACAGCACTTGCATCTGCCCTGTATCGCGGACCACCGCAAAGGGCAGGTCCGGGTCGAGTCCGTCCCGCCGGATGAGGCGTTCCGCCCCAAGGCAGGGGAACCAGAGCGAGAGGATGCGACGGGTGGACATGAGGTGTGATCTTGGCGACAGCGGTAAGAATGTTCATGATATGTTCTTATTGTGGCGCGAGTCGGGATCGGAGTCGAGACCCATCTTGCCGCCCCGCTTAGCCGCAATAGATCCGGGTGATGATCCCGGCTTTGTCGGTTTCCACATTCAGCCGGGTTGGGTTGTAATCCATCGTCACCGCCGTGCCCGGCGGGATGATACGCAGCTGGTCATGTCCCTTGAACATCGTCGCATCGACCGCCGTTCCGATCAGCGATTGGTATTGCCCAGCACCACAGGCATTTTCCGGCGGCAAGGGCACCACGGGCGGTACGTCCGAAGGCGGCGCGCAGGCCACGAGAAAGACAACCGGAGAAAGGGCGGAAAGGGCAAAACGAAGGCGGCGCATGGCGGCTCCTGACAACTGGCATATACCCGAACGTGGGGCGACCGGTGCCCGGGTTCAACCGGGTTGCCACCCCGCCGACAAAACCGGCGATGTCCCGCCATTCATCCGCCTGAGACTTCGCCACGGGTCTGCGAGAAATCCCCGCGCGCCAGATCGTCAACCTCGATCGAGATACAGAACTCGTTCTGATTGCCGAAGCCCCATCCCATCAAGTCACTGCTTTGCAGGCGCAACAATGCGACACGTTCCGCCGCATCGTGGCTGGAGGCCGATGCGAAGGTGCCAGGGATAACCCCGCCGATCCATCCACGTTCGTGCAGCGCGTGCCAGGCCCATAGCTCCTCGAACTGGTCGCGGTGTTCCGGAGGCAGAGAATCCGGTCTGTCGCTGTAAATCGCCCGCGCATATTGGTCCAACCAATGGATGTAATCGCGCCGGATCTGGTCCTGATCCAGAAGCGACTGCATGCCCGGATCGGTATCGCGTTCTTCGATGTTCTCACCGCTTTCGACCTGCAGCACGCCAAGCCCCCGGATCATCAACTCGCACACCTGGTCATCAAATGGCAGTCCGCTGTCACGGGCCTGCGCCAGTTCGCTGTGCAGGGCATGGAGGTTGTCCGTCGTCGCTCGCAGCGTTTCGAGAAAGCCCAGAGCTTGGGGATCGTCTGACCCTGTCTCGACAAGGGTCGAGACCACCCTGTATTGCCATTCCAGATCTGTTGTCGCCACTTCGAGCAAAACCATGGCTGATCCCCAATCAAACGGCACAAGACCAGGGTCTGTCAGAGGTATCCGACCGGTCACCCACTGAACAGGAGCCAAAGGGCTGTCCGCCTTGTTGGGGCGATCAAGCGGTGTGGTTTCCTGATTGTCCTGACGGCAGAATTCGACCGGCCAGCGCGGGATGGTTGCCGGGCGTCCCACAGCCCTTTCCAGTAGGTCCGCGCGTTTCGGCACAATGTCTGGATAGGTCAGCGGACCGGGTGCCTGCCGTTCTTCACCAAAGCAATGGGTGTGCAGCAGATGTGTGTGTTCCAAGTTCGATTGCGAAGCGAACATAACAAGCCAGCCATCGCGCGGACCTTGACCTTGCCAGATGTCGTCGGGCACGTGGGTCAGGCTGATCTGTGCAAGAAATAGCGCGGGCTCTCCATCAAGCACGGGCCAGTCGACGTCCTGCGGCAGATAGGGATTGCCACCCAACCAGCTGTTGATTTCCAAGCCTCCACGCAGCGGCACGATTGGAAGCACCCGCAGTGCGGGGGTGGTTTTGCTGTTGTCAGCAACTGCAGCGTTGGCCCGGGCAAGAATTTCCGTGATGTCGACCGGGGCGTAGATTTCCTCACCGACAAGTTCGCCATCGAAAACCACCCGTCGCGCCGGGTCGGCTGCCCCGGCCTGCGGCGTTGTGGTGGCACTCATGTAGGTGCCCAGGAAGGCCGCAACGCCAAGGAAGCTCATCCACGGCTGTTGTGTGATCATTCCACCTGCAAACAGCACAAGCCCGGCCAGAATTGCCGGCAGGCGCAGGTTTTCCTGGTTCAGGTCATGATCGTGGATCGGTGCGAACGTGGCAGCGTTCATCCTCATCTCCCTCAGGTACTTCCCCAAAGGGTTGGTTCGACCTGCGGCACAAATTGGGCAGGTTCGCGGCGGAAGAAAGGAGATTGCCGGGGTTTCGGCTGGGCGGCGGGGAATTGCCGAGTTTAGACCTTGGAGTGTCGGCAGCGGAGAATCTTGCCTGTGCATGTGAGTTCATATTGAAAACAGTGCGCGATTGCCGCAGTCTCGCGCCGAGAAACACGTCCAGGAAACTCGCGAGGAGACCGAAACCATGCGTACCCGTGCAGCCGTTGCCCTTGAGGCCGGAAAACCGCTTGAAGTGATGGAAGTGAACCTGGACGGCCCCAAGGCCGGTGAGGTTCTGGTCGAGATCAAGGCCACCGGCATCTGCCACACCGATGAGTTTACCTTGTCTGGCGCCGACCCCGAGGGTTTGTTCCCGGCAATCCTGGGTCATGAAGGCGCAGGCGTGGTGGTCGAGGTTGGCCCGGGTGTGACCAGCCTTGAAGTGGGCGACCACGTGATCCCGCTCTACACGCCGGAATGCCGGGAGTGTGAATACTGTCTCAACCCCAAGACCAACCTGTGTCAGTCGATCCGCGTGACGCAAGGCCAGGGCCTGATGCCCGACGGGACCAGCCGGTTCTCGATGCTCGATGGCACGCCCATCCTGCACTACATGGGCTGCTCAACCTTCGCCAACCACACGGTCCTGCCCGAGATCGCGCTGGCCAAGGTGCGCAAGGACGCGCCGTTCGACAAGATCTGTTACATCGGTTGCGGCGTAACCACCGGCATCGGCGCGGTGATCAACACCGCCAAGGTCGAAATCGGCTCGCGGGCGATCGTGTTTGGTCTGGGCGGCATTGGTCTGAACGTGATCCAGGGCCTGCGCATGGCCGGGGCCGATCAGATCGTCGGCGTTGACCTGAACCCGGCCAAGGTCGAAATGGCAACCCGGTTCGGCATGACCGATTTCGTCAACCCGACCGAGGTTTCGGGTGATCTGGTGGGCCATCTGGTGGAACTGACCGGCGGTGGCGCGGATTACACCTTTGATGCCACCGGCAATGTCCAAGTGATGCGCACGGCGCTGGAATCGGCGCACAAGGGCTGGGGTGAAAGCGTGATTATCGGCGTGGCCCCTGCAGGGGCCGAGATTTCGACGCGTCCGTTCCAGCTTGTCACCGGTCGGGTCTGGCGCGGCACCGCCTTCGGTGGTGCCCGTGGCCGCACCGAGGTGCCGCAGATCGTCGATTGGTACATGGACGGCAAGATCGAGATCGACCCGATGATCACCCATACGATGGGGCTGGATGACATCAACAAGGGGTTCGACCTGATGCATGCAGGTGAATCTATCCGCTCGGTGGTGGTCTACTGAGATTGAACGCGGCGTCGGGCTTTTGAACCAAAATCCTGGCCGGTTTTTTTTGGATTAAGATCTTTCGCTTCCGAAATGGGGCGAAGACTGTCAGCTTGACTTTCCCTCCAGCCCCACCAGCGTGTTGGGGTTGTCCGAGGGAATGCGCATCTCGAAGGTCTCGGTCACCGAGGTGTAGTCGTAATATCCCAGCCGCGCCAGCGGGCGAATGGCGGGGATGTCGAGTTTGCCATCGGGCGTTACCACATCGTCATTGACGTGAATACGCATGACTTCGCCATAGACCACGTCGACCCAGCCATGATTGGAGCTGCCACGCAACCGGTGGGTGGAGAGGTAGCGGCACTCGAAATGTGCCGGGCTTTCGGCAACGCGTGGTCCCGGGGCATCGATGCAGGCCGCCTTGGTCACCCCGGCGCGGGTGAATTCGTCCTCGCCCCGAGGCAGTTCCATCGCCGAGATATTGACTGCCTCGCGCAACTCATAGGTCGCCATGTTCCAAACGAACCAGCCGGTGTCCTCGGCGTTGACCACCGTGTGTTTGCGTTCACCCGAGCTGAGCTGATTGGCGGCGAACATCACCATGGGCGGATCGAACGTCAGGTTCTGCCACTGGGAATAGGGCGCAAGATTGGCGATGCCGTCTTTCGAGATCGTCGATAGCCATCCGATGGGTCGCGGCACGGTGCAGGATTTGAACGGGCTGAACGGTAGCGGGCAGGGCTCGGATTGCGGGGCGTAATGCATGGCGATCTCCTCTGGTGTCGCTGCAAGCTTGGCCCGGCAGGGGGGGCGGATCAAGGGGAGGCGACGGGGTGCAAACCTTACCCGTGCCCTTCGCATTCGGACGACGATCGACCTTGCAGCGATCCAGGCCGCTTATGACGCGGGGGCCGATCGCAAAACGCTCTATCATGCCAAAAAGGCGCTCCTGCATCTACCAGACCACACGGCGGTCACAGCGCTGGCCGGGTCATCGGCCGGAGCGCTGGGGTTGTGGGATGAGGCTGAGAGTTTCTGTCGCAGCGCTGTTGCGCTGGGTGGGTGCGGCGCAAGGTCCATGGCGGCAGTTCCGAGGGATGGCGGTTGTATGAACGCTATGCAGGCAAATGGTTGCACCGGCTGATTCAGGTGCCGTAGCGCGCCAAGAAGGTCTTGACCGCCTCGTCGACCACATGGGCAATCTCTTGATGCGAAAACTTTGTCTGCACCCCGAACACCGCACGCAACCATAGCCGGGATTTGGCAAGGTCGGAAAACTGCTCTGCCGCCAAAGTGTAATCTTCAATCCGCAATTCGCCACGCGCCACGGCATCGCGGAACCCCTCTTCCAACTGCTTGCGTCCCATTTCTGGACCGGCTTCGTAATATGCGTGTGCAATTTCGGGGAAGCGTCCGCGTTCGGAGATGCAGATGCGGAACATGGATTGTGCCGGTTCCGTCAACAGGAAGGTCAGTATCTGTGTGGCGACCGCGCTCAGCACGTCGGCAACGGGAGCGGACATATCGATGCTTTGCAGGGCCGCGTCGGCAATGCGGTCGCAGTCGCGGCGGGCGACCTCGGAGAACAGCCGAGCCTTGTCTGGGAAATAGGCATATAGCGTGGCCTTTGATACGCCGGCCTGACGCGCGATGTCATCCACACTGGCGCCTTCGAACCCGTCCGCCATGAACACTTTGCGCGCGCCTTCCAGCACCTGATCGAACTTGCGGCCGGTGCGTTTTATCGGCGGCAGAGAGATTTGGCAGGTTGTGGCGGACATCGGGTCTCCGAGGTAGTTGGCGGCCATTCTGAGATGTGAAAAGGCTAAACTGCTCGGTTCGGTTGCGGCAAGGGGTATCATGCCGGCTGACGCCCTTGTCTATCGATTACGGGCGGCATAAGTCTGAATTGGCTGCAAGAATGGACACCGGGGGCAGATATGCGGTTTCTTACCCAAAGGCGGCGTTTTGCCGATCTGAGCGAACAGGAAGTGCTGGCGCTTGCGATCTCGTCCGAAGAGGACGATGCGCGGATCTACCGGATGTTTGCCGAACGCCTGCGTGCCGATTACCCCGATACCGCCAAGGTCTTCGACGGTATGGCGGTGGAAGAGGACGGCCACCGTCAGCGTCTGATCGACATGCATGTGGCGCGTTTCGGTGAGGTGATCCCGTTGATCCGGCGCGAGCACGTGGCGGGATACTATGCCCGCCGGCCCGTATGGCTGGTCGAGAACCTCGGGCTGGAACGCATGCGCGAAGAGGCCGAGGCGATGGAACGCGATGCCGAGCGGTTCTATCTGAGTGCGGCGAGCCGCAGCACGGATGCGGGCACACGCAAGCTACTGGGCGATCTGGCGGCGGCCGAAGCCGGGCATCAGCACACCGCCGGGCGGTTGGAGCAGGAGCACCTCAGTGATGACACGCGCGAGGATGAACAGCGCACCGCACATCGGCAATTCCTGCTGACCTGGGTGCAACCCGGGCTGGCGGGACTGATGGATGGGTCGGTCTCGACCCTGGCGCCGATCTTTGCCACTGCATTCGCGACCCAAGACACCTGGACCACCTTCCTTGTCGGTTTGGCGGCCAGCGTCGGCGCCGGGATCTCGATGGGCTTTACCGAAGCTGCCAGCGATGATGGCGAGCTGTCCGGTCGCGGCAGTCCGATCAAGCGCGGTTTTGCCAGCGGTATCATGACCATGGTTGGCGGGCTGGGCCACGCGCTGCCCTACCTGATCACGGATTTCTGGACCGCAACGATCATCGCCTTCATCGTGGTGTTCATCGAGCTGTGGGCGATTGCCTGGATACAGAACAAGTATATGGAAACCCCGTTCTTCCGGGCCGCATTCCAGGTGGTTCTGGGCGGGGCGCTGGTCTTTGCGGCGGGCGCAATAATCGGCAGCGGATAGCACGATCCGCGCCCGGGCATACGCGAATTTCGCGAAAACGCGGGTCCGGTTGCGAGGGGGAGGATCAGTTCTGTTTGCGGCGCGCTTTTCGCTGCTGTTTCTTGATCAACACCTGCTTGCGGGGCAGCCACTTGTAATCCTTGTCCTCTCGCGTGACGGCCCAAGTCAGCCGTCCGCCCTTGCGCCAGGGGTCCAGTACGATGCCGTCATACATGCCTTGGCCCTGCGCCGAGATGATGGTGGTCGAGTGCTCGATCCGCATCGGGTTGTCCGAGTTGGCGATGGCCCGATGCAGCGTTAGGGTTTCAAAGGTTTCCTGTGCCAGTCGGTTTTCCATGTCTTCGGCCCAGTGCCAGCACAGACCCCGCGGTCGCAGCCCGGCATTGACCTTGGTGTTGTGAATGAGCGGCGGATCGGTGATTTCGTATTCGCGCGATAGCTGGAATGCGTGGGTGAAGGCGATGCGTGCCGCGCGCTCTGCCTCGGCGGGGTCAACATCCGGGGCGAGCTCCTGGATTTCGCGGGCCAGCGCAGCAATCTCGTCTGGTTTGCCCATGGGTGGTGGTCCGGCACAAGCCGAAGCGAAAACGAATAGTGAAAGAGCAGTGAGAACCGCAAACGTCTTGCGCATTTAGGACCTTTCCACCCGTAGCGACATCTCTGACACAAGTTTGCTAACGTCCGCAGCCCCCTTTTGTCGAGAGGGGCTCTGTCAGAGCTTTGTCACGTTGTCGTGGGTGCCACGGTTCGTTGGGGGCAGGCGCGTGCGTTTTCGGCGTGAAACGGGTTGCCGACCACCAGGTGGGTTACAACCGCCATTGCCTCGCTACGCCAGCCCCTCTAGAGGTTGGGCATGCTTGATATTTTCCTCAAAACCTTGCCGTTTTTTGCGTTGATTGGCCTTGGCTATGGCGCCGGACGGACGCGGTTCTTTACCGAGGAAGCGACGGCGTATTTGACCAAGTTCGTTTTCTATTTCGCGCTGTCGGCGATGATCTTCCGCTTTGCCGCCAACCTGTCGCTGGCAGAAGTCGTCGATACGCGGTTCATTCTGGCCTATCTGTGGGGCTCGGGGTTTGTTTATGGCATGGTCATGGCGGTGGCCTACCTGCGGAAACGGAGCGCCGAGGAGGCTGCGATCGAGGCGCAATGCGGGGTGATCGGCAATACCGGTTTTCTGGGCATTCCGATGCTGGCATTGCTCTTGGGCGAGGCGGCGGTGGCACCGGTGATGATGGTGCTGGCGATGGACTTGATCGTGTTCGGCTCGCTGATCGTAATTCTTGTCACGGCGGGACGCGACGGCCGGGCGGGATTGGCGGTTCTGGGAACGGTCACGATTGGGTTGCTAAAAAATCCGATGATCATGTCGATGGCACTGGGCTTGGCCTGGTCGGCTTCGAACCTGCAGATGCCGGCCCCAGCTGAGGAGTTTCTGTCAATCCTGGGCGCGGCGGCCACGCCGGGGGCGTTGTTTGCCATTGGTGCCTCGTTGGCGACCAAATCGGCCGAGCGGATGGTTGTGGCGGGGTGGTTGAGCTTTGCCAAACTGGTGTTGCATCCGGCCTTTGTCGCGCTGGCGGCGCTTTACATTTTCCCGCTTGATCCGTTTCCGGCGGCGGTGATGATTTCCTGCGCTGCGCTGCCCGTGGCGGGTAACATCTATATCCTGGCCCAGCACTACGGTGTCGCGCCACACCGGGTGTCGGCGGCGATCCTGTTCTCGACCGTGGTCAGCGTTGGCACGGTGCCGGTGGTGATTGCCTGGGTGACAACGCTTTACTGAACAACCCTACCAGAACCAGAACACCATTTCGTCTGGTGGTAGGCATTGTTCGTCGTTGCAGGCCTGCAGGATAAGCGTAGCGCGTTTGGGGGTGTCGCCCGACAGGTCCAGCGGCGCAGTGAGCGCGAAATCGTTTTCATAAAGCGCCAATGGAGCTGCACTGAACCCGAGACTTCGGGTGACGGGAGCGGGATAGGTTGTTGCGGTTAGGGGCGTGCCATCGACATCGAGCGAGACGCCGATCAAGTAATCTTCGAGTGGCGTATGGGCATTGAGGTGCCAGCCGTCGCGCAGGGCAATGTCGACAAGCAGTTGGGCTGTAGTCCGGTCGACCCGCGCCACCGCATTGACCGCGCCACCCGAGGACACCCGCAGGGGTGTGGCCGGACCCAGCCGGTCGGTTTCCAGCGCTGTCAGGATGGCGCTGCGCCGGTCGGGGCGTTCCAGCCCACGTGCGGCCAGAAGCGCAGCCAGGCGCGGGGCGAAATCACCCGTGCGGGTCATCCGGCGATCCAGCCCCGAGACAAAGCCCAGGGCCAGGGCGTTGCCCGAGGCGATCTCGTTGTCGTCGAGCGGGCGCAGGGGACCAAGACCTGCAGCGGTTTCGGTCATGCGCATCGGTTGATCGGGATCGGCAAAAAGCGTTTGCATTGCGCCTGCCAGCGGGTCGGCGACACTCAACCAGTCGGTGGCGGTGCTGCCATGGTCATGCAATGCCAGGAGCGCCCGGCCCAAGGCGGCGTAGTCAGCCAGTTGCGCGGGTACATCAACAACATCGTCATAGATCACGCGGTGCAACCGGTCCTCGCTGGCCAGTCGTTTCAAGAGCGCAAGGGCCGCGGTTTCGGCGGCAGCAAGATAATCGGGACGATCGAGGATTGTGGCAGCCTCGGCCAGTGTGGCGATCATTTCGGCGTTCCAGCTAAGAATGATCTTTTCGTCGCGGACTGGAGCAGTTCGAGCTGCGCGTTTGATCCGCAGACGTTCGAGCCGCGAGTCGAACTCCTGTATCGACAGGCCTAGCAACGCCGCTGTTTCCAGCGGAGATTGACCCAGGTTGGGAATGTTGCGGCCTTCGAACAGACCGTCCTCGATGATATTGAACGCAGCCATGAAAGGCACGGCATCCGTGTTCAACGCCGCCGTGATCTCCTCGGGCGTCCAGACGTAGAATCGGCCTTCTTCGCGCTCACCCGTAGGCAGGATGGTGTCGGCATCTTGAGCGGTAAAAAACATGCCTTCATCGCCGCGCATGTCGCGCAACACGTAATCCAGTGTACGCGTGGCGGTACGGGAGTAATCGTTGTTGCCGTTAAGCACATAGGCGCGCAGAAGTACGCGCGCCATCAGGGCCTGGTTGTAGAGCATCTTTTCAAAATGCGGCGTTAGCCACTCGGGGTCGATGGCATAGCGATGGAAGCCACCACCGACATGATCGTGAATGCCGCCGCGGATCATGCCATCCAGGGTCAGGGTAACGGCGTTCAACAAATCGCTTTGTCCGTGTCGCGCCGCCTGATCGAGCAGGAACAATAGGAAGCTTTCACGTGGGAACTTGAGGCCGGTACCGAAGCCGCCATTAAACTCATCAAGCGATGCAACGCTGTTCAGTGCGGCCTTGGTTATCTCCTCGCTGGAGACATTGCGCAGTTCGGTCTGGCCGTCGAGATAGCCGCGCAACATGGTCTGTAATTCGCTTGCCACGCGCAGGACCTCTTCGCGGTCGCTTTGCCAGGCGACATCGACGGCGACCAGAAGCTGGGCGAAATCGTCCGGCGGGAAATACCCGCCGGCATAGTAAGGCGCGCCATCCGGAGTCAGGAAAACCGAATTGGGCCAGCCGGCGGTGCCGGTCAACGCCGAGGTGACAAGCATGAACTGCTCGTCCAGGTCGGGGCGGCGCTCGCGGTCGATCTTGATCGAAATGAAGCGGGAGTTGAGAATCTCGGCAATCGCCGGGTTGTCGAAGCTTTCCTCGGCCATGACGTGGCACCAATGGCAGGCAGCGTAGCCCACCGAGATGAATATCGGCTTGCCGGTTTTGCGTGCCATGTCCAGCGCCTCTTGTCCCCAGGGGTGCCAATCAACCGGTTGATCCGCGTGCTGGCGCAGGTATAGCGAGCTTTCCCGGGCCAAGCGGTTTTCGGCCATCGCGGTGATCGGTAGAAGCAGGGTGAGAAGAAGGGTCACGATACGCATGGGCGCCACCATAAGCCGTGGCGTTTGAATTGACATGTGACGAATGCGTGAGGCGCAAAAGGCACTGGAAAGAGCCTTTTGATGCAAATCCGAATTCGCGTGACAAGCGGTTTCGAAACCGCTTACTTGCCCGGGAATGGAAATGGAGAACAACCATGGAAACGGTATCGGAAAACAGGTGCTTTGGCGGCACGCAGGGGGTTTACACGCATGGCTCGGACGCCTGTGGCTGTCCGATGACGTTCGGGATGTTCCTGCCGGAAGAAGCCAAGGACGGGCCGGTTCCGGTGCTGTGGTACCTGTCGGGCCTGACTTGCACCCATGAAAACGCCATGGTGAAGGCCGGGGCACAAAGCTGGGCCGCCGAGCAGGGAATCGCGCTGATCTTTCCCGATACCTCGCCGCGGGGCGAGGGTGTGGCGGATGATGAGGCCTATGATCTGGGCATGGGGGCGGGGTTCTATGTGAACGCCACCGAGAAACCCTGGGAACCGCATTACAACATGTGGGACTACGTCGCCGAGGAGCTGCCCGCGCTGGTGGGCTCTGAGTTTCCGCTGGACATGGAGCGCCAGGGGATCACTGGCCACTCGATGGGTGGGCATGGCGCACTGACATTGGCGATGGGCCTCGCCGGGCGTTTCCGCTCCGTCTCGGCTTTTGCACCGATCTCGCATCCCTCGGCCAGCGATTGGGGTCGTAAACAGCTGACGGCCTATCTGGGCGCAGATGAAGGCACCTGGCGGCGTCACGACGCAACTCTGATGATGCGCGAACACGGGTTTGACGGGCCGATGCTGATCGACACGGGTACCAATGACCAGTTCATAGACCTGCTGAAACCCGAGCAGTTTGCACAGGCCGTGGCCGAACGACGCCAGCAGGCGACATTGCGGCTGCAACCGGGTTACGATCACTCTTACTTTTTCGTAAGCACCTTCATGGAAGATCACATCGCGTTTCATGCCGAGGCGCTCTACGTGGGATAAATCATGCACGACTATGACCTCATCATCATCGGATCGGGCCCGGCGGGACGCTCGGCCGGTATTCAGGCCGGCAAACTGGGCCGCAAGGTGTTGGTCATTGACCGGCAAGATCGGTTGGGCGGGGTCTCTGTGCATACCGGTACGATCCCGTCAAAGACCCTGCGCGAGACGGTTCTTAACCTTTCCGGTTGGCGCGAGAGGGCGTTTTATGGTCGTGGCTACCGCGCCAAAGAGGATATCGACGCCGGGGATTTGAAGGCGCGGCTGCACAAGACGCTTGATCATGAGGTCGATGTTCTGGAGCACCAGTTTGCCCGCAACCATGTTGACACCTTGATGGGCGAAGCGCGGTTTATCGATGCCAATAAGATCGAGGTGTCCACCGATGCCGGGGAAAAGCTGCGCCTGAGCGCAGCCAAATTTCTGATCGCCACGGGCACCCATACTTATCGTCCGACTTCGATGCCGTTCAACGGCAAGACCATCCTCGACAGTGACGAGTTTCTCGATATCGACGAAATCCCGCGCTCGTTGGTGGTGGTGGGCGCCGGGGTGATCGGGGTGGAATATGCCACAATGTTTGCGGCGCTGGACGTGCGGGTTACGTTGATCGAACCGCGCGACAGTTTCCTTGATTACATCGACCGTCACACCATCGACGAATTTACCCACCACGTGCGGGTGATGGGGCTGGACCTGCGGTTGGGGTCGCCCATCTCCAGGGTCGAGGACGCGGGCAAACATGTGGAGGTGACCCTCGAAAATGGTCGCCATGTGCGGGCCGAGATGTTGCTCTTTGCGGCGGGCCGCATGGGGGCGACTGAACATCTGAGCCTCGACGTGGTTGGGCTAGAAACCGATAAGCGCGGGCGGCTGACTGTGGATCGCAAGACCTATCAGACCGAGGTTCCGCATATCTATGCCGCGGGCGATGTGATCGGGCACCCGTCGCTGGCATCGACCTCGATTCAGCAGGGCCGGGTCGCCTCGTGTCATGCGCTGGAAACGCCGACGTTGCCTGAAAGCCCGTGGTTTCCATACGGTATTTACTCGGTGCCCGAGATTTCCACGGTGGGCATGTCCGAAGAAGAGGTACAGGAGCGTGGCATTCCCTACGAAGTGGGGCTCGCGCGGTTCCGCGAGACTTCGCGTGGGCATATCATGGGATTGGAACATGGTATGTTGAAGATGCTGGTCAGCCTGAAGACGCGGCGCCTTTTGGGGGTGCAGATCGTCGGTGAGGGCGCGACCGAGCTAATTCATATCGCCCAGGCGGTTTTGAACCTGAAGGGCACGGTCGATTACTTCGTCGAGAACACGTTTAACTACCCCACCCTGGCCGAGGCGTATCGCATTGCCGGGCTGGACGCGTTCAACCGGATGCCGATCCCCGAGGAATACCGCGTGCGGAGAAAGCCGCCCAAGGCTGACGGCAAAAGCAAGGCCGGATCACAGGAAAAATGATCGACCGGGGGCAAGATCGAGAGACCGGCGGCGTGGCCTCATGGGTGTTGCGCGGGTTTGGGCTTACCGCGATCGCGGCTGGCGTGATGATCTATTTCCTCGGGCCGGACGTGACGGCACGCGTCTTTGCCGTCCTGCTGGAAAACCTGGTCGAACCGCCGGTCTATCGCGGCGGTCTGGATGGTGCTGACTCAGATTCGGAAATGCGGTTTTTTGCGGTGTTCTGGATTGCCTACGGTGCGGCCGTAATGCATCAGGCGCGGGATGTGGATGGCAACCGCACGATGCTGCTTGGCCTTGCCGCGCTGTTTTTTGCTGGTGGTTTGGGCCGGGTGCTATCGCTTTGGTCGGTACAAGAGCCTTCGTCGCTCTTCATCATATTGATGTGGATTGAACTTCTGTTGCCATGGCCCATTGCCGCAATGATCCTGCGGACGGAACCCAAACAATGATCTATGTCGATGCAGATGCGTGCCCGGTGAAAGCCGAGGTCGAGCGGGTGGGTACGCGACATGGGATGAAGATGTTCATCGTCTCGAATGGCGGGTTGCGGATGTCTCAGAACCCGCTGGTGGAAACGGTTATCGTGCCTGACGGGCCGGATGTGGCCGACATGTGGATTGCCGAGCGGGCCGGGCCGGGCGACGTGGTGATCACCGGGGATATTCCGTTGGCCGCCAAATGTGTCGAGGCAGGGGCCCGCGTGTTAAAACACAACGGCGAGCGGCTGACCCAGGCCAACGTCCGCGAGGCACTGGCAATGCGCGACCTGATGGCCGATTTGCGATCTGCCGATCCGTTCCGCCAAGGTGGCGGCAAGGGGTTCACCAAGGCGGATCGGTCGCGATTTCTCGATGCGCTGGAGCGGGAGTTACGGAGTGCAGCGCTCTAGTAGATGTGTTTGCGCGTACGATGAGGACGGGAGCCTCCGGCGGGGATATTTGGTGCAAGAGGAAGAGCAGGGTTGTTCTTTGATTTGCGGCGGCGCACCTTGTCGGTAAGGACCAAGGGAGGGTGCCATGGATATTCCGATGATCCCGTTTGCCGAAGGGCAGGCAAAGCTGAGCTGGCCGGGGTTGCTGGCGGCGTTCGAAGCGGGGCACAGGATGCCCAGGGCCGAGATTGGCGACACGTTTCTTTACCGGCGTGACGATACGCTTTTGAGTCGCTCGGCCTGGATCGACGGGATGGGCGTGGCGGTAAAATCGGCAGTGATCATGCCGGGCAATCCGGGGCGTGGGCAGCCGCTGATCAATGGCGCGGTGAACTTATACTCGGACGAAAACGGGCTGTTGGAAGCGATTGTCGATTTCCACCTGGTGACCAAGTGGAAGACGGCCGGGGACAGCCTGTTGGCGGCCTCGAAGCTGGCACGCAAGGATGTGAAGAACATCCTGATCGTCGGGGCTGGGGTCGTGGGCCGGTCGGTGCGAGAGGCCTATGGCACGTTGTTTCCGGATGCGCAGTTCACCATCTGGAATCGCAGCCCCGAGGGGGCACAGGCGATGGCGGCTGAGTTCGAAGGCCTCACCGTGGCCGGTGATCTGGAAGAGGCGATCGGGGCGGCCGATGTGATCGTCAGCGCCACCATGAGTTCGGAACCGGTGATCCGGGGCGCCTGGCTGAAGCCGGGGCAACATATTGATCTGATTGGCGCTTACCGACCTGACATGCGCGAGGTTGATGACGAGGCAATGGCGCGGGCGAGTGTTTATGTCGACAGCTATGACACCACAGTCGAGCATATCGGTGAGCTGATCGAGCCGTTGAAATCCGGGGCGCTGAAGCGCGAGGAGATCGTGGCGGACTTCTATGACCTGAGCGCATTCCAGCGCCAGTCGGATGATGAGATCACCATAGCCAAGAATGGCGGCGGGGCGCATCTGGACCTGATGACCAGCCGCTATATCCTCAATGCCTGGAACGGCTGATGCCGGGCGCGTGGCTTGTTGGTGGGATTGCCCTGGCAGGGGCGGCGCCGTGGCTGGGAGAGCTGTTACGCAAGCCTGTTCGACGCTGTCGGGCTGAGGCCCCGGGTGCGTTTCTGGATCTGCCGGACGGCAAGGTGCATTGCCGATGGCAGGGGCCGGAACAGGGGCCCGTGGCGGTATTGGTCCATGGGCTGACGACGCCGGAATTTGTCTGGGACGAGGTGGCAAAGCGGCTGGTGTCCGAAGGCTGGCGCGTGCTGAGTTATGACCTTTACGGGCGCGGGTACTCGGACCGACCGCATGGGCCTCAGGATGTGGCGTTTTTCATTCGGCAATTGAAGGGCGTGTTGCAGGATCAGGGGGTGGCGGATGGGTTCACCCTGGTTGGCTATTCCATGGGCGGCGCGATTTCTGCGGGCTATGCGGCAGCGTTTCCCGGGCGGATGGAGCGGGTTGTTTTGCTGGCGCCTGCAGGGATGGGCCATGAGTTAGGTACTGCTGCAGCACTATCACGCTTGCCTCTGCCGCTGGCAGAGTGGCTGATGCTGCTGCTTTTCCCGCGCAAGTTCCGGCAGGCGATTACTGCGGAAATTGCTGCGGAACAGGGCCAGCCGGGGGTGCCGGAGGCGATCACATCGGGGCAGCGCGCGCAGCTTGAGCGGCGCGGCTATGTGCGCTCGGTCCTAGCCAGCCTGCGCGGAATGCTAACGCAAGATTTCGAACCGTTTCACAGGGCGCTGGCCGAGGCGAAAGTGCCTGTCACCGCTATCTGGGGCGCGGAGGACGAGACCATCCCCATTGCGGCCAAGGACGTGCTGGCGGGTTGGAACCCGCAGACACATCATGTCGTCATCGACGGTGCTGGCCACGGGCTGGCCTATACCCATGCCGATCAGGTTGTGCGGGCGTTTCTGGAGGGGTGAACCCACATATTGCGCAAAGGATGGCATGCGGGTCTTAACAAGGTTTGAACCCAGCGGTCAGGCGGGCACCAGGCGACGTTCCTTGACTGGTAAATGCACGATAGCCGAAAATGCGCCGACGCCGACCCCGACCCACCAGACCGCAGTATAGCTGCCGTAGATGTCGTACATCTTGCCCCCCAGCCAGACGCCGAGAAAACTACCCAGCTGGTGTGAGAAAAACACGATGCCATAGAGCGTACCCATGTAACGCAACCCGTAAATATGGGCGATAAGTCCGGAGGTTAGCGGCACGGTGGCAAGCCAGAGTGCGCCCATCGAGACCGAGAACAAAAGCACCGTGCCGGGTGTCATCGGCACCATGATGAAGGCGGCGGCGACAAGGGTGCGGCCGGTATAGATCGCGGCCAGCAGGTATTTCTTGGAATAGCGGTTGCCGAGCCAGCCCGCGATGAGCGTGCCGCTGATATTGGCCAGACCGATGAGCGAGATCGCCACGGCGCCAAGGCGCGACGTGGTGGTGATCCCGAGATCATGCAGGACCCCGCCGGCCGCGATCGGGCCGCAGATCTCGGTCACGAAGGCGGGGAAATGCGCCGTGACAAAGGAAAGCTGGTAGCCGCAGGAGAAAAAGCCAAGGAAAATCAGGGTGTAAGAGGGGTCGCTGAAGGCCTTTTTCAGGATTGCGCTCATGCTTTCTTCCAACTCGGCCTTGGTGGCAGGACGGGTGGGCGCGCGCATGAACGGAAGTGCAAATAGCATGGCAAGGATCATGGCGGCGAAAATCAGGAAGACACTTTGCCAAGGCAATGAGGTCAGAAGCCACTCGGCCATGGGCGCGCCGATCACTTGCCCGCCCGAGCCTGCTGCGGTGGCAATGGCGAGGCTCATCGAGCGGTTCTCGTCCGAACTGGCGCGACCGACAACGGCGAGGATGACACCGAACCCGGTGCCGGCGATGCCGAAACCGATAAGGATTTCATAGAATTGGTGGGCTGTGGGGGTAACGGCTGCGGAACTGAGAACAAGACCGGCGGCGTAGGTGAACGCGCCGATAATAATCGCTTTCCGGTCGCCGATCTTTTCAGCAATGGCGCCGAAAATCGGCTGGCCGATGCCCCAGGCAAGATTTTGCAGGGCGATGGCCATGGAAAACTCGGACCGGGCCCAGCCGAACTCGTCGGCAATCGGGATCTGGAACACCCCGAAGCTTGCCCGGATTGCAAATGAAATCAGGATGATAACACAGCCTACGATCAGGACGGGGGTCATCAAGGGGGTGGATTTCTGCATCGGTTACTCCTGGCGCGCTGGCGGAGAGTAGCGGTTGTGACCCCGGCGTCAAATCAGGATTTGTGAGGTCACGGTTAACGACACCGCACGGTGCGCGCTGAGGGGGCTGGAATCCGTCTGGCACCTGTCGGGTATCCGTCGGGCGTTTTTTGCTGAACGGGTTAACGAGACAGAAGGTTAACGCGGCGCGGGGTGGTAAGGGCGGAGCAAGTGTTTAGGGCAAGATGAAAGCGGGGCGGATGGGTCAGTTGTTGTGGCGGGATTGCTCGTGGCGGACGCGGGCAATGATCCGATCCACCGTCTGTTGCTGGTTGCTGCCGACCTTTGCCATCAGCGTTTCATCTTCAGACCGGAAGCGAGCCTGGTTGGTTACGGTCTGGATCCCATCACCGAGGGACTATTCTGGCGGGGTGGCTATGCCTTCTGCCGCCATGCGCCGGGCAAGGAAGGCGTCGTATTCGGCGTCTTCGAGGGTATTGAGATAGGCCAGCGTATTGCGGGCGCGGGCGGTTTCGTCTGCGATCTGCGCAAGGCGGGCGAGGTCGGGATCGAGACGCGTGAGAAGGGAATTGTCGAAGGTGAGACCGTCGTTCCAAGGGGCATCATCAGTTCCCAACCGGGACAGGGTGCGGATTGGGCGCAGGTCGGCGACCTGCGTTTTTGTGAGGTTCAGCGAGGTCAGGCTGGAGAGACCCGCGATAGAGGAAATGTCCGTGACCCGCGAATAACAGAGGTTCAGCGCGGCCAGGGCCGAGAGGCCCGCGACAGGGCTAATATCCGCGACCTGCGTTCCCAGGAGGTTCAGTGAGGTTAGCGCGGAGAGGTTCGAGACTGGTTCAATGTCCGTGACCTGCGTTCCCATGAGGTGCAGCGAGGTCAGAGTCTTCAGGCCAGCGACGGGTGTAATATCCGCAACTTGCGTGTCCCAGAGGTTCAGCTCGGTCAGGGCGGTGAGATTTGCGATCGGGGTAAGGTCGGTGATCTGCGTGTTCCCGAGGTGAAGCGAAGTCAGAACGGTGAGGTCTGCGATTTCGGGCGGCAGGGTTTCAAGGCCCCTGGTTTCACGAAGCCAAAGGTCGAGCGTACCGGTCTGTTCGCGGCGCTCTTGCTCTATCAGGCGTTGGGCGAAAGCATAGGCGTTAGCGGCGTCGGACATGGGGCCCTACTGTTCATGAAATGGCCGGGCTTCAGCCCGGCCTACGCAGGCTACTTTGGTTGAGGAGGTGGCGCAACCGGAGCGGATTGTCGGGTGGTGTGCGTTGGGGGCTACCTTTTCGTGAAAAGGCGATGTAGGGCTGATCCCATGACGCGCGATATCGAAGCCGAATACCGGGCCCGGGTGGCCGAAGGGACGCTGACCCCTGACCCGGCGCAGGAGGCGGTGCTGCCCGAACTGGAGCGGGTGCGCGCAGAGTTGATGCAGCCCGCGAAGAAGAAGGGTTGGTTCGGCAAGGCGAAACACGAACCAGTGAAGGGGCTGTACCTGTGGGGCGGGGTCGGGCGTGGCAAGTCGATGCTGATGGACCTGTTTGTCGATTGCCTGGGGGATATCCCGGCACGACGGGTGCATTTTCATGCCTTCATGCAGGAAATCCACGAGGCAATGCACGAGGCACGCAAGGCTGGGGTCGAAGATGCGTTGAAACCGGCGGCCCAGTCCGTGATCGAGAGCGTGCGCTGCCTGGCGTTTGACGAGATGCAGATCACCGATATCACCGACGCGATGATCGTCGGGCGGTTGTTCGAGGCGTTGTTCGAGGCCGGCGTGGCGGTGGTGACCACGTCGAACCGGGTGCCGAGCGAGCTCTACAAGGACGGGCTGAACCGGCAATTGTTCCTGCCGTTCATCGATTTGCTGAGCCAGGAAATGGTGGTGCATGAGCTGGTCAGCCCGGTGGATTACCGGCAGGACCGGTTGGCGGGCAGCCCGGTTTACTTTGCGCCCAATGATGCGGTGGCCAAGGACCAGATGGATGCGATCTGGCACGACCTGACCGGCGGAATGAGCGAGGTGATGATCCTGCGCGTCAAGGGGCGCGAGGTGGAGATACCCGGCTTTCACAATGGCGTGGCGCGGGCGGGGTTTTACGAGCTGTGCGGACGGATGTTGGGGCCAGGGGATTATCTGGCGCTGGCCGAAGAGGCGAAGGTGCTGCTGCTCGATGATGTTCCGCAGCTGTCGCGGAGCAATTTCAATGAGGCAAAGCGGTTTGTTATCCTGATCGACGCGCTCTACGAGGCGCAGGTGCGCCTGATTGCCAGCGCGGCGGCGGAGCCAGAGATGCTCTATGTTGAGGGCGACGGGGCGTTCGAGTTCGAACGAACCGCATCGCGGCTGCGTGAGATGCAGGGCGAGGATTGGGGTCTGCACTGAGGCGCGGATTGTTTGGTGATATAGCGAGGTCTTTTGGCCTTGGGCGGGTCTTCGATGCGTATCCCTGAAGTGTCCGCTCAGCGGGACAAAGCGACCAACTAAGTCAAGCCGTAGTTTTGATGATGTTTCGCAATCAACCAGCTTGGAAGAACGTATCTAGTTCCGCCAGCGAGTTGAGGCGAATGACGTTTTTTCCGCGCTCTTCATGCTCATCGCACAATGTACGGAGCAAGGGCATCCCATCACGATCCATCTCCCAAATCATCTCAAATAGGCGGTCTGTCGGCGGCATCTCTTGACCTCCAGCAGGTGGGTTTTCGATTGTTCCGTTTGCCCAAGCCATTTGCCGCTCCGCAGCGCGCCAAAAATGAATCCAAATTGGAAAATCTAATAAAATCAAGTCGGTCGCTCGATCGGCACGCTTCATCATGGTTGCGAAATCACCAACACCGTCGATCACCCAATTCTCTTTCTTGATTTCTTCGTCGTGGAGACGTTCATAGACCTCAGTTGGTGTTTTCGACCAATCGGGTTGCCAAAACAGGTCATCAATCTCGATGTGGTGAAGTCCTCTTGTCTTGGACAGGTGCCTCGCAAGAGTGGATTTTCCACCAGCGGCGTTTCCCAAAATGGCTATGCGGCTCAAGTCAAGCGTCCTTGTTTTCGCGGTCAAGCATTCTGAGTAGTCCACCGCATTCATGTGCGTTTGTCGAGGTTGCTAAGGGCTCGAAGCGGGCCTTCGGCGCGCTTCTTTACAACCTCTGCTCTGCGCCAAATCCTGCTCTCGGCACCAGCCGCGTTGGGTCGCACCGCCCCCCAGAAATGAAAGGGGGCCGTTGAACCGGCCCCTCAATCATTCCTGCCTGCTGGTATTCTTATAGAGCCGGGATTTTCAGGCGCTGACCGATGCGGATCTTGTCCGGACTGGTCAACTTTTCCTGGTTGGCGGCGAAAATCTGACGGTACTGGAGGGTTTCGCCGTAAAAGCGATAGGAAATCGCGGCGAGGCTGTCGCCGGGTCGCACCACGTAGACCTGGTCTTGCAACACGCGTTTTGCCGGGCGGACGGCAGTGCCGCCTTCGGCGGCTGCGGCGAGTGTGGCGGTGTCGACGCCCGATTGGCCACGCGATTTTTCGACCAGAGTGGCCAGGAGGGTGACGGTGTCGACCCGGCCTTCGGGTGTGACAAGGGCGCTGGGAACCTTGACCTGACCGGTGGCGGCGGCTTCGTTCAGAAGTGCGTCGATATAGGCGTCCGATTGGCCCTGCCGCAACGCCTGGACAATCAGGTTTTCAAGCTTCTGCGGCGCCGCCGCACGGGATGGAGCCGCGCCGGTGGCGGCGTTGAGCGAGGCCAAGACGCCCGTGGTCATCAAGCGGAACTCCGCGCCCGAGCCGGTTGCAGGCTGGGGAGGCGCGGCATTTGCGACAGCAGGTGTGGCGCGCAGTTCGGCCAGGACGCCGGCGGTGATGCTTTGCAGCGAGTCGGCATCGGTGGCGGGTGCGGCGGTTGGAACCAGGGTGGCAACAGCGGGTCGCGCGACCGGTCGCGGCACCGGAGCCGAAATAGGGGTTGGCGTAGTACCGATCAGGTCAAGCACGGTGCCGGCGCGCGATACCTGCGCCCGCGGGATGATTGCTGTGGCGGTTTGCGGTGTCACCGGTGCCGGTTGCGGTGCCACCATTGCCCTGGCCAATGGGTCGTTGGGTGTTGAGCCGGGCTGGAAATACAACAGCCCGGCAGTGATGGTCAGAAATCCACCCGTGATGGCCAGAATGCGGAGCATGTGTGGTCTCCTTTCGTGGTCAACTGATGGGGTGGCGAACGGTGAGGCCGAGCAGCAGCCAGAGCTGCATGCCGCCGCGGTAATACTTGATCTTCTCCGCCGGATAACCTGCCTGGGTCAGGTTGCGGATCGCCCGGGGACTTTGATCGCACCATGGACCGTTGCAGAACATAGCCAGGTCCAGTGCATTCGAGAAATCCCAGCCGGTGGTGGTCTGGCGCGCGCCAAGCGCCTTGAGAATCTCGTCACGATAGGGATTGCTGGCTTCGAGGGTGGAGAACGGCACATTGACCGCGCCGGGGATCGTGCCTTTCTGGTACCAGGACGGCACCCGGCTGTCGATCAGAAGGCCCTGTCCCGTGGCGACGGTATTCTCGAGAAATTCCATCACTTCAATCTCGCCGATCGTGTCGACGCCCGGGGCGGCCGAGATCGGGTGGATGCAGAAGGGCGGGCAGGGGCGCGAGGTCTTGGTGAAATCGTTGCTCAGGCGATGCGAGGTATCCTGAATCCGTTCGATCACCACCCGTTCGCCATTCAGATTGATGCTGTGCGACGCCATGTCAGGGGTTATGTTCACCTCCTGCGCGAGGGCGGGTAGGGTTGGCAAGGCCAAGGCAAGGCTGCAGAGAATGACCCGATAAATACTCGTACGGCGCAGTTTGCGCATGATTGTCCCCCAATACTCCAAGCGCGCCTTAGTGGGCTGGCAGGCCGGCGCGCCATGACTGCTGCCTCAAGATATAGGCGAATCACCGCGAATCGGTCAACATCAAGTGATTCGCGAAGGGGCGAATCAGCCGGAAGTAGTTGAAGTGATTCGGCTTATTTTCCGCAAATCGGGGGAGAATTGATCTTCGCTGGGCAGATCGCCGGGGTTGGGATTCGCCCAGCGACTGGAAAACGCGAACGAAATGATCAACCGATGACGCCTGTTCCATAGAGGAACAACAAGGCGCAAAGGCAGGTGACAGTGGTTATTCGTGGCAAGGCTTGGTCCCTTTCCGCTACTCGTTAACGCATGGTTTCGGGTGTGCCGGAAATGGACGAGACCCATTAGGGGAAAGCTGATGAACGGAGCTCAGATTTGAGGTGCCGGTCACGAAACCTTGGACATTTAGCCATGGTCGCGCAGGATCGCCCCAGCCAGGTAGAGTGAGCCGCAGATCAGGATGCGGGCCTCTGGGTTTTTGGCGATTATGGCCTGCACGGCGGTCGCAGCATCGGGAGCGATGCCCGAGGGGATGCCAGCCTCAGCGGCAAAGCGGGCGGTGTCTTCGCCCGGCAGGGTGTTGGTTTCGCCAGGGATCGAGACGCCGGTGAGACTGGCCGCGTGGGGCACCAGCGGTGCTAGGTAACCCGAGACGTCTTTGGTGTTCATCATGCCACAGATCAGGTGGGTTTCACGGGCGGGCAGGCGGGTGAGGCTTTCGGCAAGGGTCAAGCCGCAGGCGGCATTGTGGCCGCCATCGAGCCAGAACTCGGCCTTAGGCGCCGCATCAAGCAGGGGGCCATGACGCAGGCGTTGCATCCGGGCGGGCCAGGTGACGTTGGTCGCGGCGGCCGCGGCCGCGTCTTCGCCGAAACCAAGCTGGCGCAGGGCAGTGATGGCGGTGCCTGCGTTCTGGAACTGATGCGCGCCCATCAGGGCGGGGGGTGGCAGGTCCAGGAGGCCGGTGCCATCCTGGTAGATCAGGCGTTCGCGTTCCTCGTAGGCGTCCCAGTCCTGACCCTGGATCAGCAGGGGGGCATCGATTTCTGCGGCCCGGGTTTCGATCACATCGCGGGCGTCGGGCTCTTGCCGGGCGATGATGCCGGTGACGCCGGGCTTAAGGATACCTGCCTTTTCAAAGGCGATTTCGGTGACGGTATCGCCAAGGAATTGCGGATGATCGAAGCTGACCGGTGTGATCACGGTCAGCGCGGGTTTGTCGATGACATTGGTGGCGTCGAGCCGTCCGCCAAGACCGACCTCGAGCAATGTGTAATCCGCAGGTGTCCTTGCCATGGCGAGAAGGGCGGCGCAGGTCGTGATCTCGAAATAGGTGATCGAGGCGCCGTTGTTGGCATCGTAGCATTCGTCGAGCACGTCGGTCAGGTGGGGTTCGCTGATCAACTCACCCGCCAGCACGATCCGTTCGTGGAAACGTGCAAGGTGTGGTGAGGTGTAGGTGTGAACGCGTCTGCCAACCCCTTCAAGACCGGCGCGGATCATCGACAGAGTGGAGCCCTTGCCGTTGGTCCCGGCGATGTGGATCACCGGGGGCAGGTCGTTCTGGGGATTTCCCAAAGCGTCGAGCAGTGTCCAGACACGATCCAGCGTCAGGTCGATGATCTTTGGGTGCAGCGCCATCATCCTCTCGAGGATGGCATCCGATCCGGCGGTCATTTCGTTTTCGTGGCCTTGGCGGGTTGCTCTTCTGCCTTTTCAGGCGGCCTCGCGTCGGCCTCTTCCGTCTCCGGATCGGGTGCGGGCAGGTCGCCCTTGATCGCGGGCGGCAGGCCCAGAAGCATGCGCGTGATGGTGATCAGCTCTTCGCGCATTTGCGGGCGTGGCGTGACCCGGTCAAGCATGCCGTGATCCAAGAGGTATTCGGCCCGCTGGAAGCCCTCGGGCAGTTTTTCCCCCAGCGTCTGTTCGATCACACGGGGGCCGGCAAAACAGATCAGCGCGTTGGGTTCGGCGATCTGCACGTCGCCGAGCATGGCGTAGGAGGCCGTGACACCGCCGGTGGTCGGGTGGGTCAGCACGACAATGTAAGGCAGCCCGGCCTCTTTCAGCATCTGCACGGCGACGGTGGTGCGCGGCATCTGCATGAGGCTGAGAATGCCCTCTTGCATGCGCGCGCCACCGGCAGCGGAGAACAGGATCAACGGGCGTTTCAGCTTCACCGCACGTTGGGCCGCGGCGATGATGGCGTTGCCGACATACATGCCCATGGAGCCACCCATGAACGAAAAGTCCTGACAGGCGGCGACGATCGGGGTGCGGCCGATTTCGCCTTCCGCCACAAGCATCGCCTCGGCCTCGCCGGTCTTGGAGCGGGCGGCTTTCATCCGGTCGGGGTATTTTTTCTGATCGCGGAACTTGAGTGGGTCGTCGACCGGGGCCGGGACCTCGACCTCGGTGAATATGCCGCCGTCAAACAGCGCTGTGAAACGGTCACGCGGGGTGATGCCCATGTGGTGGCCGCATTCAGTGCAGACGTTGAGGTTCTCGGCCATTTCACGGTGGAACAGCATGGTGCCGCAGGCATCGCATTTCGACCAAAGGTTCTCGGGCGTGTCACGGCGCGAGAAGATCGAGTTGATCCGCGGGCGGACGTAGTTGGTGATCCAGTTCATCGGCGGTTCGACCTCTTCGTAAACCAGCACTGTGTTGGGGCGAGAGATAGTGCCGGGCGCAGGGAAATGCAATCACGGAGGCGACGTTAGGGCAAGTTTGGGCTGTGCGGATGCGCCGTTGCGGGGCGGGGCAAAGCGGCGTGACGGCAGGGATGTTTCAGACCTTGCGCCCGGCACCCTTCCAATAGGGTTCGCGCAGGCGCGGTTTGAAGATCTTGCCGCTGTCTTCGCGTGGCAAAGCCTCGTGAAAGTCGATGATGCGCGGATGTTTGAACCGGGCGAGCCTGCCATCGAGATAGGCCATGACCTCGCCCGTATCGGGGGTCCAGCCGTCGGCCGGCTCGATAGCAGCGACGATCGTTTCGCCGAATTCGGGGTCGGGCGCACCGAAAACGGCGACGTCGCGGATGAAGGGGGCGTGGATCAGGACCGCCTCGATCTCGGCCGGGAAGATGTTGGCACCGCCCGAGATGATCATGTCTTTCTTGCGGTCGGTGATGAAGAGGTAACCCTCGTCATCGACCCAGCCCAGATCACCAACCGAGACATGGCCGTGTTTTTCGGCCTCGCGGCGGCTGTCGGGGTCGTTCGAGTAGTCGAACGCGCCGAAGGCGTCGAGCCGGGCATGGATTTCGCCAACCTCGCCGATGGGCAATTCGTCGCCGTGCGAATCAAGGATCATCACGGTGCCGCCCATCTGCATCTGGCCGGCGGTGCCGGGGCGGGCCAAGGCCTCTTCGGATGAGACCATGGTCATGAAGCCGATCTCGGCGGCGCCATAGCTTTCCCAGAAAACCGGCCCCCACCAGTCGATCATCGCAACCTTCAAGTCGTGCGGCCAGGGCGAGCCGGTGGAAACGCAGAATTCGACCGAAGACAGGTCATGGCGGTTGCGAACCTCGGGCGGCAGTTTCAGAAGGCGGCTCATCATCGTCGGGACGAGGTAGATATGGGTGATCCTTTCCGCCGCGATGGTGGCGAGAAAGGTTTCGGGGTCAAATTTCGGAGCGACAAGGGTCGAAACCCCGTCCGAGACCAGCGCGGCGCTGGTCAGGGTGGAGGGGGCGGAATGATAGATCGGTGCGGCGGTAAAGAATCGCGAGCCGGGTTTGAACTGCATCATCTCGGCGCCGACACGGCGCAGGACATCGGTGAAATCAGGGCGCGGTCCCTCTCCGGTGCGGCGTACGCCCTTGGGGCGGCCTGTGGAGCCTGAGGTATAGCGCATCAGCGGGCGCATCTTCGCACTTGTGGTCAGTGGCGCGTGCGTTTCGACAAGGGTGTTCCATTCCGGGCTGTCGGGATCAGCGGTCGCGGCAGCATCATCGATGCCATAGGCGTTTAACAGCGCCGGGCCGGGAGTGACGGCGATGATGGAGCGGTTCTGCAAAGCCGGGCGCAGGGCCTCGATCAGGTCGCGGTGAATGATCACGAACCGCGCGCCGCTGTCGTCGCAGATCGCTGCGACTTCGTCAGCCGCAGCATGCCAGTTCAGAGCCACCAGCACGGTTCCGGCCCAGGCGGCGGCACGCATGATTTCAAGCTGGGCCAGATCGTTGCGCATGATGATGGCGACCGGCACATCCGCGCCCGCGCCAAGTTCGGTCAGAGCAGCGGCACCGCAGGCGGCGCGGGTTTCAAACGCGTCATGGGGCAGACGAAGGTCGAAATCTCCGACGAAACTGATGCTCATGGTGTCTGCCCTATCTGTGCGCGCGATTGTGGAAGCCTGCATTGGCGGACGGACCTGTCAAGCGCGACGCCCCGTCGGTTCTCAGCGCCTGATGGCGAGGCGCGCCGCGCCCCAAGTGAGCGCCAGCAGGACAAGATCGGTTGGCAGGGTGAAGACGGCGGGGGTTGCGTGCATCGGTGCCGACGTGTCGGGCGGAGGATAAAGCACCAGGGCAAAGCCCGAATCCGGCCCGCGATGTGTGCCATAGAACAAAAAGGCATAGGCGTTGTTGGCCAGGTGCAGCGCCAGGGCCGGGCCAAGGTTTCCCGCCCGTGCCGTCAGGTCCGACGCGGCAAGTCCAAAGAAGAAAGCCCAGACAAGGTAGGCCAGGTTGTCGGTCAACGGGGTGTAGGGGCTGATATGGACAAGCGCGAAGGCGATGTTGGGGAGGATCAGCCAGGCCGCCGGGTGGGGCATCAGGGCGGCGATCTGTTGTTGTAAATAGCCGCGATAGAAGAGCTCTTCGCTACTGGTCTGGATCATCAGAACCAATAGCGCAGGGCCCAGCATGGCAAGCCAGTCCGCGAGCGGTCGCAGGGTGGCTTCGGGGCCGGGTTGGAAACCGGTAAAGGCAAATTCAGTTACGGCAAAAAGCGCCGCGATAGCCAGCAATGCCCGCAATCCCTGGGACCGGAGCGGGCCGAGAGGGCCGAGAAGCGATCGTAACCCGCGGCCATGCACCCGGGTCAGGACCAGGGCGAGCGCAGCAGTCAGGATCACGAAAGAGCCGAGATTGATCAGAAGCCCGACCGGGGTATTGCCGGCCATCACAGCGGCGGCAAATTCGGAGTCGTACTGATCAAGTACGAGGCCAAGCAGTTGCTGGCCCAACCGCCACAGGCTTTCGACGATGATGAAGCCAAGGATCACCGGGCGCGCGCCGGGGGTGCCCAGGGCGGGGGCGACGAAGCTGCCATGGGCGGCGTAGCGGTGTGGGCGGCTCATCTGGTGATGGCCAGGCGCGCGGCGAGCCAGGCACAGAGCAGCATGAGGAAATCATACGGCAGCCAGGTGGCGCGCGCGACGGTATCGTCGAGCGTGAAGGGGTAGATCTGTAGTGCCAGGCCGAAATTTCGGCCCATTGACGCGGTGATCAGCAGCGCGCTGACATTGATGGCGAAATGCAGGGCAAGCGCCGGGCCAAGGGTGCCGGAGCGGGCGGTCAGATCGGCCGCGGCCAGACCGAAGACAAAAGCGCTGAGCGCCATGACGGGGGCGTTGGCACCAGCGGTTTCGACGTCGTAGTGCAGGATCCCGAAGATCAGGGCAGGCAGCGTGATCCAGACCAGAGGGTGGTTGAACCGTGCCGCGAGCTGGCTTTGCAGATAACCGCGAAAGGCCAGTTCCTCGGCGCTGATCTGAAGCATCACCAGGATCAGGCTGACCGGCAGGAGCGACAGCCAGCGCAGGATCGGCAGGCCCGGGGTCGGGGTCATCGCCTCGGGCTCGGGCAACAGCCACAGCAGCGTGCCAAGGGCGCAGAGTGCCACCATCACCCGGGTGAAATCCTGTGCCGCCTTAGCCGGTGGGCCGAACAGGCTGCGCAGTCGGCGTTGATGCAGGACGTTGATCACCACCAGGAGCGACAGGGTCAGCAGGCCGAAGATGCCGAGGATCGCTATCATCCCACGCGGCGTCGAGCCGTGGTCGATTTCATCCGCGAGACTGGGCCAGTGATCCTCGGTCACGATCTCGGCCAGGATGTTGAAATAGCTGTAGCCCATGGCAAAGAAGCAGGCCACGATCAGTGCGGCGCCCAGCACCAGCCGCCACAGCTGGGCGCTGGGGCGGGCGGGTTCGATCAGGACGTCATGGGCAGCATATCGCATGGGCGCAGGAATAGCGGGTTGGTACGGGCCACGGAAGGGGCGCGAGCAAGGCTTGTGCAAATCGTTGCAAGCTGGTTCCGTGAACACATGCGGGACCAGGGGAGGAATTGCGATGAACCTGAGTGAATTGTGCAGGGCAAGGGCCGAGGCAGGCAGGCCGGTGCGGGCCGGGCTGATCGGGGCGGGCAAGTTCGGGTCGATGTTTCTGGCCCAGGTGCCGACGATCGACGGATTGGAGGTTTCGGCGATTGCCGATCTGGATGTGGACCGGGCACGCGATGCGTGCCGGGCCGTGGGCTGGTCGGACGCGCGGATTGCTGCCGTTGGTTTCGAAGAGGATGGCGCGGTGCTGGCGGCGCGCGACGATGTCGAGGTGGTGATCGAGGCCACCGGAAATCCAAGGGCGGGGATCGCCCATGCGCTGGCAGCGATTGATGCGGGCAAGCATGTGGTGATGGTCAATGTCGAGGCCGATGTGTTGGCCGGGCCGGAACTGGCGCGGCGGGCCAGGGCTGCGGGGGTTGTCTATTCCATGGCCTATGGCGATCAGCCCGCCTTGGTGGCCGAGATGGTGGATTGGGTGCGGGCGACCGGGTTCAGGGTGGTGGTGGCGGGAAAGGGTACGAAATACCTGCCCGCATATCACAATGTGACGCCTGATGATGTGTGGTCGCACTACGGGCTGACGCCGGAGCAGGCGACGCAGGCGGGGATGAACCCGCAGATGTTCAATTCTTTCCTTGATGGCACCAAGAGCGCGATCGAGATGGCGGCGATTGCCAATGCCTGCGGGCTGGATGTGCCTGCAGCGGGCCTCGGGTTTCCGCCCTGCGGTGTGGATGACCTTGCGCATGTTCTCCGGCCGCGCGATCTGGGAGGGCAGTTGGATGGGCGCGGCATGGTCGAGGTGGTCTCGTCCGTCGAACGCGACGGCAGGCCCGTTTTCCGCGACCTGCGCTGGGGGGTTTACGTGGTGCTCGAGGCGCCGAACGACTATGCCGCGGCCTGTTTCGCCCAATACGGGCTGCCCACCGATGACACGGGGCGGTTCGCGGCGATGTACAAGCCGTTTCACCTGATCGGATTGGAGCTGTCGATTTCGGTATTGAGCGCAGCACTGCGCGGCGAGGCCACGGGGCAGGCGCGGGAGATGCGCGGCACGGTGGTGGCAGTGGCCAAGCGCCGGCTAAAGGCTGGTGAGATGCTGGATGGTGAGGGTGGATTCACGGTCTGGGGACGATTGATGCCGGTTGAGGCGGCGCGCCAAGCCCTGCCGATCGGGTTGGCGCATGGGGTGCGGTTGGTCCGTGATGTGGCCGAGGGCGAGGCTCTGGGCTTTGCCGATGTGGAAATGGCAGAGGATGAGGTGAGCGCGCTCTATCGGGCGGCATTGCGAAGGTAGGCGCGTCCGTTCAGGCGTTTGTTAGAACGTGATTTCAATCTGCTAGATGCGGACATTGGTCAAGAAGAACCGCACGGCTTCCCTTCTATGTCCGCATCAGGCCATAACCAGTCGACGCACACCGTCCAGCTTTGCGGCGTAGATGTGACTTTGAAAAATCCATCGTGGCGAATTGGCTTGCAACGGCTGGCTTTGGCTTGTGCCAGTCCGGTGCATTGCGTATCCATTTGCACGGTATGTGCCTGGGAGGTTTCATGATCGGTGTCGGTTTGGCAATGCGGAGTGCGCAGCGGGGTGGCCAGCAAAGCGTACTGGTGCTTGGGCTGAGCCTGCTGCTGGCGGGTTGCATGGGCGAGGGCACCGGCGCGCTTGGTTTTCTTGCGGCCAAATCCGAGGACAAGACCGCTCAGGCGGGCAATTCGTCGAAAAATGCGCTAGTAAAGGCGCCGCCAAAGACCGCCGAGCTTGCCAGCGGCAAGGTCGTGGTGCAGGCCCCGCATGGGTATTGCATTGATCCGGGCTCGATGAAGACAGGCTTTGCCGGGGGGTTTGCCCTGATCGCGGCCTGTGGCAACCTGCCGGGCGGACGCGCCTCCGGGGCCGATCCAGTGGTGATGACGGTGCAGGTGCAACCGGGCCTGTTCCGGCGTGATCTGCCCAGCGCCGAGGCAATGGCCACGGTCTTGGCACCGGCCAAGGCGCTACACAAGGTGGATGGCGATGGCCTGACTCTTGTGCATCTGAACGCGGGCGGGGACGGTGGCCTGCCCAAGGGAGACCCCAAACACTGGCGCGGGGCGATGGTGATCAATGGCTATCTGGTGGGGCTTGCGCTTTATGCCCCCAAGGGCAGCGCCATGGCGGCGGGGCAGGGCAAGGGGCTGATCCTGCAACTTGCCGAAAACCTGCTGCAGGCCAGCCCGATCCGCGATTATTCGGAGGATGCGGCGGCGATCCCGACCGAGACGCCGAAACAGGCCGAGACAAAATCGGCGAAAAAGAAAACCGGCCTGAGGGCCTTGTTTTCCAAGCTGTAATCGGGTTTGCCACGGGTGGGTACGCCGCCGTGGGGCTGCATTGCTCCATTTGTTTCGCGAACATGAACAATCTTTGCTTTTCGTTATGGTTGTTTCCGGTAAAACTGAACTGGGGACGAAAACGATGCGGGTGCCTGCAAGTCGATGGCAAAACGAACCGGACTTTTGAAAGAGCTGATGTATCAGGCCTCGCTCAGGCGCTGGTCGCGCGCCGCCCGTGGCGCGGATGAGACGGATTTGGTGCAGCTCAGGGCGCAGCGGGCCAAGGCGCGGCGGCTCAGGGCGCATCTCAACCGGTTGATTCATGTGGCGGAAAGCCGACTGGCCCTGCCGATGATCGGGTCGACCGCCTTTCAGAAGCCGTTCGATGCCGATTGGGACTGGCGACCGGAGCTGTGGCGCGGACCCTTGCCTGTGCCGGGGATGAGCTCGGTTGCAAACAAGAGCATGCTGGGCCACGAGGTGACGCTGTTTCACGACTGCCAGAGATCCGAGCTAACGCTGCGCCAGGTGCGTAACATGCGCGAGGCTGATCTGGCACCGTTCGGGCTCAGGCTTGATGTGTTCAATTTTGACGGCTCGTTCCTGTCGCTGGTGGTTGACCTGCCGGAGGACGCGGTGCGCGGCTTGCAGAAACGCCACCTGGTCCGGGTGGACACGATCGTTGAGATGGAAAAGCCGCTGGAGGTTTTTGCGCGGTTGAACATCAAACATGGACCCAACACCGAACAGATCGTGCGCGAGCTGCCGCTGGGGGATGAAGAAGTAATGGTCGAGTTCGACCTCGCCTACACCAAACTGAACGAGAAGCGGGTCGAGAAGATGTGGCTGGACCTGATCTTTGAAGGGCCGCAGATGAACCAGGTGACGTTGCGCGACCTGACGTTCAGCCGCAGGCCGCGGGCTGAACTGTGACGATCGCAACTGTGATGGACCGGATGATGATGACGACACGGGAGAGGCTGACATGGGTGATATGACACTCGGTGCCACGCAGATGAAGGAAGGTGTCTGGGAGGCGCTGCTGCGGCGGGATCGCGAGGAAGATCATGCCGATCTGCCCCGGATCGGCGTGACGTTGGGCAATGCCGAGGTCGAGGGTGTCGAGGTGATCCCGGATCAGCAGGGCGGTTACGTGCTGCGGGTCACGGTGCCGAAATACGCGATTTGCGATGGGGTGCAGACATTTCTGATCACAGACAAGGTCAGCGGCGAGAAAATCGGCTCGTTCACGCTGATCGCCGGAGAGGCGCTGGGCGATGATGTCCGGGCCGAGATGGATCTGCTCCGGGCCGAGCTGGACATGCTGAAACGGGCGTTCCGGCGGCATTGCCTGGAGACGATGTGAGGCGGGCGTTCGTCCGGTCACTTCGGCAAATCGAATACTGCAATCGCCTGTCGGGCAGCGCTATGCGGTTGGTCTCGCACTACCACGCGAGGGCGAACCGGTCAGGCCGGGGAGGGAAAACTGTCTTGTATCCGCTGAACATCGCCGGGATTGGCCTTGAGGAACTTCATGGCGCGGCGCAGGTACTTTGCCGATCTAGGCGGGAGGTTTTCCAGAGCGACAGCCGTCTCGCTTTCGGTTACGCGAAGGAATAGTGCCAGCGCGTGGGCGCGTGAGGGCTGTGACAGGTATCCCTGCCAACCGATCTGTTCGGCCCCGGCAAGCTGGATCACACCGAATCCACTGGTGATGACATGAAGATCGGTGCTGAGCTCTTCGGCTTCAGCCCCACCGGGCAACGTGCTGCCATCTACATGCAGATGCAGAACTTCGTGCATGAATTCGTGGGCGAGGGTGGCGATCATCGTGACCGGGCGGGCAAACAGCTCGGCGTCGTAGCGAATCAGGCTTTGCTCGGTGTCACCCTGCCAAGTGCCTGCAGTGTCGCCAAGCGATTGGTAATTGTGGCGGTATTCCGGGGGGAGTTTCTCGATCTGGGCGACCTCTATGTTTGCGTCGCTGACCCCGACAATACGGGCGATATCGGCAATCAGGCCTTTCACAGTCGCCTCATTCCTTCCCGAAGGGGCAGTAAAGAATGTCTTGTTGGGCAGGACCAAGGGGGTTTGCACCGTTAGCAGGCCAGCTTCGACGGCCCAGACGAAGCCATCGGCAATCCAATGCTGCATTTCATCGGAAACAGGGTACTTCCAAAACATCGATGGAGGTGTTGTCCTTGTAAGTGGGTAAGTGGCAATCGGCGGTAGGTTGCTCGATACACGGGATGCGTGCAAGGAATTACCTAACAAAAACGAGAGGGAACCGGCCATGATCACCGAGATTGTGAAATTTAACCTGCCCGAGGGGATGGAACGGGACGAGGTCGTGTCGCTTTACGAGAAGACGATGCCGCGATGGGCGGCCAACGAAGCATTGGTCCGCAAGTATTACCTGTACGATGGCGAGGCGCGGACTGGTGGCGGGGTCTATCTTTGGCCGAGTGTCGCGGACGCGAAGGCGGCGCATGATGACGCCTGGTGTGACATGGCCGAGGCGATGTACGGGTCGCGGCCGAGGTTCCAGTATTTCGAGACTCCGTTGATTGTCGACAATTCCAGCTAAAGCGTTGCACACCGCGCGCCGGTTGGCTTCGGGTTGCGCCGCGCTTTGCGCGTCGCCCGGAGGCCTCGCTGCGCTCGGCGGTGGGGTTGAAAATGCTGGCGGGGCGGTTGTTTGAAGTGTGGTAATTTGAGTATTTGGGCCAAGAAAGAGACAGAGATGCGTGCTCTTTCTGCCAGGCGGCGTTCAGGAGAAGCTGGCTTTTGCCGAATTTCGCGGTCTTCGGGCTTGCCCATCATATCATAATTCTATATTTCATGAAATATGGATATGATTCGAGCCCTTGATGCCTTTACCGCCCTGTCGCAGGAGACCCGCTTGCGGGTGTTTCGTCACCTTGTGCGCGCCGGGGCGCAAGGGATGGTGGCCGGGGATCTGGCCCGGGCGCTGGATGTGAAGCAGAACACGCTGTCGGCAAACCTGGCGGTGTTGCTTCGCGCCGGTATCGTGCGCAACCGGCGCGAGGGGCGGTCGATCCGGTATTTTGTCGATCTGGACGGTTTGCGCGGCATGCTGTCCTTTCTGCTTGAGGATTGTTGTGGCGGGCAGGCGGAGATCTGTACGCCGGTGATCGAGAGCATTGCCTGCAATTGCGAAGGAACATGTGATGACTGACACACCGAACCTTGTCGAAGACCATTTTCGTGCCAGCGACGCCGCGGCATTGTTCGATGCCCCGCGACCGACACATGCGCCGCGGATTCTGCTGCTGAACGGGTCGCTCAGGAAACGTTCGTTCAGCCGGCTGGCCAATGAGGAGGCAGCGCGGATCCTGCAGAAGCTGGGTGCGGAGACACGGGTTTACTCGGCGGATGAGCTGCCGTTGGTGGATGAGGGCAATGCGGATCATCCCAAGGTGAAAGAGCTGCACGAGGCGGTAACCTGGTCTGAGGGCATGGTGTGGTGCTCGCCCGAACGGCACGGGGCGATGACCGGGGTGATGAAGACGCAGATAGACTGGATTCCCCTGTCGCTGGGCGCTGTGCGGCCTACGCAAGGAAAGACGCTGGCGGTGATGCAGGTCGAGGGCGGCTCGCAGAGTTTCAATGCGGTGAACCAGATGCGTATCCTGGGGCGCTGGATGCGGATGATTACCATCCCGAACCAGTCCTCGGTGGCCAAGGCCTTCCTCGAATTCGACGACCATGACCGGATGAAACCGTCCGGCTACTATGACCGGATCGTTGATGTGATGGAGGAGCTGGTGAAATTCACCCTGCTGACGCGGGGTGTGTCGGACCACCTGGTGGATCGGTATTCAGAGCGCAAGGAAAGCGGTGCGGCGTTGATCGCACGGGTGAATTCCACGCGGGCGGGACAGGAGGTTGCGCCCGCGAAGCAGGCCGTTGCAGAAGCCGTCGCAACCGGCGTTATCGAACAGACAGCCAAATCTGCGGGATGTTGCGGACCGCAAGCGGTATCCGGGCCTGAAACCGCCAGGACGGGTTGCTGTTAAGATGAATGGCTGAACGCGCGGTCAGCGGAATTCCTCCATCTCGGATTTCCGTCTCTGAAGGGCGTGGAAATTCTCGATGGTAAAGGCGATCTCGCGCCCGCTGGTCCAGTCGAACAGCGAGCGTTCGATCCGGGTCAGAGGACCCTGGTAGATGTGGATGGCATGGCTATGTCCGGGCCCTTCGGCAGTGATGGCATGTACGGCATCGGCACCAAGGCTAATGATTTCGCCCGCCGGGACGGTTTTGTTGGCGGCGTGGCGCAACCGGTTCGAGTCACGGTGGTAGAGCACCTGGACCTCGGCACCGCGATAGACGGCGATATGCACGGGCACGCAATGTTCATGTGGGGCAAAGACGACATTCGCGTCATAGCGGCAGGACCAGATCGAGCAGGTATCGTCTTCGAACAGCAGGACCTCGTCTTCCTCAGTCGCTGCAATGGCATCGGCAACGGTGTCGCGGTCGGCAAGGCTGTCCCGCAGAACCTGGCGAATGGCCGGGGTGGGCTGATCCGAAGTTGCCGCTTTGCGGGCGTTTTCCACCAGCGTATCGAGGATGCTTTGGCTCATGCAGGGCTCTCCTTTGGCGAACAGGTGCGCGTGGGCTGACCCGGGCGTCTAATCGTACCGAACCCGGAATTGACCTGAAACGCAAGGCGGGCGGCTCGCGCCGCGCGCGCGGCGCGCCAGGCCCAACCAGCGAGGATGCGCCGTCAGGCGCACCGCAGTGGGCGGGAGGGCTGGCACCAGACGATCTATATGAAACTGTAGCCGGTCGTGGTCTATTGGCGGAGACAAGACCACTGGACGAAGGCCGCGCACATGACCGGAATGAAAGACCGCAGGCATTTCCTGTTTCTCAATATCGGCCATTTCCTGGACCACTTGTTTACCCTGATCTTCGCAACCGTGGTGGCTCTGGTCCTGGCGCGGGAATGGGGGATGGAATATGCCCGGCTGATCCCTTACGCAACGCCGGGGCTGATTGCCTTTGGCGTGTTTTCCCTGCCCGCGGGCTGGTTGGCCGACCGGTGGAGCCGCGAGGGCATGATGGCGATTTTCTTCATTGGCATCGGGCTGGCATCGGTGCTGACTTCGGCGGCGCAAACACCGGTGCAGATGGCACTTGGCCTTTTCGTGGTTGGGATGTTTGCCGCCATCTATCACCCGGTCGGGTTGGCGATGATCGCCCGTGGCGGTGACTCCATGGGCATGGACATCGCCGTTAACGGGGTTTGGGGCAACATGGGCGTGGGTTGTGCGGCGCTGCTGACCGGTGTTCTGATTGACGTGGCCGGGTGGCGCGCGGCGTTCTGGGTGCCCGGGGGTTTCTCGGTTCTGGTGGGCGTGGCTTATCTTTTTACGTTCGGTGATCGCATCCGCATGAAAAACGCGGCATCGGCGTCACTGGCCCCGACAGTTGCGGGCAGCGCTGGATCGCTGAGCAGTGCCGAGCGCCACGCAATGCTGATCCGGGTGTCGGCAATCATCTTTTTCACCACCGCTGTGTCGAGCATCATTTTCCAGGGCACGACATTCTCACTGCCCAAGGTATTCGAAGAGCGCCTTCAGGGTATTGCCGGGTCGGCGACGCTGGTGGGGTGGATGGCGTTCATGGTCTTTGCAGTTGCCTCGATGGCCCAGATCGTCGTGGGCCGGCAGCTTGATCGGCACGGTCCGCGCAGCGTCTTTGCTGTGGTTGCCACGATTCAGCTGGTTTTCTTTTCCCTGATGCCGGGCCTGACGGATTGGGCCGCGGTTTTCGTGGCGTTGGCCTTTATGCTGGGGGCGTTCGGCCAGATCCCGATCAATGATTACATGATCGGGCGTATGGCCAAGTCCGAGTTGCGCGCCATGATCTATGGTACGCGCTATATCATCAGTTTCGGCGTCTGGGCGACGGTTGTGCCCCTTATCGCATGGGTGCATCACAACTGGGGCTTCGATGTGTTGTTTTACATCCTTGCGTGGTCGGCAGCGGCCATCCTTTTGGCGGTTTTCCTGTTGCCGAAACGCCTGCCGGATACATCCGCCGCGCCGGTGTATCAGGGCCGCGTTTCTTTTTGATCCACGGCGGCTCAGGTGCTGGGCCAGACCAGCTCCAGCCGGATGCCGCCTGGCTCGGAAAACATCATGTGTTGACGTGGGCCGTCTCCCATGGGTTCGGGCATGAACTCGATCTTTACTCCTGGATGCGCGGCGACCTTGGCGGTCAGCGCGGTCAGCGTCGCCTCGTCTGGCACTTCGATGGCCATGTGGTGCAACCCGATATTGTGGTGGCGGTCGAAATCGACAGGATCGCGGTCATCGGAGACCTGCCAAAGCGTCAGGCGGCTGGTTCCGTCGGAAACCGCGCTGCGCGGGTAGGTGTCGTCGCGGCCCGTTTCCACCCAGCCCAGAATATCGCAGAAGAACCGTACCGTATCGTCAAGATTGCGCACCGATAGACCGGTGTGGTTGATGCCCTGTGTTACCATATGACCCTCTTACCCAGCGTTACGTGGCAAACTATTGACGCCGCGTATCGGGGTGACAAGGTCCAGTTCCAAGGGCAAGACTCGGTCCAATCAAAGGAGACCCGCCATGACCATGTATCCCAACCTGCTTGAACCTCTCGACCTGGGCCACACTACGTTGAAGAACCGTGTGTTGATGGGCTCGATGCATACGGGTCTGGAAGAGCGCGGCGATTGGGGCCGGGTGGCCGAGTATTATGCGGCCCGCGCCAAGGGTGGCGCGGCACTGATCGTGACCGGTGGGATGGCGCCCAACAATGAAGGCGGTGTGTTTCCCGGGGCGTCGGGTCTTTATACGCCCGAGGACATTGCCAATCACAAGATGGTCACCGACCGGGTCCACGCCGAGGGTGGCAAGATCGCGATGCAGATCCTGCACGCGGGACGCTATGCCTATGGGCCGGAATGTGTGTCGGCCAGCCCGGTGAAGTCGCCGATTTCACCCTTCCCGCCGAAGGAACTGGATGAGGAGGGGATCGAGAAGCAGATCGCCGATTTCGCCACGGCAGCCGTGCGCGCCAAGGAGGCTGGGTACGACGGTGTCGAGGTGATGGGCTCGGAAGGGTATTTCATCAATCAGTTCCTTGTGACCCATGTGAACAAGCGCACCGACCGCTGGGGCGGCTCTTATGAGAACCGGATGCGTCTGCCGATCGAGATCATGAAGCGGGTTCGCGCGGCGGTGGGCGAGGATTTCATCATCATTTACCGCCTGTCGATGATCGACCTTATTCCCAATGGCTCGACCCATGAAGAAGTGGTGCAACTGGCGCAGGAAATCGAGAAGGCGGGTGCGTCCATCATCAATACCGGCATCGGCTGGCATGAAGCCCGTGTTCCGACCATTGCCACCAGCGTGCCGCGCCGCGCCTTTGCCTGGGTGACGCAGAAGCTGATGGGCAAGGTGGGCATCCCTGTGATCACCTCGAACCGGATCAACACGCCGGAAGTGGCCGAAAGCGTGCTGGCCGAGGGCTGTGCCGACATGGTCAGCATGGCGCGCCCCTTCCTGGCCGATCCGGAATTCGTGTTGAAGGCCGAGGAAGGCCGCCCGCAGGAAATCGCGCCTTGTATCGGGTGTAACCAGGCCTGTCTGGATCACACGTTCAGCGGCAAGATTTCGTCCTGCCTGGTCAACCCCGAGGCCTGTTTCGAGACCGAGATCGTGGTGTCGCCGACCGAGGCACCCAAATCGGTGGCCGTTGTTGGCGCAGGCCCGGCGGGCCTGTCGGCGGCGATGACCGCGGCCGAACGTGGGCACAGAGTGACGTTGTTCGACAAGGCGGGCGAGATCGGCGGGCAGCTCAACATGGCCAAGAAGATTCCCGGCAAGGAAGAGTTTTTTGGTCTGGTCGAGTGGTTCGAGACCATGATCGACAAATACGGGGTCGAGCTGAAGTTGCGTACGGAAGCGGCCGCCGATGATCTGGCTGGTTTCGATGAGGTGGTGGTTGCCACCGGTGTGACGCCGCGCGATCCGGGCATCGACGGGCAGGATCGTAAAAATGTTCTCTCCTATATTGAGCTGCTGCGCGATGGGGCCGAGGCCGGTGACAAAGTTGCCGTGATCGGTGCGGGCGGAATCGGGTTCGATGTGTCGGAATTCCTGGTTCATGCCGGTGACAGCCCAACCGAGAACATCGATTTGTGGCGCGAGGAATGGGGGGTGGGTGATCCATCGGTCACGCCCGGCGGTCTGGCCGTCGATGGTCCGCAACCGCATGCAGCCGCGCGCCAGGTCACGCTGATGCAGCGCAAGGCCAAGGCGTTGGGCAAGGGGTTGGGTAAGACGACCGGCTGGATCCACCGTGCTGCGCTCAAGATGAAGGGCGTCGAGATGATCGGCGGGGTGAACTACGAAAAGATCGACGATGCGGGTCTGCATATCAGCTTTGGTGAGGCACGCGAGAACCCGCAGGTGATCGACTGTGATACCGTTGTGCTTTGCGCCGGGCAGATCAGCGAACGCAGCTTGGCGGATGCGCTGATTGCCCAAGGGGTCACACCCCACGTGATCGGGGGTGCCGATGTGGCCGGCGAGTTGGACGCCAAACGCGCGATTGAGCAGGGTGTGCGGCTGGGCGCGTCGCTCTGACAAGATAGCGGGAGAATTGCCGCCCTCAGGCGTCTCCCGCCCCATTGACGTCAGGTGCTTGTGTACAAGCGCCGGGAGTGCCCACCCCGGCGCCATCGGGCGGCAATGGGGGGACGTGCCTTTGAACCGGTGCTTCGAAACTGTGTATGCGCGATCCGAGTTTATTACCAAGACAGAGCTTAGGGCCCAGGTTCGTTGTTGGAAGAAGTACTCACTCGAGCGGCAGCAAAGCACGATTGCGCAGCAAGTTGATCGCAGGCCGCGCGTTCCGCCTCGCCGAGCGATGCGCGGCCCCTCGCGACGGGCACCGCGCAGCGCAACACCTCGAAAGTGTTACAATCCATCAACGGTAACGTGAGGCGATGTTGTTTGGCAGAACGCAATCGCCACGCTACCTGAGGGTCAAACGCATGAAGGAGATATGCATGGCCTACCGCTGGACGCCCGATCTAACCCGAGACGACATCACGCCCGAGCCGCTCTGGCTGAACCGCCGGGCGGTGATGATGGGGGCGGGGGCCGCCGGGTTGGGCCTGATCGGAGCCGGACGTGCGCGAGCCGAGGCGCTTGAGCCCAACAGTTATGAAGACATTACCAGTTACAATAATTTCTACGAGTTCGGCTGGAACAAGGATGATCCGGCAAAACATGCCGGTGGGCTGACCATTGAACCCTGGAGCATCGAAATCGACGGGTTGGTCGAGCGGCCGGGCACATATGATCTGAATGAGATCCTGGCCGAGATGACCATAGAGGAACGCATCTATCGCTTTCGCTGTGTCGAGGCCTGGTCGATGGTGGTGCCGTGGAACGGCTTCGAACTGGCCGACCTGCTGAATTTCGCGGGCGTCAGGGAGGGCGCGAAATACGTGGCGTTTGAAACCCTGCACCGCCCGGCGGAAATGCCGGGACAGAAGGGGGGAGGGATAGAGTGGCCCTATCGTGAGGGGTTGCGTCTGGACGAGGCGATGCATCCGCTGGCCCTGATGGCGACCGGGCTCTATGGCAAACCGATGCCGCGGCAGAACGGGGCGCCAATCCGGTTGGTGGTGCCGTGGAAATATGGCTTCAAATCGATCAAGTCGATCGTGAAGATCACCCTGACCGACACCCAGCCGCAGACCACGTGGAACATGTTGCAGCCGGGCGAATACGGTTTCTATGCCAATGTGAACCCCGAGGTTGATCACCCCCGCTGGTCTCAGGCGCGCGAGCGGGTGATCGGGGGCGGGTTGTTCGCGGCCAAAAAACGGACGCTGATGTTCAATGGCTATGAGAAAGAGGTAGCCTCGCTCTATGATGGGATGGACTTGGAGACCTTCTATTGAGTGACATTATCCTCACCTCTGTTCTGACCTGCCCCGCGTGCGGGCATGTTGAAAGCTGTGAAATGCCGACCGATGCCTGCCAGTGGTTTTATGAATGCACGGCATGTGGAGCGGTGTTGAAGCCCAAGCCTGGTGACTGTTGTGTGTTCTGTTCCTACGGCACGGTGCCATGCCCGCCGATCCAGGCGGGTGATGATTGCTGTGGTGGGTGACATGGCGGCTTGGGTGAATCAAATGACGCGGCACATTCCCACGTGGCTTATCTATGCCGCCGGGTTTGCCCATATCGCCTGGCTGTTCTGGTTGGGGGAAACCGGCGGCCTGGGCCCCGAGCCGATCAATGCGTTGGAGCGCGAGCTGGGCGAGATGGGGTTGAAGTTGATCATTGCCGGGCTGACGATCACGCCGCTGATGAGACTGGCGCGGGTGAACCTGGTCAAGTTTCGCCGGGCAATCGGTCTGACGGCGTTTCTGTATATATGTGTCCATCTGCTGGTCTGGCTGCTGCTGGATGTTTTTCTGCTGTCTGAGATCTGGGGCGATATCGTGAAACGTCCGTACATAACGGTCGGCATGGCGGGGTTTGTGGCCTTGGTGCCGCTGGCGGTGACGTCGAACAACTGGTCCGTTCGCAAGATGGGGGCAGGAGCGTGGAAGCGATTGCACCGACTCACCTATATAGCGGCGGTTCTGGGAGCGGTGCATTTCGTGATGATCGGCAAAGTCTGGGAGATCGAGGCGCTGGCCTATCTGGGGGTGGTTGTGGCGTTGTTGGCTCTGCGAGTGAAGCCAAGGTTTCGGCAGCGGGCGCGAATGGTGGGTTGAACATCCATCCCACCAGGGTGAATCGCGGGTGACCCGGGCAAAATCCGTATCGATTCACTCCACAGTCCAGCAAATCAGCCGAATTCTTCTTCCGATTCACCGACGAGTCGCAGTGATTCAGGTCCGATTCACCCCTTCCCACCAGAAATTCCGGAAAAAATGCA
>NZ_JAWHTC010000005.1:212500-486169 GCF_032586155.1 Aliisedimentitalea sp. MJ-SS2
TGGAAGGGCTGCTGAGCGGTTCCTGGAAATAGCCCCACTATCAGACCGTACCCTAAACCGACACAGGTGGATAGGTAGAGTATACCAAGGCGCTTGAGAGAACTATGTTGAAGGAACTCGGCAAAATACCTCCGTAAGTTCGCGAGAAGGAGGCCCGGTTCCTAGGCAACTAGGGGCTGGGGGCACAAACCAGGGGGTGGCGACTGTTTACTAAAAACACAGGGCTCTGCGAAGTCGCAAGACGACGTATAGGGTCTGACGCCTGCCCGGTGCCTGAAGGTTAAAAGGAGGGGTGAGAGCTCTGAATTGAAGCCCAGGTAAACGGCGGCCGTAACTATAACGGTCCTAAGGTAGCGAAATTCCTTGTCGGGTAAGTTCCGACCTGCACGAATGGCGTAACGACTTCCCCGCTGTCTCCAACATAGACTCAGCGAAATTGAATTGCCTGTCAAGATGCAGGCTTCCCGCGGTTAGACGGAAAGACCCCGTGCACCTTTACTACAGCTTCACATTGGCATTAGGCCGAGCATGTGCAGGATAGGTGGTGGGCTTTGAAGCAGTAACGCTAGTTATTGTGGAGCCACCCTTGAGATACCACCCTTGCTCTGCTTGATGTCTAACCGCGGTCCGTTATCCGGATCCGGGACCCTGTGTGGCGGGTAGTTTGACTGGGGCGGTCGCCTCCTAAAGCGTAACGGAGGCGCGCGAAGGTTGGCTCAGAGCGGTCGGAAATCGCTCGTTGAGTGCAATGGCAGAAGCCAGCCTGACTGCGAGACTGACAAGTCGAGCAGAGTCGAAAGACGGCCATAGTGATCCGGTGGTCCCGAGTGGAAGGGCCATCGCTCAACGGATAAAAGGTACGCCGGGGATAACAGGCTGATACTGCCCAAGAGTCCATATCGACGGCAGTGTTTGGCACCTCGATGTCGGCTCATCTCATCCTGGGGCTGGAGCAGGTCCCAAGGGTACGGCTGTTCGCCGTTTAAAGAGGTACGTGAGCTGGGTTTAGAACGTCGTGAGACAGTTCGGTCCCTATCTGCCGTGGGTGTAGGATACTTGAGAGGAGTTGCCCCTAGTACGAGAGGACCGGGGTGAACGATCCACTGGTGTACCAGTTGTTCCGCCAGGAGCAGTGCTGGGTAGCTATGATCGGACAGGATAACCGCTGAAGGCATCTAAGCGGGAAGCCCCCCTCAAAACAAGGTATCCCTGAGGACCGAGGTAGACCACCTCGTCAATAGGCCAGAGATGTAAGCGCAGCAATGCGTTCAGTTGACTGGTACTAATCGTCCGATAGGCTTGATTTGATCCAGTAAAAGCTAGGTTTAGCTCTTACGGACAAAAGCATACACTTAAACAGCGTACGCGACTTGGATTTCAGAGGTATTTTTTGGTTTGGTGATCATAGCGCAAGTGAAACACCCGGTCCCATCCCGAACCCGGCAGTTAAGCACTGTAGCGCCGATGGTACTGCGTCTTAAGGCGTGGGAGAGTAGGTCATTGCCAAACCTAATAATGCCTCTGATTGATGTCTCTCTAACGATGACATGATCAAAAAGACGCGCTTTCGAGCGCGTTTTTTTTGTGTTTGCAGTTCACTTTGTCAGAAATCTAACCGCGACGGGCGGGTGCAAGCGGGAAAATGAGCCCGAACCCCGTTGCAGGGAGCTACTTTAACTTGGATATCGGGAATTCATTCTCCCTGGAATTGTTTATCTGGGACTCTCGCGAGCTGATTATTCCCCATTCAACCTGGTTTGCCGCGTGATTGACGTCCCTTGGTTGCCGTCTGTTCTGTCCGTTTCAGTGATTGTCGAACACAAGCAAAAATCTCTGTCGAATAATCGAAGTTTTCTCTAAGCGGCCCTTGCGGCTCCCGACGGGTTGGAGTAACACGTGCAGACTTGGCGCGGGGTGGAGCAGCCCGGTAGCTCGTCAGGCTCATAACCTGAAGGTCGTAGGTTCAAATCCTACCCCCGCAACCAAGTTAATCCCAAAAATTCAATGTTTTAGGCCATTCGTGCAGACTGGCGCAAAACCTGTGTGCCCGACAGGGCAAAAACCCGAACGGGAATCAAACCGAAAACCCGCGCAGACAGAAAGAGGAGGTCTTCAGGCTGCCTTACCGGCGCCCAGGGCTACGGATTACAAGTAACGGCTGATCTGTTTCAACTCATCCACAGTTTCAACGGGATTGAGCATGTTGCCGGGCAGACGGTTTTCGCCATGGTCTGCGAACATGACAAACTGCATGCCGGCGTTCAACGCGAATTGAAAGTCAAAGATCGCATCTCCAACATAGAGCACCTGCTCCGGATCCACAGAGAACTCTTCACACAACAGTATCCCGGCCATCGGATCGGGCTTGCCCTTGGTCAGGTCGTCGCCACAGATCAGCTTGTCGACAGCGAACCCGAACTTTTCCAGGATCATCTCCGAGTTTTTGCGCGGTTTCGAGGTGATGATCGATGTGCCAAGCCCTTGAGCCCGACATTGATCAATCAGTTCATTGGCGCCGTCTATCACCGGGATCTGATCATACAGGCGCCGGGTCCCGGCGAAATAGAGTTCATTAAGCTCGATCAACGAGTTCGAAAGCCCGAGCATCTGTAGGATTTTTGGGAAGGGGAGGCCGACGTAGCGGCGGTATTCTTCGAAGCCACAATTGATGTTGAGCTCGTCTGTTGCGGCCTCCCACGCAATTTTCATGGTCGCGAAGGAATTGATTAGCGTGCCGTCGAGATCGAAGGAGACATGTTTGATCGGTTTCATGGCAACACCTTTCGCTCGATCGTGTCCTTGAAGAGAGCGTCGCGCTCCATGATCCGGCAAGCCAGTTCATAGTCTTCCGGCGTGTCGACGGACAGGGATGTGCCCTCTTGCAGGAATGTGCCAACGGGTTCGCCCAATTCGATCAGGCGCATCAATTCGATTCGCTCGGCCTCTTCCAGCGGGGTGGGCGCGTTGGCGGCGAATGTTCTGAGCGCGGAAAGGCGGAAGCCGATGATCGACAGGTGTTTTTTCAGTGGCTGCTGAATCTGGCCAAAGTAGCACGGCACGTCGGCGCGCGAGAAATAAATGATCCGGTCCCGGTAACTGACGACCTTGACCCGGTTGAGATTGCCCATCTGTTCCATGAACTGGTGCGGGACGACGCAGCCGAAGGAATGGGCGCGGGTAAAGGCGGCCACCTGTTCGATATACTGCGGCAGCACGAAAGGTTCGTCGCCCTGAACATCTACGATGACGTCTTCGTCGGTCAGGCCCAGGGTCTCGGCGGCTTCGGCGATGCGTTCGGTGCCGTTCTGGTGGCTGGAGCGGGTCATGCAAACATCAATGCCGTAGGAGTCACAGACCATCAGGATTTCGATCGAGTCGGTGCAAACCACGACCTGATCGACTTTTGATGACAGCATGGCGCGCGCGGCCACGTGGACGATCATCGGCAGACCGCAAATCTTTTTGAGCGGTTTGTTGGGCAGGCGGGAGCTTTCCAGACGGGCGGGAATCAGGGCAATGGTTTTTCCTGCCATAGGGATGAGTTTCCTTTTACGTGCGACCGATTGTTACGAAGAACCGGTGTGCACATAATTCCGCAAAAACATGTGAATGCATAGATGCGTTTACCGTAATTCTTTCGGGCGCGATTGCAAACCACTCGGAATTGGCGGAAAACTTGGCATAGTCCAAAGACGACCTGTGGTCAGGAGCATGGCTGGTCAGCGCAAAGAAAACATCAACCGGGTGGTGAAAGCTCGCTGGAAGGCAATGCGGTTTCGCGAACGGTTGCTTTTGCGGGTCTATTTTCTGCTGACCTGGGCCCTGCCGGAGTGGTTGATCGTTTCCCTGGTCAAGCGGCGGGCCAAAACCCACCCAAGCGAAGAAAGCGCCGAGCGAGCCCGCGAACGTATCGCCGGGGTGCTGCCCGCCCGCCCAGACGGCCGGGTCGTGTGGCTGCAATCCATCGGACCCGGGGATTCGGCCGCCAACTTGGCGCTGATGGAGAAACTTCACGAGTTGGATCCCGATCTCGTGTTCCTGGTGACCACACGGACAGTTGCGGCGCAGGGGATCTTTCGCAAATTCGCCGAGCGCGCGCAGGTGTTATTGTTGTTGACGCCGCATGATGGTCGCCGCGCAGTGGTACGTTTCGTCAAGCATTGGCGCCCGTCCCTTGCGGTTTTCGGCGAAAGCGAATTGTGGCCCAACACGATCGATATCCTGCGCCGCCGCAACGTGCCGATGACGCTGGTCAATGGTCAGTTCAACGGGCGGCTGGGCCGCTCGATCGGCAAGCTTCCCGCGCTGGGACGCTGGGTGATGGCGCATCTTGACCTGTTGCATGTGTTTTCGGCTGGTGGCGAAGCCGAAGCGAAGAAATGGACGCGCGAGGATTGCGACGTGATCTATGCGCCGAACCTCAAACTGGACGCGGACCAGCTGCAGGTGAAACCGGATGTTTTGAAAGACATCCGCGCGGTCTGGGGCGACAGCCCGGTGTTCTTTGGCGCGTCGGTGGCAGAAAACGAGATCGAGACGTTGATCCGCGCCCATGACATTGCGGCGGCGAAAATCCCCGGCTTGAAGCTTCTGCTTGCCCCGCGTTGGAAAGAAGAAGCCGCTGCAATTCATGCGGTTGCAAAAGGGCTTGGGCACGATCTACCACGCCGATCACATGAGGGGATGCCCGGAGCAACCGATACCATCTTTTTGGCCGACAGTTATGGCGAGTTCGGGGTCTGGTTGGAAATCTGTTTTGCGGCGTTCATGGGGCACACGCTGTTTGGCGGGGTCGGGCACAACCCATATGAGCCGATTCTGCATCAGCGGCAGATCGTGTCCGGTGCGATCCCCGCCTTTTTGGCGACGGATTACCAGTATCTTGCGGATATCGGTCTGTGCCACGTGGCCGACACCCCTGAGAAGATTGCGGTAGAAGTCGACAAGTTGTGGCGCGGCAGGGAACTGCCGACGACCGGGTTCGAAGAATTTGTTAAAATGCGCGGGTTCAGTACGGATATCGCGCGGCGCATCCTGGTTCTGGCGCGTTAAAAGCAAAGCCTGCGTGATGCGGGTTTCCTTTGTCCGTCGCTACAATTGTCGCAGGTCTTCCATCGAGGTTCGGGTTGTCGCGACGGGTTCGAGGCGATAGCTTTGGAGAACGGCCTTTGGGGGGTTGTGACATAGATTTTTTTGTTGATTCACCATGAAGTATCGCTCGGAAATCGATGGGCTTCGCGCGGTCGCGATTTTGCCCGTCATTGCGTTCCACGCCCACTTTCCTTTTCTCACCGGCGGTTATGTCGGGGTCGACGTGTTTTTCGTGATCAGCGGGTATCTTATCACGTTGATCCTGCTGGGCGAGATTGCCGAAGGTCGGCAATCGATCATCGCGTTTTACGAACGGCGGGCACGGCGCATTCTGCCAACGCTGTTTGTCGTGCTGGCGGCGGTTTGGATGGTCGCCTATTTCTGGATGCTGCCGACATATTTCAAGGACTTCTCCCGCTCGCTTGGGGCCACGTCGATTTTCATCGCGAACATCCATTTTCTTGAATGGACCGATTACTTCGCAACTGACGCTGAACTGACCCCGTTGCTGCACATGTGGTCGCTGTCGTTCGAAGAACAGTACTACCTGCTATTTCCCTTGCTGCTGATCGCGATGCGCCGGCAACGCTGGGAGGTTCAGGTTGGCATCCTCACCTTGTGCTTGCTTGCGTCTCTGGCGGTGAGTGAATGGGGCTGGCGCAACAAACCCGACGAGAACTTCTTTTTCTCGTTTTCGCGCTTCTGGGAACTCCTGGTCGGATCACTATGCGCCTTTATATTGCATCGGCGCGGTGCCCCGCTTGGCAACGGTATCCTGGCCGCGATCGGTTTGGGACTGATACTCGGCTCGGTGCTGGGGTTTGACGCGCAAACACCTTTCCCTTCAGTGTACACGCTGGTTCCGGTTGCCGGGACAGCACTTATCATTCTGTTCGGCATCGAGGGCACGAAAACCGCTGCGTTTCTTTCGCTCCGTCCGTTGGTCGGGATCGGGCTGATCAGTTACAGCGCGTATCTTTGGCACCAGCCTTTGTTGGCCTTTGCCCGGCTACGTCTGTTCGGCGAGATGGGGGCCGCAACGACGGCTGGCCTTTCGCTGCTCACGCTTGTTCTGGCCTATGCGACCTGGCGCTGGGTTGAGACGCCGTTTCGAAGGCGTTCCGGACCAAGGGCGATTTCGCGGAGCGGGGTCTTCCTGTTCAGCGGTATTGGCATTTTGGGTTTTCTTGGCATCGGGCTTTGGGGCATGGCAGACGGGCTTCCGGAGCGCCGTGCGCCGGTCGGAGTTTCTTTTGCCGCGCTTGGAGTTGATGAAAAAATCAGACCCAACAGGGGGTTTGGCCGGGTTTGCGACGGGACGTTCACGTTGGCAGACGACTGCAGGACGTCAGACGCGCCGGAAATCGTGGTTTGGGGTGACAGCTACGCGATGCATCTGGTCGATGCGCTGCGCTCCAGCCGGCCAAATGTTAAGCTGATCCAGCATACCTTGTCGCAATGTGCGCCGGTGCTGGGCATCACCAAGACTGCGCCGCGCTATTCCGCAGAGCATGTGGAAAGGTGCCGTAAATTCAAACAAGAAGTAATCGCGTATATTGCCCGGACTCCGTCGATCCGCATCGTGGTGTTGGCGTCACCGCTGCACATGTTGCGTGATGGCGCGCGCCGGTATGACGGCGCACATGGTGGGGGTTCAACCGAGGAAACCGTGTTCTCGGCGTTGACGGCCACGATCCGGGATCTGGAATCTTTGGGCAAGCAGGTGGCGTTCGTATCACCGCCGCCCACTACCGGCAAGAATCTCGGGCTGTGCCTGGCGAGTGCGGTATCATTCGGTGCCCCCCTGGCGCGTTGCGATTTCGATCTGGAAGACGTGGAGCCGCACTATCGCGCAACACGGTCTTTTCTGAACCGATTGAGAGACGATTATGCGGTGATCATGCTGGAAGAGCTGTTCTGCACGGAAGGACGATGCCGTGCGTCGAAGGACGGCGTTTTGCTCTATCGCGACAAGGGCCACCTGTCGCACGAAGGATCGGCCTATGTCGGACGGGCTTTCGACCTGATCGGACGGATCGAACAGGCTCTGTCAGAACTGCCGCGCTAGGGACTTGCCGTTACGCGGTCGTGACAAAGGTTGTGGTTGACGTCACACATGGCATCACGGCTAAACAAAAGGTAGGTGATCCGCATGGGTTCGCCCGACGTTGCCGGGCGGTCGTTGAATGCGAATGAACCGGCGGCATTGAGTTGCCAAGTTCTGTTGAGGAAGATCAGGCGTCACGAATGGTGTACAGACATGAGATTGACGGTTTGCGCGCGATTGCCGTGCTGGCCGTGATCATTGCCCATACCGGACTCGGCGTGCTGCCTGGTGGTTACGCTGGAGTTGATGTCTTCTTTGTCATCTCCGGGTTCCTGATCACCGGGATCATCCTGCGCGATCTGGAACGCGACCGGTTCAGTTTCAAGGCATTCTACCTACGCCGCGCCCGGCGGATTTTGCCAGCATTGTTCCTGGTTCTGACCGTCACGACGCCGTTTGCCTGGGCGCTTCTGTCGCCGTCGGAAATCAAGGACTTCTCGGGCAGCCTGTTCTTCTCGATCTTCTTCCTGTCGAACGCCTTTTTCCTGGATCTGACGGATTATTTTGCGCCGTCGTCACACTTTCTGCCATTGCTGCACACCTGGAGTCTGGCCATCGAAGAGCAGTTCTATTTGCTCTTTCCACTGATTGCCTACCTGTCGTTTCGGTGGTTTGGCCGGCGCGGCCTCTGGCTGATGACAGTACTGCTGATTGCAGCGTCATTCGCGGTCAGCGAGTGGGGCTGGCGCAACGAGCCGCGGGCAAACTACTTTTTCTCGCCCTCGAGGTTCTGGGAAATCCTGCTCGGTTCACTCTCTGCTCTTCTCGTCAGGCGCGGGGTTCCGGCAGTGGATGCCTTGGCCGGGGCGGGATTAATCGCCGTCATTGCAAGCTTTTTTCTCTACACCGAGGTCACGCCGTTTCCGTCGGTTTACACCCTGTTGCCCACTGGCGGCACCGCGCTGGTTCTAATTTATGCCAGGGCAGATGGGCGCGTTGCCCAGGTGTTGCAGTTTGCGCCTCTTCGCGGCGTCGGCCTGATCAGTTTCAGTGCCTATCTTTGGCATCAGCCGGTATTCGTCTTTTTCCGCGTGCTTGGGTTTGATCCGAAAAACGGGTGGATCGCCTTGCCGGCGGTTGCACTGGTTCTTGCCCTGTCATGGGCAAGCTGGTGGTTTGTCGAACAGCCGTTCCGCCGCCGTGACGCGTCTGCCTTTGTCGCGATTTTCAAACGCAAGACCGGGTTCTTTGCGTCTCTGGCGGCGCTGGTTGCCGTTGCGATGCTTGGCTTTTTCTCGTCACTTCCGCTGGCGCCGTATAGTGACATCGACCGCCGTCTTCTTGCCGTTACCCGAAGTGATGCGAACGCCTATCAGCGCGACATCGGGCCACCCTATCTGCGCCGGAGATTTGATGAGGCCGGGACAGCGCCAAAGGTTGTCGTGATTGGTGACAGCTACGCCCGCGACTTTCTGAATGTCCTAAACGAGGCAAATGTGCTGGCGCGTCTGGACATGTCACACTGGTACATCCCCTATGATTGCGCCCCGTTTTTTCTGTCACCCGCTGACGACGCCGAATTGCAGGATATCTTGCAGTCCGGCCATTGCCCGCGGGCCGACCGGTACCAAAGCGCCGAAATGTTGGAGGCGATCTCTGGCGCCGACGTCCTGCTGCTGTCGTCCCGCTGGGAAGCGTGGCACGTGCCTTATGTCGGAAAAACCGTCGAAAGCCTGCGCCAAAAGACGCAGGCCCCGATCTACCTGGTCGGCCAGAAGAACTTCGGGGAAGTCCCGATGCGGGATTTCCTGCGATTGTCGGTGCCAGAGCGGTCCGCTTTTCGCGCCCAAAGCGACAACCACTACCTGACGATCAACAGCGCCCTGGGCGAGATCGGCGAGGTTCAGTTCATCGACCCAATCGGATTACTGTGCGATGCGGGCGGCATGTGCCCGCAGATCGACCAGGACGGCTATCTTCTGTCCCAGGATAGCGAGCACCTGACCCCCGCCGGGGCCGTCCTGTTGGGCCGCGCGCTGGATCGCGCCTTTGCCTCGGTCGGAGGGCTGTCCGGCATGTTCGGTCTCAACCGCGACTGATTAGAGCATGCGAGCGGTATTGCGGCAGGGCCAAAAGATTGAATACATGGTGCAGGCTGGTCACGGGACCCGGAGTGTCATTGTGTGCCCCGGAAAACGTCGGCCGAGAAGGACAACGTTCTCCCGAAAGGAGGCAGACAATTGGGTGAAGTACAAAGATTCCTCGCCAAGGAAACCCTGAAAAGCGTGCATAAGGAAATGCGCGGGCATCGCCCACCGCTTGCCCTGTTCAACTATGATCTGATCGGCCGCCACATGGTCTGTGACGGGTTTTACGAACTGGCCTTGCTGGAATGCCTTGAAAACCACGTCTTTCCCAGGCTGACGAGTCGCAAACTCTGCCTCGATATCGGCGCGAATGTCGGTAACCACAGTGCGTTTTTTGCTCCGTTCTTCGACCGGACAATCGCGTTCGAACCAAACCTGCGCGCCCTCAAGCTGCTGGAAGCCAATGCGATGCTGTTCGACAACATCGAACCCCGGAATTATGGCCTGTCCTCGGCCGAGGGCACGGCAATTGCGAGCTACAATTCCGCAAGCGTCGGAGCAGCCTCGATCAGCATCGACCGCGAAGGCGAGTTTACCACCGAGTTCCACCTCAAGCGGCTGGATGATGTCTTGTCGGAGGATGAGAAATCACAGGTCGCCTTCATGAAGATCGACGTGGAAGGCCACGAATTGGACGTTCTGGAAGGCGCGCGCGAAACGCTGAACGCCAGCAGCCCGGTTGTCGTGCTCGAAGTTCTCCCGCAGGAGATCAAGGATGGCACCACCGAACCGATGAAGCTGTTGCAGGACGAGGGTTATGCGCATTGCTACACGATGGTGGATTCCGCACCGATGGCCCGCAGGTCCGAGCGGCTGGCAAAGCTGCTGAACACGCTGAGCGTTCTGTTTCGCGGCCGCAAGATCCTGGAGAAGTTCGAGCTGCAGAAACTGGAGGGCGGGTTGGAGCAGAAGCAATACGCGATGATTGTGCTGTCACGCGAGGAGCTTCCGGTGTCCTCCTAGGCTTGGGGATCGACCTATCGGCAAATCGGTTACACAGGATTGCGACTTAGTCCACGACCGCGGAAACGATCGCGGGCAGGATTTCGGCCACGCCTTCCAAGGTCGGATGATTGCCGTCCGAATAGAGTAAGACGCCGTCGCGAATGAGCGCGCAGCTTTGATCATCACATAGCGCATCGTAGGGGTCGATTAGGTGGATCCGGCCAGATGGCAGGCCGCTTTGTTCAATTGCGTCTGCGAATACCGCACGGGCCTGGGTGGCCAGAATTTCGGCATATGCGCGGTCAAAGCCAGCCCCGTCGGGCACCGCTGTGCCACGCCAGAGCGACTTTGCGAAATGGCGCGGGATCGAGATATCGGGGCGCGGCAGGGCCATCACGAGTGTGATGTTGCGTTGATCGCCCAGCGCCTTCAGCGTGTTGGCCAGTGCGTCGGTGAACGCAGCAAGCCGGGCGTCGCGTGTGGCCGGTTCGGGCTGTCCGAGGGGAACGGAATAGAAGTCGTCTTCGCGGTCCTGGCCCAGCATGTCGGGGCCGCTGGTGGCGAAGATGAAGCTGTTCCAGGTGGCGAACATCACTACATCGGTGATCTCGGGATGGGCATTAAGGTAGTTCAGCACCATGTCGTTGAACGCGGGACATTGCGCGGCACGGGTCTGACCGGTGTTGATCAGCCCTGCCGCCGGTTGGCAGCTGGAAAGCGTCAACTGGCGCAGGCCAAGGCCGTGTTCGCCAAGCGCGTTGCCCAGGGGTTCGGAAATCCGCGCGGCGTGGCTGTCGCCCCAGATCACGACCGAGGGTGGGGCGCCGACGCCGAAGGTGCAACTGGTGTCAAGGTCCAGCGCCGGCACCTCTTCGCGGGTGTAGATGCAGCGGCGATAGCTGGGGGCGATGCTCTGGTCATAGGCGATGACCGCGGCCACCTGCGCCGGAATACGGTCCGGATAGCCGCGGGAGATATGTCCGCCAAGGGCGACGGCGATGATGGCCGTCATGACCCCGGCCAGGACCAGCTTGCGCGGGCGGGCAAGCTGCGCGCCGCGGCGAAACGGCTGTTCGACAAAGCGCCAGCTGAGTGCGGCAATCCCGATCAGGGCCGCAAGGACCAGCAGAATGCCGGCGAGGGTGTCCGGCCAATGACCGCCCTGGGCCAGCAGGCTGAACACCGGCTGGTGCCACAGGTACAGCGAATAGCTGATCAACCCGATGAACCGCATTGGCGGTATCGCAAGCAGCCGCGACACCGGCAGCCCGTCGCGCCCGGCCAGCAGGATCAGCGCGGTTCCAACCACGGTCGGAAGAGTCCAGACCCCGGGCCAGGGTGTGTGATGCGGCATAAGGATCAACCCGGCGAGGATCAGCACCAGACCGAGCAGGCTGAGCGGGGTTCGAAGTGGACGCGGCACGTTCCACCCGCGAAAGGCCAGCCATGCCACCAGAACCCCGCCGAACAGCTCCCACGCCCGTGTGTGCAGCAGATAGAACGCCTCCATCCGGTATTCGCCGCTGGTGAAGATGGCGATGCCCAGGCTGAGCGAGATGAGGGCGACAAGAAACGGTCCAGTGATCCCGCGCCGCCAGCGCCACAGCATCACGAGCAGCAACGGCACGATCAGATAGAACTGCTCTTCAACGCCCAGGCTCCAGGTGTGGACAAGCGGATCATGCGCCGCTTCGGGGCGGAAGTAGTCGATGGTCTGCAGGAACCACACGTTCGACAGCGACAGAAGCGCCGTGAACGCCGCGCCGCCCATGTAGCGGTAATCATAGGGCAGCATGACGAACCAGCCGGCGATCAGTGTCACCAGCAGAACGGCGACAAGCGCGGGATAGATGCGCCGGAACCGGCGGGCATAGAACCGCTTGAACGTGAACTTACCAGCGGCAAGATCCTCGAAGATGTGACCGCCGATCAGGTAGCCGGAAATGACGAAGAACACATCGACCCCGGCAAAGCCGCCACCAAGGAAGGTGAACCCGGCATGGTCGATGACCACGCCCAGAATAGCGATGGCACGCAGCCCGTCGATATCCCTGCGATAGGAGCGCGCCATGACAACCCTGCTTTCTGCCCGTTCGATTGCCCCTCAAGCGGGGTCGCGCAAGTCTAGGGAGCGAGACCTGCGTTGCAAGGTTTAAATACGCGTGTTTCGGGCGGGCCTAGGTGGGCTGACGGTCGTCTGCTGCTGGTGTTTCGTCCGGGATGGTCAGCAGATGCGCCACCTCCTCCTCGCCCTCTTCCAGCAGGTAGTTGAGGAAGACGGTTGCAGCCTTGGACAGCCGCTTGCCTTGCCGGTGGACCGCGTACCAGCGGCGGCGCAGCGGGAAGCCTTGGACGTCAAGCACCACCAGGGTGCCGCGGTCAAGTTCGAGCCTGAGGGCGTGAAGCGACAGGAAGGCAATCCCAAGCCCGCCGATCACCCCCTGCTTGATCGCCTCGGCGTCGTCCAGCAGGAAGTGATAGCGATGTTCGATGCCGTGTTCGGAGAACAGCCGTTCCACCGCGCCCCGTGTGCCCGATCCGCTTTCACGGCCAATCGCGGGCACCTCGGCCAGTTCGGCGAGCGTGATGCCGGTCTTTCCGGCCAGCGGGTGGTCCGGGCGGGCCACGGGGACGATGACGTTTTCCAGAAAGGGTTCGCGCAGCACCGCGAACTCTTCCGGTGCCAGCCCCATGACGTAGAAGTCATCGGCGTTGCGGCTGAGCCGGTCGAGAAGCTCGGCCCGGTTGGTGATCTGCAACCGCGGTTCGACCTTGGGATAGCGGCGCACGAAACTGCCCAGAAGATGTGGCAGGAAGTATTTGGCCGAGCTGACCACGGTGACGTTCAGCGGTCCGGCTACCTCGCCCTTGAGATCGTCAATGGCGGTTTCCATCTCGCCCAGGCGTTCGAGCACATCGAGGCATGCAGCATAAACCTCTTCTCCGGCACCGGTCAGGTGCAGTGTCTTGCCCACCTGTTCGGTCAGGGGAAGGCCGATTTTCTCTTCCAGAGACTTGACCTGCATCGAAACCGACGGCTGCGTCAAATTGACCTCGTGGGCGGCGCGGGTGAAGCTTTTGTGCCGAGCAACCGCGGCAAACAGGCGCATTTGCTGCAATGTTGGCGGTATCATCCGCGACACCCCGTCACACATAAAGGAATATCTATCATGATCATAAAAACAATTTAGTGTTCTATATCGTCGAGGTCAATTACCCCAAATGGTGGAGGAGCGCCCAACCCGGTCGAAAAGGCCCCGGGTCGGGACTTTGCGAAACCGTATCTGTGAGGAGCAATACGAAAATGGCCAAGACATATAGCGCTGGGGTGAAGGAATACCGGGAAACCTATTGGATGCCCGATTATACCCCGAAAGACACTGATTTCCTTGCTTGCTTCAAGGTTATCCCCCAAGAAGGCGTGCCACGCGAAGAAGCTGCAGCCGCCGTCGCCGCCGAAAGCTCGACCGGCACCTGGACGACCGTTTGGACCGACCTGCTGACCGATCTGGACTACTACAAGGGTCGCGCCTACGCGATCGAAGACGTTCCGGGCAGCGACGACAGCTTCTATGCCTTCATCGCTTACCCGATCGACCTGTTCGAAGAAGGTTCGGTGGTGAACATCCTGACCTCGCTCGTTGGTAACGTGTTCGGCTTCAAGGCTGTTCGGGCCCTGCGTCTGGAAGACATCCGCGTGCCGCACGCCTATGTGATGACCTGTGGCGGCCCGCCCAACGGCATCCAGGTCGAACGCGACATCCTGAACAAGTACGGTCGCCCGCTGTTGGGTTGTACCATCAAGCCCAAGCTGGGCCTGTCGGCCAAGAACTATGGCCGGGCTTGCTATGAAGGTCTGCGCGGTGGTCTCGACTTCACCAAGGATGACGAGAACGTAAACTCGCAGCCCTTTATGCGCTGGCGTCAACGTTTCGACTTTGTCATGGAAGCCATCAACAAGGCTGAGGCAGAAACAGGTGAGCGCAAGGGCCACTATCTGAACGTGACGGCGCCGACCCCGGAAGAGATGTACAAGCGGGCCGAATACGCCAAGGAAATCGGCGCGCCGATCATCATGCACGATTACCTGACCGGCGGCTTCACCGCCAACACGGGCCTGGCCAACTGGTGTCGTGACAATGGCATGCTGCTGCACATTCACCGTGCAATGCACGCCGTTCTGGACCGCAACCCGAACCACGGTATCCACTTCCGTGTACTGACCAAGATGCTGCGCCTGTCGGGTGGTGACCACCTGCACTCGGGCACCGTTGTCGGCAAACTGGAAGGCGACCGCGAGGCAACGCTGGGCTGGATCGACCTGATGCGCGACAGCTACATCAAGGAAGATCGCACCCGTGGGATCATGTTCGACCAGGACTGGGGCGCGATGCCGGGCGTCATGCCTGTAGCTTCCGGTGGCATCCACGTCTGGCACATGCCGGCGCTGGTAAACATCTTTGGCGACGATTCGTGTCTGCAGTTCGGTGGTGGCACATTGGGCCACCCTTGGGGCAACGCGGCCGGTGCCGCGGCCAACCGTGTGGCGGTCGAGGCCTGTGTCGAAGCCCGCAACCAAGGCCGCGAGCTGGAGAAGGAAGGCAAGGACATCCTTGTCAACGCCGCCAAGCATTCGCCGGAACTCAGCATGGCGATGGAAACCTGGAAAGAGATCAAGTTCGAGTTCGACACCGTCGACAAGCTCGACGTGCAGCACCGCTGATTTCTCTGAAAACCCCGTGGCCCCGGGCACGATCCGGGGCCGGATCAGACATCAAATGCAAGGAGCACCGTCATGAGCGACGTGCAAGACTACAAATCGAGCTTGAGCGACACTTCGAGCCGCAAATTCGAAACCTTCTCGTATCTGCCCGAGATGAACGACAAGCAGATCCGCGAACAGGTGCAATACATCGTCTCGAAAGGCTGGAACCCTGCCATCGAGCACAGCGAACCGGAGAACGCCACGTCGAATTTCTGGTACATGTGGAAACTGCCGATGTTCGGGGAAACCGATGTTGACCGGATCCTGAACGAGGCGGAAGCCTGCCACAAGGCGCACCCGAAGAACCACGTGAAGCTGATTGGGTTCGACAACTACGCCCAGTCGAAAGGCACCGAGATGATCGTGTATCGCGGCAAGGCCGTGTGAGCCAGGTTTCGGGCCGCTTCGCGTGGCCCGACCGACGCGGGGGGCGCTGCCCCCCGCATCCCCCGGAGTATTTCCGGAAAGATGAAAAACAGATCCGAGGTGATCAGCGATGACCAAGCATGATGCCAACCAGTTCCGCATCAAGGACGAACCCTTCTACAAGGTTACGGGCAACGAAGAGGCGCTTTATGAAGCGGCCTATGCGCGCCGGATGCCTGTCATGCTCAAAGGCCCGACCGGCTGTGGCAAATCCCGGTTCGTCGAATACATGGCCTGGAAACTCGGCCGTCCGCTCATCACCGTCGCCTGTAACGAGGACATGACCGCCAGTGATCTGGTTGGCCGCTTCCTTCTGGATAAGGACGGTACCAAGTGGCAGGATGGACCGCTGACCACCGCCGCGCGGATCGGCGCGATCTGTTACCTCGACGAGATCGTCGAGGCGCGCCAGGACACCACCGTGGTGATCCACCCGATCACCGACCACCGCCGCCAGCTTCCCCTGGACAAGAAAGGGGAAATCGTTGACGCGCATCCCGATTTCCAGCTCGTGATCTCCTACAATCCCGGCTACCAGTCATTGATGAAGGACCTCAAACAGTCGACCAAGCAGCGCTTTGGCGCACTGGATTTCGACTATCCCGAGGCCGAGATGGAATCCGAGATCGTTGCCCGCGAAACCGGTGTGGATGCCGAAACCGCGATGAAGCTGGTCCAGGTGGCACAGCGCACCCGGAACCTTAAGGGTCACGGTCTTGATGAAGGGATTTCGACCCGCCTGATGGTCTATGCTGGCCAGATGATTGCCGAGGGGGTTGACCCGCTGGCTGCCTGCCAGATGACCCTGGTCACGCCGCTGACCGACGATCCGGACATGCGCCAGACCCTGCAGGCAGCCGTCGAGACGTTCTTCGTCTGAAGGAGGAAGTGCGCCCACGCGGGCGCGAAGGGCGCTGCCCTGCGGCGGCGCATGCGGAGAGACCGGGATGAGCGTCAATATCGAGGACTATCGCGACTGTTTCGCCAAGGCGCCGGAAGAGGTGTTCGACACGCTCGAGGCCACTTTCCACGATGCTGCCCGGGTGATGTCGCCTGCGGGTCTGTCCGATTACATGGAAGGGGCCAAGGGGCTGTGCAACCTGGGCCGTGGCTACGACGTGGTTCTGAGCTTCCTGGAAAACATGCCGCCCGTGGTGAAGGAATGCGGCGAGGACGTGATCCGCGACTGTGTTGGTGCCGCGATGAAACTGTCGTCGATGACCAGTGGCGAAGTCATCGCCCTTCTTTTCAGCTCGCTGCCGACTGCCTCGCGACGGTTGGGTGATCCGGAACTTCTACGCGGCTATCTGGGGTTGATCCACCAACTGTCCGCCAAGGCCGCGCGCGGTTTGCGCCCAATGCTCACGAATATCGACGAGCTTCTGTCGAAACTCACCCTCTCCGGCCTGCGCCGCTGGGCGAATTTCGGAGCCGAGGCCTATCGCCGCGACTTCCAGAACCTTGTGAAGTATTTCGCGCTGGAAAGTGCAGACAGCAAGAAGGTGCTGCAAAAGGAACGCCGTGGCACCCTGTTCATCGACACCCAGCGCAAGTTGAATTTCTATCTTCGTGCCCTCTGGGGGCGGGATTTCTTCCTGCGACCGACGGCGGCAGATTACGAAGGGTTCAAACCCTATCTCGAACATTACGTGCTGCACTTGCCCGATGCGGTGGATCCGATTGGCGGAATTGAAGGGCTGGAGCTCTATCGTGCCATGTGCGCCCACCAGGCCGCGCATATGCAATACACCACCGCTCCGATTTCGGCCGAACAGCTAAGCCCGGCACATATGTTCTTTATCGGCGTGATCGAGGACGCGCGGGTGGAATACTGTGCGGCAAAGGACTTTCCGGGGTTGGGAAAGCTTTGGGGCCGGTTCCTCGCCTTGCGCTATGACCAATCGCTGGAACACGAAACAGTCGAGGCGGTGGAACGCTTTGCCCATCGGCTGAATGATCCGACGGTCGAAACCGGCGACGAGGGACTGGATACGCTGGCCAACCGGTTCCATGCCGAGATCGCTGACCGCGCCACGGACAATCAGTTTTCCTGGGACCTCGGGATGGAGCTGTTTCATGTCTTCGGGTCCCGCCGTGACGTGCCGAGTTTGCGCATTCTCAACTCGATCCGCGTTCCCTATCGCGATGACAACCGCTTTGTCTGGGAATTCGAGGAGTTCGACTGGGACAGCCACGGGGCAGAATACATTCCAGCCAGCCAGCGCCAGGTGCGCAAACATGTCAGCGTTCTGGAAATGGCGCACGAGGTCGATGCGGAACTGGCTGGGGATGATGCCCAGGAAATCTGGGTCTGCTCGGACAATTTCATGCCCTACGAAGATGCGGGCGAAGCGACCGAATCCTTCAACGATATGTGGGGCAAGGAGCCGATTTCGGCACCTTATCACTATCAGGAGTGGGACTATCAGGTTCAGCTGTTCCGTCCGGATTGGGCGACCGTCTATGAGCGCCGCCCCAAGATGGGTGATCCGGACGTGGTGGAAGATATCCTGGCCGAGAACAAGTCGATTGCCTATCGCATCCGGCAGATCATCGACCTTCTGACCCCGGCGGGCGTGACGCGGCAGCGCGGCATGGAAGATGGTGACGAGATCGACCTGAACGCTGCGGTGGATGCCATGGTGGCGATCCGCATGGGCGAGCAACCCAGCCCGCGTATCACGATGCGCAACGTGATCAATTCACGGGACCTGGCCGTGACCGTGCTGCTCGATCTTTCGGAAAGCACCAATGACACGATGGACGGATCCGAGAAAACCGTTCTGGAGCTGACCCGGGAGGCGGCGGCGCTGGTGGGGACGGCCATTAATGGCATTGGCGACCCGTTTGCGATCCACGGCTTTGCCTCGGATGGGCGTCATGATGTGCATTACTGGCGTTTCAAGGATTTCAACCAGCGGTTTGATGACGAAGCCAAGGCGCGGCTCGACGGTATGGAAGGTGGGCTCTCCACCCGGATGGGCGCGGCACTGCGTCATGCCGGGGCGGGTCTGTTGAAACAACCCGAACGGCGAAAGCTGGTCATCCTGGTCACCGACGGTGAACCGGCGGACATCGACGAGCGCGATCCGCAGCACCTGCGCCATGACACGAAAAAGGCGGTGGAAGAGCTTTGGGCCAGGGGCGTCTACACCTATTGCCTGACGCTTGATCCCAATGCGGACAATTACGTGAAGCGGATTTTCGGCGAAAACAACTATACGATCGTTGACCATGTCGACCGTTTGCCCGAAAAGCTTCCTACACTTTTCGCATCCCTCACGAGTTAGGCCATGTCGGACACAAGACGTTATGTAGGTATCCAGAATGACCTCAAAGGGGGCATGACCGATACCGGCAAGATCATACGCGATGCCTGGGTATTTGGGTTTATCCCCGAGACCGAGACCTGCGAAGGCTGGCTGGCTGCGGGGATCGAAGACCTGTGGCGCAAGGTGAATGCCGAGTGGGAAAAACATGGGTTCCTCGTCAGCAACCTGCCGCCGGACCTGCGCGAGCGGTTCGATGAAATCCACAACGCTGCCGTGGCACAGGCCCGCGCCGCCGGGTGGGATGGTGAGGCGGAACTGGCCGACGACACCTGAAGCGGCGCTGCAATCAGTCGGATGTTGAGAGGCCCCGGGACGCGGGCCGTATTGGTGGTTCCAACTCCCTTGAGATAGACGGATTTCAACGCCGACTTGCCTGACTGCGTCAGTTTGGACCATAGTGTCCCCATGTACACCCGGCACAAAGAAATCCCCGTGTACTCTGCATGGCCCTCGAAGGTCGACGCCAGATGTTTCAACGCGGCGCAACGGGCGCTCAAGCGTCGCGGCGCGCTTTTGCGCCTGCCGCTGCCGGATTTGGCCAGGCTTGAACTCATCCTGCAGCCGCATGACTGGATCGTCGTCGATCCCAGTCTGAGCGATATTCCGGTGGTTGCCTGGATGGGGCTCGAGCGGGCGTCGACACGCGGCATTCACGAGGCCGTAGACTGCGAGCTGTGTTATTACCACGGGGCCGCTGGCAAGGTTGCGGCCAAAGTTCCGGAGTTGTTGATCGCCGCGCTTCGTGAACCGGTTGATCCCGTGTTGGGTCAGACGCAAACCGTGATCCAGTTCCCGCGCAACTGATCCGCGGCGGTTACGGTCGAAGCCTCAAGTTCGCGCGTCCGGGCAACGAAAAAATCAACGAATGCAACGCGCCCGGATGTCAGTTGTTACGTCGGCGCAGCGGCAGGCGGCGGAACACCGTGGCCAGCATCAGCACGGCATCGAAACAGACGCTTTGGTTTCGGGCATAGATCATGTCGAGCCTGGCCTTGGCCGGAACACAGCGGTTGCGATAGACCGCTTCGGTCTCTTCCGCGGTGCTGCACGCGGCCAGAAGGCGTTCTTCGGTGCGGTGATAGATCAGCGTGGCCAGTCCGGTGACGCCGGGGCGCGATTGCAGGACGGGGCCATAGAGGTCTGGGAAGTCCTCGACATAACGTCGCAATGGCGGGCGCGGACCGACAAAGCTGATGTCGCCGCGCAGGATGTTCAAGAGTTGGGGCAGTTCATCGAGCCGGGTACGGCGCAGGAACCGGCCATTGGCGGTGATCCGGTCGGTCTTGTCGCCGCCCGAGACGCCACTGTCCCGCGCCACCGTGCGCATGGTGCGGAATTTCCACAGCATGAAGGGCTGCCCCACGGCTTTCATCCGTTCCGAGACGTAGAAGACCGGGCGACCGTCCCGGATCAAGATCAGCAACGCGATGATCACGATGACCGGCGACAACAACAGGATCAGCACCAGAGCCAGGACCAGGTCGAACAGGCGTTTCTGCGGGGTCATTCGGGATCTTTCAACATGGTCCAATAGGTGGCGATCTGTTCCGGCGTTTCATCCTCGAGATGGATGATACGGTCAAGTTCGGTGGTGTCGAGCCAGACCATGGGTGCGGCGCTGTCCGGGGCTGGTTTCCAGGTGACATCCCGACCGCAGGCGCGGGCGATGGCCTCCATCGCGACCGGGTTCGGTGTTGCGACGTTGAGAACGGCAGGAAGCTGATCGAGCGGGCAGGTGACCAGAGCCTCGATCACCCGGGCCAATGAGACCGGAGAGATATAGCTGCGCATCGGCCCGTGACCGGTGGCGAACCGGTCGAGCGTGACCCGGTTGGGGGTCGATGTCATGGCGGCGAACAGGCTGTCGGCACCGCTGACGTTGCCGATCCTGAGAACCGTGTTGGCCGGAGCGCCGGGGCGGTGCCGATTGTGTTCGACAATGGTGTTTTCCATGTCCAGTTTGGCCGCGCCGTAAGGGTTTGGCGCGACGCCTGCGTCGCTTTCCTTCAGCGCTCCGGATGCGGGAGTGTAGACCGCCGCGGTCGAACAATGCAGAACGCGGTCGGCTCCGAGCGTCGTGGCAAGGTCGATGGCGGCGCGTGCCAGTGGGCTGTTTTTCGCCAGATCACGGCCTTCACCGGGCGTCACCCCCCACAACGCCACCACGGCGGAAATTGCCGGTAGCTCCTGCGGCGCCGTGCTACCCGGCCACCAGATCACGCCACCCTGTTCTGGATTTTCCCTGTATTGCCAAAGGGGTGCAATAACCGTCGGCGGGTTGGCCTGCCACCAACGGTGCAGCATTCGGCCGATCTTGCCGCTGGCGCCGAGCACGAGAACGTGTCGTTTGTGCTGCGATTTAGGCATTTTGCAACGGTCCCCCGGTCGATAGGAATTTTTAGTTTACCACCCCCGCATATAGCGTGTTATAGGCAATACAACACGTCATATTGGCTGTCAGGGGGCGGTTGTGCAGGTGGTAACAAAACGTTTTCTGCTTTTGGCAGCCATGGTGTTCCTGGCCGGGTGCACGCTTCCGCGTGGTGCCGGTATGGTCAAGGAAATTCTCAAGGAACAGGACAAGGACGCGCCATCCTTCCAGGTGGTCGAAGTGACGCGCGCCAATGTGGCGGCGCTGCGCAAATGGCCTGCGACCGGGTGGGCCGGCGGATATCGTTGGTTGAGCGGCAGCCGGGGACCGGCGGGAACCCTGATCCGGCCGGGAGATGTGGTCGATCTGGTGATCTGGGACAGCCAGGAAAACTCGCTCCTGACCCCGAACGGCGACAAGGTGGTCGAGATGCGGGGCCTGGTGGTGTCACCGACGGGCGATATTTTCGTGCCCTATGTCCAGGATATGCGGATCAACGGATTGTCGCCCCAGGCCGCTCGGGAAAAGATCCAGGAGGCACTTTTGCCGGTGTCGCCCGACGCGCAGGTGCAGTTGTCGCATCGGTCCGGGCAAAGCAACTCGGCCGATCTTGTCAGCGGGGTGGCCAAACCGGGAGCCTATCCGCTGGAAGGGCGCAACATCACGATCCTGAGCCTGATTGCCCGCGGTGGCGGCATTTCGAACAAGCTGCGCAATCCGCTGGTGCGCTTGATCCGCAGCGGCAAGACCTACGAAGTCCGGGCCGACGACCTGTTTGCCAATGCGTCGAAAAACGTGGTGATCCGCGGCAATGACAAGGTGTTGGTGGAAGAGGATCAACGCTATTTCACCGCGCTGGGCGCCACCGGGCGCGAGGAATTGGTGCACTTCGAAAAGGAACAGCTGACCGCGCTTGAGGTGCTGTCGATCATCGGCGGGTTGTCGGACAGCCGCGCCAATCCCAAGGGGGTGCTGGTGCTGCGCGACTACACGGCCAAGCAGGTACGGCGCGACGGCAAGGGCCCCGAGATGCAACAGGTGGTCTTTACCTTCGATCTGACCACGGCGGACGGGCTTTTTGCCGCGCGCAAGTTCGAGATCAATCCGCGCGATACGGTGCTGGCAACCGAGAGCCCGGTGACCGCGGTCCGCACGATCATGTCGCTGCTCGGCACGGCGATCGGGCTGGGGACGACGATCAACGACAATATCTGATCATTAACTGATGGGGTTTGCCTCAAGGGTCATTCAAACACCCCGCCCTACCTCTTCCTTTTGCCAGAAATATCCCGGGGGGTCTGGGGGGCAGCGCCCCCCCCCCAGCCGAAAACTCGGCGACAAAATGCATGGCATTTTGCACCTTGTCGGATTGCGTAAGCAATTCGAAAGCCCGGATCGGGCCAGAACCGACTGTGTCCGACGCAACCCAACCCCGGTTCACCCTCGCCAGCGTAGCACGCGTTTTTCGACCCGGGTGATGCCAGCGGAAACCAGCACTCCGAGGATCGACAGGATCACGACCCCGGCAAAGAGCCGTTCCAGATCATAAAGCGATCCGGCCTCGAGAATATAGGCGCCGATGCCGTATTCCGCGCCCAGCATCTCGGCGGCGACCAGAAGGATGATAGCAATTGCCAGGCTGACTCGTAGCCCCGACAGGATGCCGGGCATGGCGCCGGGCAGGACGATTTTGCGAACGATGGAGAACCACGTCAGGCCGAAACTCTGACCCATGCGGATCAGCCCCCGGTCAACATTGTCGACTGCGCCATAGGTGGCGACAACGGTAGGTGTGAAGGTACCAAAGGCAATGAGGGCGTATTTTGATCCTTCATCAATGCCGAACCAGATCACGAACAGCGGCAGAAGCGCGATTTTGGGGATCGGGAACAGGGCAGCCACAAGCGGGACAAGCCCTGCGCGGATATAGGAAAACAGCGCGATCAAAACGCCCACTGAAATGCCGACCGAGGCACCGAGAGTGGCCCCAACTATCAAACGGGTCAGCGAAGGTTGCAGGTGTTTGAACAACAGCCCCGAATTCCACAGCTCGCCAAATGTGGCGAGCACGTCCGAGGGACGGGGCAGAGTCAAAGCCGTGATCCAACCGGTTCTTGTGCCGATTTCGGCCAGGGCGATCAGGGCGATAAAGACGATCAGGCCGATGCCTCGGCGCGGGCGCGGGGCAAATCCGCCGCCGCGAAAGGGAACGGGGCGTGTGTTGGGGTCAGACATGGGAGAGCTCCGCATCAGCGGCACGGGCCTCGTCCCGCATCAGGGTCCAGAGGTGTTCACGTTTGGCTTCGAGCGCTGGATCGGCATTGTCGCGCGCTTCGAGCGGAGCGTCGATTTCAACCACTTCACGGATTTGGCCGGGGCGGCGGGACAGGACGACGATCTGGTGGCCCAGACGCACGGCCTCGGCCAGGTTGTGGGTGACATAGACGGCGGTAAAAGGTGCGCGCGTCCATAGGCCGACAAGGTCATCCATGAGGAGGGCCCGCGTCTGGGCATCAAGCGCTGAAAGCGGTTCATCCAGCAGCATCACGGCGGGGTTCACCGCCAGGGCACGGGCGATGGCGACACGCTGTTTCATTCCGCCCGAAAGCTGCCGGGGCAGGGCGCGCGCGAATTCGGTCAGGTTGGTGCGGGACAGAACATCAGAGATGATCTCGGCCTGACGGGCGCGGCCAGTCCGGTGGTCTTCAAGCGCCAGTGCGACATTGCCTTCGACGCTGCGCCAGGGCAGCAGGGCGAAATCCTGAAACACGTAGGTAAGAGGGTTGAGGCACCCCTGGGGCGGTGCGCCGACTTGCAGCACCTCGCCCCGGTCGGGGCGCTCCAGCCCGCCCATCATCCGCAAAAGCGTCGACTTGCCACAGCCCGAGGGCCCGACGATACAGACGATCCGGCCGCGCGGGACGGTCAGGGTGATGTCCCGCAGGACTTCGGTCTCGCCATAGGCATGGCAGACGTTTTCCAGTCGCAGTTCCATCGCGGCCCTTGATATTGCGAGCCCGGCCGTGAGGTCGGGCCGAGCGGTTAGCCCGCCGTTAACCCATCGTCTTGACGTAGGACGTGTCGACCAGGGTATCCATCGTGATACCAGCGTCCACCAGCCCTTCGGACTTGAACCATTCCAGCTGATCACTGACCGAAGCGGTGTTGAGCGCCGCGCCGGGATTGAGCCGCATGGTGCCATTGATGATCGACGGGGCCGCCTTTTCGCGGGGTCGGTCGGTGTAGACATATTTGTGGATCAGATCGACCATCGCGTTGACGCCATCGTCGCCATGGGCCTTGTCGATCATGGTGGTGTTGTAATCCTCGACCCCCTTGGAGAAACCGGCAAGGAAACCGGAGGTCATGTCACTTTCTTCCGCGGCATTCTTGGCCGAGGTAAAAACGGTCGTGACCTGATAGTTAGGTAGGTAGTCCGAGATATTGCCGATGATGTGGACCTTACCCGACTTTGCCAGCGGTTTGGCGATATGGGGTACGATCGACCAGGCGTCGATCTGGCCGGATTTCAGTGCACCGATGATGGCGCCGACCTTTTGCAGCGGTTTGAACTTGGCGGTTACGCCTTCTGCGGCGGCGACTTTGCTGCCCATATAGTGGAACGAGCTGCCTGCAGTGGTCATGCCATAGCTTTTTCCGTCCAGCATCTTGGGCGAGGTCAGCCCGGCCTGGAAGGCAGCGTCGCTGGCGAGAATCTTCTGCCCGTCGATGCCGGGTTCTTCGGATAGACAACCGCCGATCACCTTGATCGCGCCCTTGTCCGCAAGCGAGATCAGGCCACCGGAAATGGCGGTCACGGCATAATCGACGTCACCGCTGGCAATCGCTACGGCCATCGGCTGGGCCGCCTGGAAGAATTTCAACTCAACATCGAGGCCGGCTTCGGCGAAATAGCTACGCTCGACCCCGATGAAGCTGGCGGAATGCGAAGTGAAGCGCAGCGCGCCGACGGTGATCTTCTTGTTCATCGCGATGGCAGGCGCTGCAAGCGACGAGGCGGCAGCAGCCCCCATCAGGCCAAGCGCGTGGCGGCGGTTCAATCTGGTCATGGTAACTCCCCTTGATGTCCAAATGCTCTCTGAGGCCGAGTAAACCACCAAAGCCAGGAGGGAGGAAGGAAAACCGGGCGTCATGCGGTGGCGCGTGCTTAACCCTTTGTCAGGCCGGACGTGGGACAATGCGCCGTCAATCCAGAGGCCGAGGGCGCAGACATGGGCGGCACAAACAGTATACTGCGTCCGATCCTGATCGTGGTCCTTCTGGCGCTGCCGGCGGTGATCCTCAAGATCGCGAGCAACTATTATGACTACCCCTATCTGCAACCTCTTGATCTGACGGTCGAGGGATTGGCGAAAGTGGGAGAGGGGCCCGAGGCGGGCAAGTCGCGGATCGACGTGGATATCAACTGGGGGCGCGATTTCGACGGGCGGATGACACGTGCCGGGTTGCAGAGTGTGATTGCCAACAGCCTGGAAAGCCAGACCAGTTATTACCGGTTCAATTTTCGTGATGCTCCTGGCGGCCAAGTCGAGGTTCGGTTCCGTGTCAAGGGCAACAGCTATGGGCCTTATGCACCGGGTGGCATGGTAAGAGGAATCGACGCGGCGCTGATGGTACTGCAGATGACCAACGGGCCGGATCGGTAAGCCGAAGTGGTTGACCGCGTTCGACCGGACGGTCAGTGTCGGGGCCGAATTGCTTGGAGGTGTGGCATGACGAAAGCTCTGATAGTGATTGACGTACAGAATGATTTCTGCCCCGGCGGGGCGCTGGCCGTGGCCGGCGGGGACGAGATCGTGCCGGGGATCAACGCGTTGATGGGCGAATTCGACACCGTCGTGCTGACCCAGGATTGGCATCCTGCCGGGCATTCCTCGTTCGCCAGCAGCCACGAGGGCAAGGCGCCGTTCGGGACCACCGAAATGCCCTATGGGACCCAAGTGCTGTGGCCCGACCACTGTGTTCAGGGCAGCCATGGCGCGCATTTCCACCGCGACCTGATCGTCGACCGGGCAACGATGATCCAACGCAAGGGGATGAACCCGGCCGTCGACAGTTACTCGGCGTTTTTCGAGAATGACCATGTCACGCCGACCGGGCTTGAAGGCTGGTTGCACAGCCGTGGAATTAGTTCGCTGACCTTTGTCGGGTTGGCCACGGATTTCTGCGTCAGCTTCTCGGCAGTGGACGCGGCAAAGTTGGGCTTCCAGGTAACGGTGGCGCGCGCGTTGTGCCGGGCTATCGATCTTGATGGCTCGTTGGCGGTAGCCGAGGCAGGCATGACCGAGGCCGGGGTCTTCCTGGACTGATCCCGGCACGTTGGCAATTTGATTGGAAATGCGGGGCTGTGGCGCGACGGGATTTGCCGGACCTTAACCCTTGGGCGTTAGGCCGGTAGCCGAGCGAACCCAAGGGCCCGCACGATCATGGCTGCAGATGTACAGGAAATCGAGCGACAACTCGCAGAATTCGATGCGCGAAATAGCCCGGCGGGCCTGTTGGAGCGCTATGCGCGTGCCCGCGTCCGATTGTTCTGGTGGCGGCAAATCATGACGGTGCTGGGGGTGGTCGGTCTGGCCATCCTGGTGTCGCCACAGGTGGGGGTGATTGCCGGCATGATCGGACTGACCGGCGAGGCAGTGGATTGTCTCTATCTCCGGGGCGTGCCCAGACGCCTGGCGCGGCCGGGTAGATTTGCATCGACTGCCTGGATATCGACCGTGACGGCGGCATTCCAGGCGCTGACCACGGCAATAGGTGTCGGTATTGCCTGGTTCGGGACGGACGAGTTTCCAATCTCTGTCTTTGCATTGACCTTCCTTCTTGGCGCATCGACCAATGCCGCCGTGGTGCTGCCGTTTCACCGCCGGGCGGGTTTCGCCCGTCTGATCGTGTTGGGGGGGACGGTGCCGGTGCTGTTCCTGATCGGCTTCCTGTGGTTGCCGGGTGCGCAGAAATTTGCCGTGTTTGATTTCGTCGCGGCCCTGATCATGTCCTACATCTTTTCTGTTTTCGTTCGCTCCACCCTGGCCAGTGCAACAAACCAGCATGATCGTGCCCGTGAATTGTTCATTTACGGGGTGGAGCTTGCCCGCGCCAATCACGAACTGGAAGCCAAGGAAAAGGAAACCCGCTCGCTGGCGCTTGTGGCGCAGCATGCCAACGACAGCGTGATCATGTCCGGCCCCGATGGCCGGATCGTCTGGGTCAACGAGGGGTTCACCCGGATCACGGGTTATACCCGGGAAGAGGCCATTGGCGAATGTCCGCCCGACCTTTTGAACGCGCCTGAAACCGAGAAGGACGTGAGCGACGCAATCGGACGCGCGGTGATCGAAGGGCAGCCCCATCGCAGCCAGGTCCTGAACCAGACCAAGGATGGGCGGCGAATTTGGATGGGTGTCAACTTGGTGCCAGTGCGTGATGCCACTGGTAACATAGAGTTTTCGATCGCGATTGAGCGCGACATCACTGATATCAAGATGCGCGAGTCGCAACTGGCCCAGGCTAAAGAGGACGCCGAGAAGGGCGAAGAGGCCAAGGCCCAGTTCCTGGCAGCGATGAGCCACGAGATTCGCACACCGATGAACGGCATTATCGGAATGGCGGACCTGCTGAGCGAGGCCGATCTGAGCCGCGAGAACCGGCATTATGTCGAAACCATCCGCCGTTCGGGCGAGGCGCTGTTGACGATCATCAATGACATTCTGGATTTCTCGAAACTGGCGGCGGGCAAACCGGCCACCCACGCGGTGGAGTTCACCCTGCTGGCGCCGGTGGATGAGGCGGTGATGCTTCTGACCCCCGAGGCGCGCAAGAAGGGGCTTTATGTCGACGTGGTGGCGCAGACCGCGCTGCCCGAGCGGGTGCTGGGCGATGACGGACGGCTGCGACAGATCCTGATCAACATCATCGGCAATGCCGTCAAGTTCACGTCCCAAGGGGGGGTAACGGTCAGCATGTCCTGCCACACCGGCCAGGATGGTCACCGATTGAGTTTCGCGGTGAAGGACACCGGAATCGGCATCCCCGAAGGCCGGCTGGAACAGGTGTTCGAGGAATTTGCTCAGGCCGATGCCGCCACCACGCGCGAGTTCGGTGGCACCGGGCTGGGGCTTGCCATTTCCCGTCTGCTGGCGCGCGAGATGGGCGGCGATATCGAGGTCAGCTCATTCCACGGCGAGGGCTCGTGCTTTACCGTGACGGTGCTATTTGCCAAGGCCAGCTCCGAGTTGGAAGAGACGGTCCCACGCGATTGCGGGGCACCGGACGCCCTTGAGGGCAAAACGGTGCTGGTGGCTGAGGACAACAAGACCAACCAGCTTCTGTTGAAGAAATACCTCAAGGATCAGCCGCTGAGCCTGCATTTTGCCGACAACGGCAAACAGGCCGTTGATATGGTGGCCGAGCATGATCCCGACATCGTGCTGATGGACATGGCGATGCCTGTGATGGACGGGCTGGCGGCAACACGCGTGATCCGCAAATCGCACGCCACTCGGCCGCGGATCATCGCGCTTACCGCCAATGCATTTGCCAGCGACAAGGCGGTCTGCCTCAGTGCAGGCATGGACGGGTTCCTGACCAAGCCGCTGCGCAAAAGCGACCTGCTTCATGCCCTGTCAAACCCCGGCGCAAGGGGGGCGTGATTCCCCTTTAAGACGCAGGGTAAATCGGCATAATACGGGCTTCGCAGCCATCGAGAGGGCAGGGCCTTGGATATCGCAACCCGCGTGTGGAACCACAAATGGAAGATCGACCCGATCGTGCGGTCGCTGATCGACAATGATTTCTACAAGCTGTTGATGTGCCAGTCGGTGTTCCACAATAAACCCGATGAAACCGTCACCTTCTCGCTGATCAACCGCTCGAAAAACGTCCGCCTGGCCGAGCTGATCGACGAGGGCGAACTGCGCGAGCAGCTTGACCACATCCGCTCGCTGTCGCTTTCGCGCGGCGAGTCGACCTTCCTGCGCGGCAACACCTTTTATGGCAAGCGCCAGATGTTCCACCCGGACTTCATGCAATGGTTCGAGAGCATGTCGTTACCGGACTACCAATTGGAAAAACACGACGGTCAGTACGAGCTGACCTTCGAGGGCAAATGGCACGAGGTCATGTTGTGGGAAATCCCCGCGCTCGCCGTGCTGATGGAGCTGCGCGGCCGCGCCGTGCTCAACAACATGCGCAAGTTCGAGCTTCAGGTGCTCTATGCCCGCGCCATGACCAAGCTCTGGGAAAAGGTCGAGAAACTGCGCGGCATCGACGGGCTGCGCATCGCCGATTTCGGCACGCGGCGGCGGCATTCCTATCTCTGGCAGGACTGGTGCGTACAGGCGATGATCGAAGGGCTGGGCGACAAGTTCGTCGGCACCTCGAACTGCCGCATCGCCATGCACCGCGATATCGAGGCAATTGGCACCAACGCCCACGAACTGCCCATGGTCTATTCCGCGCTGGCCGAGGATGATGCCGCGCTGGCCCAGGCCCCCTATGACGTGCTGGCCGACTGGCACCGCGAACATGACGGCAACCTGCGCATCATCCTGCCCGACACCTATGGCACGCGCGGGTTCCTTGATCGTGCGCCCGACTGGCTGGCGGGCTGGACCGGCATCCGCATTGACTCAGGCGACCCGGCGACCGGGGCCGAGGTGGCGATTGACTGGTGGAAATCCCGCGGTGAGGACCCGCGTGACAAGCTGATCATCTTCTCCGATGGGCTCGACGTGGACAAGATTATCGAGCTGCATTCCCAATTCCATGGCCGCGCCAAGGTCTCGTTTGGCTGGGGCACGCTTTTGACCAATGATTTCCGGGGCCTGACGGGCGGGGACGCGCTCGCCCCGTTCAGCCTCGTCTGCAAAGCCGTCGCCGCCAATGGCCGCCCGACGGTCAAGCTCTCGGACAACCCCAACAAGGCGATGGGGCCCGCCGCGCAGATCGAGCGGTATAAACGGGTGTTCGGGGTGGGTGAGCAGGAACGGATGGAGGTTGTGGTTTAGGTCTGGCAGGACATGATTTGTCTATTTTGCAAAGAGAACAGTTCTCTCTCGAAGAGTGTGGAGCACATAGTGCCCGAGGCCCTTGGGAACAAAAGCGAGAGGCACAATCTGCCAAAAGGCGTGGTTTGTGACAAATGCAACAACTATTTTGCTAGTAGCGTTGAAGGCCCTTTGCTCAGTCATGAGTCATTTCGCAATCTTCGAGCGCGATATCAAACTCCTAACAAGAAAGGCAAAATGCCCTTTTGGAAAGGCGACTTGTTTGGAACTGAGTTCCAAGTAGGTTTGCGGCTGGACAAGAAAACCAATACTCCCGAAATCAGGCCTGAGCGAGAAAGCCAACATGAGGAAATTGAGCGATTTAGAAGATTCAACGATTTAACCGGTGCTCCAACGCTACTCAGGTTTTCAAATGAGTTCATCCCGCCTGAGAAGGCGATGTCTCGTTTCTTGGCTAAAATGGCGTTCGAAGCGATTTGTAGGCGCTTTATTTTGGGGATGAACTACCTCGAGTGTTTGGAGATTCTGCACACTGATCATTATGACAGTATCCGCGAGTATGCTCGCTTTGGTTACAGTTATGAAAAGTGGCCTTTTCACTACCGGCAATACTTCCCAGAAGAAACCCTAATGAAACACCCGGAAACGTCTGAATGGGTTCAATTTGGATTTGGGTATGATCTGTTGCTCACGAAGGTTCCCGAGACCTACTTAGTTTTCTCAATTCACGGACATGAATTTGCCATCAATCTGGGAGGGCCGAAAGTTGTGGGTTACGAAAACTGGCTCGAGGAAAACAACGGCATCTCGTATTTGGTGGAAGCTAGAGGAGCTAGAGTGATTGAATCGGCCTTGTCTGGGAAACTGCAATCCTATCTCTACAACGGTTAGGTTTTTTTGATGTTCAAGTTTGACTTGTAGCTGATCGTAGGGTGGGCATTCTGCCCACCAATAAACGGTCGAATGGTGGGCAGAATGCCCACCCTACAGTTTGCCCCGCAACTTCTTCACCTCGCCACGCTCCTTCTTTGCCTTCAGCCGACGTTCCTTGGACCCGCGCGTCGGTTTCGTCGGTATCCGGCGTTTGGGTTTGACCAACGCCCGGCGGATCAGCTCGGCCAGCCGGTCGCGGGCGATCTCGCGGTTGCGGCTTTGATGGCGGGTTTCGTCGCATTGGATGATCAAAGCCCCGTCCTTGGTCCAGCGGCGGCCTGCGAGGCGTTTCAAACGGGATTTCACCGGGGCGGGGAGCGCGGGGGAGCGGGCGGCCTCGAAGCGAAGCTCGACCGCCGAGGAGGTCTTGTTCACATGCTGCCCGCCGGGGCCCGAGGCGCGGACGAAGCTCTCGGTCAGTTCCCAGTCGGCAATTTCGATTTCGTCTGTGATGTGCAACGGCATGATGACGCCAAGGTAAGTGATTTGGGTTCGGTTTGCCACGTCAACGCCGGGTAGCTTGCGGCCCGGCATGCGCCCGCCCGCCCCATGGCGGGCGCATTCGCGCCCACCCGGGCAGGCGCATGCTTCGGTTTCGAACGAAAAGGGCCGTCCAGACGATGGACGGCCCCTCGGAATTTAAGGAGGTGCAAGGTTAGGTGTGCACCAATTTGGGGTATTCATTTACCCGAGGGTTGCCTCAGGTCCGCGTCTCCCAAACTGTCCCAACGCATTTCTCCATGATCCCAATAGACACAGAAGCACCTCCTTTCGTTTGTTTCGCCTGAGCCCAGATTGGCACAGCCGATTCATATGTCAACAAAATCATGTGGTGCGGGGGGCAAGAACCCCCACGATGATGCGGAAGGGCACAAGTGCCATCAGGGCTATGGCAAGCTTCACCAGCCAGTCGGCAAAGGCCAGCGTGACCCAGAGCGGCGCCTCGGACCCCACGGTCATGAAGGGGGCAGGTCCCCAGGCCCAGTTGATCGTGGCGTCGGCGTTGGCGCCAAACGAGATCGAGGCCGAAAACGCGATGGTGAAGAACAGCGCGGTATCAAGCGCCGAGCCGACAAGGGTCGAGACCAGCGGTGCGCGCCACCAACGACCCCCGCGGAAGCGATTAAACACTGCAACATCAGTAAGTTGCGCGATCAGGAAGGCGGTGCCCGAGCCGATGGCAATGCGCAGCGGCACGGCGGCATATTCATAGCCATCGCCCTGCAGCATGATCTGCGATCCGATCAGCGAACAGGCGATGCCGGTGATGAACCCGGCAAAGACCACCCGGCGGGCAGGCCCCACGCCATAGACGCGGTTCATGATGTCGGTGACGAGGAAGGCCAGCGGATAGGTGAAGGCACCCCAGGTGAGGAGGCCGTCGAGGAGCAGGAACTGCACCAGGATATTGGAGGCCACGACAATGGCGGCCATGGCAAGGATGCCAGGAAGATAGCGTGTCATAGGTTTAGCCCGTTTTGACATGGTTGCGGCGACATGGCTCGCCAGCATGGCGAACGGGCGGCGTATAGAGGGGCCGGAGCCGCTTGGCAAGCTTTTCCGTCAGGTGCCCTTAGCGCGAGCGCAGGACGCCGCTGCACTGTTTGGGCAGGTCGGCCAGCACAATTTCCCGGCGTTTCTTGCGTGGTTGCGCGTTGGGATCGGGAGGTGGGGGATTGATGATGTCCTGCACCCATTGTTCCGCGTCTTTGCAGCCATCGCCGGCTGGTGGGGCATCTTGGTTGACGCAGCCGCGCATCCCCTTGGGGCATTTCAGGCGGACATGGAAATGGTAATGGTGCCCCCACCATGGCCGGATCTTGCGCAGCCATTTGCGGTTGCCTTTCTCCATTTTGCACATCTGCACCTTGGCGCCGGGGAAGACGAAGATCCGGGCCGTGCGTTTGTCCTTGGCGGCGGCCTTCATGACCTCGAAATGCTGGCGGGTCCAGTTTTCGTTGACATAGGCCCCCTTGGAACGACGCAGTGAAATCGAGGAAATGTTTTCGCGCTGTTTGCGGGACAGGTCGAGCCGTTTGGGCGGCAGCATCCAGATGTCGATATCAAGCCCGATCTGATGGCTGCGGTGGCCCGTGAGCATCGGTCCACCACGGGGTTGGGAGATGTCGCCGATATAGAGGCCCTTCCATCCCGTTTGGCGGGCGGCGAAAGCCGAAAGTTTCTTGATGAAGTCGATGGTTTCCGGGTGGCCCCAGTTGCGGTTGCGCGACAGGCGCATGGCCTGCCAGGTCGGGCCGGTTTCAGGCAGGCGCTCGGCCCCGGCGATACACCCCTTGGAATAGCTGCCGAAGGGGGCCGGTTTCTGGGCCGAGGCCGATTTCTTGGCCCCGAACTGTTGCTTGGCAAGTTTTTCTGCCGTGGCGACCGGCGTTGTAACGACGAGGCTTAGAACAAGCGCTACTAGGTATCGGACCATTTGGTGTGATCTCCGTCGGCTTTGACCCAGACTAGCAGGATCAGGCCAACAAGGAAGAGGCCTGCGACGGGAATGATTCCGATCCGCTGACTTCCGCTTATGTCAGAGGTGATAGCGATCAACATTGGTGCAAGGAACGTCGTGGCCTTGCCCGACAGCGCATAAAGGCCAAAAGCCTCGGTCATACGCTCGGGGTTGGACTGCCAGACCATCATCGTGCGGCTTGCCGACTGGATTGCGCCCCCGGCCGCGCCGATGAGACCACCACAGACAAAGAAGGCAATGTCCGGTAGGGACGAGCCCGGTTCGACGGCCATGCCAAACACGCTGTCCGGGGAAATCATGATGATGGCGATGGCGGTTCCGAGCAGGATCAAAATACAGGTCGTGATCACTGGCTTGGGCCCGAATGCCTTGTCTGCCTTACCGCCGATCCATGCGAAGAGCGCGCCGGTCAGCGCGGCGATAATGCCGAAAATGCCGATCTTCATGATCGGCCAGTTCAGAACGCCCGACGCATAGATGCCACCGAATGTATACATGCCGTTCAACGCATCGCGATAGAACATCGACGAGCCGAGATAGGCTAACAGGCTGCCGTGGTTGGGTAGGCCGCGCAACGTGGAGCCGAGATCTTTCAATGCCTTACCGAAGTGATAGGGGATATGGTCCGGGTCTTGAATGTCACGCACCCAAAGGAAGAACGGGATCATGAAGACCGCGTACCAGATTGCGGTCAGAGGGGCGACGGCGCGGGTGTCCGCGCCCGTGGCCGGGTCCAGGCCCAGGATCGGTGCAATGCCCAGCATGGTCTTGCCGTTTTCACCGGCCTGGAACAGCAGCAGCATGATCACCAGCGCGACAACGCCACCAATATAGCCAAAGGCCCATCCCGACCCGGAAATTCGGCCGATTTCGTGTCGATCACCCAGCGTCGGCAACATCGAGTTTGTAAAGATCGTGGCGAATTCCATCCCAATCAGCCCGATACCGAACAGGATCAGCGTGCGAGTGACGTCAAATTGATCCGGGGCGGTGTACCAAAGAGCTGCCGAGCCAAACACGTAGAGAATAGAAAAGAACCAGACCCAGGGCATGCGTCGCCCTGTGCTGTCGGCGAAGGCCCCAAGGATCGGTGCAAGGATGGCAATCAGGATGCCGGACACGGTCAGCCCGTAGCCCCAATAGGCCTGTGCCTGTGCCTTTGCCGCGCCGATTTCCATGCCTGAACCGACAAGCATCTCGGTCACGGTCCTGGCGAAATAGGGGCCAAAAATGAAGGTCAGCATCAAGGTGTTATAGGGTTGTGATGCCCAGTCAAAAAACCACCAGCCCCAAATCCGCTTGCGCGGGGAGATTGTACTCATTTTTGATTGTCCCTCATTTGCTGCAATAAGTTAGACCGGATTAACCCTTTTCTGGCAAGGATTAGATTGTGATCCCACCCTTGCCCTTTGCCGGGCGGGCGCTTACCTGAGGGGGCAGTGAAGATACCGATAAGCAACGGAACCTGACGAATGATGGCAATCTACGGGCCGCTGGCGTTGATCCTGAACGTCGCCTTTTTCATCATGCTGGCCCATATCATCATGAGCTGGCTGATCAACTTTCAGGTCCTGAACCTGCATCAGCCCTTCGTGAACCAGCTTTGGTTCGGGCTTAATCGGTTGCTCGAGCCGATCTATCAGCCGATCCGTCGGGTTTTGCCCGATACCCGCCCGCTGGACCTGGCACCGCTGGTGGCGTTCATCATCATCATCTCGCTGCGTGACTTCATTCTGCCCGAGCTGTTGCTGCGTTAAGCAGGACTTGTTCACCTTTTCTTAAAATGTGATTGTTCCAGTTAAGAGCAGATAAGCCACTAACAGGACGTCCATGCCAAGCGCTGCCACGCTTTTGAGCGATGTATTCGGGTTCGATGCGTTTCGACCCGGGCAGGAGGATATTGTCAGTGCGGTGGCCGAGGGCCGTAACGTGCTGGCAATCATGCCGACCGGTGGCGGTAAGTCGCTTTGTTTTCAATTGCCAGCGCTGATGCGCGAGGGGGTCACGGTGGTGATATCGCCCTTGATTGCGCTGATGCGCGATCAGGTGCGAAGCTTGCGGGCCGTGGGGGTCGAGGCCGGGGCATTGACCAGCGGCAACACGCCGGAAGAAACCGATGCAGTGTGGGACGCGCTTGAGGCAGGGAGGCTGAAGCTTCTCTATATCGCTCCCGAACGATTGGCGGCGGGGTCGGCGCTGGGCATGTTGCGGCGCATTGGCGTGGGGATGATTGCCGTGGACGAGGCGCATTGCGTCAGCCAATGGGGACATGATTTTCGACCTGATTACCTGCGGATTGGCGAACTGCGCCAGGCTTTGAACGTGCCGCTGGCGGCGTTCACAGCGACGGCGGATGCCGAGACGCGCGAGGAGATCGTAGCGCGGCTGTTTGACGGGCAGGCCCCGGAGGTGTTCCTGCACGGGTTCGACCGACCCAACATTCACCTGGCCTTTGAGGCCAAGAATGGGCCGCGCAAACAGATCCTGAGCTTTGCCGAGGCGCGCAAGGGGCAGTCCGGTATCGTCTATTGTGGCACGCGATCCAAGACCGAAGGGTTGGCGCACGCGTTGCGGCAGGAAGGGCACAATGCCTGCTACTATCACGGCGGGATGGAGGCCGGCGACCGTCGCCATGTGGAGCACCGCTTCAACACCGAGGACGGGCTGATCGTAGTGGCGACCGTGGCCTTTGGCATGGGGGTGGACAAGCCCGACATTCGCTGGGTGGCGCATGCGGACCTGCCAAAGTCGATCGAAGCCTATTATCAGGAGATTGGCCGGGCCGGGCGCGATGGAGCGCCTGCCGATACGCTGACTTTGTACGGACCCGAGGACATTCGGTTGCGCCGCTCTCAGATCGACGAGGGGTTGGCTCCGCCTGAACGACGGGTCGCAGACCATGGGCGATTGAATGCGCTGTTGGGACTGGCCGAGGCGTTGGAATGCCGGCGCAAGGTCTTGCTGGGGTATTTCGGGGAAGAGGCCGAAGCCTGCGGCAATTGCGACATCTGTTCACGACCGGTAGAGACGTTCGATGGGACGCAGCCCGTGCGCATGGCGTTGTCGGCGATGCTTCGCACCGGGGAATGGTTCGGGTCGGGGCATCTGATCGATATCCTGATGGGGGTCGAGACCGACAAGGTGCGGCAACGCGGGCATTCCGAGCTGCCGACCTACGCGGTAGGAAAAGAGTATTCGCGGCCCCAGTGGCAGGCGGTTTTCCGGCAGATGATGGGGCATGACCTGTGCCGCCCGGACCCTGAACGCCACGGTGCGCTAAAGATGACCGAGGCCGCGCATCCTATCCTGAAGGGTGATGAGGCGATCACATTGCGTAAGGACGTGATCAAATCTGCCCCACGCCGTCCGGCGGTAAAGGCGCTGGTTTCGGACGAGGATGCGCCGCTCTTGTCGGCCTTGAAGGCCAAGCGGCGGGCGCTGGCCGAGCAGCAGGCGGTGCCGGCCTATGTGGTGTTCAACGACCGCACCCTGATCGAGATGGCCGAAAAGCGCCCGACGAGCCTGGATGACATGGCCGGGATTTCCGGGGTTGGGGCCAAGAAGCTGGAACGCTATGGCCGTGAATTTCTTGAGGTTATCGCCGGTGAGGTGGCGGAGGTGCATCCCAGTCGCCGGAAACTGGCCGGACGGGCGGCGGGGGGTGTCTATGACCAACTCTTGAAGGCGCAGGCCGATTTGGCTCGGGGTGAGGATGGTACGGCCAAACCGATGAGCTGTACCGCATCGCTTTTGGCGAAGGTAGCTGAGATGCGACCTTCGGACGCGGGGGCGATGACGAGGCTCTTGGGCGACCGGCGGGCCGAGCGGTTCGGCGCGGCCTTTCTGGACGTTCTGCGCGACGCGGGATAAATCATACCGGCGAAAATGGGGAGCAGGACATGTTGATCGTTGTTTCACCAGCCAAGCGGCTGAACGAAAACCCGGTGGCAAAATTCGAGCTGACCGAGCCGATGTTTCAGGACCAGGCCGAGGCTCTGGCCGGGGTGGCGCGCGGAATGTCGATGGGCGAGATCGGCAAGCTGATGAAGATCAGCGAGAAACTGTCAAAGCTGAATTACGACCGCTATCGCGATTTCGGCAAGATGGAGCGCGGCGCGGCGGCGCTGATCTTTGATGGTGACACTTATGCCGGGCTTGAGGCGAAGTCGCTGGAACCCGATGAAATGGACTGGGCGGCGCAGCATCTGCGCATTCTGTCGGGGATGTATGGCATTTTACGGCCCACCGACGCGATTGAGCCGCACCGGATGGAGATGGGATCGCGTCTGAAGAACCCACGCGGAAAGAACCTTTACGAATACTGGGGTAGCCAGATTGCCGAGGCTTTGAATGATCAAGGCGCGTTACTGGGTGCGCATGTGCTTATTAATTGCGCGAGCGAAGAGTATTTCGGGGCGGTGGATCGGGACGCGCTGAAGCTGCGGGTGATCACCCCGGTCTTCAAGGAAATGCGGGGCGGTCAGCCCAAGATCGTGAGCTTCTTTGCCAAGAAAGCGCGCGGGTCGATGGCGCGGTTTATCATTCAGAACCGGCTGCAGGATCCGGACGAGATCAAGAAATTCGATATGGCGGGGTATGATTATCAGCCTGATATGTCGGAAGGGGATTCCTGGGTGTTCTTGCGGGATGAAGGCGCGGAGGATTAAAAGCCCACCCTACGCAGATTGGGCCGCCGTCTCTTCGTGTGCAATCGGGCGGGCAGCGTCCGGACAGTTTTCGCCGATCACCGCGAAAATCTCGGCCTTGCGCAGCGGCTTGGTAAGGTAGTGATCCAGCCCTGCGGCGAGGATCGCATCGCGGTCGCTGTCCATGGCGTGCGCGGTGAGTGCTACGATGGGCACATGTTTGCCACCGTTGCCTTCAAGGGCGCGAATTTCGCCAGTGGCTTCTTTGCCGTCCATTTTGGGCATAGAGATATCCATGAAGATCAGGTCGGGATCGTAGGATTGAAAGAGTTCGATCGCTTCGAGCCCATTCGAGGCAAATTGCAGGTCGATATCGAGGGTTTTGACCATCTTGCGGAAAACCAGCTGGTTGGTGCGGTTGTCCTCGGCCGCCAGAACCCGCATTGCGCGCTTGGGGGTGCCCTGAGCCAGCGGGGCGGGGTCGTCAGGTAAGGCGGCAAGGGACAGACCAACGCCGATGTCTTGCAGCCGGGCGAATAGCTCGCTGCGCGGGGTGGGCTTTTGCAGCAGGGCCTGAACCAGGCCGATGGCGGGGTCCTTTTCCGCGAAGTTGACCGATGACGATAGGACCATGATCGGTAGCTCATGGCCGCGTTTTCGAAGTTCGGTCGCCAGTTCGAAACCGTCCATGTCAGGCATGGTATGATCGGTGACCAGCAGGTCGATGCTGCCATCGATCTGTTTCAGCGCCTCACCGGCGCTGGGGTAGGAGACGGTCGCCATCCCCAAGGTTTCAAGCTGTTTTGCGAGGATGATGCGGTTAACTTCGAGGCTATCGACAACCATGGCGCGGCGCATCACCTTGGGCAGGCTGGGGGGATGGATGGATTTTGTGTCGTCGGCCCGCAGCGAGATGCGGAAACCGAAACACGAGCCCTTGCCCTCTTCACTGTCGACCCAGATCTCACCGCCCATCAGTGTGATCAGCTTGCGGCTGATGGCCAGACCCAGGCCAGTGCCTTCGAACTTACGATTGCGGTCGTCTTCGACCTGATTGAACTCACCAAAGATGTGGGCAAGTTTTTCCTTGGCGATGCCGATGCCGGTGTCTTCAATGCTGATATGCAGGTCGGTATCGGAGCTGTTTTCGCGCTGTACACCGACCACGCGGATCAGGACATGGCCGGACAGGGTGAACTTCACCGCGTTGCCCATCAGATTGGTCAGGATCTGGCGGATTCGGCCACGATCTCCGGTGAAGGTGGTGGGTAGGAAGAGATCGAAATCGACGGCCAGGTCGATGCCCTTGTCGCGCGCGGCGGGCTGGAGCAGCATGACGATTTCATGGATCGTGCGCTCGAGATCAAAGGGTTCCGGGCGCAGGACAAGCTTGTCTGCCTCAATCTTGGAATAGTCGAGAATGTCGTTGATAATGACCAAGAGTGCCTCGCCCGAGTTCTTGATCGTGTCGACATAGAGCTGTTGTTCGTCGTCCAGCGTCGTGTCGCGCAGCAATTCGGACATGCCGACAACGCCGTTCATTGGTGTGCGAATTTCATGGCTCATGTTGGCGAGGAAGGCGGCCTTGGCGCGGGCGGCGTCCTCGGCCCGGGTGCGGGCATCCTTTAGCTCTTTCTCATAGCGTACCGTGTCAGAGATATTGAGCGCCAGCGAGACCACGTCACCGCCGTGGCTGCGCTGGTCAATCAGTTTGTAATATTCACCGTTCCACAGCCGCCAGACCGTGGGTGGGGGCGCGGGTTGTTGCCAGCGTTTGAGCATCGAGCTGCGCCAATCTGCCGGGGCGGTATCGCCGATATCGACAACGCCTTCTTCGACCAGAAATTGTAGGATGCGGGGGTAGGACACGCCCGGCCCGACCTCTTCCAGCCCGTCAAACAAGGCGAGATAGGCTTTGTTGGCCGCGATCATGTGGTTGTCGGCGTCGAAAAAGGCGAACCCGTCACGGATGGTTTCGATCGAATGCCAAAGCCGGCGCTCGGCGATTTCCACCTTCTGATGGGCGATCTCGACCTTGTGGTGGGCGACGGTGAGGTCGGATTTGACCTTTTCGTTTTCGTCGCGGACGGTTTTGACTTGGGCCCGGGTCTCGACAATTTCATTCGAGAGCTTGCGCGCGTGTTGGCCGAGCTTGCGGTTGGCCGCAAACAATTCCGCCTGTTTCTGTTCAAGCAATCTTTCCGCGGCGAGGCGCATCCGGCGCTCTTCCGCGAGTTTGCTGGCGAGATTCATCCCCGGTCTCCGACCTGTCCGCAAAGTTCCCGTGATCATGGGTGGTTATGGTGAAAATTCGCTTAAGGTGGGAAAGTGTGGGGTCAGGAATTCCGCACCCCGGGGAATCGTTGCCTAACCGGTTTAGTCGTGCCACCATCGGGGCATTCAGACAGGAGGATTTCATGCGCCGCTTTGTTGCCGCTTTCGCCTTTGTTCTTGGTCTGGTTTTGCCAGTGTTTGCTGAAGATTACGTGCCTGATCGTCGCCTGGTGGTGACAAAGGACGTGGATTTCTACGGATCGGACCTGCAGGCCCTGTTCGATACGAACAGGAAATCGTGCAGGAATGCCTGTCTCAGCGATCCGAATTGCAAGGCGTTCACCTTCAATTCGCGCTCGAATTCCTGTTTCCCGAAATCAAGCATCAGCGACCGGCAGCCCTATGAGGGCGCCGTGTCGGCCGAGGTTCTGACGCTTGATCCGGCGATTGCGCGGGTGGTGCAGGCGCGGGGCGATGATCTGGACCGGGTGTTGTCAGATCGCGACCTGTCGGCGGCGCTAAGCCAGGCGCGTGGCATTGGGCCGCTGCATCCGGGTGGAAATTACTCGGTCGAAGCGATTTTGGATGCCGCCGAAAGCCGTCGCAGCCAAGGTGATATGCTGAACGCGATGCGCTGGACCGGAGCTGCGGTCGCCGAGACAGATCGCAGCGATCAGTGGGTTGAATATGGCCGCCTGTCGCTGGCGATCAAGGCGGCCAAGTCGAATGACCAGTGGAAATACGCCAATCGCGGGATGCAGGCGGCCACGAACGGGTATCTGCGGGCGCTGAATGACGCGCAGCGGGTCAATGCGCTTTCGGTGATGACGGATGCGCTGGAACGGATGGATCGGGGGCGTGATACGATTCCGGTTCTGCGCTTGGCCGAGAGTATCCAGCCGCGCGAGGAGCTGACCGCACGGCTGGACAAGGCAATCGCCAAGTGGGGCTTCCGCATTACCGAACACAATGTTGAAAGCGACAAGGCCGAGCCGCGGGTTTGTGCGACTTTCTCGGAGCGGCTGATGAAAACCGGTGTGGATTACACGCCTTACGTAAAATTGCCGGATCAGCGTATGTCGGTCGAGGCTGAAGGCAAACGCATCTGCATCGGTGGGGCAACCCACGGGGAGCGTTACACGGTAACCTTCCGCGAAGGCCTGCCAGCGCAGGATGGTGAGAAGCTGATCAAGGACGTGGAATTGCGCTTTTATGTGCGTGACCGGTCACCTTCTGTGCATTTTGCCGGGCGGGCCTATGTGTTGCCCAAGGCCGCCGATGCCGCTGTGCCGGTACAGACGGTGAACCTGAGCGAGGTGGACCTGAAGCTGCGTCGGATCAGCGACCGCAACGTGCTGCGCTCGATCCAGGAGAACTATTTCGGCAAGCGGATCAGCTATTGGAATTCGCGTAACTTTGCTGGGGAGATTGGCGAAGAGGTTTGGACTGGCAAGGGCCAGGTGGAAAACGCAATCAACCGAGACATGACCACCCGCCTGCCGGTGGGGGACCTGATCAAGGATCTCGATCCGGGTGTTTATGCGCTGACCGCGACGATTCCGGGTGAGGATGAATATGACAGCGAAGGCGCGACGCAGTGGTTCGTGCTGACCGATCTGGGCCTGACGACGATGAGCGGGGCGGACGGGCTGCATGTCTTTGTGCGTTCGCTGGGCGATGCCCAGGCTCGGGCCGGGGTGAAGGCGACATTGGTGTCGCGGTCAAACCGGGTGCTGGGCACGGCGATGACCGACGACCAGGGCTATGCCAGGTTTGATGGCGGGTTGACCCGTGGCCGCAAGGGTGCCGAGCCGGGGTTGATCGTGGTCGAGGATGGCGAAACCGACATGGCCTTCCTGTCACTGGCTGATCCGGCGTTTGACTTGTCGGATCGAGGTGTCGAAGGCCGTGCGCCTGCGGGGCCGATCGACGTGTTCCTGACCACCGACCGGGGCGCTTATCGTGCCGGGGAAGTGATCAATGCAACCGTGCTGGCGCGTGATGGGGTGGCAACGGCAATCGACGATCTGCCACTGACGGCGATCCTGACTCGGCCTGATGGCGTGGAATATGCGCGCCATTTCTCGGGGACCAGCGTTGCCGGGGGGCATGTGTTCAACATGCCGGTGGGCAACGCGGTGCCGCGTGGCACATGGCGGTTGGATATCAAGGCGGATGTGGATCAGCCGGCGCTGGCCAGCCAGACCGTTCTGGTCGAGGATTTCCTGCCCGAGCGGATTGATTTCGAGCTGAAACTGCCAACAACGCCATTGCGTCCCGGCACGATGACGGATCTGACCGTGACTGCGAACTACCTGTTCGGAGCACCGGGTAGCGACCTGCCGGTCGAGGGTGACACGATACTGCGGGCCAAGCGCAGTGTGGCTGATTGGCCGGGCTATGTCTTTGGCCGTCATGACACGCAAATCGGTCCGCGTCGTGGCTATTTCGATGGGGGCCGCACCGGGCCGACCGGTGTTGCGGTTGCCGGGGTAGACTTGCCGGGGGCACCCGCCAAGGATCGCCCGCTTGAGGTTGAGATCATCACCCGTGTGTCCGAGGGCTCGGGTCGTCCGGTGGAACGCCGGATCACTCAAGCCGTGGCACCCGATGGGCCGGTGATCGGCATCAAGCCGATGTTTGAGGACGTGGTCGAGGAAGGCACCGAAGCGCACTTCCAGGTGATCGCACTGAGCCCCGATTTGAAACCTGTCGCGATGCCAGCCAAATGGACGCTTAATCGGGTCAATCGCCGGTATCAGTGGTACAAGGAATACGGCGATTGGAATTGGGAGGTGATCACCACCCGCAAGCCGGTGGCGAGCGGGGAAGTGATGCTGGGATCAACGCCGGTTGAGGTGTCGGGCAAGGTCGATTGGGGCAGCTACGAATTGGTTGTCGAACGCCCCGATGGCGAGGGCATTGCCAGCTCGGCAGACTTCTATGCCGGCTGGTATGTGCCGGCGGACACGACCAAGACGCCCGATGTTCTGGAGCTGTCGCTCGACCGACCGGACTACAAGAGCGGCGATACCGCGCGCCTGCGGATCGTGCCGCGCTATGCGGGTACGGCGCTGGTGACGGTGATGTCGAACCGGCTGATTGCGATGAAGGCGGTCGAGGTGGTGAAGGGTGAAAACCTGATCCCGCTGGATGTGACCGACGATTGGGGCGCAGGGGCTTATGTAACCGCCTCGGTCATCCGGCCCATGGATGTGGCCGCCGGGCAGAACCCGGCGCGGTCGATGGGATTGGCCCATGCCAGAATTGATCCGGGGGCAAAGCAGTTGAACGTGTCATTCGATGCGCCCGAGCAATCGGCCCCGCGGGGGCCAATGATAGCGGCGGTGCAAGTCGATGGGCTTGAACACGGAACAGAGGCATATGTGACCGTGGCTGCGGTGGATGTCGGCATTCTGAACCTCACAGGGTTCCAAAGCCCCGATCCGTCCGAGCACTATTTCGGACAACGCCGGTTGGGCATGGATATACGTGATGTTTATGGTCGCCTGATCGATGGCATGTCCGGGTCGATGGGGGCTGTCCGTTCGGGCGGCGACGCCCAAAGCGAGGCCGGGATGCAATCGCCCCCGCCAACCGAAGAGTTGGTGGCGTATTTCAGCGGGCCCGTGCGGGTTGCACGCAACGGTCGGGCCGAGGTGGTCTTTGACATGCCCGAGTTCAACGGCACCGTGCGGCTGATGGCCGTGGCCTGGAGCAAGGATGCTGTGGGCGAGGCAGAGGCCGATGTGTTGGTCCGTGATCCGGTGGTGGTGACGGCGAGCCTGCCGCGCTACTTGTCGCCGGGAGACAGTTCGCGACTTCTGCTAGAGATCGTCCATGCCGAAGGTCCGACGGGCCGGATGGGTCTGGATGTGACCGCGCAAGGCGTGAGCCTGAGCGGCAATGTGCCTTCGGGTGTGACGCTGGGCGAGCAGGAAAAGGCCATCTTCTCGATCCCGATCACCGCTGGCGACGTGGGCGACCACAGCCTGCGCGTGGCGCTGACCACGCCGGATGGCAAGCAACTGACCAAGAACCTGGTGATGCCGGTCCGGATGAATGACCCAGTCATCGCCGTAACCCAACGGTTCAACCTGGCCGCTGGCGGCACGTTCAAGCTGGATCACAATGTGTTCTCGGATATGAAGCCGGGCACCGGATCGGCGGTGGTGTCTGCCGGGCCATTGGCCAAGCTGGATGCGCCGGGGCTTCTGAGTGCGCTGGATCGCTATCCCTATGGCTGTACCGAACAGGTGACTTCGGTGGCGATGCCACTCCTTTACTTTGGCCCGGTGGCCAAGGCGCTGGGCCTTGGGGCACGCGACAAGGTGGATGAGCGGATCGATCAGGCCATCGAACGGGTGCTTGCCCGGCAGGCCAGCAGTGGCGGTTTCGGGCTGTGGTATCCATCTTCGGGTGATCTGTGGCTGGATGCCTATGTCAGCGACTTCCTGAGCCGGGCCAAGGCCGAAGGCTATGAGGTGCCGCAGATTGCCTTCCGCATGGCGATGGACAACCTGCGCAACCGGGTGAATTACCATCCCGACTTTGACGAGGGTGGCAGCGCCTTGGCCTATGCATTGTTGGTGCTGGCCCGCGAGGGCGCTGCGGCGATGGCAGATTTGCGTTACTATTCCGACGAAAAAGCCGAGGCGTTTTCAACCGCGCTGGGCGTGGCGCAGGTGGGCGCGGCGCTGGCGATGTATGGCGATCAGACCCGCGCCGACCGGATGTTTGCCCGCGCGGGCAGCATGATCGGGCGCCAGACGGCCAAGGAACGTCAGGTCTGGCGGGCCGACTATGGCACCAACCTGCGTGATGCGGCAGGCGTTCTGACGCTGGCCGTCGAGGCCGGGTCGAATGCGGTGGATCGCGAGGCGCTGGCGGCGCGGATCGGTGGAGCCGTCGGGCGCCGTTCCACGCAGGAAAGCGTCTGGACCCTGATGGCGGCGCGTGCGCTGGTCGTGGATCCGTCGATTGCCGGGCTGACCATGAACGGTCAGCCAGTCGAGGGGCCGTTGGTCAAGCTGCTGGAAGAGGAGACGCTTGGCTATGGTGTGGGCATCCGCAATGAAAGCGGACGCGATACCGACGTGACCCTGACCACCTTCGGCGTACCGCAAGTGGCACCGCCCGCTGGTGGCTACGGCTATCGTATCGACCGGGTCTATTACACCATGGAGGGCGAGATGATCGAGACGCTGTCGCCCAAGGTCGGGGACCGCTATGTCGTGGCCCTGAAGGTGACCCCGTTCGAGAAGGGTGAGGCGCGGCTGATGGTGGATGATCCGCTGCCGGCCGGGTTTGAGATCGACAATCCGAACCTGCTGCGTTCGGGCGATATCCAGGCGCTCGATTGGCTCAAGCCGCAACATGCGGACCATGCCGAGTTCCGCTCGGACCGGTTCCTTGCTGCCGTCGACTGGCGCAAGGACAAGCCGTTCCAGCTGGCCTATATCGTGCGGGCGGTGTCGCCCGGTGAGTTCCATCACCCGGCAGCGCAGGTCGAGGATATGTATCGTCCGCAATACCGTGCCCAAAGCGCGACGGGCCGGTTCAGCATTTCCGAGTGAGGTGAGATGCGGGCCTGGCCCCTGATAACGCTGGCCGCGCTGCTGTTTGCCGGGGCGGTCATACGCGACGCGGTTGACGACTGGGTCGCCGCGACCGAGTTGCCGGTGTTGCTGGCGGAAACCTCGGTCGAGATGCGTGACCGCGGCGGTGATTTGCTGCGGGTCTATACCTTGCGCGATGGACGCTGGCGGTTGGGTGCGCGGGCCGGACAGGTTGACCCGGATTATCTTGATATGCTGGTGGCCTACGAGGACAAGCGGTTTCACCATCATGGCGGGGTGGATCTTTGGGCGATGACCCGCGCTGTTGGGCAGGCGCTGTGGAATGGCAAGGTGGTCTCGGGGGGTTCAACCCTGACCATGCAGGTGGCGCGGCTGCTCGAGGATAGCGGCACCGGCAAGGTTGCCGGTAAACTCCGGCAGATGCGGCTCGCGATGGCGCTGGAGCGGCGGTTATCCAAGGATGAAATCCTGGCGCTGTACCTGACCCATGCGCCTTATGGCGGTAATCTGGAAGGGGTGCGGGCGGCGACCTTTGCCTGGTTTGGTAAGGAACCCAAGCGGTTAACTCCGGCGCAGGCGGCTTTGCTGGTGGCGCTGCCGCAATCGCCCGAGATGCGGCGACCGGACCGCAACTGGAAAGCGGCGCGCGCGGCCCGCAATCGGGTGTTGGCGCGGATGTATGACGGCGGGGTGATCGGGCAGGAGGCTTATGACACCGCGGTGAAAGAGCCGGTACCGCGGGCGCGCCGCGCCTTCCCGGCGCTGGCTCCGCATCTGACCGACCGTGTGCGGGCGTCGGAGCCCTTGGCGCTGCGCCATGATCTTACCTTAGATGCCGGGGTGCAGCGGGCGTTGGAAGACTTGGCGGGCGAGAGTTTGCGCGGCCTGCCGGACCAGCTGTCGATAGCGATGATGGTGGCGGATCATCAAAGCGGTGAAATTATCGCTTCGATCGGGTCGGCCAGCTATGGCACGGCCAGCGCACGGCAGGGGTTTGTCGACATGACCCAGGCGTTGCGTTCACCGGGATCGACGTTGAAGCCGCTGATCTATGCGATGGCGTTCGACCGGGGGCTGGCGCATCCCGAGACGATCATCGATGACCGTCCGGTGGCTTTTGGTGCTTATCAGCCGCAGAACTTTGACGGCGGTTTTCGCGGCGAGCTGCGCATTGCCGAGGCTCTGCGACTGTCGCTGAATATCCCGGTGGTTTTGCTGATGGACGAAATTGGCCCGGCCCGCTTCATGGCCGGGCTGCGCCGGGCCGGAGTGCGCGCAGTGGTACCGGGCGGCAAGGCGGGATTGGCGGTTGCCCTTGGCGGCGTGGGCCTCAGGATGCAGGATTTGATGCAGTTGTATGCCGGGTTGGCCAGCGGCGGGGAAGCCGTTGAACTGACATGGAAATCCGATTCCGTTTCAAGGGCTAGGCAGCGCGTGGTCAGCCGTTCGGCGGCCTGGCAGGTGGCGCATGTGTTGGCCAGCCTGACCCCGCCGGGGGGCAAGGGTGAGGGCAAGCTTGCCTTCAAAACGGGCACCTCATATGGCCACCGTGATGCTTGGGCCGTGGGGTTTGATGGACAACATGTGGCGGCTGTCTGGTTGGGCCGGGCGGATGGCACGCCGGTGCCGGGGGCCTTTGGCGGTGACCTGGCCGCACCGATCCTGACCGAAATCTTTCAGCGTGTGAAACCGGAATTGGAAGATCTGCCGCCACCGCCGCCGGAAACGTTGATCGTGTCGAACGCGATGTTGCCGCAACCCCTGCAACGCTTCCGGGGGCGCAACGCCGTGTTCGAGGCACCGCAGGATGCGCCGGTTCTCGCGTTCCCGCCTGACGGGGCGTTTCTACCGTTGGAAGAGGACGTGCCGCTGGTGGTGAAGATCCGTGAGGGACAACCGCCCTTTACCGTGCTGGCCGATGGCGCGCCGGTGGTGACGGGTGCAAACCGGCGCGAGATCGCCTTGCCGTGGCGTGAAAAGGGGTTTGTTAGCCTGTCGGTGATTGACGCGAGAGGACGCTCGGACAGTGCAGACATTGAGGTGAAGTAAGCCGCGTTGGAGCGACTTACCCCTCGCGTTTCAAAGTGCCTCGATGGCCAGCGCAATGCCCTGACCGCCGCCAATGCACATGGTGATCAGCGCCTTGGATCCACCCACGCGAGCCAATTCGTAGAGCGCCTTGATGGTGATGATAGCGCCTGTCGCCCCGACCGGGTGGCCAAGGGCAATGGCGCCGCCGTTGGGATTGACCTTGGCGGGATCAATACCCAGCCCCTTGTTGACTGCAAGCGCTTGGGCGGCGAAGGCCTCGTTGGATTCGATTACGTCGAAGTCACTGATTTTCATACCTGTTTTTGCCAAAAGGTTCTCGACCGCCGGGATCGGGCCGATGCCCATGACCTCAGGCCGGACACCGGCATGGGCATAGCCCAACACCCGGGCGCGGGGTTTGAGGCCAGCTTGTTCCGCAGCCTCTGCACGAGCAAGGACCAGTGCGGCGGCGCCGTCATTGATGCCGCTGGCGTTGCCTGCCGTTACGGTGCCGTCTTTCTGGAATACGGTGCGCAGACCGGCGAGCGCCTCGGGCGACGTGGCCTTGGGATGTTCATCAACTTCGAAGGGCACGAGGTCACGCTTGACCTTGACCTCGACCGGAACGATCTGGTCCTTGAAACGCCCCTCTTCGATGGCCCGGGCGGCGCGGACCTGGCTTTCCATGGCAAAGGCATCTTGTGCTTCGCGGCTGATGTCATGTTCGGCGGCAACGTTTTCTGCCGTGACCCCCATGTGCCCGGTGCCGAAGGGGCAGTTCAACGCGCCGAGCATCATGTCGAGCGTCTTGATGTCACCCATCTTCTGACCGAAGCGTTGCTGCGGCACGATATAGGGCGAGCGGCTCATAGACTCGGCACCGCCGGCAAGGCCGAAATCGGCGTCGTTCAGCATCAGCGACTGGATCACCGACACAATTGCCTGCGCGCCGGACCCGCAGAGACGGTTCACGTTCATCGCTGGAGTGGTGTCCGGAATGCCCGCATCCATGGCCGCCACGCGCGACAGGTACATGTCGCGCGGTTCGGTGTTGATCACGTGGCCAAAGGTGACATGACCGATCTGGCCACCCTCGACCCCGGATCGCGCCATTGCTTCGCGCGCTGCAATCGCGCCGAGTTGCGCCGGAGGTGTGGCGGCAAGCGATCCGCCGAATGTGCCAATGGCGGTGCGCGCGCCGTCGAGAATTACGATATCCGTCATGAGTTTTGCCCCGAGATGATGAAAATTTCGCTAATGCAGCATACGGGGCGCGGGCCGCGGCGAAAAGGGGGGACCCGAGACTTGCCCCAGCGTCACGAGTATGCCAGCCATGGAGCATGCGATTGAAAGAGTATCAGCCCCTGTCCGCGGCCGAAGAAAAGCTGATTTCCGGGTGTACGGCGGGCGGACGCATTACCATCGGGGATGGCGAGCTGCCCGAGGAAGAGAGCAGCGCGGTTACGGTCAGGGCCGGGTTGATCCGCATGTTGCTGACCAGAGGGGATCCGGATTTACACCTGCATGACAAGGGGTTGCGCCTGCGCGGGGCGTGGATTGACGGGCCGCTGGATCTGCAGGGCGTGGATGTCACCTATGACCTGTCGCTGACCGCGTGCCGTTTGCCCGCGCCGGTCGAGATGGTGAATGCGCGACTTAGGGGGCTGTTCTTTTCGGGTTGTGACATGGCCGGGATTGCCGGGGATCACGTCCGGCTGGATGGGGCGCTGTTTTTGCGGGCGGGCACCGTGGTCAACGGTGAAATAGGGCTGGCTGGGGCTAGGATTGCCGGGGATCTGCAGCTTTGCGACCTGGAGATTACAAGCCCCGGGCAGGACGCGGTTTTTGCCCCGTCGATGCGAGTGGAGGGGTCGGTTTTCCTTGGCAATTATCCCTATTCCAACGGCGAGACAACGCTGGCGGCGGATGGGGCAGTGTTCATGGCCTCAACTGTTGTGGGGCATGACCTGTTCATCACCAATTGCGCGCTTGCAGCAAAGGCGGACGTGATCGGTGGGGTGTTTCAAGGGTCCGAGGAACACGGGGCAGACAATGTTCTGTCGCTGGCCCGGGCGCAGATCGGCGGGATTTTATACTTCAAGGACAACCAGATAACCCAAGGTATCGTGTCGTTGGCCGGGACCCATGTGGCGCGATTCCGGGATGAGCCGGAAGGGCCCGGCGCATCCTATCCGATCCGGCTCGATGGGTTCACTTATGACGACTTTTCGCGCCATGCGGAGACGGATTTGAAGGTACGATTGGCGTGGTTGGAACGGCGACCCGAGGATACCGAGTTCACTGCGCAGCCTTATGAGCAGTTGGCGCGGGTTTTGCAGCATATGGGGCACCGGGTGGATGCCCGTACCGTTCTGATGCGTAAAGAAAAAATCCTGCGGTTGGAGAACCGGCGGGCGATGAGGAACCCGGCGCGGCGTGGGGTGGTCTGGGCCGCCGATTCGGTGATGCGCTGGGCGGTGGGATATGGATACCGGCCGGGGCGGGTTCTGGCGCTGGCGGTGGTTTTAATTCTGGCGCTGGGGGTGTTTTTTCAGAAGATCTGGGCGGCGGGCGACATAACGCCAAATGCGGCGCCGATTTTGGTGTCAAAAGGATGGGTTGCGGCGACGGAAAGCCATCCGGAAAATCCGGCCGCGTTCTGGAGCCAGAAAGGGCAGGCAGGGCAGGATTGGGAGACTTTTCAAGGCTTTGCCTATGCCGCCGACATCGTGATCCCGATTGTGAACCTTGGGCAAGAGAGCGCCTGGGCGCCGTCCACGTCACGCAGTCCCTGGGGGCAGGCGGGATGGTGGATCCGCTGGTTTGCCAAGGCCGCCGGATGGATCATCACCGCGCTGGGGGCGGCGGCGGTGACAGGCGCGGTGCGCAACGATTAACCTTTGACGCTGTGGCAGGTCGGTAACAGGGCTGGATTCGGTCTGGCACCTGTCGGCTATCTGTCGGGCGTTTTTTCAGGCGGCGTTGTGGTGCGGGCGTTTGTTGACGCAAGGGGCGGTGGTGTGACGAAGTCTTGGGATTTGACAATCGGTGCGGTTCCGGCCCGGGTGGCCGGAACCGCACACCCCACGGGCGGCGTCACGGATCGAGCGGGATACGGCCATGGGGTTCCAGAACCCAGACGCGGCCCTGGTCCAGAACGGCGGTGGTCAGCGGGCGGTCGAAGCCGGCGCCGCTGTCGAGGTTGACGCGGTTGCCATAGTGGCGGGGCAGTTCGATCGAGCTGTGGCCGTGGACCACCAGCCAGTTGAACGGCTCGGAATGCTCGAGGAACCGATCGCGGATCCACAGGAGATGTTCCTCGGTCTGCCATTCCAGCGGCAGGCGGGGGTCGATGCCAGCATGGACAAAGAGGAGCCCGGGTTCGAGATGGTAGAGCGGGCAGGCCTTGAGGAAATCGGTATGGAAATGCGGCACGGCGGCGCGGGTCGCGGCCCAGAGCTCATCGCCGGTGAGCGTGAGGTCGACCCCGTAGGAGGCCAGCGTGGTTGGGCCGCCCATGATCTCGTGCAACCAGCCCTGGCCCGAGGCGCGCGCCGTTCGCGAGCGGATTAGAGGGTGGTCGGGATTGCCGGTCTCGACATAGTCGAGAAACAGCCGGTCGTGATTGCCCAGGAGCACGATCCAGTCGCGGCCCTGACCGATTCCGGCGATCAGCGTGTCGATCACGGCGCGGCTGTCGGGCCCGCGATCAACCAGGTCTCCGAGAATCACGACGCGGGCGTCTGCGCCACCATCGGCCTCGATCCGGGTGAGGGCGTCGAGCAGCATGTCGTGCTGGCCGTGGATATCACCTATGGCATAGATTGGCTGGGTCATGGGGTTCGTCATTGTTCCCGGCAGATTTAGCCGTTTGCGACGGGAAGGGGAAGGCAGGTGATCGGTGCGAGAATGACGGCGATTTGATCCCTGAGCCAGGCGTGGGCGGGGCTGGAGGTGGCGCGGCGATGCCACATCATGCACAGTGTTGGTGTTGGGAGCGGCATCGGCGCCTGGTAAAGCGACAGGCCCAGCCTGGGTGCGACGCGGTTGGCCAGCTGGGTCGGCAAGAGGGCGATGAGATCGCTTTCGGCGACCGCGTTATAGACCCCGGAAAACACCGGCATGGTCATGACCACCTGCCTGTCGCGCCCAACTGCAGCCAATGCGTCATCGCCCATTCCGGTGGTCCGGCCCTCGGGCGAGAAAAGCACGTGGCCGAGGTCGCAATACAGGTCAATCGGGATGGTGTCGCCGGGCGACAGCCCTGCCTGTGCCAGCCGGGGGTGACCCGCGCGCGCAATCAGCGAGAAGGTGGAGCGGATGACATCCCGGCTTTCGGCCCATGGGGGAAAATCGACACGCGGGATCAGCGCCATTTCAATTTCGAACTGTTCGAGGGTCTCGACGTAGTCATCCGGCACGAGATTGACCAGTTGGACGCGGATACCTGGGGCATTGGCCGCAAGGTGGCGGGCAAGATCCGGCATCAGAAGCTCGGCAAAGAAATCGCTTCCGGCGATGCGAAAATCCAGCTGGGCGGTTTTAGGGTCGAACCGGGACGGGGCCGACAGAAGGTTTTCGATTTCGGCAAGCTTGTCGTGAAGGGGCTGCTTCAGGTCGAGGGCAAACTGGGTCGGTTCCAGCGCGCGGCCCAGCCGGGTCAGCAGCGGATCGTCCAGCGCATCCCGCAGCCGGGCAAGCGCCGCCGAAACGGCAGGTTGGGTGAGGCCAATGCGGCGGGCCGCGCCCACGGTTGAGCCTTCTTGCAGCAGGGCGTCCAACACGCGGAGGAGGTTCAAGTCGAGTGTTTTGAAATTCATAATGTTTATTCTAAGAATACAAACAACAAATTTTCCATATGAATTTTTGTCTGCCACCCTGACCAGGTAGCCGGAGAAAGAGCACCGGACGGAGGCTGACATGCATATTCTTGGACCTGATACATTGGAATGGATGGGTACGGCCTATCTGTTCAAGTTGGGGGCGGCGGAAACCGACGGACGGATCGCGATCTTCGAAAGCGTGACCGAGGCCGGGCATGGACCGGCTATCCACAAGCATGGAGATGCCGACGAAGCATTTGTCGTTCTGTCCGGAGATGTGGAATTCTGGTTGGAAGGCGCGCGAACAGTTCAAGGCCCTGGTGCGACAGTTTTTGTCGAACGAGGGGCCGAACATGCCTTCCGCGTTTGTGATGGCGCTCCAGCAAGGATGTTGACCATCGTGTCGCCGGGTGGATTTGAAGAGTTTTTTCGTGAAATGGCCGAAGGCCAATACGTGCTTCCGCGTGACATGGAGGCCGTGGAGGCGGTGGCCGAAAAATACCAATTGCACTTTACCGGTCCGCCATTGAGCGGACGAAAAAAACAGGAAATGGGAGGGTGAATATATGAAAGGTGTAGCTTTGTATTTCTTTGTAACCGCCACCGTGGCGGTGACGCTTGGGATGATCTGGGGCATTCAGATGTCGGCCAGTGGCGATCATGCGTTGGGGGGCGCGCATGCGCACTTGAACCTTGTTGGGTGGGTGACGATGGCGCTTTTCGGGGTTTATTACCATCTGACACCGGCGGCGGCCGAGGCGATGTTGGCCAAGGTGCATTATGTCGTGGCGCTGGCCGGGTTGGTGATCATGGTCCCGGGGATCGTTCAGGCGATACGCGAAACAGGTGAGACGCTGGCCAAGGTCGGATCATTTCTGACGCTGGCCTCGATGGCGATTTTCCTCGTCACGGTTCTGATGAACGCCCGGCGAACCGCGTAATCCAGCCTGGAGCCTGCCGGGATCAGTTCAGCGTCACCGGCAGGTTCAGTGGACCGCGAAAGCCGAAGCCGCGCCATACGACGGCGGCGGGGTCGGGTAGTGACAGGTTGGGGAAGCGGTCGAACAGCATCGGCAGGATGAGGTTCACCAGCATCATCCGGGCGATATGCGTGCCCTGGCAGAAATGCGGCCCGGTACCAAAGCTCTGGTGGGTCTTTTTCGGACGGAAGAGGTCGTAGACCTCGCCGTTGTCATGAACGTCTTCGCATCGGCCGGCGCTGGCCTGAGAGGTCATCACGATCTCGTCCCTGGCGATGAAGTACCCGCGGATCTCGGTATCTTCGAGGGCGCGGCGCGAGCTGGCCTGGATCGGCGCGACCCAGCGGACGCCTTCTTCGAAGGCCTCGGCAAACCATTTCGGGTCTTCGCGCACCGCGGCGATGTGATCGGGATTGGTCAGCAGACCGAACAGAATGGTGCAGAGCGCATCGCGCGGTTCGTTGATGCCGCCGCCGATGGCGATTTTCACGTTGGCGCGGATTTGGCTGAGTTCGATCGGGTCGTCGGCGTTGACCATGGCCGAAAGCGCCGAGGGGCCCTGTTCGACAAGGTGGCGTTCGGTCTCGCGGTCGAAAAGCGCGTTCATATCGTCATGGGCGGCGTCGACAATGGCAAAGGGTTCCGGGTCCCAGCCGAAATTGCCAGCGCCATCGATCAGCGATTGTGACCAGTGGATCATCTGGTCGTCCGTGGCGCTTTCGATGCCCAGAAGGTGGGTCAGGCAGCGGGCGGAAAAGGGGGCGGCGAGTGCGCTGAACAGATCTATGGTTGCACCGCGCGGCAGGCGTGACACGTAGGTTTCGGCGATGTCATGATAGATACCGGTCCAATGGTCGCGGATGTTGCGAGGAGCGTAGGCCGGTGCCATGGCACCCCGTTCGCGCAGATGCGCCGCCCCGTCCTTGCGCATCAGGGTATGGGCATGAAAGGCACGTTTCATCGGGGTGCCGGGGTCATCGGCGGAAAAGAGCGCGGGCGTGTCCTTGACGTATTTGGTGTCGGCAGCTTTGGTCAGGAGGGTCCGGCCAAGGGCGGGGACGCGACACACCGGGGCCTCGGCGCGCAGGCGGCGAAAGATCGGGTAGGGATCACGCACCAAGTCGGGGATGGTGATGGTATTGTCGGTGGGCGGTGTCGGGGCCATCGCGTGCTGTCCTCTTTACAGGCGCAGCCTAGGGCGAAGGGGCAGTTTGGCGCAACAGTCGAGAGAGCGGCAGGTTTTGGCCTGGAGCGGACGTTGAGGATGAGCCGTGATTCCGTGCGGGGCTCTGCTTGGCCAATGTTCCCGCAGAGCCATACGCGGCCCGGCTCAGGGCAGGGCGCGTTCCTGGCCGAAAGACAGCATGCGTTGCGATTTCTCATCCCACAAGTGCAGCCGCGCATTGGCGAAGCTTTGGCGGATTGTCATGCGGTTGATCTGGGCCAGTTCGTCATGGTCGCGCAACACCTCGGTCAGGCGATAGAACGGGATGCGGCTATAGAGATGGTGGACGTGGTGAATGCCGATGTTGGCGCTGAACCAGCGGATCACCGAGGGCAGTACGTAGTATGAGCTGCCATGGAGCGCAGCGTCGTGCAGTTGCCAGTCTTCGGCGGTGTTCCACCGGGTGTTTTCAAACTGGTGCTGAACGAAGAACAGCCACATTCCGGCCGTGGCGGCGATCAGGGTCGAGGGCAGGAAGATCAGCAGGATTGCTGCCAGCCCGCCGAAATACAAGATCAGCGAAAGGGCGATGAGGATGGCAGCGTTGGTGGCAATTGCGCTGACCCAGTAGCGCGATTGATGCATCAGCCCGACCGGCAGGCGCTGTTGCAGCAGGAATAGGTAGGACGGTCCAAGACCGAACAGGACAAGCGGATGGCGGTAGAGCCGGTATTGCAAGCGTCCCCAGGAGGACAGCGCGCGGTATTCCGCCACGGTCAGAGTGTGGATGTCGCCCATGCCGCGTTTGTCGAGGTTGCCATGACTGCCGTGATGCACCGCGTGGGTGCGTTGCCAGACGTCATAGGGGGTTAGGGTCAGAATTCCGATGGTGCGACCGACCCAATCGGAAAGATGGCGGCTTTTGAAGAAGGCCCCGTGGCCACAATCGTGCTGGATCGCGAAGAGACGCAGAAGAAAGGCGGCGTTGAGGGCCGAGATCGCAAAGGTGAGCCAATAGCTGATGGACATGGCCCACCAGGCGAGGCCCCAAAGCGCAAGGAACGGCCCAGCGGTGATGGCAAGCTCGGTCACACTCCGTAACGGGTTGGGATCTCGATAGAGTGACAGGGTTTTGACCCAATCGCGGGCTGCGGGCATGACCGGGTGATCCGGAGTGCGTTCAGTGGAAAGTGTCATGTGCCTGTTTGTCTTGCCGTGGTTGGAAGCATCTTCGGCAGCAAGCATGGTCAGGCTTGATTTCAAAAAGCTTTAGAAGGGGGGATAAAGCACCAGCCCGCCAAGGCAAGTGAAAATCCTATGCTGGGCGAATTCGACGCGATTGTGCGCTGATTGGGCGGGCTGGCGCGAACCATCATTGTTTGTTGGTTGTGCCCTCTAGTGGCCGTTTCTATCCAAATGCGAGCAACGGAAGTATGTTTTCAACTGAAAGGTGTGGCTGCGCGCGAAATCTTGCGGCGAGTGATCGAGGCCGTGCTGTTGGCGGGCCGTGATGTCAGCCCGGAAGGACAGTACACGACCGGCAAGGTCAAACCTGCAGAAGCCTCAGAGGTTCCGGTCGCACCGGCGGGTGTCGCGGTTTTTGCCGGTGCGCCGGACAAGCCGTTTACAGAAGTGAAGGCGTTGGACATCACCGTTAACAAGCTGACGGCATTTCATCCCAACCCAACGAAAGAGGCGGTACTTACTGCGCTGCGGAAAGAGGCTGCCTAGCTTGGCGCGGATGCGGTGATCAACGTGACTGTCTCGGATGTCAAGGCCGTGCCGCTGAGCTGGGGCGCGCGTTGCGCACGCGGAGTGACGGCGAAGTTCTTCTCCAGCCGATGTGACTGACATGAAAAAGGCGCCACCCCGAAAGGAGCGGCGCCGTTTCCTTGTTCAGTGCGGTTCGGCTCAGGCGACGTCGAATTCCAGCATTTTGACCTGCTGGAACATGCCGGTGGCGTTGAGTTTCTCCAAAACCGCCGGATCAACCAGTTTGTCGACGTACAAGAGCGCGATGGCGTCGCCGCCGGGTGCGTTACGGCCCAGGGTAAAGTTGGCGATGTTGACGCCGTTTTCGCCCATGGTGGCGCCCAGGGTGCCGATGATGCCGGGGATGTCCTCGTTGGTGGTATAGACCATGTGGGCGCCGATTTCGGCGTCGATGTTGATGCCCTTGATCTGGATGAAGCGCGGTTTGCCATCGCTGAACACGGTGCCGCCGATGGAGCGTTCCCGCTTGTCGGTGACAACCGTGAGCTTGATATAGCCGTCAAACGCGCCGGATTTGTCCTGGCTGGTGGTGCTGATCTGGATGCCGCGATCCTTGGCGATCACCGGGGCCGAGACCATGTTCACGTCCGGGTTGACCGATTTCATGATGCCCGACACGGCGGCGCAGTTCAGCGCCTCGAGGTTCATGTTGCTGGCCACACCATCGTAAAGGATGTTGATCGCCTTGATCGGCTCGTCCGTCAGCTGGCCGATGAAGGCACCGAGGTGATCGGCAAGCTTGATCCACGGGCCCATGACCTTGGCCTCTTCGGCGGTGACCGAAGGCATGTTGAGCGCGTTGGTGACGGCGCCGGTCAAGAGGTAGTCGGACATCTGTTCGGCCACTTGCAGGGCAACGTTTTCCTGGGCCTCGGTGGTGGCGGCGCCCAGGTGCGGGGTGCAGACCACATTGGGCAGGTTGAAGAGCGCGTTTTCGGTCGCGGGTTCGACGGCGAAGACGTCGAAAGCGGCGCCGGCGACGTGGCCGGATTTCAGCAGTTCGGACAGCGCCTCTTCGTCGACAAGACCGCCACGGGCGCAGTTGATGATGCGCACGCCTTTCTTGGTTTTCTCGAGGTTTTCACGGGACAGGATATTCTTCGTGGCCTCGGTGAAGGGGACGTGCAGGGTAATGAAGTCGGCACGCGCCAGCAGGTCGTCAAGTTCGACCTTTTCGACGCCCATCGAGTCGGCCTTTTCTTCGCTGAGGAAGGGATCGTAGGCGATGACCTTCATCTTCAACCCGCGGGCCCGGTCGCAAACGATGCCGCCGATGTTACCGGCGCCGATGACGCCGAGGGTTTTGTTGGTCAGCTCGGTGCCCATGAATTTGGACTTTTCCCATTTGCCGGCGTGGGTGGACGCGCTGGCTTCGGGGATTTGGCGGGCCACGGCGAACATCATGGCGATCGCATGTTCGGCGGTGGTGATCATGTTGCCGAACGGCGTGTTCATCACGATCACGCCTTTTTTCGACGCGGCGTCCTTGTCGATATTGTCGGTACCGATACCGGCGCGGGCGATGACCTTGAGATTGTCGGCATTGGCGAGGATCTTTTCGGTCACCTTGGTGGCCGAGCGGATGGCGAGACCGTCATATTGGCCGATGACCTCGGCCAGCTTGTCCTTGTCCTTGCCAAGGTCGGGCTGGAAATCGACGTCGATGCCGCGATCGCGGAAGATCTGAACGGCGGTTTCGCTGAGTTTGTCGGAGACGAGTACTTTGGGGGCCATGGGTTTGGTCCTTTGATGAATGTAGGGGCGGCGTAAGGTGCGTGAAATCACGCACCTTACGCTGGATTTGTAGGGTGTGTGCTTGCACGCACCTCAGGCGTTGATTTCGGCGTTGAAGGCGGCTTCGACCCAGGGCATCAGCGCTGCAACGTCGGAGGTTTCGACCGTGCCGCCGCACCAGATGCGCAGACCTGCGGGGGCATCGCGATAGGCGCCGATGTCGTAAGCCACGCCAGCGTCTTCGAGACGTTTGGCAACGGATTTTGCGAAAGCTGCGCCGTCGGTGATGCGATCATCGGTGAACTTCAGGCACACCGAGGTGTTGGACAGGGTTGCCGGGTCATGAGCGAGGAAATCGATCCAGTCATGTAATTCGACAAAATCCGCCACCGCCTTGGTATTGGCATTGGCGCGGGCCATCATGCCCTTGAGGCCGCCAACCGAGCGGGCCCAGTCGAGGGCGACGAGATAGTCCTCAACCGCGAGCATCGAGGGCGTGTTGATGGTGGCACCGGTGAAGATGCCTTCGATCAGCTTGCCCGCCTTGGTCAGGCGGAAGATTTTCGGCAGCGGCCAGGGCGGGGTGTAGGATTCGAGCCGTTCCACCGCGCGGGGGCTGAGGATCAGCATGCCGTGGGCTGCTTCGCCACCCAGCACCTTCTGCCAGGAGAAGGTTGTGACGTCGAGCTTGTCCCAGGGCAGGTCCTGGGCGAAAGCCGCCGAGGTGGCGTCGCAGATGGTCAGGCCTTCGCGGTCCTCGGCAATCCAGTCACCGTTGGGGACGCGCACGCCCGAGGTGGTGCCGTTCCAGGTGAAGACAACGTCATTGGCAAAATCGACCGAGGCCAGATCGGGCAGTTCGCCGTAGTCGGCCGTTTTGGCGATGGCGTCGAGCTTGAGTTGTTTCACAACATCGGTGACCCAGCCGGAACCGAAAGACTCCCAGGCCAGCATTTCGACGCCACGGGCACCGAGCAGCGACCACAGTGCCATTTCGACGGCGCCGGTGTCCGAGGCGGGCACGATGCCGATCTTGTAATCGGCGGGGATGCCCAGAACCTCACGCGTGCCTTCGATGGCGGCCTTGAGCTTGGCCTTGCCAACAGCGGCACGGTGCGACCGGCCCAGGGCGGCGTCTGAGAGTTTGGACAATTCGAATGTGGGGATTTTGGCGCAGGGGCCAGAGGAAAAACGCGGGTTAGCCGGCCGCGTCGCCGGTTCTTGCATAGCCATTTGTGCTACCCTTCCAGATAAGCGCCTCTCGTTGGGGAGAGGTGTCCCACCGCCGGAATTACGGGGGAGAGAGGTCTTTCGCAAGTGCAGAAATGTCGGTATGGGGACGCAAAACGCCGGTTTGCGGCGTCAAATGGCTACGATCGGAAACTTCGTAAATGCATATCGTCACTTTGTTAACCTCTCCTGCTGACCCGAAACTGGCACAGGCGCTGGTCGATTCGCTGCGCAATGCCTGGGGTGGGAGTGAAGCCCGCTGGCTGGCCATGAACGAGGCGGCGGAGTTTGCCGTCGAGGCCGTGCCGGGCAATTTCTGGGAGGTCTGGGGCGACCTGCAGGGGATGGGCGTGGACATGGCGGTGCAGCCCGAAGCGGGGCGCAGGAAGAAGATGCTGCTGGCGGATATGGATTCGACGATGATCCGGCAGGAATGCATCGACGAGTTGGCCGAAGAGGCGGGTGTCGGGGCGCATGTGAAGGAGATCACGGCGCGGGCGATGAATGGCGAGCTGGATTTCGAAGGGGCGTTGATCGAGCGGGTCGGGCTGTTGAAAGACTTGCCCGAAGGTGTGATCGGCAAGGTTCTGGAGGAGCGCATCGAGCTGACGCCGGGCGGGCGTGAATTGCTGGCCACGATGCGCAGCAACGGGGCTTATGCGGCGCTGGTGTCGGGCGGGTTCACGGCGTTTACCGCGAAGGTGGCGGCAGTGCTGGGGTTTGATGAGAACCGGGCCAACACGCTGAGTGTTGAAGGTGGCGTTCTGACCGGTGAGGTTGGCCGCCCGATCCTTGGTCGCGAGGCCAAAGTGCAGGCATTGGAAGAGATTTCCGCGCGGCTAGGCATCGAAGAAGCCGATGTGATGGCCGTGGGCGACGGGGCCAACGATCTGGGCATGCTGGGGCGGGCCGGATCGGGTGTGGCGCTGCATGCCAAGCCAAGCGTGGCCGCGCAGTGTGACCTGCGGGTGAATTTCGGCGATCTGACTGCGCTGCTCTACTTGCAGGGCTATCCCAAGAGTGACTTCGCCGGGTGACGGTGGGTTGAAAACCCACCCTACGGGTTGCGGTGGTCAAGCACCGGTGTTCTTATCCTGAGGTGTGCCGAGTTGAGAGGGTCGGAGCGGGGGCCAGCCCCCGCACCCCCGGGATATTTGTGGCAAGAGGAAGAGGGGGAAGGTGCAATGGGCAAGCCTTGTATTATCTGCGTGGCGATTACCGGATCGGTGCCGACCAAGGCGGACAATCCGGCGGTGCCGATTACCGTGGCGGAGCAGGTGGAGAGCACCCAGGCGGCATTCGAGGCGGGCGCGAGCATTGCCCATTGTCACGTGCGGCTGGATGACGGGACGACGACGAGCGACCCTGAACGGTTTGCGCAGCTGAAAGAGGGGATCGAGGCGCATTGTGCGGGGATGATCGTGCAGTTTTCGACTGGAGGCCGGTCTGGCGCCGGGGGCGAGCGCGGCGGGATGCTGCCGCTCAGGCCCGACATGGCGAGCCTGACGGTGGGGTCGAATAATTTCCCGACGCGGGTTTACGAGAACCCGCCGGACCTGGTGGCGTGGCTGGCGGGCGAGATGACGAAATACGAGATCACGCCGGAGATCGAGGCGTTTGATCTTTCGCACATTCACCAGGCGGTGCGGATGCATGAGGCCGGGATCCTGCCGGGCAAACTTTACGTGCAGTTTGTCATGGGGGTGAAGAACGCCATGCCTGCCGACAAGGACGTGTTCGACTACTACGTCAAGACGATGCAGCGGCTGGCACCGGACGCTGAGTGGTGCGCCGCAGGCGTGGGCCGGCACCAGATTGAGGTGAATGAATGGTGTATCGCCGCCGGTGGCCATACGCGCACCGGGCTGGAGGATAATATTCGGCTGGATCGTGACCACCTGGCACCCAGCAACGCGGCGCTGGTCGAGCGCGCGGTGGCGCTGTGTGACAAGTATGAGCGACCCGTGGCCAGCGTGGCGCAGGCGCGCGAGATACTGGGGCTGCGGCGCACGTGAGGTGCCGATGCCGGGCATGAGGCCCGGCCTACGGTTTGTCTCAGGCGGCGCGCCGGTCGTCGTCGTCGGACGTGATTTCGGGCAGGGTGCAGAGCTCGGTCTTCTTGAGAAGCGAGGTGATCACCTGACCGTGGTCGGTGTCCTTGATGGCGTAGCCATAGCCGCGCAGGCGGAATTTCCATTCGCGTTCGCTAAGCGACATGCTGCGTTCGCGCAATACGATTTCGCAAATCTCTGCGGTCATTTCTGGGTCAAGTTGCTCGTGTTTCATTGTCCTACCTTTCGCAACAAACTGTTGACGGTTTGACGATGATGCGGGGCAAAGGCAGGATTTCAGCAACAATGCGGTCTTTTCGGGGTGGATTGTGGCGGGATCGCCCGATTTGAGGGGATCAGACGGTTGTCAGCAGCAGGCTGGTTTCGCTGTTGGAGATGCCGTCGATTGAGCGGACCTCGCGCAGGACACGGTCGAAACCCTCTAAGCTGTCGGTCTGGAGTTCTGCCACCAGATCCCATTTGCCGTTGGTGGTGTGCAGCCGGTGCAGTTCTGACAACCCGCGCAGGCGGCGGATCACCTGGCTGGTGGATTTGCCGACCACTTCGATCATCATCACGGCGCGGATGGTGTTGTCTGCGTGGTCTTCGCGCACGCGGACTGTGAAACCCAGCAGCGCGCCCGAGTTCAGAAGCCGGTCGAGCCGCGATTGCACGGTGGTGCGCGAGACGCCCAGCACGGTGGCCAGTTTTGACACGGGCGCACGGCCGTCGGCGCGAAGCTGGGCGATGAGACGGCGGTCGAGATCGTCAAAGATATGTTTCGAGTCTGTCAATTTGCGTGGCTCCAGTAGGCATATTGTATAGATACTGGTGGAAATGCAGGCAAGTTGGGAATTTTTCGGCAATTCTTGCAGGGGCAGGATCGCGGGGTGCTGGAACAGGAGACCCGAGCCATGTCAATCGCCCCCTCAGAGCTTGCTTATGTGCCGTTTGTGTCGGTCGAGAACATGATGCGCCTTGTCCACCACATAGGGGTGGAAGAGATGATGGCGGGGATCTGCACCAATCTCGAAGAGGACTTCCGCCGTTGGCAGGCGTTCGACAAGACCCCGCGTGTGGCGAGCCATTCGCAGGAGGGGGTGATCGAGCTGATGCCGACATCCGATGGCGAGACCTACGGGTTCAAATATGTGAACGGGCATCCGAAGAACACGCGCGAAGGGTTGCAGACGGTGACGGCGTTCGGTCTGTTGGCGGATGTCTATACCGGTTACCCGGTTCTGCTCTCGGAAATGACGGTGCTGACGGCGCTGCGCACGGCGGCGATGTCGGCTTTTGCGACCAAGGTGCTTGCGCCCAAGGCGGCGAAGACCATGGCGATGATCGGCAACGGGGCGCAATCCGAGTTCCAGGCGCTGGCACTGAAGGCGATTTGCGGGATCGAGACGGTACGGATGTATGACATCGACCCGAGCGCCACAGCTCGCGCGGCGGGGAACCTTGAAGGGCGGATGAATGTTGTATCCTGTGGGTCGCCGGAAGAGGCAATTGAAGGCGCGCAGGTGATCACCACCTGCACCGCCGACAAGCAATATGCCACGATCCTGACCGACAACATGGTCGGGGCAGGGGTGCATATCAATGCGATTGGCGGGGATTGCCCGGGCAAGACCGAGTTGCACAAGGACATTCTGTATCGCTCGGACGTGTTCGTGGAATACACGCCTCAGACGCGGGTCGAGGGAGAAATCCAGCAGGTGGGTGAGGATTTCGAAGTCACCGAGCTGTGGCAGGTTTTGAGCGGTGCGCGCCAGGGGCGGCGGGACCGGCGGCAGATCACCCTGTTTGACGGGGTCGGGTTTGCCATCGAGGATTTCTCGGCCCTGCGCTACGTGCGTGATCAGCTTGAGGGCACGGGGATTTATCAGAAGCTGGACATGCTGGCGGACCCGGATGATCCGCGCGACCTGTTTGGCATGGTTGAGCGCGCAGGGGAGGCGGTGAGATGATGCATCAGGCGATGTCGGTTCAGGCGCCGGCCTCGGTTGTGATGGTGCGGCCGCATCATTTCCGGGTGAATGCCCAGACGGCGGCGGATAATGCTTATCAGGCGGATCACCCGGCGGATGCCAAGGCGGCGTATGACGAGATCACAAGGGCGGCAGAGGTGTTGCGCGCGCAGGGCGTGCGGGTGCATCTGTTCGAGGATGAGGGTCGCGAGACGCCGGACAGCGTGTTTCCGAACAACTGGTTTTCGACCCATGCCGGGGGCCATGTGGCGATCTACCCGATGAAGCCCGAGAACCGGCGGTTGGAGCGGCGGGCGGATGTGATCGAGATGCTCAAGCGGGACTACCGGGTGCAGGATATCATTGATTACTCGGGGCTGGAGGCGGACGGGCTTTACCTTGAAGGCACCGGGGCGATGGTGCTCGATCATATCGACCGGGTGGCCTATGCGGTGGAAAGCCACCGGACCAGTCCGATTGCGCTGGAGCGGTTTTGTACGCATTTCAATTACGAGCCGATGGCGTTTGCTGCAGCGGATGCTGACGGGGTGCCGGTCTATCATACCAATGTGCTGATGTGCATCGGGACCGGGTTTGCGTTGATCGGTGCTTCGATGATCACCGACCCGGCGCGACGGGCCGAGGTGATGCAGCGGTTGGAACTGTCGGGGCGCGTGGTGGTTGATCTGAGCGAGGATCAGATTGCCGGGTTTGCCGGGAATGCGATAGAGTTGCAGGGGGGCAAGGGGCGGATATTGGCGTTGTCGGAGACGGCGTTTTCATCGCTGAGCGAGGCCCAGAAGGAAGCGATTGAAGAGACGGCGCGGTTGGTGCCGCTAGACATTCCGACGATTGAAATGGCTGGCGGGTCGGTGCGCTGTACGATTGCCGGAGTGCACCTGTCGCCGCGTCCCGGGATGGGCTGACATTTGCCAAGTAGAACCCGAGCGGAATCAAGGCCGCAGGCCGCCGCGAGATCACCAGACCGCCCGCACGGCTGGTGATTTTGAGAGGGCAGCGTGACGCTGTCAGCTAGTACGGATTTAACCGGGATTAAGCGGCCCAAACAAGCATTGGGTCACCATCCCGCGGTTTGGTGATCTCGCGGCTTGCTCTTACAACCCCGTTTCCGCAGCGATCTGTGCCCGCGATTTCCGAGCCCGTTCGGTGGCCGATTTCAACTGGCCACAGGCTGCCATGATGTCTTCGCCGCGCGGGGTGCGAATGGGCGAGGCGTAGCCCGCCTTGTAGATGATGTTGGCGAAGCTTTCGATCCGCTCCCAGTCGGACCGCTCGTAAGGAGAGCCGGGCCATTCGTTGAACGGGATCAGGTTGATCTTGGCCGGGATGCCCTTGATCAGTTTGATCAGGCGGCGGGCATCTTCGTCGCTGTCATTCACGTCCTTGAGCATGACGTATTCAAACGTGATGCGTTCCGAATTGCTGGCCTTGGGATAGGTGCGCAAGGCCTCGAGCAGTTCTGCGATGTTCCAGCGTTTGTTGATCGGCACCAGCTTGTCGCGGACCTCGTCCGTGGTGGCGTGGAACGAGATGGCGAGTTGGCAGCCGATTTCGTCGGCCGTGCGGGCAATTTCAGGGACAACGCCCGAGGTCGACAGGGTGATGCGACGGCGTGAGAGCGAGATGCCCTCGGGGTCCATGGCGATCTTCATCGCGTCGCGGACGTTTTCGAAATTGTAAAGCGGCTCGCCCATGCCCATGAGGACGATATTTGACACAAGCCGGGGGCGGGCATCGGAACCTTCGCCGGGCTGGGTCCATTCATCCAGATCATCACGGGCGACCATGATCTGACCGACGATTTCGCCGGCGGTCAGGTTACGGACCAGTTTCTGGGTGCCTGTATGGCAGAAGGAGCAGGTCAGGGTGCAGCCGACCTGAGACGAGACGCAGAGCGTGCCGCGGTCGGTTTCGGGGATATAGACGATTTCAACCTCGTGCCCGCCTGCGATACGCACCAGGTATTTGCGGGTTCCGTCGGCCGAGACCTGCTTGGTGATCACTTCGGGGCGTTCGATAACAAAGTTCTCGTCCAGAAGCGCGCGGTAGGGTTTGGCGAGGTTGGTCATCTCGCCGAAATCGGAAATGCCTTTCTGATAGATCCACTGCCAGATCTGGTTTACTCGCATGCGCGCCTGTTTCTCGGGGGTGCCAGCAGCGATCAGGTGGTCGCGCAGCCCCTCGCGGGTGAGGCCGATGAGGTTGATCTTGCCGTCCTCACGCCTGGGTTGGCGGGGCAGGGCAGTGACATCGGGGTTGATCGGTGTATCGGTGGGCATGTGCAGCGTCCTTTGAAGGGACCTTTATATAATCGGTTCGCGGGAAATAGCAAAATCCACGGGTGTTGCAATCCACCGTGATTTTGACGTCGCGCATGTCAGGAGGGCCGATAGTGTGGTACCGTTCGGCGTCGGTTGAGTTTTGCCGACGCGAAGAGGATATTGAAATGCGAAATCCATTGTTTGTTTTGCCCTGTTTGATGATGACTGTGGGGATGGTGGGTGTTGCGACCCCGGGATGGGCCGAAGACATACCCGGGCTAAAAGTCGATATTTGTGACCCCTTCGTTGGTGCGGACTACGAAGAAGATGACGGCGACGAGGAAGAAGAGGCGAAGTTCGTCCATCAATATGATCAGGAACGCAGCGAGGTGATACGTCGCGCAGGCGACGTGATGGCTGCGCTTTACGAGGAAACCTGGAATCTGGAGACCAGCGCAACGGTTGAACGGCACGAGCTATGCCAGGCCGAACCAAGTTATGTCGTGCACTGGACCCGGATGATGGACCGCGACGAGGCGGGCAAGCCCGTTGTGGCCATGGAGGGCCTGTTCAGTTTCCACAAGGATGGCACGTTCCGTTATGTCTATGCCAAGCGGCCTTATGAGGGCACCTGGACGTTCCGCGATGGCATGATGGAGATGAATGCGAAGTGGCTGAACGGTGGTGCGCCCTATGTCGTGCCGGTCGAAAAGGTCACGACGCCGGTGACCGAAGAGGTTGCCGAGGGGGAAGAAGGTGACGGTTATGACGAGATTGTCTATCGCACCGGCTGGTTCCGGCATCTGAGGTTGCCGACTACGGCGAAAGGCCAGATTCAGCATTGCGCCTGCGTGAACCAATAGCCGCAGCAACCAATAGCCGCAGCGCCTGGGGTTTTGGGGTGGCTGATGTAATTTAGCTGGCCTGAAGCCTGTCTGCAGCTTCAAGGGAATCGCCTTTCCTCCAAAACCCCGAGTATTTCTGAGCTATGGGCAGTGCGTGCGGGGCACCTGTCGCAGTGCGGTTGGCAATCCCGGTTTGGATTCAGGGCCTTACCCAGCGTCAACGCCTGCGACAATCGCACACATATGTCGATAGAAAAATATATGAATAATCGAATATAATGTTTTGTTGGAGGAAGACGCGATGAAAACCCTGATCAAATCCATTGCCACGGCGGGTGCCATGGCAATTGCCGTAACCGGCGCATGGGCCCAGGACACCGATAACGAAGGTGCCGAGAAATTCGAAAAGGCCGCTGAATACTACGGGAACTGCAACGGCGTCGAAGCCGCCGATTTCGAAGCTATCCGTGAACAGGTCGATGCCTTTACCAATGTGGTGGTGATGGCCGAGACGCTGAACGATCCGGAAAAGCTTTTCAAGCTGATGGACGCGGTCAACGATCCGCACACCGTGCATGTGATGGCGAAATGCGCTATGGAGCCGGTGATGTGGGACACCTGGATGGAAAGCGCTTTCAAGCCGGCCACCTGGATGGAAGCCAGCCTGGCGATCACGAACCCGGAAGGCATGGTCAAGTGGGCCTTGGCACCGCTTAACGAAGAAGTCTGGAAATCGGCTGCCAATCACCTGAACCCTGACAAGTATGTCAAATGGGGTGAGTCGCTGATCAACCCGACCTTTTATGAGCCGGTAACGGACATGCTGGAACTGGACTGGTACACGCCGCGCCTGGCATGGTTCGTAGAAGCCGACAGCTATGCCCCGATGCTGCAGATGTTTGACCTGGACGCCTGGAAGATCCAGTAAGCATACGCCCGGTTCGATCTGAATTCAGAAGCGGCCCTCCGGTAAACGGGGGGCCGTTTTTCGTTGTGTCATGCGGCCGGGTCGGGGCAAGCTGGGCAGTGACGCTGGAAAGGATGCGCGATGCGAATTGCATTGATTGGCGATTACTCAGCGGAGGTGGCAGCGCATCGGGCGATCCCGGTGGCGTTGCAGATGGAGTCGCAGGCCCGCGGTGTCGAGGTCACAGGGGAGTGGCTGGGGACCAAGGGGTTAGAGGACCCATCGGTTCTGGGGGCGTATGACGCGGGCTGGGTGGTGCCGGCGAGCCCCTACGCCAGTTTCGACAACGCGCTAGAGGCGATCCGGTACCTGCGCGTGCATGACATGCCGTTTCTCGGCACCTGCGGGGGGTACCAGCATGCTGTTGTGGAATACGCCCGTAACGTTCTCGGGCATCAAAAGGCCGGAATCACCGAGATCGACCCGGAATGTGAAATGCCGATGGTGTCGTCCCTGGTCTGCGCCCTGATTGACGAAGACGACCCGGTGCTGCCCGAGCCGGGAGGGTTGATTGCGCGGCTCTGTGGCGAGGACGCGCTGCAGGAAACCTATCGCTGCAGTTTCGGCCTGAACCCAGAGCATGAGGGAGTTTTCGAGGGTAGCGATTTCAAGGTGGCGGCGCGGGACCCGGACGGGGCGGTTCGGGCGATGGCGCTTGCGGGGAAACGGTTCTACCTGGGCACGGCGTTTCAGCCCGAACGTGCGGCACTGAAGGGGCGGCGGCATCCGGTGGTGACGGGATTTGTGGATGCGGTGGCGGGTTAGGCTGACAGCCAGCCCGGCAGCGTGTCTTCGGCATGACCGGTTTCAGCGGCACGGGCGCAGTCGGCGAGGCTGCCGAAGCGAACGGCCCGGCCGGAAAGGCCGGGGGCATAGTGGGCGTATTTGCCGGAATTGGTCATCAGGGTTTTGGCTGCCCGGGGCAGAACCGGTTCGGAAATCGAGCACCAGCAGAGATCGGAAACGATGGTGACACCCGCGGATTCCAGCTGGGAGATGAGGCCCTCGGCCTTGGCGGTGGATTTGGTGTCGCGGCCAAGCGTGATGATGATCCCGGTCTTGGGGTGACGGGTTCGCGATTGCATCAAATGGGCAAAAGCGCGGGTTTCCTCGAGTGAGAAATGCGGACTGCCGAGGGCGACGAGGTCGATCGTGGCAGGGCCTTGATTGAAGGCCTGCCAGGATCGGACGAGGTCATCACGGGTGAGTAGGATATGCGCCGCGTCCGGGTCTGGCGGCAGGTTGGCCTCGGGGGTGATCCCGGCCACGTGCAGCATCGGTGCGGCCGAGGTAGTGCCGAAAGCAGCACAGAGGGCGCGCAGGTCGTCGGCGCTGGGAGTTGTATTTTCCAGCCCGGTGAGCAGCGGGATACGATCCGGCGCGGCCTGCCCGGCGAGCCAGCCGAGCATCGGCCAAAGCGCGTCGTCGTAGTGTTCGGGCAGGTCGACTGAGATCACCACCTGGGCCACGCGGTTTTCCTCGAGATAGACGCCCGATTGCGGGGCGCGGCCAGTGAGGGCGATGAAGAGGTCAAGGAAATCGGGGTGTTTGGCACTACGTGCGCCGAGAACAGAATTGGCGTAGATCACCGCGTTCGATTCGGACCAGCCGATGTCTTCGCCTTCGGCCGGACGGTTATCGGCCTGATAAGGCGCGCAGGTGAAATTGTCCTGAACGCCCATGTCGACATAGGTCTGGGCCAGTTGGCTGGCGGGGTGACCGAAGAAGGAAGGCACGCCTTGGGCCTGCCAATTGTCGAAATCGACAGAAATCGCATTCGTGGTCGTCGGGATGGCCACCCGCGCGCCCATGTCGGCCATCTTGCGGGCAAAGCTCAGGTAGGCTGGGGCGGCATAGATGCAGCCGTCGATATGGCCCCGCGACACCGGGATCAGTCGCGTGGCGCGCTGAACAACGGCCATTTTGCACAAGGTCTGCATCGCCAGTTGCACGGCCGGTCCCTGCGCCCCCTCCAGCATGGCGCGTTCCTCGGTCGTAAGGTCCAGTTCGGCATCCGACAGCAGCGGCAGGCTCATCGACACGGTGCCGGCCATCAGCCGCGTGCCGCACAGCGTGGCGCGGGGTTGCCGGGCGAGGCGGTCGTAATCGGCGGGTGGCAGGCGCAGAACGGCCACCGCGTGATCGAACATCTCGGTAGCGAGGACGGCGCCGAGGGTCAGGATGTCCTCGTCCTCGCGAAAGATCAGAGCCGCCGGCGCCAGCCGGTTCATTGCCAGTTCCAACAGGACGCCGCTGCCCGAGCACGAGCCCCGGCTGGTGGGCATCATCACCGCCTTGCCGGCGAGAGACTGGCCATGCTGGGGGTGATGGGCATCGATGATCCGACCGGTCTCGGGGTCGACCCCGCCCCAGAAACTGAGCCCCTCGGAACAGACCAGGATATCGGCCTCGAACGGCACCTGAACAATCAGCGCCCGCATGTCGGGCTCGGGAAGGTCGTGTGAGAGATGATAACAATCACGCCGCCCCGAGAGCGGGGCGGCGTTAATTGGTCTGCAGGTTTACTTGCAGCGCTTCTCGGCATCTTCGACAGCAGCGGTAAAGCCGGAGAGCGAGAATGTATCCTTGGTCTTGGTGCCGCGCGACGAGCGTGCGGTCAGGATGGCCTTGGAGCCGCGTTTCATTGCCGTCAGGATCTTGGCATCATCAGCGGGCGAGGCCGGCCAGGCCCATTCGCCTTCGGCGTAGAGCTCATAGGAATTGCCATCAACCGATAGGTTGACGGTGGACCCCGACGCGAAGGGGTAGCCACCGGTAAAGGTGATCTGGCCCGATACGCCCGCCCCGGGACGGAAGAAGGCCATCAACAGGATGTCCGAGCGGCGCACGGCCACGACACGGCCTTCCTTGGTGTTGACGGTTTCCTTGGGCGAGGACACGGCCCAGCATTCGCGGGGGTTCTTGTCTTCGAACACGGACCAATCGGTTTTCGCTGCAACCTGATTGGTGCTGGTTTCTTGCGCGGATACGGATGTTGCCGACAGGGTCGGGGCCAGAGCGAGGAATGCCCCGGCACAGGTTAGCGCAATACGTGATACCATATTCACAGCCTCCAGCTGTCTTTTTGCCTCAAACTTGCGGCCGCTGCACCGTGGCGATTCCGCCTTCTTTGGTTCACGGGCCGATATTTTCACTCGACATTGCTACATTAGACTGAAATCTGCCATGGACGGAAGAGGAATTGGCGAAATTTCGCGTAAGTTTGAAGGAAGAGTGAACATGACGGCACCGGTAGAAATGGCGCAGGTCTGGCGCGGGGATTTCCTGGAATGCGTGCATATGGGGCATGCGGTGGTCTGTAACGCCCAGGGTGAGGTGGTGCAGGCCTGGGGCGATCCCGATCTGGTGGTGTTGCCACGCTCCAGTTGCAAGATGATCCAGGCGCTGCCGCTGGTGGAAAGCGGCGCGGCGGATGCGGCGGGGCTGACCTCCGAACATCTGGCGCTGGCCTGTGCCTCGCATAACGGTGCGTCGATCCATGTGGATAGGGTGCGGACATGGCTCGACAACCTGGGGCTTGGCGACGACGATCTGCGGTGTGGCGGCCATGTGCCGCGCGACAAGGAGCAGGAGAAATGCGTGATCTGCGGCCATGGCCCGGACCAGGTGCATAACAATTGCTCAGGCAAGCATGCGGGGTTCCTGACCCTGACCCGGCATCTGGGTGCAGGACCGGAGTATATCGAGGCCGATCACCCGGTACAGCTGGCTGTGAAAGAGGCTTTCGAGGATGTCTCTGGCGAAGACAGCCCCGGTTTTGCCATCGACGGCTGCTCGGCCCCGAATTTCGCCACTTCGCTGAAGGGGATGGCGCGGGCGATGGCCTTCTATGCGAACGCCGGTGACGGGTCTGTGCGCGACCGGGCTGCGGTGCGGCTGCGACAGGCAATGGTCGCGCATCCGGAGCTGGTGGCCGGTGAAGGTCGCTCTTGTACCGAGCTGATGCGGGCGATGGACAGTAAGGTAGCGCTGAAAACAGGGGCGGAAGGATATTTTGCTGCGATCCTGCCCGAGCTGGGATTGGGCGTGGCGCTCAAGATCGTCGATGGTCAGACCCGCGGCGCGGAGTGTGCGATTGCATCGATGCTGGTCGAATTGGGCGTTCTGGATGCAGACCATCCGGCGGCGCAGAAGTTTCTCAATGCGCCGATCACCAATTGCCGGGGGATCGATGCGGCATATGTCCGGCCCGGGGCTGCATTTGCGGGCGTTTGAAATTCAAAGCGACATGCGCCCCAGAGCCGCGCTCCCACCCCACTGACGACAGGTGTTTGCTCGGCAAGCACCGAAAGTGCCCTCCCCGCGCGGCTTTGGGGCGCAGTGATCCAACTGCTGACCGATATTCAGATGGAGAGGGGGAAATGAGTATTTGGGTCAAGAAAGAGCACAGGGAATCATGTCTCTTTCTTGCGAAAATACTCCAATTCGACGGTGAAGCGTGGCGTTCGGTTTCAATTCGAACGTGACGATGCAGAACCGCCGCGCGCGAGCGCGGCACTACCAGATACCATGCGGGGCCGAGCGTAGCGAGGCCCCTTGGCGACGCTGCCAGGCGGCGCAAATCCTTGCAACTGTCGCCAAGATGCGGCCGGTCTCACATCTCCATTGCTTCGGCGACTTCCACCGTCCCGGCCCCGTTTTCGAGGATAGGGCAGCCTTGGGCGATGGCGCAGGCCGCGTCAATGTCGGCGGCGTTGACCAACGTGTAGCCTGACACCGGGTTGGCGCCGCCATTGTCTTCGACACCCGAGGCCGTGACGGTTTTCGACATGCCTGCCGGGTTGCCACCATCGACCAAGTCGCCACCGATTCCTTCGAGCCAGGACATCCAGGCCGCCATCACGCGTTTGCCCTCTTCTTCGGTCTCGGGGCGCCCGCCGCCGTGGTAGATGAACATGAACTTCGGCATGTGATCCTCCCTGTTCGCTATGGAAGAAGGATACCACAGGCGGTGGTTTTCCAGTAAATCACCTTCCCGGGAGGTCGTCGCGGCACGGCTCAGGGTCGAAATTCTCGATGATCTCGACCGCTTCTTCGGCGGTGTCGACAAAGCGGAAGAGGTTGAGATCCTCGTCCGAGATCGTACCGGCCTCGGCCAGGGCGTCCCAGTTGATGATTTTTTCCCAGAAGGCGCGACCAAACAGCAGGAACGGCACCCGTTTCATCCGGCCGGTCTGAATCAGGGTCAGGGATTCGAAGGTTTCGTCCAGCGTGCCAAAGCCGCCGGGGAAGACACAGACGGCGCGGGCGCGCATCAGGAAATGCATCTTGCGAATGGCGAAATAGTGGAAGTTGAAGCACAGATCGGGGGTGACATATTCGTTTGGCGCCTGTTCGTGCGGCAGCACGATATTGAGCCCGATCGAGGCGCCGCCCGCGTCCATGGCGCCGCGGTTGCCGGCCTCCATCACGCCCGGGCCGCCACCTGTGCAGATGACGTATTCCTTGCCATAGGTTTCCATCGACTTGGCGGTCATCAGCCGCGAAAACTCGCGTGCAACGTCGTAGTATTCCGACAGTTCAGCCAGCGTCTTGGTGCGGGCGCTCTTTTTGTTGGCAGGTTCCGGGATGCGGGCGCCGCCAAACAGCACGACGGTGCTTTCGATGCCGCGCTCATCGAGGATCATCTGAGGTTTCAGAAGTTCCAGTTGCAGACGTACCGGGCGCAACTCGTCCCGGCAGAGGAATTCCTCGTCGGCGAAGGCGAGGCGGTAGGCCGGTGCGCGGGTTTGCGGCGTGTCGGGGATGGCTTCTGCCGCTTCGCGGTCGGTATGGGCATCGCGGAACGGGCTGAGACGATCATCTTTCATGTGGTTTCCCTGCTTGCACGTTTTTCCCACGCCTATAGGGTTTGACCTTCGGACGCCAGTGACGGGAGCGTGAGGCATGGATTGGTTGAGCGAGATTGAGGCGGCAAGGGCACGGGTCCGGGGGCATGTGGTGAAAACCCCGGTTCTGGAGGTCACGGGGTTTGGCCTAGACTATCCGGTCGAGATGAAGCTGGAGCAGATGCAGCATACCGGTAGTTTCAAAGCGCGGGGGGCGTTCAACACACTGCTCAGCAGCGATGTGCCCGAGGGCGGCGTGGTCGCGGCGTCAGGCGGCAATCACGGCGCAGCGGTGGCTTATGCGGCCCATGCCTTGGGGATCCCGGCGCATATTTTTGTTCCGGAAATGGCGGGGCCGACGAAGATTGGTCTCATCCGCTCTACCGGGGCCGAGTTGAGCGTCGTGGCTGGCGAGTACGCCAATGCGCTGGCGGGGGCCGAGGCGCATGAACAAGACACCGGGGCGATGCAGATCCATGCCTATGACGCGGTGCCGACCGTGGCGGGGCAGGGGACCTGCATGGCCGAGTGGGAAGAACAGGGGTTGCAGGCGGATACGGTGCTGATCGCCGTGGGCGGCGGTGGGCTCATTGCCGGGGCGCTGGCGTGGTTGCAGGGGGTGCGCAAGATCGTGGCGGTGGAACCCGAGACCTCTTGTGCGCTCAATGCGGCACTTGAAGTGGGGGCGCCGGTGGATGTGGAGGTGTCGGGTGTGGCCGCCAATGCGCTGGGGGCGCGGCGGATTGGGAGTATTTGTCATGGGCTGGCCGAGAAACATCTGCACCGATCAGTGACCGTGACGGATGAGGCGATCATCGCGGCGCGCGATGCCTTGTGGCGCGAGCGGCGGCAATTGGTGGAGCCAGCGGGTGCGACGGCGCTGGCGGCGTTGATGAGCAGGGCTTACGTGCCGGCACCGGGTGAGCGGGTGGCGGTGTTGGTCTGCGGGGCCAATGTAGCGCCCGATCCCTTGGGGTGATTGCCGCCCTCAGGCGCCTCCCACCCACCCTACCCCGGCGCCTTCGGGCGGCAATGGGGGTGTTCGAATTGAAAGCCGGGTGGTGTTTGTGAGCGCGGGTTTGAGTATTTGGGCAAAGAAAGAGCGCCGGGGCGGCGATCCGTTTGGCCGGGGTGAGGTGTAGGGCGGGGCAAATGACAGCGGGCCGCATTGATCACGGCGGGGCTTGCCGCTATAGCGGCGCGAACCGAGGGATTAATGGGAGACGCCCGAAATGTCGAATGCAGCACTTGAAACCGCCATCGAGGCCGCGTGGGACAACCGCGATGCCATTACGTCCGCCACCACAGGGGAAACCCGTGAGGCGATCGAAGACACTCTGAACGCGCTCGATAGCGGCAGCCTGCGGGTGGCCGAGCGTCAGGAGGACGGCAACTGGCATGTGAACCAGTGGGCCAAGAAAGCCGTGCTGCTTGGCTTCCGTCTGAAGGACATGGAACGGCAGGACGGCGGGCCGCAGGCCGGTGGCTGGTGGGACAAGGTCGATAGCAAGTTCAAGGGCTGGGGTGATAACCAGTGGCAGGCGGCGGGGTTCCGCGCGGTGCCGAACTGTGTCGTCCGCAAGAGCGCTTTCATCGCGCCGGGCGTGGTATTGATGCCGTCTTTCGTCAACTTGGGTGCTTATGTCGACGAGGGCACCATGGTGGACACCTGGGCCACGGTGGGCAGCTGTGCCCAGATCGGCAAGAACGTGCACCTCAGCGGCGGCGTGGGCATAGGCGGCGTGCTGGAGCCGATGCAGGCCGGGCCGACAATCATCGAGGACAACTGTTTCATCGGCGCACGTTCGGAAGTCGTGGAAGGCTGTATCGTGCGTGAGGGCTCTGTTCTGGGCATGGGCGTGTTCATCGGCCAATCGACCAAGATCGTCGATCGCGATACCGGTGAGGTCATGTATGGCGAAGTACCCAGCGGTTCGGTCGTCGTCGCAGGGTCGATGCCGAGCAAGAACGGTGTGAACCTTTACTGCGCCGTGATCGTGAAGCGGGTGGATGCACAAACCCGCTCGAAAACCTCGATCAACGAGCTGCTGCGCGATTGATGCGGCGGGGTGTGGTTTTTACACTGTGCCTGCTGGCAGGGACAGCTGCCGCGGCGGGGCCTTATGACGGGATCTATCGCCCAGATTATCCCGGCGCCGAAAGCTGGGATTGTCGCACGGTTGGGATGGATGGCGGTGCGCTGGCGGTACGCGATGGCAGGCTTGTCGGGGTTGAAAGCAATTGCGCCCTGACCAACCCGATCAGCATACGCGGCATGGCGGCAACGCTTTATGATGCCGAATGCAGCGGGGAAGGCGAGACCTATTCCCGGCGGATGATGTTGATGACGACACAGGACGGCATCGCGATCATCGAGGATGGGTTTACCGATATGCTGGTGCGCTGTCCGTAATCCCGCGCCGCTGAATCAGTTCGAAGCGCCGAAGTAACGGATGCGCAGCGCGTCGTAGCGGCCTGTTTCCCGCAGGTTCAGCAGTGCACGGTTGATTTCCTCGGTCAGCGGGCTGTCCGAGGGTAGAGCGATGCCATAATTCTCGGGTTTGAAATTGCGCGGCACCAGCCGTCCGAAGGCGGCACCGTCGTTGCGCACATACCAGGCCAGGATCGGGCCGTCGAAGACCACGGCATCCAGCTTGCCCTCTTCGAAGGTGCGCAGCATGTCCTGCAGATTGCCAAATTGCTGATGCCCGATGCCGCGGCTGTCGAGAAAGGCCGACGCGGTGGAGCCGGTGGTCGAGGCCACCTTGCGGCCGTCGAGGTCGGAAAGGTTGTCGATGTTCCCCGAGATCGCCTCGATCGTCATGGCTGCGGTGATCCGGGCGACGAAGATCGACACGATGAAGAGGGATGATATCACCAGCAGAACCGCGAACACGCGGCCCGGACGGGACTGGGGCGCCCGTTCCTCGAAGCCGCCATTGACCACGAGGTTCAGCGCCCACCAGAAGGACGGGAACAGCGCGTCACCAGCGGGGCGATCAAAATAGGGTTGGCGGTTGCGCTCGAACAGCCACATCAGCATGCCGCCACCGAACAGCAGCGCGCCGGCGGCCAGAAGCGCCAAGATCAGGTCACGGGCGAACAGCGCGCGCAGCAGGCTGCTGCCGTTGCCGCCGTCCAGCGGCACCATGATTTGGACGCCGCTTTCGAAGATCGGGTGCGAGAAATCCATTGCGGTTTCGCGCGCCGCGGTGATCGAGATATTGGCGATGGCGCCGTCGACCTTGCCCTGTGCGATGGCATCGAACATGTCGGAAAATTGCGTGACCCGCTGGAACTGAATCTCGCGGCCCATCTCGGCGGCAATGTCCTGCATCAGTTCAACGGAGAAACCTCGGAACCCCTTTGGTGTTTGGGTTGAAAAGGGTGGCCGGTCGACGGTTGCGAAGGTCAGGCTTTGTGCCGTGCTGGCGGCTGGTAGGACCAGTGCCAAAAACAGGGTGACAACCCCCTGCAAGACAAGTGCAGTGCGTGTTTTCATGGCATGTATCCCCATCTGCCGTGCAGAGAGGTTTACACAGGCGGGTGCGGGATGCCTAGTCTGGACCTTTGCGGCATGTTGCGGCATGGGGAACCAGGTTTCAGATGGAAGGGCATCGCGATGGCAAAATCGGGGAAGGTCTCGAAACAGCAGGTCTATACGTTGTTGGTACAGATCGGGCGCAAGGAGGGTGACGGGCTGCCCACGGGGGCAACCGGCGCGGCGCTGATGGTCTATGCCAGCGGCGTGGACGAGGCCGAGGCGGTGCGCGAGACGGTGGCGATTCTGAAACAGGCGGACACGGCGCCACTGGATGTGACCGGATATGGCACGCTGGACGAGCGGCTGGACGAGGGGCATGACATCTCCGACGATGAGCGGGCGCTGATGGATCGGGCGCTCAAGGAAAACGCGGTGATCGTGGCGCAGATGACGCCGTTTTTCGACGGTTGATACCGGATGGCACATGTCTTTCTGGATCTTGACGGAACGCTGACCGATTCCCGGCCGGGGATCATCCGGTCCTTTCTGCATGCGTTGGAAGTGCTGGGGATCGAGGCGCCTGATCCGGGCGAGTTGGATTGGGTGATCGGTCCGGCGCTGGTGGACAGCTTTGCCCGGCTGGGGGTTGAGGACGTGCAGGTGGCGCTGCGGCACTACCGGGCGCGCTATACGGATGTGGGGCTTTTTGAGAATGAACTCTATGCCGGGGTCGAAGCGGCGTTGGCTGCGCTACGGGACGCGGGGCACTTGTTGTATTTGGCGACAGCCAAGCCGCATGCCTATGCGACGCGGATCACCGAGCATTTCGGGCTTTCGCGGTTTATGACGCACGAGTTCGGACCCGAACTGGATGGGACGCGCAATGACAAGAGCGAGTTGCTGGCCCATGCGTTGGAGGTGACCGGGGCCGAGGCAGGACAATCAGTCATGGTGGGCGACCGGCATCACGACATGGATGCGGCGCGGTCCGTGGGAATGACGGCTGTTGCCGTGCGTTGGGGCTATGGGCGGCCTGAGGAATGGTCCGGGGCGGCAGCGATCTGTGATCTGATGAGCGATTTGCCGGATGTGGTGGCACGGGTTCTTGGGGAAGGTAGGTGAACCCGGCCTGATGGCCGGAACCACACACCCTACGCTGGACTGATGGGGGCGGGGCGAATTGGCACTGGTCGGGAGGAATGCGCCTGTCTAAAGGTCAGGTTGTGTGACCTAAGAGGGTGTGATCATGGCGGATCAACCGATACGGATTGCCATCAACGGGTTTGGCCGGATTGGCCGCTCGATTCTGCGCATGCTGATGGGCACGCGTGGGAGCGAGGGATTTGAACTGGTGGCGATCAACGATATCGCGGCGCTCGAGAGCTGTGCCTATCTTTTTGCCTATGACAGCGTGTTCGGGCCCTATCCGGGGAAAGTGTCCCATGAGGATGCGGTGCTGATCGTGGACGGGGTGCGGATTCCGTTTTTCCGCGCGGACGATATTCGCGAGGTCGAATTGGCTGGCGTCGATGTGCTGTTGGAATGCACAGGTGCGGCGGGGAACCGGGCGGATGTGGAACGGGGGCTGGAAGCGGGTGCGAGGAAGGTACTGATTTCCGGGCCGTCGGAGGTGGCCGATCTGACCGTGGTGCTGGGCGCGAACGAAGGCGACCTGGGGGATCATCGGGTGGTGTCGAATGCGAGTTGCACCACCAATGCTCTGGCGCCGTTGGCGGGGCTTTTGGATGCCCATTGGGGGGTGGAGAGTGGCCACATGACCACGGTGCATTGCTATACCGGGAGCCAGCCGACGATTGACAAACCGCGCGACAACCTTGTGCGCAGCCGGGCGGCGGCGCTGTCGATGGTTCCGACAACCACCAGCGCGGCGCATCTGATTGGCGAAGTGCTTCCGGGCATGGCGGGGCGGATCGAAGCGCGGGCGGTGCGGGTGCCGACGGCCAGTGTTTCGGCCATCGACCTGACGGTGCAGACGCGGGCACCGGTGAGCGTGGCGGCGGTTAATACTGTGCTTCAGCAGGCGGCAGCGGAGAGTGGCGTCTTTGGCTGGATCACCATGCCGCTGGTCTCGACTGATCTGCGCATGCGGCCCGAGTCGATCGTGATGAGTGGGCGGGAGACATCCGTGTCGGTGGGCGGGCTACTGCGCGTGTTCGGCTGGTATGATAATGAATGGGGGTTTTCCAACCGGATGCTGGACGTGGCGCGGTTGATGGCATGAGAGCTGCCGCCTCGGCGTCGCTCACGCGCGCCCTCCCCGCTCCTCCGAGGCGGCTTGTGGCTGAACCTAGGGTGGATCGCACAAGGTGGCCGGGGAATGAGTATTTGGGCCAAGAAAGAGGGGCTTTTGGCCTTCTTGGATTTGTTGAAAGTGATTTTGTGCGGCGGGGCTTGGGTGTGGCGCGTAATGCGGGCATGATCGCCGCCAAGATGGAGGGTTTGAGATGGCAGGGTTTCTGACAACGCATGTTCTGGACACCGCAAGGGGCTGCCCGGCGGAGGGGTTGGAGATTGCGCTTTATCGGTTGGATGCCGGCGAGCGGGTGCTGCTGCGGGCGCTGGTGACCAACGACGATGGGCGCACCGACGAGCAAATCCTGCCGGACGGCGAATTTGCCGTGGGGCAGTATGAGCTGGTGTTCCGGGCCGGGGACTATCTGCGGGCGACAGGGCAGGCGGGGGATGAGCCGCTGTTCCTCGATGAGGTGCCGATCCGGTTCGGGATGAGCGAGGCCAGCCACTACCACGTGCCGCTGTTGTTATCGCCGTTCGGCTATTCGACCTATCGCGGCAGTTAGTTTCTCAACAATGGGCGTGTCTTCGACCGTGGCGGTGGGCGGATCGTTTGGGAGGCGTCAGGAACCCCACTGGCCATTCGGTGATGCGATGCTCGCGGATATGGCGGTAGGTACTGGGTTCAGGCTGGTCGGTATGCTGCGAGTTGCAGAATCAAGGCGAGTGGCGGTTTGGCGTCGGGCGTGGTCCTAGAAACAGTCTTCAGGCCCATCTGCGCGATGACGCAACACCCGGTTACCCAGCACCGCGTCGCAAACATGGCCGCCGGCAAAGGTTTTGGCAGAATAATCCCCGACACACTCGGGGAAGGCGGCATCGGGAAACGTGTTTTGCACGAAATAACCCGTCGAAACCCTATCCGGTGTCCCCGGATGGGGGCGTGTTGAGAGCCGTGACGATACGCTTCGCCATAAAGTCAAGAAACAGGCGGACCTTGGCGTCCTGCTTGCGCCGATGGGTGTAGAGCGCGGCAAGCTGGACCGGGATGGGGGGCGTATCGGTCAGAATCGGGACAAGGGCGCCCGAGGCCAGGTGATCGGCCACTTCGAAAATGGGCTTGAGGATGATGCCCTGACCCGAGAGCGCCCAGTTGGTCAGCACGTCGCCGTCGTCGGACTCAAACGGGCCGCTGACGGCGAAGCGTTTGACGCCCTCGGGCGTTTGCAGCGGCCATTGGAACTCGGGGGCGCCGGGGTAGCGCAGGTTAAGGCAGTCGTGATCGGCAATGAGGTCCTGTGGCGTCTGAGGTGTGCCTGCACGTGAGAGGTAGGCGGGCGCGGCGCAGAGCAAGCGCGCGCAATCGGCGATCTTGCGGATGCGTAGCGAGCTGTCCTCTGGGGTGCCGAGGAAAAAGACCACATCCAGCCCCTCGGCAGTGATGTCGAGCTTGCGGTCGGAAAGGCGCAGGCGGACATTGATCAGCGGGTAGTCGGATTTGAAATCGGGCACGGCGGGGGCGATCAGGCGGCGGCCAAGGCCCAAAGGCGCGGCGGCATAGATCGTGCCGCGGGGATCGCGAGTAACCTGGCCCACGGCGGCCTCGGCCTCGGCCACGGCATCGAGGATGTGGCTGGCGCCAGCATAGAAGATGCGGCCCTGTTCGGTCGCGTTGAGTTGCCGCGTGGTGCGTTGAAAGAGCCGCGCATTGAGATGATCCTCGAGCTGGGAGATCCGCGACGAGGCGACGGCGGGGGATATCCGCAAGTCGCGCGCGGCAGCAGACATCGAGCCCAACTCATAGACACGTACGAAGGTTCGGATATTCTCGAGATAGGACATGCAGGCCTGTCATTATTCTGGTTTATTTGAAAGTGCTGGGCTTTTTCCGGTGGTTCAAGGAAAAATCGACTTTCCGTACGCTGGTGCGGTTGAAAAAGGAGTTTGGGACATGTTTGAGGCGGCAATCCTGTGGGATTGGGTGGGGTTCGCCATCCGCTGGGTGCATGTGATCACGGCCATTGCCTGGATCGGGTCGTCGTTTTATTTCATCGCGCTGGACTTGGGGTTGCGGCGCGAGGGGGATTTGCGCGGCGCCGATGGCGAGGAATGGCAGGTGCATGGCGGTGGGTTCTACCACGTGCGCAAATACCTGGTCGCACCCGAAGCCATGCCCGAGCACCTGACATGGTTCAAATGGGAGAGCTATTCGACCTGGCTGTCGGGGGCTGCGCTGTTGGCGGTTGTCTATTGGGTTGGTGGCGAGCTTTATTTGATTGATCAGCACAAGGCGGAGCTTGTGCTGTGGCAGGGGGTGCTGATCTCGGCGGCATCGCTGACCATCGGCTGGCTGGTTTACGATGTCCTGTGCAAGAGCCCGCTGGGGGACAAGCCGACGGTTCTGATGCTGTTGCTGTTCGTGCTGCTGGTGGTGATGGGCTGGGGTTACAACCAGATCTTCACCGGGCGGGCGATGATGCTGCATCTTGGCGCGTTCACCGCGACGATCATGACGGCGAACGTGTTCTTTATCATCATGCCCAATCAGCGGATCGTGGTTGCTGACTTGAAGGCGGGTCGGGTGCCGGATGCGAAGTACGGCAAGATCGCCAAGCTGCGCTCGACCCATAACAATTACCTGACATTGCCGGTGATATTTCTGATGCTTTCGAACCATTACCCGCTGGCCTTTGCGACCCAATATAACTGGGTGATTGCGGCGCTGGTGTTTCTGATGGGGGTGACGATCCGGCATTTCTTCAACTCGATGCATGGGCGCAAAGGCATGAAATGGTGGACCTGGGCGGTGACGGCGGCGTTGTTCCTGGGCATTGTTTGGCTGTCGTCTTTGGGCACCGGCGAAGAGGGTGAGGAAGAGGCAGCGATGAGCGCGAGCGCCCAGCGGTTTGCACAGGCTGAAGGCTTCGAAGATGTCTATGACATTGTGTTGGGGCGCTGTTCGATGTGCCACGCCGCCGAGACCGGATATGACGGGGTTTATCACGCGCCCAAGGGCGTGATTTTGGAGACCGAGGCGCAGGTCGCAGAGCGCGCGCAAGAGATTTATCTGCAGGCGGGCGTGAGCCGGGCGATGCCGCCGGCCAATGTGAGCTGGATGGAGCCGGAAGAGCGCGCGGTAATCGCGCAGTGGTATCGGGCTGCCGGGGCGGTCACGCTTGCCAGCGTCGAGTGAATGGAGTTCGATGGAACCTAGCGAGGGTGGAATGGAAACGCGCAACCACATCCGATTTCTTTTGAATGGCGAGGAACAGCGGCTGGACAAGGTTCGGGCCTGTGACACGCTGTTGGATTTCCTGCGGCTGAAAAAGCGGCTGACCGGGACCAAGGAGGGCTGTGCCGAAGGCGATTGCGGCGCCTGTACCGTACTGGTGGGGCGGTTACGCGACGGCGTGCTGCGATATGAGCCGGTGAATGCCTGTATTCGGTTCCTGGCGACTGTGGATGGCTGTCACGTGGTGACGGTGGAGCATCTGCGCGGCCCCGACGGGGGGTTGAACGCAGTGCAGGCGGCGCTTGTTGAGCATCACGGTAGCCAATGCGGGTTTTGTACGCCGGGGATTGTCATGGCCCTTTATGCGCTGTGGATGGAGGAGCCACAGCCTTCGGAAGCCAAAGTAGAACAGGCGTTGCAAGGCAACCTTTGTCGCTGCACCGGGTATGAACCGATCGTCCGTGCGGCGATGGCTGCGGCGGAACACGGGTTGCCAGAGGCGGACCCGCTGGTGCAGGAGCGTGCCGGGGTGCTCGCGGCGTTGGAGGCAATGCGCGACCGGGCCCGGGTGGAATTGGGTGATGCGGTATTGCCTGGCGATGTCGGTGACTTCGCGGCACTTTATGCCGAACAACCGGAGGCCATCGTGGTGGCCGGTGCCACGGATGTAGGGCTTTGGGTGACCAAGTTCCTGCGCGACATCGGCCCGGCGCTGTTCATTGGCCATCTCGACGGATTGCAGGGGATTGACGATGGCGGTGATGCAATCCGGGTCGGGGCCGGAGTGAGCTATTCCGATGCCATACCGGTTCTGGAGCGGCATTTCCCGCATTTATCCGAGTATCTGGCCCGAATTGCCGGCTGGCAGGTGCGCAACATGGGGACCATCGGCGGGAATATCGCCAATGGCTCACCCATCGGGGACATGCCGCCGGTGCTGATTGCCTTGGGCGCACGGGTTGCATTGCGGCGTGGAAAAGAACAGCGTGAGATGCCGCTGGAGGATTTCTTCATTGATTATGGCAAGCAGGATCGTCAGGCCGGGGAATTTGTTGAGGCAATCGTGGTGCCGAAACCGGAGCCGGATGTGCTGCATGCGGCGTGGAAAGTCTCGAAACGGCGTGACGAAGATATTTCGTCGGTTGCTGCCGGACTCGCCGTGACGGTTGCGAATGGCCACATTGCGAATGCCCGGGTGGCGTTTGGTGGCATGGCCGGGGTGCCGAAACGCGCGGAACAGGCCGAGGCCGCGCTTATCGGCGCAGAGTTCAGTCAGGCGGCTTTTGAGGCAGCGGCGAAAGCCGTGGTTCGGGACTTTGAACCGTTGAGCGATTGGCGAGCTTCGGCCGATTACCGCATGCTGGTAGCGCAGAACCTGTTCCGCCGGTTTTGGGCTGAACTTGGTGCCGGTGAACAGGCGAGGGTTTGGGCATGATCCGGGGTGGGGTGCATCAGTCGCTGGCACATGAAAGTGCCGAAAAACACGTGACAGGGCGGGCGGAATATTGCGACGACATTCCCGAACCAGCGGGCACGTTGCATGCCTATCTGGGTGTGTCGGACGTGGCGCATGGACGGATCGTGTCGATGGACCTTGCGCCGGTGTTAGCGGCAGAGGGGGTTGTCGGCGTTCTGACCGCTGCGGATGTTCCCGGTGCGAACCAGATCAGCGCCGTTGGCGCCGGCGATGAACCGATTTTCCCGGAAGAACTGATCGAGTTTCATGGTCAGGCACTGTTTGCGGTGATTGGCAAAAGTCGCGAGGCTGCACGATGGGCAGCGACATTGGCGCGGGTCGAAATCGAGCCGCTCGAACCTGTGGTGAGCGTGGGGGAAGCTCTGGACCAGGGAATGCCAAACGTGACCGATCCCCTGACCCTGAAGCGCGGGGATGTGGATGCCGGGATGTCACGGGCCAGCAATACCATACGAGCGCGTATGGAAATTGGCGGGCAGGAGCATCTTTATCTCGAGGGTCATATCGCGTTTGCAATTCCGGGCGAGGATGAGGACGTGGTCGTGCATTGTTCGACCCAGCATCCCAGCGAGGCGCAGCATATGGTGGCTCATGCGCTGGGCGTGGCCAGCCATTCGGTGGTGGTGAACGTACGCCGGATGGGCGGCGGGTTTGGCGGCAAGGAAAGCCAGATGAACCTGTTTGCCTGTGTCGCGGCGATTGCCGCGAAACGCTGGAACAGGCCGGTGAAGATTCGGCCTGATCGGGATCAGGACATGGCGTCGACCGGGAAAAGGCATGATTTTCAATGCCGTTATACGGTTGGGTTTGACGACGACGGCCGGATAGAAGCGGTGGACGCGGAACTGGCCGCGCGCTGTGGTTTTTCCGCGGATCTGTCCGGGCCTGTGACAGACCGGGCACTTTTTCATGCCGACAATGCCTATTTTTTTCCGGAGGTGCGTCTGCAATCGCGCCCCCTGAAGACACACACCGTGTCCAACACGGCGTTTCGCGGCTTCGGTGGGCCGCAGGGCATGGTAATGGGCGAGCGGCTCATCGAGGAAATCGCCTATGCGCTGGGTCGTGATCCGCTGGAGATCCGCAAGGTGAATTTCTACGCCGAGGGGCGCGACGTGACACCTTATCACCAGCAGGTTACTGATAACATACTTGACCGTATAGTAGGTGAGCTGGAAACGAGCAGCGACTACCAGGCACGTCGGAACGCGATCCTTGAGCACAATGCCGCGGGCGGGATCATTCGCAAGGGAATTTCGCTGACCCCGGTGAAATTTGGGATTTCCTTTACCGCGACATGGTTCAATCAGGCCGGTGCATTGGTGCACGTTTATAATGACGGGTCGATCATGTTGAATCACGGCGGCACCGAGATGGGCCAGGGATTGAACACCAAGGTCGCACAGGTGGTTGCGGATGCCTTTGCGGTGGACGTGGATATGGTCAAGGTAACCAAAACGACGACAGAGAAGGTGCCAAATACTTCGGCAACTGCGGCATCTTCAGGATCGGATCTGAACGGGATGGCGGCATTGAATGCCTGCGAGCAGATCAAGGCGCGATTGGTGGAATTTGCGTGCGAAAGCAAGGGGGTTGAGGCAGATCAGGTGACGTTCCTGCCGGGGGCCGTTCGGCTTGGGGAAGACGAAATCCCCTGGGCGGATTTCATCAAGTCCGCCTATATGGCGCGGGTGCAATTGTCGGCGGCGGGGTTCTACAAGACGCCGGATATTCACTGGGATCGGGCAACCGGCCAGGGACGGCCGTTTTTCTACTACGCCTATGGCGCGTCGGTGTCGGAGGTAGCGGTCGATACGCTGACCGGGGAATACCGGGTCGAGCGGGTCGATATCCTGCATGACGTGGGCAAATCGCTTAACCCTGCGTTGGACAAGGGGCAGGTGGAAGGTGCGTTTGTCCAGGGAATGGGCTGGCTGACCACAGAAGAATTGTGGTGGGACAGCTCCGGACGGCTGCAAACGCATGCGCCGTCAACTTACAAAATACCATTGGCATCCGACCGGCCAAGAGAGTTCAATGTCGAATTGGCGGAATGGTCGGTGAACCCCGAACGCACGATCAAACGCTCCAAGGCCGTGGGGGAACCGCCTTTCATGTTAGCGATGTCGGTGCTGGAGGCGCTGTCGATGGCAGTCGCAAGCATTGCGGATTACCGGGAATGTCCGCGTCTTGATGCGCCCGCGACACCCGAGAGAGTGTTAATGGCGGTGGAGCGGATGCGGGCATCGCAATGAGTGTTTTCGAGTTTCTCTCTTCATATCAGGAGGTTGTCCGGGTCATGATTGCCCGGACCGAGGGCTCTTCGCCGCGTGAGGTTGGGGCGGAGATGTTTGTCTCGATATCCAGTATGGCCGGGACGATTGGTGGTGGGCAGCTGGAATACATGGCATTGGATCAGGCGCGAGCGATGTTGAAAACAGGCGAGCTGTGGGCGGAGATGGATGTGCCGCTGGGACCGGAGATTGGTCAATGCTGTGGTGGGCGCGTTGTCCTGATGTTGGAAAGAATGGGTGCGAAGAGCCGGGCGGAGACTCTTGAGCAGATTACACGGACGGCCGAGGAAATGCCGCAGGTGCTGGTTTTCGGGGCCGGGCATGTCGGGCGGGCGCTGATACGGGCATTGGCGCCACTCCCTGTGCGGGCGCGGTTGGTGGATAGTCGATCCGAAGAACTGGCGATGGCGGACTGCGCAGACAAGTGCCTGACGGCGTTGCCGGAGAACGAAATCCATACGAATGCGTATGGTGCTGGTGTAGTGATCGCCACGCACGATCATGCATTGGACTTTCTGCTGGCGGCAGAGGCGTTGAAGCGCGGCGATGCGACCTATGTCGGTATGATTGGTTCGGCGACGAAACGCGCCCGATTCGAGCGGTGGTTGCGTGAACACGATCCGGAGGTGAACGCGGGGGTGCTGACCTGCCCGATGGGGAAGGCCGGGCTGGGCGACAAGCGGCCAGAGGTAATCGCCGCTTTTGTCGTTGCGGAACTGATGCAGGCCTTTGCGGATGCGACCACAGTACGTGACCGTATGGAGGCGGTGACATGACAGCAAAACTGTTGCGCGGTCGGGTGTTGAGCTTTCATGCTGAACCGCAGGCTGGGGATGAAAGCGCGTTTACCTATATCGAGGACGGGGCGCTTTTGCTCCGTGACGGGGTGATCGAACGACGCGGGGAGTATTGCGACCTGAAAGGGTTGGCCGAAGAGGAAGTGGACCACCGACCACATCTTCTGATGGCGGGGTTCATCGATGCGCATATCCATTTTCCGCAGGTGCAGGTGGTGGCAAGCTGGGGCGAACAACTGCTTGATTGGCTTGAGAATTATACCTTCCCGGCGGAAATGAAATATGCCGACCCTAGTTATGCCGCGCGGATGGCGGGGGCGTATTTCGATCTTCTCGCCGCCCATGGCACGACGACGGCGGCGTCCTATTGCACGGTGCATCCGGAAAGCGTGGAAGCCTATTTCGGAGAGGCCGAGCAGCGAAATATGTGCATGATCGGCGGTAAGGTGATGATGGATCGCGGTGCCCCTCAGGGGCTGTGCGATACGCCGCAGAGGGGCTATGACGAGAGCAAGGCGCTGATCGAGAAATGGCACGGACGTGGGCGGGCGCATTATGCGATCACGCCGCGCTTTGCGATTACCTCGACCGCCGAGCAACTTGAGGCAACGCAGGCTTTGGCAGCAGAGCACCCCGAGTGTTTCGTCCAGACCCATGTCGACGAGAACCAAAACGAGATCGCGCTGGCGGCGGAGCTGTTTCCGGACGCGCCGGATTACATGGGGGTGTACGAGCAATATGGGTTGCTGCGGGAAAACGCGCTGTTGGGGCATTGCATTCACATGACGGATCGCGAGATCGGTTTGGTAGCGGACACCGGGGCGAAGCCGGTGTTCTGTCCGACCTCGAACCTTTTCCTGGGCAGTGGTTTGTATGATGATGCCGGGCTGCGGAAGCGGGGCATCAAAGGGGCGATTGCAACGGATGTGGGTGGTGGAACCAGCTATTCGATGCTTCAGAGCATGAACGAGGGCTATAAGGTGCTGCAATTGCAGCGCCAACAGAAACATCCCTATGAGGCGTTTCACTGGATCACGCGTGGCAATGCGGTGGCACTTGGTCTGGAGGACCGGATCGGCACGCTGGATGAAGGGTCGGATGCGGATATCGTCGTGCTGGATGCGAGGGCGACGGCGGAGATGCGATTGCGGGCCGAGACGGTGGAAACATTGGCAGAAGAACTGTTCCTGCTGATGATATTGGGCGATGATCGGGCCGTGGTGCAGACCTATGTGGCCGGAGAACCGATGAAATGAAAGATTTGGAAAGGCTGATTGCCGTTGCGCGGAGCGAGGAACCCGCCGATGTCGTGTTGCGCGGGGGGCGGGTGTTTGACGTTGTCACGGGCGACTTTATTGACGGGGATGTCGCGGTTTTTGGCGGGAAAATCGCGGGTCTCGGCGCGGAATACGAAGGGCGCACGGTCGTCGACGTTTCCGGCCTGACGCTGGTGCCGGGGTTCATCGACACGCATATGCATGTGGAAAGCTCGCTGATCACGCCCTACGAATTCGACCGATGTGTCGGCCGGTGTGGGGTCACGACGGCGATTTGCGACCCGCATGAGATTGCCAATGTGATCGGTGTGCCGGGGATCAAGTATTTTCTCGAGGCCACGGCCCATACGTTGATGGACATCAAGGTGCAGCTGAGCTCCTGCGTGCCATCGACGGATATGGAGACCTCGGGGGCCGAAATCGGGGCTGAGGAATTGGCGCTGCTGAAGGACCATCCGCGGGTGATCGGGCTGGCCGAATTCATGAATTTCCCCGGCGTGATCTTTCGTGATCCCGGGGCGATGGCAAAGCTCAGGGCGTTCGAGGGTCGGCATATAGACGGGCATGCCCCGCAATTGTCGGGGCTTGATCTGAATGCCTATGTTGCGGCGGGGATCAGAACCGAGCATGAGGCGACAACTGCGGAAGAGGCCCGCGAAAAGCTTCAACGGGGCATGCGGGTATTGATCCGGGAAGGGTCGGTTTCCAAGGATCTTCATGCGCTCGCGCCTTTGCTGGATGAGTTCACCAGCGCCTACATGTGCCTGTGCACTGATGATAGGAACCCGTTGGATATCGCCGAGCATGGGCATCTGGATTACATGATCCGGACGCTGATCGGGTTGGGCGTCAGTCCGCGCGCGGCCTATCGAGCGGCGAGCCTGTCGGGTGCCGAAGCGTTCGGGTTAAAGGATCGCGGGCAGATCGCACCGGGGAAACGGGCGGATATTGTCGCGGTGGACAGTCTGGAAGGCTGTCATGCGCAGATGGTGATGGCGGGCGGAGTCGTTCTGAATGAGGCGGCATTTGCGGAACGGACCCTCGTCGCGCCTGTCGGCCGCGCCTCGGTGAAGGCGCGGCGTGTCGGACCGCAGGATTTTCGCACCGGGGGCAACCGCGAAGAGACCGATGTGATCGGGATCATCGAGGGTAAGATCATCACCGAGCATCTGCACGAAGACATTACCATCGAAGATGGCGACAAGAGTCCGGATGTGGCGCGTGACCTTGTAAAGATCGCGGTGCAGGAGCGCCATGGCAAGAACGGCAACATGGCCACGGGGTTCGTGAAAGGCTTCGGGCTTCAGGCCGGGGCGATAGGTTCGACCGTCTGCCACGATCATCACAATATCGCGGTTGTAGGGGTGGATTACGATGACATGGCGATGGCCTCGAACCGGTTGCAGGAGATCGAGGGCGGTTTTGTGGTGGTGCGCGATGGTGAGGTTCTGGCCGAGTTGGCGCTGCCTGTGGCCGGGCTGATGAGCCTTGAGCCGTTTGAAGTGGTGCGCGATGAGTTGGTTATGCTGCGTGATGCGGCGAAGTCCTTGGGCGTGACGCTGGAAGAGCCGTTCTTGCAACTGGCGTTTTTGGCGCTGCCGGTGATCCCGGCGTTGAAAATCACCGACCGGGGATTGGTCGATGTGGAGAAGTTCGAGATCATCTCGTGATCCAGAAACCTGTCAGCCGTCCGGGTGTTCGCCCTTGGCTGCGGCACGCTTCTGTTTGATGGCTTCGAGCTTGGATTTAAGGCGCCCCTTGCGGCGGTTCTGATAAACGCGGATTACCGGAACGGCGAGGTAGTAGCAGACAGAGGCGGCCACGATGCCGGGGATGATGCCGCCGATCATGTAGGGATAGAAGACTTCGTCAAAGAACACGCGCAGGTTCGACCAGTCCGGATCGGCACCGGTGAACTTGGCCTGGATATTGTGCCAGAGATCGTGCCCGGCGTCGGCAAACTTTCCGCCCAGTGACCGCCCGGCATGATCGGGATCGAACTCGGTCCCCAAAAGCCAGTGGCCGGTTTTGAGAGACACCACGGCGATGGGCACATAGGTGAGCGGATTGCCGAAGAATGTCGCCAGGAGCGCGGCCAGGAGATTGCCCTGCATGACGAATGCGACGATGGCGGCAACGACGAAATGCAAGCCGTAGAAAGGTGTGAAGGCGGTAAAGACTCCGGCCCAGATGCCACGGCTGATCTTGTGCGGTGGATCGGGCAGGCGGTGCAGGCGGTGGCGGACGTAGCGCGCGGCGCGCAACCACCCGCCGCGGGGGTAGAAGAACTCGATCAAGCTCTTCCAGATCGGCCGTTTGTCGCGTCTTTTGAAGACCAATGGTCTTCCCCCCAGTTTGGCGCCCATAGGCGCCGACATTCCTGATTTACCTATCCGCGTTTGACCCGTTCTGGCCGTTGTTCTGGCCAGCACGAGCCGGGTCGCGATGACGATTGATATCGGCCACATCGCTTTCGGCTTCAAGTACAGAAACGAGTTGGTGCAAATGTTTGGCGTCACGTAGTTCGACGTCTAGCAGCAATCGATAAAAGTCGGGTTTCTGGTCGAGGAATTTCAGGTCCGAGATATTGGCCTTCTGCTCGCCCACAAGGGTGCAGACGCGGCCCAGAACGCCGGCATCGTTGCCGATGGTGAGATCAAGTGACACGGTATAGATCGGCGCGTGGGTGCCAGGCTGCCAGTGCAGGTCGAGCCAGCGTTCCGGCTGATCTTCGTAGTTGTCGAGATTGGTGCAGTCGATGGCATGCACCACCACGCCGCGACCGCGATAGGTGATGCCGACGATACGCTCGCCCGGGAGCGGCTGGCAACACGGCGCGCGGTGCATGGATTGATCGGCGGAAAGGCCGATGACGGCGCGTTCCGAGCTGACCTCGACCATCTCCTCGCCAGACAGGTCGGGGTAGAGGGTTTCGATTACGCGCTGGGTGGTCAGTTCGGCGCTGCCCAGACGGGCCAGAAGCTCGTTGCGGTCCTTGAGGCGCAGCATCTTGGCTGCAGTGTCGAGCGCCTTGTCGGTGGATTTCTTGCCGACATGTTCGAACCCGGCGCGTGACAATTCGCGACCCAGCTTGATGAACCGGTCGCGGTCGACCTCGCGCAGTGCGCGGCGAATGGCGGTTTTGGCCTTGCCGGTGGTTGCAATGTCAAGCCAGGTGGCCTGCGGTGTCTGGCCTTCGGCGGTTATGATGTCGACCGACTGTCCATTCTTGATCCGGGTCCAGAGCGGCACCCGCATACCGTCGATCTTGGCGCCGACGCAGGCATCACCGATGCGGGTGTGGATGGCATAGGCAAAGTCGATCGGCGTGGCGCCGCGCGGTAATTTCACCACTTCGCCCTTGGGGGTGAAGCAGAACACCTGGTCGGCGTACATTTCCAGTTTAACGGCCTCGAGGAAATCCTCGTGATCCTCGTCATCCTGGAACCGTTCTGTGAGGCCCGCGACCCATTTGGCCGGGTCAACCGCAAAGGGGTTTTCCGAGCGTACACCGTCGCGATAGGACCAGTGGGCGGCAACCCCTGATTCGGCCACGTCGTGCATCTGGTGGGTTCTGATCTGGACCTCGACCCGGCGGCCGTTGCGCCCCGAAACGGTGGTGTGGATCGAGCGGTAACCGTTGGATTTGGGCTGCGAGATATAATCCTTGAACCGGCCCGGCACGGCGCGCCATCTACGATGGATCACACCCAGTGCCTGGTAACAGTCTTCCTCGCTCTGGGTCAGAACGCGGAAGCCATAGATGTCTGACAGGCGCGAGAAGGAGAGTTCCTTTTCCTGCATCTTACGCCAGATCGAAAACGGTTTCTTGGCGCGGCCCAGGACAACGGCATCAAGTTCGGCCTTGGTCAGAACGGATTTCATGTCGCCGGTGATGTGTTCAACCACGTCGCCGGTTTCCTTTTGCAAGGTCACGAAGCGGCGCATGATCGAGTTGCGCCCTTCGGGGTTCAGCACTTTGAAGGCCAGGTCTTCAAGCTCATCCCGCATCCATTGCATCCCCATGCGACCGGCGAGTGGCGCATAGATGTCCATGGTTTCGCGGCTTTTCTGTTCCTGCTTGTCCGGGCGCATCGCTTTGATCGTGCGCATGTTGTGCAGGCGGTCGGCCAGCTTGACCAGGATCACCCGCATGTCACGCGACATGGCAATGAACAGCTTGCGGAAGTTCTCGGCCTGTTTGGTTTCGGTCGAAGAGAGCTGCAGGTTGGTCAGCTTGGTCACGCCGTCAACCAGATCGGCGATCTCGCGGCCAAACAGGCGTTCGATCTCTGAATAGGAGGCACCGGTGTCTTCAATCGTGTCGTGCAGAAGTGCGGTGATGATGGTGGCGTCATCAAGCCGCTGATTGGCGAGGATGGCCGCGACTTCGACCGGATGGGAGAAATAGGGTTCACCCGAGTGGCGGAACTGTCCGTCATGCGCGGCAAGGCCAAAGGCATAGGCCTCGCGCAGCTTGGCATCGTTGGATTTGGGGTTGTAGGCGCGGACGCGGGCGATCAGGTCATCGACGGCGATCATTCACTCCGCACCTTTTCCCTAGGGGCGTGGGGTCAGCCCTGGCCCTGTGCTTCCATCAGCGCGCGCAGGAGTTGCTCTTCCGAGACATCGTCCTCGTCCGGCTTGTCCTGCTCGGCCCCCATCAGAAGCGCCATGGCGTCATCTTCGGGCTCGTCCACCTCGATCTGGGTTTGATTCGATTCGATCAGGCGCTCACGCAACTCGTCTGCCGACTGAGTTTCATCAGCGATTTCCCGCAGCGCCACAACCGGGTTCTTGTCGTTGTCGCGATCCACGGTGATTGCCCCGCCTGCGGAGATTTCACGCGCACGGTGAGCGGCAAGCATCACCAGATCGAAACGGTTGGGAACCTTGTCGACGCAATCTTCTACGGTTACGCGGGCCATGGGATACCTCGGGGTGAGTTCAAATCAGGAATGGCCGTATTTAGAGCGGGTTCAGCCGAAAGACAAGGCCGGAATGCCCGCAAACCCCATGAATTGCGCGGTTTCACAGAGGTTTGACGTCAACAAGATCGGATTCAGGCAGGGCATCGCGCATCTGGGCGACGGTGCGGCCCAGGATCGGATGGATCCAATCAGGGGCGATCTCGGCCAGAGGGACAAGGACAAAGGCGCGATCCTGAAGCCGGGGATGCGGTAGAATCAGATGGTTAGGGGCTTTTTGCGCCTGTTCGGAGAGCGGCAGGTCGTGCCAGTGTTGCCAGATTGCAGCGGAAGGCGTGACCCGATCGCCATAGGCCAGCAAGTCGAGGTCCAGGCTGCGCGCAGCCCAGCGCGAATCGCGTATTCGGGCGAAATCGGCCTCAACCCGATGCAGCAGGGTCAGAAGATCGCTCGGCTCGAGCGAACACTCGAAGGCAGCGACGGCATTGGCGAAGTCCGGACCGCTTCCTGCCGGAAAAGCCGGAGTGGCATAAAGGCGGCTGGCTTGTCGCAGGCGCAGCCCCCGGGCCGCGTCTAGGGCATCGAGCGCCGCTTGCAGGGTCACGGCTGGCTCGCCAACAGGTGAAGGTTCGTTTGCCCCCAGCGCTACGTAGGCAACTTGATCCATGTTGACACATTCCTTATGCTTTCGGGGTGTTGTAATCACTTGAAACGCTCAAGGAATACTAATATTTGTTGCTGATCGTTCGACCGATCATTTTTCACTCACGGACAGGTCGAACACAATCGGAAGGACAATTTATGTTTTACAAAGACGAACGGCTGGCGCTGTTCATCGATGGATCGAACCTGTATGCCGCGGCCAAGGCATTGGGTTTTGACATCGACTATAAGCTTCTGCGCCACGAATTCATGCGTCGGGGCAAGCTGTTGCGCGCGTTCTATTACACCGCATTGCTAGAAAACGACGAGTATTCGCCGATCCGCCCGTTGGTGGACTGGCTGCATTATAACGGGTTCTCGATGGTGACGAAGCCGGCCAAGGAATACACCGACAGCCAGGGCCGTCGGAAGGTCAAGGGCAACATGGATATCGAGCTGTGTGTTGATGCCATGGAACTGGCCCCGCGGGTCGATCATATCGTCCTGTTTTCGGGTGACGGGGATTTCCGGCCGCTGGTCGAAAGCCTGCAGCGTCAGGGCGTGCGCGTGTCGGTCGTGTCGACCATCCGCAGCCAGCCGCCGATGATCGCGGACGAACTGCGTCGCCAGGCTGACAACTTCATCGAACTGGATGAGTTGAAAGAGGTTATCGGCCGCCCGCCGCGTGACCCGATGCCCGATCGCGAACCGGCGATGGCTGACGAGAGCTGATCGCAGCGACGAGAGAATTGGAAAGGCCGGGGAGGGGATGCCCCGGCCTTTCTGCATTTCGAGTTGGAATCAGTTGCCGTTGATCTTGTTGTGGCGCGCGATGATGCCGGGTGGCCAGGTCGATTTAATATAGGCGAGCGCGGACAGGATCTCGGTATCACTGAGGCTGTCCTTGAACCCGATCATCCGGGACTTGTACCCATCGCCGACCATCTTTTCGGTTCCATATTTGGTGATCATGAAGAGCTGTTGATCAGGGTGGTGCCATGTGTGGCCCGAGGGGTCATGCGGCGGAGCGGGCAGGTAGCCGTCGTCGTCACGGTCGCGCCAGTTGGGCTCGCCTTCCAGGTTGGTGCTGTGGCAGGAGGCGCAATACTCTTCGTAGAGTGTTTTACCGAGTTCAATCGCGCGCGCGTCCTGGTAGGGCATAAGACCAGAGGCCCGGACCGAGGTTGAGGACATGTGCAGGGCGAAAAGGCCGATTGCGCCAAATACGGCACAGACGCCGATGGCAAGAAGGATCGTATTGCGGCGCATTGGGAGCCCTTTCGTCAAGCCGGACGGTTTGAATGCCGGGTTCCTGTGGGGCAAGGTCAACGGGGTTTTCCATGCCACTGGTCGCAGCAACCTCTGGACGGGATGGAACTTGTGGCATAGCCAAGGACGCGAAGGAGACATGACATGACGAACCCGCCTCTGACCCTTTACCTTGCCGCGCCGCGCGGGTTCTGCGCCGGTGTCGACCGGGCGATCAAGATCGTCGAGATGGCGATCGAGAAATGGGGTGCGCCGGTCTATGTCCGCCACGAGATCGTGCACAACAAATACGTGGTCGATGATTTGCGCGCCAAGGGGGCGGTGTTTGTCGAGGAACTCAGCGATTGCCCCGATGACCGGCCGGTGATCTTTTCCGCCCACGGCGTGCCAAAGTCCGTGCCCGCCGAGGCGAGCCGCCGGGAAATGGTCTATGTCGATGCGACCTGCCCGCTGGTCAGCAAGGTGCATATCGAGGCCGAGCGACACTCGGAGGGTGGCTTGCAGATCATCATGATCGGCCATACCGGCCACCCCGAGACGATTGGCACCATGGGGCAGTTGCCCGAGGGTGAAGTGCTGTTGGTCGAGACAGTCGAGGATGTGGCCAAGGTGGCCGTGCGCGATCCGGAACAGTTGGCTTACGTCACCCAGACGACCCTGTCGGTGGATGATACGGTCGATATTGTCGCGGCCTTGCAGGAACGGTTCCCGGCCATAAAGGGGCCTCACAAGGAAGACATCTGTTACGCCACCACCAACCGGCAGGCGGCGGTGAAGGCGATTGCCGAACACGCGGATGCAATTTTCGTGGTGGGGGCGCCGAACTCGTCCAATTCGCGGCGGCTGGTCGAGGTCGCGGCGCGGGCCGGGTGCGGGTATTCGCAGCTTGTGCAGAGGGCAACGGATATTGACTGGGATGCGCTGGAGGGCGTTCGCTCGGTCGGCATCACCGCCGGGGCCTCGGCGCCGGAATTGTTGGTGGAAGAAGTCATCGCTGCCTTGCAGGGCCGGTTCGACGTGACCATCGAAGAGGTGGAAACCGCCAAGGAAGCCGTCGAGTTCAAGGTGCCGCGGGTGCTGCGGGAGCAGGCGTGAACGGGGCAAGGGGATGGGTCATAACGCTGAGCCTGCTGTTGCTCTTGGCCTTTGTCTGGAACTTCCTGGTGGCGACGGGCGTGATCTGGGCAGACATGGGTGATCCCGACGTGGGGGGATATCCGTTGATCGTGGCGAAGGACGGGGTGCAGGGGATGGAATATCTGCTGCGTGTTGTTCTATTTGGTCAGTCGGCATTGGTGTTCATGCTGGTGGTCAGAACCGGGCTGATCGAATTCGGTTGGCCGGGTTATGTCGCCATTGGACTGGCGGTGGTTGCGATCGCCGGGCCCTCTGTCATGGTTCTGCTTCTGGGCGTTTGGGCCGGGATAGGACTGGAATTCATCGCGCAGCGGGCCGAGGTTGTGCCGCGCTGGTGGATGGTGGTTCGGCTGCCCTTCACCGTGGCGGTCAGCCTGATCGTCGTGTTAGGGGTGGCGCTGGTATAGGGAGATGAGCAGATGTCATTGCAGTTTCTGATCACGGCCATGGTGGTGGTGTTGGTGCCGGGCACCGGGGTGATCTATACGTTGGCAACCGGGCTCGGGCAGGGGCGGCGCGCGGCGTTTTGGGCAGCGTTGGGTTGCACCTTTGGCATCGTGCCGGCGCTGGCGGCGGCAGTTCTTGGGCTGGCTGCGGTGCTGCACTCTTCGGCGGTTCTGTATCAGGTGATGAAGTTCGCCGGGGTGGCTTACCTGATGTGGTTGGCCTGGCAGGCGCTGAAGGAGGGTGGTGCGCTGGCGGTGCAATCGGATCGGACGAAGCAGCCGGGATGGCGGGTCGCGTGGCGCGGGGTGATGATCAACGTGCTGAACCCGAAACTGTCGATTTTCTTCCTGGCGCTGTTGCCGCCGTTTCTGTCCGGCGTGCCCGAGACGGCGACGCAGGAAATGGTCGCGCTGGGCGCGGTGTTCATGGGGCTGACATTCGTGGTCTTCGTCGCCTACGGAATGTTCGCGGCCCAGGCGCGGGTCCTGATCCTTGGGAATGCAAGGCTTATGGCCTGGATCAATCGCGGATTTGCCGGGATTTTCGCGGCCCTGGCCGGACGGCTGGCATTGGAGAGAGCATGAGCGACGAGCGGACAATTGCGGTCTATGACGAGAGGGTCGCGGAATACAGCAAGCTGAACGAGAAACTCTATGAGAAGGCCGAGCTGGAAGGGTTTGTGGCCGCCTTGCCCGGCGGCGGGCGGGTGCTGGACCTGGGCTGTGGGCCGGGGTTTTATGCAAGATGGATGGCGGAGCAGGGCCTGCAGGTCGAGGCTTGGGATGCCAGCGTCGAGATGGTGAAAAAGGCCGCCAACCAGCCGGGGGTTACGGTGAAACAGGCGCGGTTCGACGAGCTGGAGGCGGAAGCGGTCTATGATGGCATATGGGCCAATTTCAGCCTGCTGCATGCGCCGAAAGCTGCTTTTCCGGGGTTGTTGAACCGTATCCGCAAGGCAGGCAAACCGGGCATGGTGTTCCATATCGGCATGAAGTTGGGTGAGGGTGAAGGGCCGGACAAGATCGGTCGCTATTATGGCTATTACGGTGAGGACGAGTTGGTGCGGTATCTTGAAGAGGCCGGGTTTCGTATCGGCAAGAAGCGGTTCGGTAACGGGCCCGGGCTTTCGGGTGAGGAGTCGCCTTTCATGACGGTGCTCTGTTATGGCTGATTTGTTTGCCTACACTGACGGGGCGTGCAGCGGCAATCCGGGGCCGGGCGGCTGGGGCGTGTTGATGCGCGCCATGGATGGCGAACATGTGGTTAAGGAGCGCGAATTGCAGGGTGGTGAGTCCGAGACCACCAACAACCGCATGGAATTGCTGGCGGCGATCAATGCGCTGGAGGTGCTGGAAAGGTCCTCAAGCCTGACCATCGTGACGGATTCGGCTTACGTGAAGAATGGCGTGACCGGGTGGATCTTTGGCTGGAAGAAGAACGGCTGGCGAACCTCGAACAAAAAGCCGGTGAAGAATGTCGACCTGTGGCAGCGGCTGGACGAGGCGCAGGCACGTCATGACGTGACCTGGGAATGGGTCAAGGGCCATGCGGGACACCCCGAAAACGAGCGCGCGGACGAGTTGGCGCGAGCGGGGATGAAGCCGTTCAAGGAAGAGGAAAATTGAGCGCAGTTGCGGCGCTTGATTATGTCTCGGTGCTGATCTTTGCGCTGACGGGTGCACTTGTTGCGAGCCGGGCACAGTTGGACATCGTGGGATTTGCCTTTGTCGCGTGCCTGACGGCGGTGGGCGGGGGCACGGTGCGCGACGTGCTGCTGGACCGCAACCCGGTGTTCTGGGTCGGGGAGCCAACTTACATCCTGATTGCCGCGCTTGCGGCGGTGGTGGTGTTTTTCACCGCGCACCTGATGGAAAGTCGTTATCGCTGGTTGCTTTGGCTGGACAGTTTCGCCTTGGCCGTGGCGGTGCCCGCGGGGGTAAGCCTTGCCATGGAAACCGGGCAGAACGCGGCGGTTGTTCTGATCATGGGGATGGTTACCGGCTGCATGGGCGGGCTGTTGCGTGATGTTGTTGTCGGCGAGGTGCCGCTGGTTCTGAAGCAGGGTGAGCTTTATGCCACGGCTGCGCTGGCCGGGGCGGGTACGGCGCTGGTGGTGAGCGCCATGGCCGGGGCCGTTGCCGCTGCGCTGGTCGGCTGTGGGGTTGTGACCTGGGCTTTGCGGGCGGGATCGATGGCCTTTGGTTGGAAACTGCCGGTGTATCGGGCACGACCGCCAAAAAGCTGATCCGCGATCAGCTGAAATAGGTCTGCCAGATCCAGATCAACAGGACCGCGCCCAGCAGGGCGCCGACAAACCCGGCGGCCATGCCGAGAAGCCCCTTAAGTAAGCCCAATAAAAGTCCACCCATCAGTGCTCCACCGATGCCGATGGCGACCGTGGTGATCACGTTGGTTTCCATGTCCATGAAACGGGTGGCGAGGAAGCCCGCGGCGGCACCCACGATGATGAGCCAGACGATTCCCATGTAGCGTCTCCTAATTTCAGCGGTTGCGGTAATGGGTGGGCACGATCACCAGCGCACCAATGGATGAGATGACGGCATCAAGTCCTGGGCTGCCGAAACCGATGCCGAACATGATCCGGAGGAAATAGAACAGGAAGGCACCACCGACGCAGATGATGATCGAAGGCAAGTAACCGTTGCGGGTGAAGCCCGAGCGTTCCGAGGCATAACCGACGATGCCCGCGATCACGACGCTGCCCATCAGGGTGAGGAACATGGCGGTTCTCCTTGGGGTTTCAGCCCAGTTGCGTACCGCGCGGCAATTGGGTGCCGCGCAGGAAGTCATCTGCATCCTGCGCCTTGGAGCCCGCCTTTTGCAAGCGGGTGATGCGGATGGCGCCGTCACCACAGGCAATTGTCAGCGCATCGTCAAGGGCTGTGCCGGGCGAGCCGGAACCGTCTGCGAGGGCGGAGCCCAGCAGCTTTAACCGGTCGCCGTCAAGCGTGCACCATGCGCCGGGGAAGGGGGAAAGCCCGCGGATGTGTCGGTCGATTTCCTTCGCCGGGTGAGTCCAGTCGATGCGGGCCTCGGTTTTGTCAATCTTGGCGGCGTAGGTGACGCCGTCTTCGGGCTGGGGGACCGGCGTGAGGCTGCCGACCTGGTCAAGTGCCTCGACAATCAGGTCGGCGCCAATTTGAGAGAGACGGTCGTGCAATTCTACCGTGGTTTCGACCTCACCAATGGGAGTGGCGCGGCGCAAGAGCACATCGCCCGTGTCGAGCCCTTCGTCCATCTGCATGATGCAGATGCCGGTTTCTGCGTCGCCTGCCATGATCGCGCGGTGGATTGGGGCCGCGCCGCGCCAGCGTGGCAAGAGAGAGGCGTGGATGTTGAGGCAGCCGTGTTTCGGGGCCTCGAGAATGGGTTTGGGCAGGATCAGCCCGTAAGCGACCACAACGGCGATGTCGGCATTGAGCGCGGCGAAATCCGCCTGTTCCTCGGTGGATTTCAGCGAGGCCGGGTGGCGGACAGGCAGGCCCAGTTCCAGGGCGCGGGCATGGACCGGGGTGGGGCGGTCTTTCTTGCCGCGGCCCGCGGGGCGGGGCGGCTGGCAGTAAACCGCAGCGATGTCGTGGCCGGCACGCACCAAGGCGTCGAGGACCGGGACCGAGAAATCGGGGCTGCCCATGAAGATGATGCGCATTGGTTTCTGGTCCTTCGTGTTTGGCGGTGGCAGGCGCGGGGGCCAGCCCCCACACCCCCGGGATATTTCTGGCAAAAGGAAGAGGCCGGGGGGGTTATTTGAGTTTGCGGGCGCGTTTGATCAGCATATCGCGTTTCAGCTTGGAAAGGTGGTCGAAATACATCTTGCCGTTCAGATGGTCGATCTGGTGCTGCACGGACGTGGCCCAGAGGCCGACCAAGTCCTTGCGGTCGATCTCGCCATTTTCGTTGAGGAAACGCACGGTGACTCCGCGCGGGCGTTTGATCTTGGCCGAGACACCGGGGAGGTTGGGGCTGGCCTCGTCATGTTCGCGCAGGATGGCGGAGGCGTCGATGATCTCGGGGTTGGCCATGCGGATGACCTGATCACGGGTGTCGGAGGCATCGACCACGGCGAGGCGCAGCAGGACACCGATCTGGTTGGCAGCAAGGCCAACACCGGGCATGGCCTCCATCGTGTCGATCATATCCTCCCAGATGGCGCGAGTTTCGTCGGTGATTTCGCTCACCGGTTCAGCGGCGGTACGCAGGCGTTTGTCGGGCCATGGCAGGCAGGGGCGGACGGTCATGTGAGGGCCTCGAGGTAAGGGGTTTCCAACGTCGCGCGCAGATCGGGCGAGATTCGGTCGAAATGGACCATACCGTTCAGGTGGTCAAATTCGTGCTGGATGATACGGGCCTCGGCACCGTCGAAATCGCCCATGTGAATGTCGCCGGTTTCATCGGTCCATTGCAGGGTGATGGCCTTGTGACGCTCGACAGGAACCGTGACGCCGGGGATCGACAGGCACGCCTCGTCCATTGTGACGGGGATGCGTTCGGCGGCCATGATGAACGGATCGACCATCGCCAGCGGGGATTTCTCGCCGTCTTTCCAGGTGGCATCCATAACGAAAAGTCGTTTCATCACACCGATCTGTGGTGCGGCAAGGCCACGACCCGGCGCGGTGTACATGGTCTCGAACATGTCGGCGATCAGCGGGCGCAGATCCTCGGAACCCACCGGCTCGCATGGTTGCGAGAGGCGCGGGTCGGGCCATTTGAGGATGGGCAGGACAGCCATCGGTTCAGGCGCGGGCCTTTTCCCGCTTCAGCTTTTGCATCTTGCGGGTGATCATCTGGCGCTTCATTGCCGAGAGATAGTCGATGAACAGCTTGCCATTCAAATGATCGATCTCGTGTTGGACGCAGGTGGCCCAGAGGCCATCGAAATCCTCTTGTTGCTCGTTGCCGCCGCGGTCGATCCATTTGACCGTTACTTCGGCCGGACGTTTGACCTCGGCATATTGATCGGGGATCGAGAGGCAGCCTTCCTCGTAGGTGCTGATCTCGTCCGAACTGGCGGTCACTTCGGGGTTGAACATGATCAGCGGGCGCGGGCTTTCACCCTCTTCCTTGATGCAATCGAGAACAATCAGGCGTTGGGTCACACCGATCTGTGGCGCGGCAAGACCAATGCCGGGCGCGTCATACATGGTTTCCAGCATGTCATCGGCCAGCTTGCGCAGATCGTCCGAAAGGTCGGGCACGGCATCGCAGACCTTTTTCAGGCGCGGATCAGGGTGGATGAGGATAGGTTTGATCATGGAGGTGATTTAGGGGATGGGGCGCGTGGGTGCAATATGGCTGTGATCGGGGGCTTGCACACAGGGTTCAATCAGGTAGCGTTACCGCCGGTGTGAATAGGAGAGCCCGCATGAATTTCGACGAGATCATCGACCGCCACGGCACCCATTCGGTGAAATGGGACATGATGGAGAAGATCTATGACGTGCCGGCCGAGGATGGAATCGCGATGTGGGTGGCGGATATGGATTTCCGCCCGCCAGAATGCGTGCAGAAGGCGCTGCAGGGGATGCTGGATCATGGGGTTTACGGCTATTACGGCGATGATGCGCCATACCGCGATGCGATCCGCTGGTGGATGCAGGAGCGCCATGGCTGGGCCGTGGAACGTGACTGGATTTTCACCACTCACGGGCTGGTCAACGGGACGGCGATGTGCGTCGATACTTGGACCGATCCGGGCGATGGGGTGGTGCTCTTCACGCCGGTTTATCACGCCTTTGCCAAGGTCATCAAAGCCAATAACCGCCGGGTGGTGGAATGCCCGATGGTGATTCGCGATGGCCGATATGAAATGGATTTCGACAATTACGACGCGATCCTGGACGGTTCGGAGAAGATGGTTGTTCTGTGCTCGCCCCATAACCCCGGGGGGCGGGTGTGGAGCCGGGCCGAGTTGGAACAGGTGGCGGATTTCGCCAAGAAGCATGATCTGATCCTGGTGTCGGATGAGATTCACCATGATCTGGTGATGCCGGGGCACACGCATACGCCGATGTCCTTGATCGAGGGGATCGAGGATCGGCTGGTGATGATGACGGCGACGACCAAGACCTTCAACATTGCAGGGTCGCACGTCGGCAACGTGATTATCGCGGATGAAACGCTCAGGGTGCAGTTCGCGGAGCGGATGATGGGGCTTGGCCTGTCGCCGAACTCGTTCGGGCTTTACATGGCCGAGGCGGCCTATTCGCCTGAGGGGGCAGCATGGGTCGATGAACTGATCGCGTATCTTAACGGCAATCGGAAACTTTTTGACCAAGGCATCAACGCGGTGCCGGGGTTGAAGTCGATGAATTTGGAATCGACTTACCTGGCTTGGGTGGACTTTGAGGGCACCGGGATGGATATGGCCGAGTTCACCCGGCGGGTCGAGAAGGATGCCAGGATCGCGGTGAACCACGGGCCGACCTTTGGCACCGGGGGCGAGAGTTTCCTGCGGTTCAACCTGGCTACGCCGCGTTCAGTTGTCGAAGAGGCGGTGGCGCGGGTGGCCAGGGCCTTTGCAGATCTTCAGTGATGTGGCGCGCGGTCAGTCCTGACCAATTAGCGCGACTGGTGCGTCTTTCCTGCGCACAAAGTCCAACGGCGCACTGTCGTGGTGGACAGAATTGCGTTTGAACTCGTAACGCATCTCATCGCCTTCCTGAGCGGAGGTGATTACCAGGCATTGGGCGCTGTGGCGCGGGCCTTCATATAGGTCGACAAGCCCGCGCATGTGCGGCGCGTTGTCTGCATCCAGCGCAAATCCGGTGTCCCAGATGCGCAGGACGGGGAAGCTCTCTTCACCCACCTGAACGCGCATCCGCGCGCTCTTGCGTGCCGCCATTTTGCGTGCCTGCGCGAGTCCTTCGCGCACTTCCTTCGGAAGAATATCGTTCATCAACCCTTTCCCGGTGTGACCCGGGCCCCAGTGGTCCGTTGGGATCAGTCTGCCTTGAGAAAGTTAACAGTCAAGTAAAGGTCTGATGAAACAATGCGTTTCCGTAGGGTCACTCTATGTGTTGTGGTCCTCGACCAAGTCGACCCCAAGGACCGGGCGAAGTACATGGGGCTTGGCCGGATCATAAAGCGCGGAATCGGCAAACTCGTGCGATTCGCTCAAGGCCGGGCCCAAAAGAATGAGCGCGGTGCGGGTGATCTTGGCCGCGCGCACCTTCTTGCGGATATCGCCCAGGGTGCCGCGGATGATCTCCTGATCCGGCCAGCCGACGCGATAGGCAACCACGACAGGACAATCGAGGCCGTAATGGGGTTCCAGCTGGCGCTCGATCTCGCGCATGTTTCTGATCGCAAGGTGGATGGCGAGCGTGGCGCCGGTACGTCCGAAGTTTTCCAGTGTTTCCCCGGCTGGCATCGAGGTGGATTGCATCGACATCCGGGTCAGAACGATCGACTGGGCAATCTCGGGGATGGTCAGTTCCTGGCCGATGGCTGCGGCGGCGGCGGCATAGGCCGGGACGCCAGGGACGATCTGGTAATCGATACCGTCCACCTTGAGGCGGCGGATCTGTTCGGCGATGGCGCCGTAAAGCGACGGATCGCCCGAGTGGACGCGTGCAACGTTTTGGCCCTTGGCGTGGGCTTTGGCGATTTCAGCGTGGGTTTCGTCCAGCGTCATCGGGGCAGTGTCCATGACGAGGGCGTCATCCGGCGCGCAGGCGACCACCTGTTCGGGGACCAGCGAGCCAGCAAAGAGACAGACCGGGCATTCCGAGATGATGCGCTGGGCCTTCAGCGTCAGAAGTTCGGGGTCGCCGGGACCTGCGCCGATGAAAAAGACGGTCATTTGGAAGCTCCTTGAGCGAGGTCGCCGTCGATCTTGCGGGCATAACCGCGCGGCGTGAACATGCGGGGGCCTTCGCCCAGTTGGGCAAGGCGGGAGTTTGACGAGCCGATCAGCACCACGGTGAGCATGTCGACTTCGTCAACTTCGAGCTGGTCGAGGCGGCGGTAGCGAACGTTCTCGGTCGGGCGGCCAAGGTTGGAGGCCAGCATGACCGGGGTGTCGGCGGGGCGGTGTTGCAAGAGGATGTCGCGGGCCTCGGCCAGCAGGGTCCGGCGGGTTTTGCTGACCGGGTTGTAGAAGGCGATGACAAAGTCGCCTTCAGCCGCGGCATGCAGGCGGCGGATGATATCGTCGCGCGGGGTCAACAGGTCCGAAAGCGAGATGGTGCAGAAGTCATGACCCAGTGGCGCACCGGCACGGGCGGCGGCACCTTGCAGGGCGGAAACACCCGGCGAGCAGACCACCTCGACCCGGTGGGCGGCGTCGGAGACGCCCTGTTCGTCGGGGCCACGGTCCAGCAGTTCGAACACGAGCGCGCCCATGGCGTAGATGCCTGCGTCGCCCGAGCAGACCAGCGCGACGTTCTTGCCAAGCGCGGCCTGTTCGAGGGCATAGCGGCAGCGGGCCTCTTCGCCGCCAAGCGGGAAGTCGGAACGTTTCTTGCCCGCCGCCAGCGGGCCGAGCAGGTCGATATAGAGACCGTAGCCGACCAGTTCCTCGGCATCAGCGACGAGGCGCGAGACCTCGGGCGTGCGCCACGAGGCCTGACCGGGGCCGATACCGACAACCGAGAGGCGGCCACGAGGGCGGCCATTCATATCGGAGATTGGGGTGTCCGCGCGGGTGAGGGCGCAGGTGCAGTTGGCGGTTTTCTGTTTGGTCACAGTGAGCGAGCCACCAATGGCCAGCGCGGCGGCCTCGGAGACGCCATGGGTGCCGACCTCTTGAAAGACCACGTCGGACGGGTTGGCGAGGTTGGGGGTTTGGGCGTCGAGTTCTTCGGCTGTGAATAGGCGGAAGGGCACACCCAGGCGGCGGGCGATCGCGTTCATTGCCGGTTCGTCGGCCTTGAGGTCGATGGAGGCGATGCAGGCGACGGCGCCGGCGGCGATGTTGTTATCGGCTAGGGTGGTTTGGACGAGCTCCCACATTTCGTCAGAGTCAGCGTTGCGGGCGCAACCGAGGCCGAGAGCATATTTCTGCGGGTGGTAGACGAGCCGCTCGCCGCTCCCCTCGGTCGGCGTCTCGCTGACGGTGAGGTCGATATCGGTGCCGGTGGCGTCAAGGCCGAAGATGTTTTCTCCGGTGATTGATAGGCCTGCACCATTGAGAAGGGCTGACATGACCGGTTTGGCGTGTTGCGGGTTGGCAAGGCGGTAGCCAAGGGGCGGTTCGTCCAAAGCGACACCAAGGGCGATGTCCCCGGCAGTGGTGACGGCGGGGGTGGCGTCGATCTCTGACGCGATTCGGGCGGCCAAACGGTTGGCACCGCGATGGCCTCCCAGCAACGGGATGACGACTTTGCCATCGTCCGATACGGAAAGGACAGGCGGTTCCGTGGTCTTGTCCGCCAGCAGCGGCGCCACGGCGCGGATCAGGATGCCGGAGGCGCAGACGCCGATGATAGGGGTGCCGGCCGCGAACAGGTCGCGGGCATGATCCAAAGCGTTGGGAAAATAGGCATCGGCCTTTTCCACCCGGTTTTCGCGGCCATGCACCGGCGCGCCGAGGAACTGGCCAAGGCGATGGGCAAGCGGCTCGCCAGCAGAGTTGAGGCAGAGGATGACAGGTGTCACAGCCATGGATCGGCACCTTTCGTGACAAGGATCATGGAGAAATAGGGGGCGGTTTTCGGGGCTTCGGAAAGAGGCATCATGCGTTCGTTGCCCAGCGTGGCGCGTTCGACATAGTGAGCGTGCTCGCTCAGGCCAATGTCGTCCAGAAGCGCGCGGATGCGGTGCATGTGGCGGCCAAGTTTCATGATGGCGAAACTGTCTGACGATTCCATGCGGGGGCGTATTGTGTCGTTGTCGAGCGGTGCGGGCAGAACGGTGAAGACTTCGTTGCGAGCGGTCAGCGGCAGCGACAGGCGTGCGGCCGAGGCCATGACCGAGGAGACGCCGGGGATGACCTCGACTTTGTGGATGCCCGACAAGCGTGCGTGAACATACATGAAAGAGCCATAGAAGAATGGGTCGCCTTCGCAGAGAAAGGCAACGTCCTGACCAATGTCCAGAGCCTCGGCTATGCGTGCGGCCCCTTTGTCATAGGCTTCTTGCGCCGGGCGGCGTTCGGGCGTCATGGGGATATCGAGGCGAATCTCGTGCACACCATCGGGGAAGTTTTCCGCCGCGATGGAACGGGCAAAGCTGTCTGTGCCGGGTAGGGCCGGGTAAGCCACAACCGGGCACGTTGCAATCAGGCGCGCGGCTTTGAGTGTCATAAGCTCGGGGTCGCCCGGGCCGAGGCCAATGCCGAAAAGTGTGCCCTGCGCTGTCATCGCTTCACCAGGCTCCATTGCGTAACTGCCATCAATGGTTTCCAACCCGTGCGCGGGCCCAGCGGTTCGGCACGGGACACGGCGAGTTTGACCAGTTGGCCGCCATGTTTCTTGTGAAGCGCGACCAGGGTGGCCTCGGATTCCAGTGTCACGGCGTTGGCAACGAGGCGGCCCAGCGGGCGCAGGGCGGCCCAGGCGGCGTCGAAGACCTCTTCGCTTAATCCGCCACCGATGAAGATGGCGTCGGGGGCGGGAAGGTCGCCAAGTGCGGCAGGGACAGTGCCGTCGATCAGTTTGAGTTGCGGGGTGCCAAGGGCGAGCGCGTTGGCGGCGGCGAGGGCGCGGCGGTCAGGCCTCGGCTCGATGCCGATTGCACGGGTGTAACGCGCGCCGCGCATCCATTCGATGGCGACCGAGCCGCAGCCTGTGCCGATGTCCCACAAAAGCGCGCCGCGCATCGGCATAAGTTTGGCCAGGGTGGCGGCGCGGACTTCTTGTTTTGTCATAGTGCCGTCGGATTGGAACATCTCGTCCGGAAGGCCGGGGACACGGGGCAGAAGCGCGGCATCCGGCGCGGCGATGCAGTCTACGGCGAGCGTGTTGAAAGCCGGGACCTCGTGGTTCCAATCCTCGGCGGTGCCGTCGAAACGTTGTTCTTTGTCCCCGCCCATGTTGGCCAGAACGGTCATGTTGGATTTGCCGAAGCCGCGTTCGGTGAGGAAGCGGGCGATCTGGCCCGGTGTTTCATCGCCCGTGGTCAGGATTAGCAGACGGGCGTCGGGCTGGATGAAGGCGATCATCTGCTCGACCGGGCGGCCATGCACGGTGAGGGTTTCGAGATCGGCCATCGACCAACCCATGCGGGCGGAGGCGAGTTGGAAGGCCGAGAGTTGGGGGTGGTAGGTGATCTCGCTTGGGTCGATGCTGCGCCCGATGCGGGCTCCGACCGAGAACCACAGGGGATCGCCGGTGGCGAGGATGACAACGCGCTTGCCCTTGTAGTCGGTGAGCCGGTCGATCAGCGCGTCGAAGGGTGAGGGCCAGGCGACACGTTCGGCGGTGATGCTGTCAGAAAGGCTGTGGTGACGGTCGCCGCCGATGATGATCTCGGCGGCCTCGACTACGGCACGGGTGGCGGGTGTGAGACCGTCAAGCCCGTCTTCGCCGATGCCGATGATATGGAGCCAGGGTTGGGTCATGATTTTTCCTCAGGCAACCCTGCCGCCAGCGCGTTGACGGCGGCAGAGGCGATGGCCGAGCCACCGCGGCGGCCACGCAGGGCGACGAAATCACAGCCGCGCGGGTTGGCGGCGAGTTCGGCTTTGGATTCGGCGGCGCCGACAAAGCCGACGGGGAAACCGAGGATCACCGCGGGTTTCGGGGCACCCTGGTCGAGAAGTTCCAGAAGGTGGAAGAGGGCTGTCGGGGCGTTGCCGATGGCGACCACGGCACCGTCAAGGTGATCGGCCCAGAGTTCCACGGCCGCAGCTGAGCGGGTGTTGCCGATCCCGGCGGCTATCGAGGGCGTTTTCGGGTCGTTGAGGGTTACGATCACCTCATTATCCGCAGGCAGGTAGCGACGGATGATACCGGCGCCGACCATTTCGCAATCGCACAGGATCGGGGCACCGTTTTGCAACGCCGTGTGGCCCGCGTCATAGGCGAGCAGGGAGAAGGCCAGCCGGTCGGCGATCTCGACCATGCCGCAGGCGTGGATCAGGCGAATTGCCATTTGTTCCAGGCCAGGAGGGAAGCGATCGAGCCGGGCTTCGCGACGGACGGTGGCGAAGCTTTCGGCGTAGATGGCGCTGGGATTTTTCTCGTAGGGGCGCAAATTGGTTGGCCTTTGGGTTGGTGGGGAGGGGTGGAATTGGGGCCAGCCCCCAAACCCCCGGGATATTTCTGGCAAGAAGAAGGGCGGGGTCAGTGTTTGTGGCTTCGGGCGCTTTCGGGGCCATGCGGGTGTTTGGCGTGGGGGTATTCCGCGTGGTGGTGATGGTGGTGGTCGTGCCCGTGATCATGATGGTCATGGTCATGGTCATGGTCATGGTCGTGGTGATGGTGGTGGCCCATGTCGAGGCGGCATTCGCCGGTGCAGAACGTGTCGCAGAGATTGCAATCGGCAACGTTGGAGCCCGGAGCGTTGGCGCCCTGGCCTTCGACATGATGGTGATGGCTTTCCTGCACTGCGCCGACCTCGGCCTCGAAGCCCAGAACCTGTGTACGGTATTTACACATCACGCATGTGGGCGGCGGGGTGTCGCCATAGGCGGGGTGCGCGGCGCGGTCAGCGGCGTGAATGTGGGTATGTTCTCCATTTTCCAGAGCCAGCACCTGTTCGCGATAGGCGCAGGTGCCGCAATTGGGCGGCGGCATGGCGCCGACCTGTTCGGTGACGCGTTCGGCGAAGGTTTCAAGAACCTTGGGATGATCGTTGAGATAACCCGCCTTGACGAACTGGATGTCTGGATTCATGGCCGCGACCTTGTCGGTGAAGCCGTAGATCCTGTCGATCAGGATGCCGGTGAACAGGAAATAAGGGAAGACAACGATGCGCTTGTAACCCAGTTTCGCGGCATGGGTCAGGCAGGGTTCGACCAGCGGGAAGGTAACGCCGGAATAGCCGACTTCGAGCCAGCCAAAACCCAGACCCTCTTGCAGGAGGCGTGCAACCTTGGCGACGTTGCCGTTGGCGTCCGGGTCGGACGCACCGCGACCGATAACTACAAGGCAGGTTTCCTCGAGCGGTACGTCGCCGTGGGTGGCGTTGGCGGCTTCGACGGCCTCTTGCACACGGGCCCCGGCAGCGGCGATCATCTTGGGGTCAACCCCTAGTTCGCGGCCATAAGTGACGGTGAGGCCGTGCTTTGTGGCGTATGTGTTCAGAACCGTGGGGATGTCGTTCTTGGTGTGCATTGCGGCAAACAGCATGCCGGGTACGGCGAGGATGCGGTCGCAGCCATTTTCGCGCAGTTTGTCGAGGCCGTCGCGGATCACCGGATTGGCAAATTCGAGATAGCCGTATTCGCATTCCCAGCCTTGGGGTAACAGGGCGGGGAGTTTCTCGGCCAGCACCGAAAACTCGTCCACCGCCTCTTGCGAGCGCGAACCGTGGCCGCAGATCATGACGCCAATTTTTTCGGTTGGGTTGGACTGGTCAGTTATGGGCATGAGATCAGGCCTCCTGCGGTTCGGCGTCGATATCGGTTTCGGTGTCTTCGGCGCCGTCATCGGCGTCCGCCTGCGCGTCCTTGTCCTTGCGCGTCTTGGTGGCGTTCCACAGCCCGATGGCAATGGCGGCACCGATGGCCGCCGCACCGAGCCAGTGGTCATGGCCCGCGGCCTCGATCAGGTGGCCGGGATGGGCTTGTGCCATTGTAGCGGGCGCAAGAGCGGCCAGTGCCGTGGCAGTGAGCGGTGTGAAGATGCGCATTTCGGACCCCCGATCCTGATCAAGAATGACCCGAAAAGCCGAAACGCGACGCAAGGCGTACGTGGCCTTGCCTCTGACGACGCAAACGCAGCTCCCCGGGTTGGGTCGAGTTCCGTCTGCACACCTGTCCGGCCCTGTCGGGCTTCGTCACCGGGCGGTATAGGGCGCGGGGGCGGGGGGTGCAATTCCCAATCCGCCGTGCGTTAGGCGCTTTGCGACATGTTCAGGAGGAGGGACAGTTGTGGGACGAGCCGTAATGGTGCGCCATCGCCGCCAGATCCTCGGGCGGGGTATCGGATTGCAGAAAGGCGCAGGCGTTGGGGCAGTGACGAAAAATCGAGCCATCAGAAAAGAAGGTAGTGTTGGTGACGAAGATCACCTTGGCATCGGGTTGGCGGTAGCTGGCGAAATCTGCCACCGCCATCGCGCTGCCGTCTTCGAGCACAATATCGACAACCAGAATGTCGAAATCGGATTTCTGCAGCGCGACCACCGCGTCGGTCTGTCCCTGGCAGAGACAGGTTTCAATGCCCTGCCGCTCCAGATGGCGTTGCCAAAGCTCTCCCAGCTCCTGTGTGCTTTCAACGATGAGCGTTTTCATCCGCTTCCGGCCCGCGAGCGGGCCTGACCCCCTTTGATCCCTGGTGTGCCCGGTTAGCCGGTTAGGTTTTCTTTACCATCGGAGTGCCTCGGAATTGTGAACAAATGGTTAACGTCGGCGAGGCCCTGCTTGTTTCGGGTGCGGAAATCCGCTTCAAGAGCAGCACGAATAGCAATCATGCGAAACAGGCGGTGAAGAATGACAAGTTGGATCACGATCTGCGACACCTGCAAGACCGAGGGCTGGGATGCCGAGACCGCAAAGGTCACAGATGGCGAGGCGCTGGCCGAGAAGATCGAGGCGATGGCCGAGGACCGCGGCGTGCGGACGCGACGGGTGTCCTGCACCATGGGCTGTGACCGGGCCTGCAACATCATCGTTCAGGGGGCGGGCAAGATCGGTTATTCGCTGGGCCGGTTCGCGGCGCGTGATGAAGACGCTCAGGCGATCGTCGATTATGCCGTGCTGCACGGGGCAAGCGAGACCGGGCAGGTGCCATTCCGGGAATGGCCGCAGGGGGTGAAGGGGCATTTTGTGTCTCGCCACGTGCCCGTACCGGAGGCCGAATGAACGGGCGTGATCATGGCGGTGGGATCGACGCCGCCGTTGCCCGTTGGGGCGGCGCGCGCAGTGATTGGATTGACCTGAGCACGGGGATCAACCCGGTGCCCTATCCGGTGGGCGAGGTCTCGGCAGAGGCCTGGACCGCTTTGCCTGATCATGGGGCACTGGAGCGGTTGCTGGCGGCGGCGCGGACATTTTGGGATGTGCCGGAGGGGGTTGAGATCGTCGCAGCGGCTGGGGCTTCGGCGCCGATCGCGGCACTGCCGGGGCTGTGGCCGCAGGGCCGGGTCTGCATTGAAGGACCCACCTACAATGAGCATGAAGCCGCATTTCGCACGGCCGGATGGGACGTGGTTCAGGCCGCCGTTTCAGAAACCGGCGCGCGGGTGATCGTGCATCCCAATAACCCAGATGGTCGATGTTATGGGGCAGCGGATTTGACAGCGCCGGTTATGATAATCGACGAGAGTTTTGCTGATGTGATGCCTTCCCAGTCATTGATAGCACAGGCTGGGCCGGGGCGGGTCGTGCTTAAGAGTTTTGGGAAGTTCTGGGGGCTGGCCGGGGTGCGGTTGGGCTTTGCAATTGGTGGCCGGGAGGAAATTACCCGATTGGGCGAGAGGCTTGGGCCATGGGCCGTGTCCGGTCCGGCGCTGGAGATCGGAGCGCGGGCGCTGGAGGATGAGGCCTGGGCCGAGGCGACGCGAGAGCGGCTGGAGCGTGACGCCATGCGATTGGATCGGTTGATGGAACCACATGGAAAGCTGGTTGGGGGCACCACGCTGTTTCGACTTTATGACGTGGGCGACGCTGCGGCGTTTCAGGGGCGGCTGGCTAGGCAACATACCTGGAGCCGAATTTTCCCCTATTCCGAGCGCTGGGTGCGGTTGGGATTGCCTGGGCCGGAAGGTTGGGAGCGATTGGAGACAGCGTTGTGAGAGAGCGGTGGAGTCAAAACCCGCCCTGCGGAGGACGCAGATGAGCCTTGTGCTTGGTATGCTGCTGGACGCCATTTTCGGTGAACCCCGGGTGATCTGGAGCCGGGTGCCGCATCCGGCGGTGCTGATGGGGCAGGCCGTGGGCTGGTGCGATACCCGGTTCAACGGCGGCGAGATGCGACAGATTAAGGGCGTGATGGTGCTGTTGGTGCTGGTGATCGCATCTGCGGTGCTGGGTTGGATGCTGTCGGCGCTGGGTTGGGTGGTTGAGGCGCTGGTCGTAGCAGTGCTGCTGGCGCAGAAATCGCTGGTGGATCACGTGCAGGCAGTGTCGCAAGGCCTGCGCATGTCGCTGGCCGACGGGCGCCGCGCAGTGGCGATGATTGTGGGCCGTGACACGGGCGAACTGGATCAGGCGGCGGTGTCGCGGGCGGCGATCGAAAGCGCGGCCGAGAACTTCAGTGACGGAGTGCTCGCGCCGGTCTTCTGGTTCATGGTGGCGGGGTTGCCGGGGCTCTTGGTTTACAAGATCACCAATACCGCCGACAGCATGATCGGCTATCGCACCGAGCGACATGAAGCGTTTGGTTGGGCCGCGGCGCGGTTTGATGACCTTTTGAACCTGATTCCGGCACGGCTGACTGCGCTCTTGATGGTGCTGATCCATCGCCGATGGGACGATTGGCGCGAGATTGTCAGAGAGGCGCGCCAGCACCGTTCGCCCAACGCGGGCTGGCCTGAGGCCGCGCTGGCGCGGGTGCTGGACGTGGCGCTATCAGGGCCGCGATCCTATGAGGGCGAGATGCGGGACTTTGCCTGGGTTAATGGCAGCGGTAATCGTGACAGCGGACCACGCGAGATCGAGGCGGCCTGCCGGGCGCTGTGGCAGGTCTGGGCCGGACTGCTGGGCGTGGCGATGATGATGTGGGTTTTCGCACTGGTATGAGGCTTGGAAGCTGTTAACCTTTTTCGGAACGATATCGACGGTAGGTGTAACAATGCGCTTGATTCTGATCGCCGCGGCCCTGGTGGCCGGGGCAAATGCGGCCTTCGCCCAAACTTCTTGTGGTGGCAATTTCTCAAGTTTCGTCAAAGGATTGAAGAAAGAGGCTGTGGCGATGGGCCATGCATCCGCCTCGGTGGACAAGTTCTTTGCCTCGGCACGGATCGACAAGAAGGTGCTCAAGGCCGACCGGGCGCAGGGTGTGTTCCAGATGGATTTCACCACTTTTGCGCGGCGATTGATCAGCTCGGGTCGTCTCAACACAGGACGCTCGAAGGCCAAGCAACATAACCGGGTGTTCGATGCGGTCGAGGCGCGTTACGGCGTGTCACGTGGCGTGCTGCTGGCATTCTGGGCGTTCGAGACGGATTACGGCGGGTTCCAGGGCAATTTCAACACGCTCAATGCCCTGGTGACGCTGGCGCATGATTGTCGCCGTCCGCACCTGTTCCGACCGCAGATTTTCTCGGCGCTGGAGTTGTATGAACGCGGGGACTTCTCGCCCACCCGGACCACGGGCGCCTGGGCCGGGGAAATCGGCATGGTGCAGATGCTGCCCAAGGACATCATTGACAACGGGGTTGACGGTGATGGCGACGGTAAGGTGCGGCTGAAGACCTCGGTGCCGGATGCTTTGATGTCGGGCGGTAAGATGCTGCAGCACCTCGGTTGGCGTGCCGGTGAGCCCTGGCTGCAGGAGGTGGCGGCGCCGTCTAATTTAGACTGGTCCAAGACCGGGCTGAACACGCAGATGAAGGCCAGCGATTGGGCCAAACTGGGGGTGAAACCGCGTCACGGGCAATTGGCTGAGCATCTGCCAGCGTCGATCATCCTGCCGCAGGGGCGCAAGGGTCCAGCCTTTATCGCCTATCCGAATTTTCGGGTTTATTTCGAGTGGAATCAGAGCTTCACCTATGTTCTGACCGCGGCGTACTTTGCCAATCGGCTGGAAGGTGGGCCGGTGTTCAATCCGGGCAAGCCCGACAAGGGGCTGTCAGGCGCGCAGATGAAACAGCTGCAGAAGAAACTGGCACAACGCGGTTATGACGTCGGCAAGATCGACGGCATCCTGGGCGCGGGGACACGGGCGGCGGTGCAGGACGTGCAAAAGAAGTTGGGGATGCCGGCGGATGCCTGGCCGACATTGGCACTGCTCAAGCGGCTTTGAACGGAAGACCCCGGAGGCATGGCCCCCGGGGCTTTGTTGGTTCGGGCTTCAAATTACTCCAGATCGCGCGGTGGCTTCACCGGGTTGAGCAGCTCGCGCAGCCTGCGGGACTCGCTGGCTTTCTGCGAGGCCGGGTTCAACTCCATTTGGCGCAGCTGGCGCAGCGGGAGTTTTTGCCGCTTGCTGGCATTTTCGGCAATCTTGGCCTGCAACGCGACATAGTCCAGGCCGGAGATCTGGCGCATCACCACGCTGACACGGTCAAGCTCGACCTGAAGTTCCGGGCTGGCCTCACGCCGGAGCTGGGCGATGAAGGCGTCGATCCGCTCGGCCATCTTCGCGTCGATCAGCGTGCCGCCTGAGCCTGCGAATTTGTGCAACTGTTCGCGGTTGCCAAGCACGGCGCCGAACTCGGCAAAGCGGCTGGCAATGGCGAAGGCCTCGCGTTGCAGGACGGGCTGATTGAGGATGAGCAGCGCCAGTTCCGGCGAGTTCTCATAGTAGGCCTGGATCATCTGGCGGCCGCCGGAAAACTCGACCATACCCAGATCGCGGAATTGGCGCAGGTCTGAGAGCATTTTCTCGGGTTTTTCCGAAACCGCAGCGGCGACTTTGGAGGCGACGCAGGAGACAGGCTCGGGCACGTTGACCCAGTTATAGTACATGATTTCCTGAGCATCCGAGCGCGAAGAACCGCTGAGATTACCAGAGAGCGATGCCCAGTAGTCCTCGAAGTCGTCATGATACGACCCCCAAAGCGTTTGATTGAGCATGGTTGCCAGGGTCACGCGATTGGCGGTGTTGTCGTCGCCATAATCGTCGCGGCCACGGTCTTGGTTACCGCCATTGTCGTCGTTGGCACTGTCGAGCATGTCGATCAGAGCGGCAGCGACGCGGCCTTCTGTGCGATTGCCATCGCGGTTGGAACTGGAGAAGTTCTCCAGGTTGCGCCCCGGGCTGCCCTCGTTCCAGTTGAAGACGCCATCGGGCCTTATCGAATGCTGGAAGGCGTTGGCCCAGCCTTCCGACCATGCCAGACCGGCGTGCTGGGTCACGTCGTTGAAGCTGTGCGACCCGCCCGGCGAAGGGTTATCGTCACCATAACCGTACCACATGATCGCATGAGCATATTCGTGGTGGAACACGTTGGGGCCATCGATGAACTGTTCCTCGTAGTCGATCTCTTCCCAGAACCTGTCCCAGTGGGTGCCGTCATCGACCGGGTAACAGGTGTCGACGAAACCGGGATCGCGGTCGCCCACGGTGGTGGAGTGATTCCAGGCGGTGTTGAGGAAGTTGAAGACAATCAGCGTGTCGGCATCGGACCCGGCGGTTTCTGATCCGAAGTTCAGGTCGGTGCCTTCGCTGAGGTCGTCATGGGTGGATGATTTCCAGCGATAGGTGCTGTCGATGCCGTCGCAATCCTGAACCCGGAAGCGCGAATTGTTGGTTTCGAACTTGTAGTAGATGTCGCGGCCATCCTGCAGCCAGCCGTCATCGTTGTTGACCGAGACTGACCAGTTGCCGCTCCAGTCGGTGATCGTGGTGCGCAGATGCTCGTCAAATCCGAAATCGTCGTCATAGACCTTGACGGTGGCATTCACCAGCGGTCGCACGGTGCCGTCGAAATCAACGAAGGTAAGCCGTCCGCGCACGGTGATCGGGTCCTCGGGCGACCATGACTTTTCCTCGTTTTGCAGAAGATAGCGTTTCTCCATCTCATCCAGACCCGATGGGCGCACGACAAGCCCCTGGCGTTCGTGCGGCTTGACCAGATCCTGCATGATGTCAGGCAGGCGGATCGCGTCGCCGTCGAGAAGCCGCAGATCGGGATCATCCGGATTGGCGCGCAGATGGTCCTCGAACCGCATGTGACGCGCGTCGCGTTCATCTCGCTGTTTCATCTTGCGGTCGCGGATGCGGACGTCTCCGTTTTCACTGATGTCGACATAGCGCGTCAGCTTGGCCGAGAAGCCTTCTTTCTCGCCACTGCTCCCTTCGAGCAGGAAGGTGACGCGATAACGGCCCGGCTTTTCGGGTTTGAGTGTGTAGGCAAATTCTTTTGCATCACGAGAGATTTCCTCGCGCCTTTCGTCGATGGTCTGGTTGGCAAAGATCGTCTCGCCCAGCAGTTCGACGGTGACGCGCATCAATGGGCTGCCGACTTCGGCCGAATTGGCCAGGGCGATCGCAAGCGTGATGCCATCGGCCGGGTCGCCGCGGAATTGTTCGATCTTGTGGCTGAGTTCAATTGGCCGGGTGGCTTGGTGTGCCAGCGTTGGTGATACAAGTGCCAGTGCGGCGGCGGTGGCAGTAGATAAAAGTAAAGGTCTTGCAAGTTTCATTGTCAGCTCCTGTTGATGAAAAGTCAGAGCTGCTCGCCTCGTGCGCGAAAACTGCGCGAAACAAAATGTGTTGTTCTGCCTTCGAGTGTCGCACGAAACCGAGAGTTTGTGAGGTTGGGAATGCCATACCTTTTCGGGTATTGGCGGAAACTCGCTCAACCGAAAGGTTGAATTCCCCTTTGCACCGGTCTTGTTGTGGACTACCCGGCAGCCGCGGACAGGCAAGCGACAACTGCGGCAAGGATTATCCGCACATCGTTGCAGCTCTGAGCCTTGGCCAAGACGCCCACATGAATGACCCGGGTTTGGAGCTTGTGTCGGCATGGGGGCAGGAATTTCACTTGTTAAAGGAGTTGACAGTGTTGGGTTGCCTCTGTCAGTCTATTTTAGAACCAAAGGTTCATTTAATGAACCGATTGACGATTGAATACCAACGCGCGCGTGTGTAGCAGCCGGCGAAATTCAAAGGACAGGAAATGACCGTTCAAGAGCGTATCAATGCATTGCGGGAAAAAGCCATCGCTGAGCAAAAACTGTTTATCGACGGCAAGTGGGTGGATGGCGAAGGCGAACCGCTTGAGGTGGTCTCGCCGATCGACGGTCAGGTTCTGACTACGGCCGAACGGGCCAGCGCCGCTGATGTGAACCGTGCCGTTGCAGCGGCGCGCCAGGCGTTCGAGGATGGGCGGTGGTCGAAAATGGCGCCAGCCGGGCGCAAGAAGGTGCTGCACCGGATTGCTGATCTAATCGAAGAGCGCGCGATCGAACTGACCGTGCTGGGCGTGCGCGACAACGGCACCGAGTTCAACATGGCCATCAAGGCCGAAGCGGGGTCGGCGGCGGGGACGTTCCGCTATTACGCTGAGGCCGTGGACAAGATTTACGGCGAGGTTGCGCCGACGTCACCGGATGTCTTGGGGTTGGTGCACAAAACGCCAGTGGGGGTTGTAGGGGCGATTGTGCCGTGGAACTTCCCTCTGATGATCGGAGCGTGGAAACTGGCCCCGGCGCTGGCGACGGGCAATTCAGTGGTGCTGAAGCCGGCGGAAACGGCTTCGCTGTCGCTGTTGAACTTGGCCGAGATCTGCGCCGAGGCAGGTCTGCCCGACGGGGTGTTGAATGTGGTAACAGGGCAGGGGTCGGTGACCGGCGAGGCGATTGCCATGTCGATGGACGTGGACGTGCTGGTCTTTACCGGGTCAGGCGGAGTGGGGCGACGGCTGCTGGAATACTCGGCGGCGTCCAATCTGAAACGGGTCTATCTGGAGTTGGGTGGCAAGAGCCCGAACATTGTATTCGCGGATGCGCCGGACCTCGAGAAAGCGGCGGCGGTGTCAGCGGCGGGAATCTTCCGCAATTCGGGGCAGGTCTGTGTCGCCGGATCGCGGCTGCTGGTCGAGCGGTCGATTCATGACGAATTTGTCGACGCCTTGTCCCGGCATGCTGCCGCGTTCAAGGTGGGCGACCCGTTGGATTTGACCTCGCAGATTGGCGCGGTCAATTCCATGGTACAGCTGGAGGGCAACCTTGGATTTGTTTCGGACGCCACGGCGCAAGGGGCCGAATTGGCGCTGGGCGGGGGGCGTATCCTGGAAAGCACCGGGGGCTATTACATGGAACCCACGGTTCTGACCGGGGTGAAGCCCGACGACCGGGTGTTCCGGGAAGAGGTGTTCGGTCCGGTTCTGGCCGTGACCGCATTTGACAGCGACGAGGAGGCCATCGCCTTGGCCAATGGCACGGATTACGGGCTCTCTGCCGGGGTCTGGACAGGAAGCCTCAGCCGCACACACAAGATGGTGGCGGGGATACGTTCAGGGATAGTGCACGTGAACACCTATGGTGGCTCGGACAACACGGTGCCGCTGGGCGGGGTTAAACAGTCGGGCAATGGCCATGACAAGTCGATGCATGCGATAGAGAAGTATCTGGACCTGAAAACGGCCTGGATCCAGTTGTGAGCGCGCCACGGTTTTTGGTACGAAGAATCGGCGTATGTGGGCCGATGATGTGCAAAAGGGGAGAGCGATGACAGAGGCTTTGCTTGAGCGCCGCGAGCGCCTATTGGGGCCGCGTATGACCACGTTTTATGACGAACCGTTGCATCTTGTACGCGGCGCAGGCACGAGGCTTTGGGATGCAGAGGGACGCGAGTATCTCGATTGCTACAACAATGTTCCGCATGTGGGCCATTGCCACACCAAGGTGGTCGACGCAATCTGTGCGCAGGCGGCGATGCTCAACACCCATACGCGGTACCTGCATGACGGGATCGTCGACTATGCCGAGGACCTGACCAGCACATTTGCCGATCCGCTAAATGCGATGATGTTCACCTGCACCGGGTCCGAGGCAAATGACATAGCCTTGCGTATGGCCCGCGCGATGACGGGTCAAACCGGCGTGATTGTCACCGATCATACCTACCACGGAAATACCGATGCGGTGAGCCAGTTGAGCAGCACAAACCCGCCGCCCAACCGTTGGGACAATATCGAGTTCGTGCCTGCACCGGACAGTTACCGGCCAATGTCGTCCGAGGATTGGGCCGGACATGTAAAGGCCGCAATTTCCAGGTTGGAAGAGCGGGGCCACGGGGTGTCGGCGCTGCTGATTTGCCCGTTCTTCGCCAATGAAGGGTTTCCCGACTTGCCCTCGGGTTGGGTCGTGCCTGCCGTCGAGGCGGTGCGTGCGGCTGGTGGCATGGTCATCGCCGACGAGGTGCAGCCGGGCTTTGGCCGCTTGGGCACGCATTTCTGGGGACACGAAAAAGCCGGTTTCCTGCCCGAGATTGCCACACTGGGCAAACCGATGGGCAACGGGCATCCGGTGGCGGGGGTTGTGACCTCGCGATCCGTAATGGAGGCGTTTCGGAAAACCTTTCGCTATTTCAATACCTTCGGTGGGAACCCGGTGAGCATGGCGGCGGCGCAGGCCACGTTGGACGTGATCCGCGAGGAGGGATTGCAGGAAAACGCCCGCGTCGTGGGGGATTATGTCCGTGAGGGGCTGCGTGACTTGGCCTCACGCCATGAATGTATCGGCGATGTGCGTGGCTCGGGCCTGTTCCTTGGGGCCGAACTGGTGCTGGATCGTGATGCCAAAACCCCGGCGACGGCGTTCACCAAACAGGTCGCCAACGCGGTGCGCCAAAAAGGGGTGCTGATGAACTTTCTCGGCATCCATTACAACGTGCTGAAAATCCGCCCGCCGATGGTGTTTTCTCGCGGGGACGCCGACAGGATGTTAAAGGCCGTCGACCAGGCTTTGTCGGAGGTGCCGCTTGCTTGATCTGGCGAGAGAAGCGGCGGGTCTTTGGGGCCTGGGGCATGCGCATGTCGAATTGGCGGCGCAGCGTGAAAACGTCGTGTTTCGCGTCACATCGCCCGAAGGGTATCTGGCGCTGAGATTTCACCGGCCCGGGTATCGCGACGCGGCGCAGCTGACGTCCGAGTTGCAATGGATGGACATGCTGGCCCGGGGCGGGCTGAGCGTGCCCGGCCCGATCCCTGCCGAGGACGGAGCGTTGATCCAAGCCCAGGGCAAGTACCTGATAGATATGCTGAAATGGCTACCCGGAAAACCCTTGGGTAAGGCCGGTGAATTGCGCGGGGTGACGGACCGGGCTGACTTTTGCCACAAGCTGGGGGCGCAGATGGCCCTGATGCATGGGTTGAGCGATGAATGGGTGCGGCCGCAAGGGTTTACCCGGCCAAGCTGGGATCGTGCGGGGCTGTTGGGCGAGGCACCGCTGTGGGGGCGGTTCTGGGATCATCCGCATTTGAGCGATGCCGAGCGCGCGTTGTTGCTGGAGGTGCGGCAACATGCGGATGCGGCGTTGGCGGCGACTGAACCACATGCCGATTTCGGGCTGATCCATGCCGATTTGCTGAGTGAAAACATGCTGTTCGATGGCACGCGCCTGTCGTTTATCGATTTTGACGATGGCGGGTTTGGCTTTCGCGATTTCGAATTGGCGACCTTTTTGATGCGCTATGAGGATGCCTCTGACTATGCCGAGCTGCGCGCGGCGCTGTGTGAGGGCTATGCCACGCGGCGCAAGGTCAGACTCGACCAGCTGGACCTGTTCATATTGCTGCGGGCGCTGACTTATCCCGGTTGGATCATGGATCGACTGGGCGAACCGGGGGCAAAGGAAAGATCGGAACGGGCCATAGCGACCGCGGCGACACTGGCGCGGCGATGGCTTGGGAGATGAGGAGAGAGAACTTGACGGACGCAAAAACCATATTGGTTGTCGGCACGTACGACACCAAGGATGATGAACTTGGTTACTTGACAAGCTGTATCGAAGGACAGGGCGGCAAGGTGTTGTCGATGGATGTGAGTGTATTGGGAGATCCGTCTCAACCGACCAACTACTCCAAGCATGATGTTGCCGAAGAAGGTGGGTCGAGCATCCAGGCCGCCATCGACAGCGGCGACGAAAACCACGCCATGCAAATCATGGCGGACGGGGCAGCATTGCTGGCGTTGCGGCTCTATCGTGAAGGCAAAGTGGATGGGGTGATCCTGTTGGGTGGTTCGATGGGGACCGACCTGGCGCTGGATGTCTGCGCCGCGCTGCCCTTGGGCGTGCCGAAGTACGTGGTCTCGACCGTGTCGTTTTCCCACATGCTGCCGCCCGAGCGGCTGGCGCCGGATATCCAGATGATCCTCTGGGCCGGGGGGCTTTATGGATTGAATTCGATCTGCAAGGCGTCGCTCAGTCAGGCTGCGGGCGCAGTTCTGGGCGCGGCGCGGGCGGTAGAGAAACCGAGCTTCGACAAGCCCTTGATCGGCATGACATCCTTTGGAAAAACCGTGCTGCGCTATATGGTTACGCTGAAGCCGGCGCTGGAAGAGCGCGGCTTTGAAGTGGCCGTGTTCCATGCTACCGGCATGGGTGGGCGAGCATTTGAAGGGTTGGCCGCCGAGGGGGCCTTTGCCTGCGTTTTCGACTTTGCCCCGCAGGAGGTGGTGAACCACCACTTCGGCTCGGGCATCACCGCCGGATCGGACCGGATGACCAACGCGGGCGCCAAGGGGATTCCGCAACTTGTGGCACCAGGGTGTTATGACCTGGTGGATTTTGTCGGCTGGATGGACCCGCCTGCGCGGTTGGCGGGCAGACCGATCCATGCGCATAACCGACTGTTGACCTCGGCGGTGATCGACACGGACGAACGGCGCGAGGTGGCCGGGGTGATCTGTGAAAAGCTGTCCGGCGCCAAGGGACCGGTCGAGTTTCTGTTGCCGCTTCAGGGTTGCAACGAATGGGACCGCGAGGGTGCCGACCTGCATGATGCCGATGGGCTGGCGGCGTTCTGCGACGGGATCCGTCACAGCTGCCCAGGCAACGTCACCCTGCATGAGTTGGACACCCATATCAACGACGCCGGTTTTTCTGCCAAGGCATTGGCAATATTTGACGAATGGGTTGCGCAAGGGATCGTGAAGGTCTGAAGATTTCAAGCCTGTTCGCCGGGCAGTACACGGGCTAACCTGTCGTCATGGAATGGCGGGATCACGGGATATTGCTGGCGCTCAGGCGCCATGGCGAGACCAGCGCCATCATCGAGGTTTTCACCGAACATCACGGGCGTCATGCGGGCGTGGTGCGCGGCGGGACCAGCCGCAAGATTGCGCCGGTCCTGCAGCCCGGCGCACAGTTGGATGTGACCTGGCGGGCGCGGCTTGAGGATCATATCGGTACGTTCCAGGTGGAACCGATACGGTCGCGCGCGGCACAGGTGATGGGTTCGAGATTGGCGCTGGCGGGGCTGAATGCGGTGGCGGGGCTGTTGAGTTTCTGCCTGCCCGAGCGCGAGGCGCATGGGCGGTTTTATCACCGGACAGAACCCCTGTTGGATTTGCTGGGCGAGGATGAGGTATGGCCGCTGGCCTATCTGCGCTGGGAAATGGCTTTGCTGGACGAGATGGGGTTCGGGGTGGACCTGTCGGAATGCGCGGTGACAGGCGCGCGCGAGGGTCTGTGTTACGTATCGCCCAAATCGGGGCGGGCGGTGTCCGATGCGGGGGCCGGGGAATGGGCCGACCGGTTGTTGCCTTTGCCTGGCGTAATGCTGGGACAGGGCGAAGCACCGGACGAGGAAGTTGCGCAAGGGTTTGAAACAACGGGGTATTTCCTGCGACACAAACTGGCGCAAGAACTGGTGCACCGGCCCCTGCCCGAGGCGCGGCAGCGGTTCGTGGACCTGTTCACTCGTCGGGTTTCGCAGGGGTGAACCGCATGACCTGCCCATCCTCACCACGCAGGGAGAGTTCGTTTTCGCCAATCTCGGCAGTTGTCATTTTTCCGAGTGATTGCAGAAACAGAGTTTCGGCCTGCAGCGCTGGGCAGGCCATACGCGTGGCGGCGATCTCTTCAGCCTTGAACCACGGGTAGGCGCTCCGCATCGTGCCGACAAAGCGATTGCAGGGGGCCTGCCCCTCGATCCGCCCGGGCCGCGGGAAGCGCAGCAGGGCCCTGTCGGTAAAGGGTTTTCCGTTCAGTTCGACAAGCTGCCAAAGCCGGTCGGGTGCATCATAGGGGCTGTGGTTCTTGTGGGCCATGATGGGTTGGGCGAGCAGCGCCAGGACCAGGGCAAGGCGTATCATCTAAGGGCCAGAACAAGATCGACAAGGGTTTCCAGCGCGGTGGCGTTGTCGCCGTTGCCGGGCAGGGCGGCCATACCGACACTGGCGGCATAGAGTGCACGGGCGAGATCCGGATTGGAGATGCCGAAATCACGCAACAGGGCGGCAGTGGCGTCAAGCCGCAAGTGATCGATTTCGGTCAATTGTGCAGATGCAGAAACATTGCTCCGGGCCCAGACCCGCATTTCCGGTTCGGCCGGGATGGGTGCGGCGATCATCGCCAATCGGTCTGCGACAGGGCCTGTGGCCTCGAGCGCGTCGACCAGTGCCCCTGCGGCGCGGCGCTTCCACGTGCCAGCAAGTTGGGCATGATAATCCGGCAAGTCCTTGAAGTGCCAGTAAAATGATCCCTTCGTTGCGCCGATCTGACGGGCCAGGGGCTCGGCGCCAAGTGCAGCAGGGCCGTGTTTTTCCAGGGCGTTCAGCCCGGCCTCGATCCAGAGATCCGGCGAAAGACGTTGCTTTTTCATGCGGCGACCGTACGTCCGCGTACTTTATTGTGCAAGTGCAGCATGGTCGCAGGTGAGGCTTGCAACGGGGGGCAGTTGAACAGAAGATCGTGGGCAAAGGTTAAAGGGAGCGCACGGTATGGGACATATCCTTGCCATCGACCAGGGCACGACATCCAGCCGGGCCATCATTTTCGACGCGGATATGGCGGTGGTGGCCACGGGACAGGAGGAATTTGCCCAGCATTTTCCGCGCTCGGGTTGGGTTGAACACGATCCGGCGGACCTGTGGGGCACTGTTCTGCGGTCCTGCCGACAATCGATTGAGACGGCTGGGATTTCTGCCAGCGACATTGCCGGGATCGGGATCACCAACCAGCGCGAGACAACGCTGGTCTGGGATCGCAAGACCGGGGCACCGGTTTACAATGCGATCGTCTGGCAGGATCGGCGCACGGCGGATCACTGCAGGACGCTGCGTGAGGCGGGGCACGAACCGATGATCCGTGGCCGCACCGGGTTACTGCTGGACCCATATTTCTCGGGCACGAAACTGGCCTGGATATTGGACCATGTCGACGGGGCGCGGGCACGGGCCGAGGCTGGCGAGCTGGTGTTCGGCACCGTCGATAGTTGGCTGATCTGGCAACTGACGGATGGTCGGGTGCATGCCACGGATGCGACAAACGCGGCGCGCACGATGCTGTATAATATCGTGGACGGGCAATGGGATAGCGAGATTTGCGCGTTGTTGAGCATCCCGATGGGCATGCTGCCGGAGGTCAGGGATTGCGCAGATGATTTCGGGGTGACGGCGGGGGATATCCTGGATGCGGAACTGCCGATCCTGGGGGTGGCAGGAGATCAACAGGCGGCGACGATCGGGCAGGCCTGTTTTGAGCCGGGGATGATGAAATCGACCTATGGTACGGGATGCTTTGCCCTGCTCAACACCGGGGGCACGCTGGTTCAGTCGCAAAACAAGCTATTGGGAACAATTGCTTATCGGCTGGATGGGGCGACAACCTACGCGCTGGAAGGGTCGATCTTTGTCGCCGGCGCGGTGGTGCAGTGGCTGCGCGACGGGCTCAGGATCATCGACGAGGCCAGTGAGACGGCGGCGCTAGCCGCGGCGGCGGACCCCGAGCAGGAGGTCATAATGGTGCCCGCCTTCACCGGGCTTGGGGCGCCTTACTGGGACGCGGAGTGTCGGGGTGCGGTGTTTGGATTAACCCGGGGTACGGGTCGGGAAGAGTTGGCAAAGGCGGCGTTGGAAAGTGTGGGATTTCAAACACTTGATCTGTTGAGGGCGATGCGGGCGGATTGGCCGGAGGGGGCCGGGGAGACGGTTCTGAGGGTCGATGGTGGTATGGTGAACAGCGATTGGTCGATGCAGTTCCTGTCGGACATCCTTGCCGCCCCGGTGGACCGCCCGTCGGTTGTGGAAACCACAGCATTGGGCGCGGCGTGGCTGGCGGGGATGCGCGCCGGAATCTATCGGGATAAACAAGAGTTTGCCGCATCCTGGGCACTGCAACGCCGGTTCGAACCGGAGATGCCAGAGGACGTCCGCACCCGGCGCTACGCCGCTTGGCAGGATGCGGTGCGGCGAACGCTGACATAAAGGGTTAATGGCTCCGTGCGATGGGTGCGAACAGGGGCTGGCATCGGTCTGCTTTCTGTCGGGTATCCGTCGGGCGTTTTTTCCTTCTTAAGTTAATAACACCGGGAGTTAATGCACCGGGCGGTGGGATAGGATTGGAACCGGGTATGGTGCGCAGTGAATGGGCACCTTACTTGGCTTTGTCAGGAGCATAGGAAGTGGCAAGGGCCTTGCGCCGTTCTGGCGCCCGTGTGTCTTCGTCACGAAGACCCTTGCCGTTGTCCCGTTTTCGGGACCCCGCCGGTCGGCCTTTGCCGATGCTTACGGGATGCCCTCGGGGCACGTTTCTTACTTGGGCGGCCATCGGTGGTTTCGCCGGTGCCGCATCTTTTAAGTTAGGCGGTTAACCTTAACGAAACGTAACCAGCGTCTTTTTCTCGAAAGGCTTTAGGGGTTCGTATGTACCCTTGGCCCCTGCCCCTTGGGGCAAGATTACCACTTGGGAAGTTTTCGAACGACGAATGGTTTGCAGGCCTCGTTGATGATCTCTGCTTCGCCCGACGTAAGCAGCGGTTCGAGTGCCACCAATTCTTCTTTGGAGAGGTTGTCCAACTGCAGCCGACTTCCGCCAAATATTCTTTGGCGCATTTCATCGGCTGCGGTTTTTGTGTTTGAACCCATGAAATACGGTAGCACAAAACCGGTTTAATGTCACTTGAGCGTAGGAAGCACTTCGTCCAGATGGCTGGCGTTCGACCAGTTTTTTTGGCCTGTGCTTGAGTGTCCAATTTTTCATTTGAGATCGGAGTGGGTCAAGTCAGTGCTTGGAGAGGACGACGATTTCAATTTCTTGGCTTGCTCAATCAGCACTCTCGCAAAAAGAACAAAACGTGAATATACTCCTGAGTCGATCATGTTTACCGAACTCTGCGCCATATCGAATTTCACCTTCCTAACCGGGGCGTCACACCCGGAGGAATATATGCACCAGGCCGCCCGGCTGGGGCTGGATGCGCTGGCGATTGCCGATGTGAACACGGTGGCCGGGATCGTGCGGGCGCATACGGCGGCGCGGGCGATGTCGCGTGAGGTGCAGGAGCGACAGGAAATCGAGGCGCAGGATGGATTGATCGGGCCGCCCGCACCGGAAGGCTGTCCGCCACCGATAGAGCCGGTGTTGCCGCGTCTGATCCCGGCGGCGCGGCTGGAGTTTGTCGAGGGGGTCCGGATGGTGGCTCTACCGGAGAACCGGAAGGGCTGGGCCAGCCTGTGCCGCCTGATCAGCAAGGGGCGGCTGAGGGCCGAGAAGGGGGCCTGCCTGCTGCATCTGGACGATCTGAGGGCGCATCACGACGGGTTGCAGTTCCTGTTGCTGCCGCCAGAGGGGCGCGATTGGCATCTCGAAGAGCGGTTGGCCAAGCGGTTTGCCGGAAGGATGCACCTGGTCCTGGCGCCGCGTTATGACGGGCGGGATCAGGCGCGATTCAAAGCGTTGAGCAAGCGGGCCGGAGAGATGGGTCTGCCGACGCTGGCCTCGGGGTTGCCGATCATGCATCGCGGGCGGCGACGGCGGTTGCGCGACGTGATGACAGCGATCCGGTTGAAGACGCGGGTGGATCGGCTGGGGCATGAGGCGTTGCCCAATGCGGAACAGCGGCTGCGCTCGGAGGCGGAAATGCTGCGGCTGTTTCGCGGGTTCGAGGGCGCGGTGCACCGGGCGGGGGCATTGGCGGAGCGGTTGGCGTTTTCACTGGATGAGCTGCGGTACGAATATCCCTCGGAGGTGGCCGAGAACGAGACCCCGACCGAGCGGCTGCGACGATTGGCGGTCAAGGGGTTGCGGGCGCGTTATCCGGGATCGGTGCCCGAGCGGGTCAGGGGCATGCTGGAGCATGAGTTGGCACTGATCGCCAAGCTGAAATACGAGCCCTATTTCCTGACCGTGCATGACGTTGTGGATTTCGCCCGGGGACGCGACATCCTATGCCAGGGGCGGGGATCGGCGGCCAATTCGGTGACTTGCTATGCGTTGGGCGTGACCGAAGTCAGCCCAGAGATCGGCACCATGGTGTTCGAGCGCTTTGTATCCGAGGCGCGGGACGAGCCGCCCGATATCGACGTGGATTTCGAGCATGAACGCCGCGAAGAGGTGATCCAGCATATTTACGAGCGTTACGGGCGGCATCGCGCGGGGCTGTGTGCGACGGTGGTGCATTATCGCGGCAAGCGGGCCATTCGCGAGGTGGGCCGGGCGATGGGGCTGTCCGAGGATACGATTGCAGCCATGGCCTCGCAGCTATGGGGATTCTATGCCGATCCCAAGATGGAGCACCAGCGGATGCGCGAGATCGGGCTGGACCCCACTGACCGGCGGCTGGCGCAGACCATGGCTCTGGTGCACGAGATCAACGGCTTTCCCCGCCACCTGAGCCAGCATGTCGGCGGGTTCATCATGACCGAGGGGCGGCTGGATGAGCTGGTGCCGATTGAAAACGCGACGATGGAGGACCGCACGGTCATCTGCTGGGACAAGGATGATATCGACACGCTGGGCATTCTGAAGGTCGATGTTCTGTCGCTTGGCATGCTGACCTGTATTCGCAAGGCGCTGGATCTGATGCGGCAGCATCTGGGGCTGGATCACACGCTGGCGTCGCTTCCGGTGGAAGATTCCCGCGTCTATGACATGCTGTGCCGGGCCGATGCGATCGGGGTGTTCCAGGTGGAAAGCCGGGCGCAGATGAATTTCCTTCCAAGGATGCGGCCAAGGACCTTTTATGACCTGGTGATCGAGGTGGCGATCATCCGGCCCGGCCCGATCCAGGGGGATATGGTGCATCCGTTCATTCGGCGCAGGAATGGCGAGGAGAAGGTGGAGTTTCCCTCGGATGCCTTGGGCGAGGTGCTGGGCAAGACGCTGGGGGTGCCGCTGTTCCAGGAACAGGCGATGCAGATTGCCATCATCGGGGCGGGGTTCACGCCGACCGAGGCAGACCGGCTGCGCCGTTCGCTGGCGACGTTCAAGAAGCACGGCACGGTGAGTGATTTTCGCACGCGGTTTATCAAGGGGATGCGCGACAACGGCTATGATGACGATTTTGCCGAGCGGTGCTTTTCCCAGATCGAGGGGTTTGGATCCTATGGGTTTCCCGAAAGCCACGCGGCGAGTTTTGCCCTGTTGGCCTACGCCAGCGCCTGGATCAAATGCCACCACCCCGGCCTGTTTGCCTGTGCTTTGCTGAACTCGCAACCGATGGGGTTTTATGCGCCGGCCCAGATCATCCGCGATGCCCGTGAACACGGGGTCGAGGTACGGCCGATCTGTGTGCAGGAGAGTTACTGGGACAACGTGATGGAACCCGATGGCAAGGGGGGATTGGCGCTGCGGCTGGGGTTCCGGCAGATCAAGGGGCTGAAGCAAGAGGACGCCGGGTGGGTCTCGGCGGCGCGGGGCAATGGATACCGCTCGGTCGAGGACCTGTGGCGGCGGGCGGGGCTGCCGCCCTTTGTCATTGCCCGGCTGGCCGAGGCGGATGTGTTCGCCGCGCTGGGGATGAGCAGGCGCGAGGCACTATGGGCGGCCAAGGCGATCCCGACCGCCGAGGCGCTGCCCTTGTTTGCGTTGGATATGGATGGGGAGGCCATCAATGAGCCCGAGGTGAGCCTGCCGCGGATGAGCCTTGGCGAAGAAGTGGTCGAGGATTACGTCTCGACCCGGTTCTCGCTCAAGGCGCATCCGATGGCGTTGCTGCGCCCGCTATTGGATGCCGGTGCTTAAACCGCGCCCTGCACCCAGTTGACGATGGCAGGGGCTTGCATCGCGCCGGATTGGCGGGCCTTCTCGCGACCTGATTTGAACCCGGCCATGGTCGGGATGCCACGGATGCCGTATTTCTGACCGGCCTGCGGATATTCCTCGGTATTGAGCTTCACCAGCCGGGCCTTGCCTGCGAGCGTGGTTGCCGCCTTGGAGAACTCGGGTGCCATCATCCGGCAGGGGCCGCACCACGGGGCCCAGAAATCCACCACGAGGGGAAGATCGTCGTTGCGCGCGGCCTTTTGCAGGGTGGCAAAGTCGACTTCGACCGCTTTGGACGACACCATCTTGGTGCCGCAGGTGCCACATTTCGCCCCGTCGAGTTTCTCGGCCGGGACCCGGTTGACCTGGCCGCAATCAAGGCAGGTCAGTTTCATGGATTGGGCCATCTGAGCCTCCATCAATTCACATTCGAAATGCAATATATGTTTGAGAGTGTAAATGTGAAGCCCCGCCCGCCCCTCTTTCTTGGCAAAAATACTCAAATCCCGACAGGGCCACGGGCGATTCTGCCCGCAAATGGGGTTCAGGGTTTCAAAATCCGGTCGGTGAGGTTCTGCCGCCCGGCGATGATCGGTTTCAGGATCGGGGTCAGGTCCGGTTCGTTATCCATCATCAGTTCCAGCTCATCGAGCCGGTTGGTGGCGACCAGTTGCAGGGCATCCTCGCGCAAACTGCCATCTGAGCGGCGGGGCAGGGCTGTGACCGGTTGCACCAGTTCGGCTTTGTCTTCGGGGACCATGGCGCGGACCGACGCATGGTCCAGATCACATTCGACAAAGGCGTAGATGCCGACGCCCTTGGCGGGCAGGGCATAGGTGAAAAGCGCGACCTCGCCTGCGCCTTGAAGCGCGGCACGCACGGCATCGCCATCGCGGGCGATCCGATCCTCGGTGCCTTCACCATCGGACCAGCTCATCAGGCTGCGGGTGATGAAATTGTAAAGCCGCTTGCCGGTGGCCATCCAGATCCGCGTCGGCAGGGATTTGCGCGCCAGCATGCGCTTTTCACTGGCGGTCAGCAGGTGCGGGGCGAAGTTGCGTTTTTGCTTCAGGAGGTGGCGCAGGTCTTCGCGGGCCATGGTGCGGAACAGTTTGCCCTTGCGGCGATGCACGCTGGCCAGTTGGAAGTCGATCACCGCGGCGCGGCCATCGGGGCTGCGCAGCCAGTTCTGTGGCTTGGCGATGTCGTTATGGGTGACGCCACGGGCGCGCATTTCCCGCAACAGGCGCTTGGCGTCCTTGTACCAGTCCGCCGTGTCAGGCTTGGCCAGTTGCAGTGGGGTGCCGTGAGACCAGCTGCGCAAGAGGCCTTCGCCATCGACGCGCAGCAGTTTCGGGACGCCCTCGATGCCCTCAACGGTGCGCAGGCCCCGGATTTCCTTGCGGGCTAGGAAACTCGCGATGGGTTTGGCCCACCACGGCACGCCGTCCAGTTTGCGCAGCACCACCTTGAAGTCGGGGTCTTCGGCCAAATGCCCCGAGATGGTTTCGGAAAACACATCGCGCTTGTGCACCGTCTCCGGCACGAAGGTCAGCGTTTCGGGGGGCGTGGGCATGCGAGGGGTCCGGAAATAAGAAATCCGGGGCCGTCATAGCCCCGGATCGTCTTGAAAGTCCATCAAAGATCAGTCGTTTTCGTTCGACCAGCCCGACACGGCCTTGACTTCGAGGAAGTCTTCGATGCCCCAGACGCCACCTTCGCGGCCATTGCCGGACTGTTTCATGCCGCCAAAGGGCGAGCCCGCGCCGCGCGGCTGGCCGTTCATTTCAACCATGCCCGAGCGCAACGAACGGGCCATGCGGTTGAGGCGGGCACCGTCCTGGGTTTGGACATAGTTGGTGAGGCCATAGGGCGTGTCGTTGGCGATCTCGACCGCCTCTTCCTCGGTGTCGAACGGGATGATCGTGAGCACCGGGCCAAAAATTTCCTCGCGGGCGATGCGCATGTCGTTGTTGACGTCGGCAAAGACCGTGGGGCGGACATAGAAGCCCTTGTTCAGGCCCTCGGGGCGTCCGGTGCCCCCGGCGATCAGTTTGGCACCTTCGTCGATGCCGACCTGGATCAGATCCTGGATCTTGTTCCACTGGACCTCGTTTACCACCGGGCCGATATGGCGGCCTTCGTCATGGGCATTGCCGACCTGGATCGACGAGGCCGCGGCGGCGGCTTCTTCGACAGCAGCGTCGTAACGCTCGCGTTGAACCAGCATCCGGGTGGGGGCGTTGCAGCTTTGTCCGGTATTGTTCATACAGTGCAAGACGCCGCGTTTGACGGCCTTTTCATCGGCATCGGCAAACACCACATTGGCACCCTTGCCACCGAGTTCGAGGTGAACCTTTTTCAGGCTGTCGGCTGCCGATTTCGAGATCAGGATACCGGCGCGTGTCGAACCAGTGAAAGAGACCATGTCGACGTCCGGGTGCGCGGTCAGCTGGCTGCCAACGCCGATACCGTCACCGTTGACGAGGTTGAAGACGCCGGGCGGGAACCCGGCCTCGTCCATCATCTCGGCGAACAGCATGGCATCGAGCGGGGTTTCCTCGGACGGTTTCAGGATCATCGTACAGCCGGCCACGGCGGCGGCACCGACCTTGAGCGTGATCTGGTTCATCGGCCAGTTCCACGGCGTGATCAGCGCGGCCACACCAACTGGTTCGTGGATGATCCGGTCATTGGGGGCATGATCACCCAGCGGGCGGATCATGTCGAAATCCTTGGCCGCACGCACGAAATTCTTGAGATGGCCAAAGCCTGCGCCCCATTGCTGGGTTTTTGCCATATCGATCGGCGCGCCCATCTCCATCGAGATCGCCTCGGCCATATCGCCAGCGCGCGCCTTGTAGACGCCAATCAGCTTTTCCAGCAGGGCGATGCGTTCTTCCTTGGGGGTGGTCATCCAGGCGGGGAAGGCCGCCTTGGCGGCGGCCACGGCGGCGTCGGTATCGGCCTGGCCACCTAGGGAGATCACGGCCACCGCTTCTTCTGTGGACGGATCGATAACCTTGTGGTCGTGGCCCTCGATCGGATCGACCCACTGGCCGCTGATATAGAATTGACGCTTCTCGATCATCTGTCTGATCCCCTTATTTCCCCGGGCTGATCGCCCACTCCGTTCAGATTCGCGACACAGTGTCATTACCGTCTGTCAGCCGCAAGGTGACGGGCGGAAAACGCCGCGGAAGATTGCGCTTGAGGGAAGGTGCCCCGCCCCCGATCTGGACGTATTGTCGGCCGGGGGCGGGGGAGGGAGAGAGACTATCATATAGAGCAGGGATCTTGTCCATCCCGACAAGACCCCTGCCAGGTCCGATCGCTTTCGGACCTTCCCCCGTGAGTGGGGTTTCAAGCCGCAGCGGTGGAAATGTCTTGGTGCCCTGCCGCCAGTGCCTGTCCTGCATGACGTTTACGTTAACGTCATGAGCGATTTAGTAGACCGTTTGGTTAAAATAAGGGGGAAAAATCCAAAACCTGCATCAGGACGCGAGTTTTTTGTGGCCGCACCTACTTCGGCGGGAATATGCCGCTGAAATCGAGCCAGCAGCGCACCGGTTTTCACGCTGCCGGGTCGGGGCTGAAGACGCCCATCTTGAACAGTAAACCGGCCGCCAGAGCGCCGATGACCGGGGCCGAGATGAAGAGCCAGATTTGGCTGATCGCCGTGCCGCCAACAAAGAGCGCCGGGCCGACAGAGCGGGCCGGGTTGACTGACACGCCGGTAACGTTGATGCCCACAAGATGGATCACCACCAGGGTCAACCCGATGGCGAGCCCGGCCATGGCCGAGGGTGCGCCTGCGCCGGTGGACCCAAGGATCACCACGACAAAGAGGAAGGTTGCGACCAGTTCAAACAGGAAGGCCGAAGCCATGGTGTATTCGCTAAGGTATCCTGCGCCCCAACCATTCTGACCGAGCCCGTTTTCAGCGAGTGTGTAGTCGGCTGTACCGCCCGCGATCATCAACAGGATGAAGGCCCCGGCGATGCCACCTGCGGTCTGGGCGATGATGTAGCTGAGCCCCTCGCCCGCGCCCATCCGGCCCGAGGCCATGACGCCAAGGGTGACAGCGGGGTTGATGTGACAACCCGAGACCGGGCCAATGCCGTAGGCCATGGCGATGAGCGCAAGACCAAAAGCAAAGCTGATGCCGGTGAGACCGATATCGGCCCCGGCCAGCACGGCAGCACCGCACCCGAACAGGACCAGGGTGAAGGTGCCGATGAACTCGGCAATTGGTTTTTTCATGGGGTGTCCCTCTCACAAAACAAAACTGGTGAAAGCTTGCTGGGAGGGTCGCCCGAAATCAGTGGGAAAAAACTGTTGTTTGCGCCATACCGAAGGTCATCTACGCGGACAAAGCCACTATAGGAACAATTGTGCTTGGGACCAGCTTGCCCCGCTGACCGGGATGGAACTTGCGTCAAGCTGATAGATTGCCAAGCGGACACGGCCGGACAACTCGGGTTTGGCCGCACCGAGATGACCTTTCACGAGGCTTGGGCCTTTTCGCGCGAACCACATCCATTAGGCGATCTCCTGATCATCACAAAATATTATATTGTGTGAATGCACTCGCTCGGTGCAGGGTTACGCTACTCCGAAAAAGCGTTTCGGGGCGAAGCCAAACCACGGGTTTCCCTTCGACACGCTTGGAACCTTTTAATGGTGTGGGCGGTTCGAAATCACCTTGTGTCTCAGGTTGAATTTGCAACGCCTTAGTTTCTTACCATTCAGAATCCTGTACCACGGGTGTGCCGGGTTTCGATCTAAATCAGAGACACGTGGGAGGAAAAAATGAAAATCAAACGCACACTCTTTGCAGCATTGGCCATGTTGGCCACGTCTTTCATCACGCCGGTTTCGGCACATGACGATGCTCCGGCACACGAAGTTCATCGGATTGCGATCCAGATCAGCGATAACAACCCCGGAACCTTTAACAAGGCTCTCAACAACGCGACGAACATGTCCAAATTCTTCCTGTCTCGCGGCGAGGACTATGAAATCGAGATCGTGGCCTACAACGCCGGTCTTCACTTGCTTCGTCCGGACACGTCTCCGGTCCTGGATCGTATCAAGAGCTTCACCGATAGCGTGCCCAACGTTACGCTCTCCGCATGTGGAAACACGATCAAGGGGATGAGCAAGAAGGCGGGCAAACAAATTGAAATAGTGCCCAATGCCCGGGTCGTTCCCGGTGGCGTTATCCGGCTCATGGAGCTCAGTGACCAAGACTACTTCATGATACGCCCCTAACGTTCAGTATTGCGCGACAGGGCGGATCTTTGGCCGGTATGCGTTGAAGGTCCATCCATGAAATGTCGTTCTTTGCCGTTGAATTCGGTGCAAGATGAAGTCTGCCCAGGGCTCAAAACGGCCATCCAACAAAAGGAAAAAGCCCCGGCGTTTCCGCCGGGGCCTGTCAAAAGCTTAAAGGATCAGACGATCAATCGTCGTCCTTTTTCTTCTTCTCTTCGCGCGGTGCTTCTTCGCCGGTTTCCTGGTCGACCACTTTCATCGACAGGCGAACCTTGCCGCGATCATCAAAGCCGAGCAGTTTGACCCAGACTTCCTGACCTTCCTTAAGCACATCCGACGGATGGTTCAGGCGGCGGTTTTCGATCTGGCTGACGTGCACCAGGCCGTCGCGCTTGCCGAAGAAGTTCACGAAGGCGCCGAAATCGACGATCTTCACGACAGTGCCCTTGTAGATGGCACCTTCTTCCGGCTCGGCCACGATCGCGTGGATCATGTCATAGGCCTTCTGGATGGCTTCGCCGTTGGGCGAGGCGATCTTGATCACGCCGTCGTCGTTGATGTCGACCTTGGCGCCCGACACTTCGACGATTTCGCGGATGACCTTGCCGCCTGAGCCGATCACTTCGCGGATCTTGTCGGTGGGGATGTTCATGGTCTCGATACGCGGTGCGTGGATCGAGAAGTCGCCCGCACCCGAAAGCGCGTTGTTCATCTCACCCAGGATGTGCAGGCGCGCATCCTTGGCCTGGGCCAGGGCTTTTTCCATGATTTCCGGCGTGATGCCGGCCACCTTGATGTCCATCTGCAGCGAGGTGATACCGTCTTCGGTGCCCGCCACCTTGAAGTCCATGTCGCCAAGGTGATCTTCGTCACCCAGGATGTCGGTCAGAATCGCGTAGGAGCCGTCGTCTTCGAGGATCAGGCCCATGGCGATACCGGCCACGGCCGATTTCAGCGGAACGCCGGCGTCCATCATCGACAGCGAACCACCGCAGACCGAAGCCATCGACGAGGAACCGTTCGATTCCGTGATTTCCGACACCAGACGCAGAGTGTAGGGGAAATCGGTTGCCGAGGGCAGAACCGCCTGCAGGGCGCGCCATGCCAGCTTACCATGGCCGATTTCACGGCGGCCGGTGAAGCCGAAGCGGCCAACTTCGCCAACCGAGTAGGGCGGGAAGTTGTAGTGCAGCAGGAAGTTCGATTTGAAGTTGCCATGCAGGGCGTCGATGAACTGTTCGTCGTCGCCAGTGCCGAGCGTGGTCACGACGAGACCCTGAGTTTCCCCACGGGTGAACAGTGCCGAACCGTGGGTCCGCGGCAGAAGGCCGGTTTCACAGTTAATCGGGCGCACGGTGGTGGTGTCACGACCATCGATCCGCTTGCCGGTTTTGACAACGTCGCCGCGCAGGATGCCGGCTTCGAGTTTCTTCATTGCCGAGCCGAGGTTGGCGTCTTCGAGTTGTTCCTCGGTCAACGCACCCATGATGACTTCGCGGGCGGCGGCAACGGCGGCAACGCGCTCTTGCTTGTCGGTGTTGCCGAATGCGGCGCGCATGTCCTTTTCACCGGCCTTTTTCACAGCTTCGTAAAGATCGCTGTAATCCGGCGGCTGGAAGTCGAAGGGCTCTTTCGCGGCTTCTTCGGCCAGTTCGATGATCAGGTCGATCACCGGTTGGATCGAGTCGTGGGCGAATTTCACGGCGCCCAGCATTTCAGCCTCGGACAGCTCGTAAGCTTCTGATTCCACCATCATCACGGCGTCTTTGGTGCCGGCCACAACCAGATCAAGGCGTTGATCGGGGTTGTTGCGCAGGTCGTGCATGTCGTCGACCTCGGGGTTCAGGATGTATTCGCCATCCTCGAAACCGACGCGCGCGGCGGCAATCGGGCCCATGAAGGGCGCGCCCGACAGGGTCAGCGCGGCGCTGGCGGCGATCATCGCCACGATGTCGGGGTCATTGACCAGGTCGTGGCTGAGCACGGTGCAGATCACCAGGACTTCGTTCTTGAAGCCGGGCACGAACAGCGGGCGGATCGGACGGTCGATCAGACGGCTAGTCAGCGTCTCTTTCTCGGTCGGCCGCGCTTCGCGCTTGAAGAAACCGCCCGGGATTTTACCGGCGGCATAGTATTTTTCGTTGTAGTGAACCGTGAGCGGGAAGAAGTCCTGCCCCGGTTTTTGGCTCCGGGCAAAGGTCACGTTGGCCATGACGCTGGTTTCGCCCAATGTGGCGATGACCGAACCATCTGCCTGACGGGCAACCTTGCCGGTTTCCAGAGTGAGGGTCTCTTCGCCCCACTCCATCGATTTCGTTGTTACGTTGAACATGTATCGTATCCTATTCGGGAGCACTCCCGCCCCTGCGGGTCTCCCATTTCAGTGGCGGCCCCATTGCCGCCGACCCCTCTATCCTTACATGCGCCGGGGTCAGAGCGTCACGTCTCAGATGGATGCGGCTATAGAGGAGTTTGAAAGGTTTGGAAAGAAGCGATGTTCCAGGGTACTCGGTGCCGAATTGTGCTTTCATGATAGACCCGGTGCAGGGCCCCGACACCTGTCAATGCGCTACATCAATCGGATTTCATTTTGGTTGTATACTATTGTCGCACCGAACTGCCCGTTAACTCAGGAGAGTCTGATATGCTTATTCAAATGTTCTTCCGGTTTTCGACGTCGCCCGCGCTTGTTGTCTGCGCCGCCCTAATCGCTGGTCTCCCGGCATCGGTCGGGCCAGTCAAGGCCGACGAATTGGATTCCTCCATCGCACGTGGGGGACGGCTTTATGACAAATGGTACAAAGTTATTAAAGCACCCAAGCCCGAGGAAACCCACCCGGCTTGGCCGGCCAGCAATACAAAGAAAAAGGGTGATGCAACGCAACGCTGCAAGGCGTGCCATGGCTGGGATGTGATGGGCAAGGATGGTGCCTATGCGTCGGGATCGTACAAAACCGGCATTCCGGGACTGCAACACATGGCTGGTGCCGCAAATGAAACGGTCATTGCCGCGATCAAAGACAGTACACATGGTTTTGGCGGCAAGATGGACGAACAGGACTATGTCGACCTGGCGAACTTTGTCACAAAGGGATATTTCCCGATTGACGATTTCATCAACCGTGAAACCAAGGTGGCAAATGGTGACGCGGCAAAGGGCGAGGCCTACTACAATACGGTCTGTGCCAATTGCCACGGCAAGGACGGCAGCGAACCCAAGGACATGGGCACCACTCTTGGGAGCCTGTCGAACAAGAACCCGTGGGAAATCATTCAAAAGATCATGAATGGCCAGCCCGCCGAGGATATGCCAGCGCTACGGGCTTTTGGTCCGCAGGTCTCGACCGACATTCTCGCGTATATGCAGACCCTGCCGAAGGCGGAGTAACCCGATAGAAACCAGCGCACCCACCCGGTTCTGTTGAACGGGTGGGTGCGACCCTTCTTGAGGTCAAGCGAATGCGATGGTTCAAAAGTTTCTGGCGTTGGTTTTGGGTTCCGACGGCGCGTTTTGCGTGGGGGGCGATTCTCATGGTCGGCGTGTTTGTCGGGGTCATTTTCTGGGGGGGATTACACACGGCGATGGAAGCCACCAACACGTTGGGCTTTTGCACCTCCTGCCACGAAATGCGCCAGTTCGTTTACGAAGAATACAAGAAAACGACTCATTACAATAACCCCTCTGGTGTTCGTGCCACCTGTTCGGATTGCCACGTGCCAAAGCCGTGGGGTCCTAAAGTGCTCCGAAAGTTTCAGGCGACCGGCGAGCTTTGGGGAAAAATTACTGGAAAAGTGAACACGAAAGAGAAATTCGAAGCACACCGTTGGGAGATGGCAAACCGGGTCTGGGACACGATGCTGGCAAATGACAGCCGCGAATGCCGCAACTGCCATTCCTACCATGCCATGGATTTCGAAAACCAGTCTCGTCGGGCGCGCGAAAAGATGCAGGAAGGGATCGAGGACGGCAAAACCTGCATCGAATGCCACAAGGGCATTGCGCACAAGCTGCCAAAGGACCCGGACGGCGACGACGACCGCGACGATTGACGCCGAGCGGACAGGAATTGGTCCGAAACACGCGACCACCCGGAAAAAAGAAACGCCCGCTCGAAATCGAGCGGGCGTTCAATGTTCCTAAAGGAACGAAACTCTTAGCGGCGCAGGCCGAGGCGTTTGATCAGGTCCTGGTAACGGGCCTCATCCTTGCCTTTCAGGTAGTCCAGAAGTTTACGACGCTGGGCAACCATTTTCAGAAGGCCACGGCGGCCGTGGTTGTCCTTCTTGTGGGTCTTGAAGTGCTCGGTCAGCGTGGCGATGCGCGAGCTGAGGATGGCAACCTGGACTTCGGGCGAACCGGTGTCGCCGTCCTTGGTGCCGTATTCTTTCATCACGCGGGCTTTGTCTTCAGCAGTAATCGACATCGGGGTCTCCTTTGATCAAAGGGTTAAGGGCACAAGCCGGGATGTCGTCCAGCAGGGTCCTATGGGAGATTGGCCGGGCAGGACCCGACCAGATGCGCGCATATAAGAGGGTTTTGCCGGAAAGAAAAGCAGAAACTGCCGTTGTCTAGGCGGCCACGTCGGACAGCAGGGCGTCGATCGAGGCCTCGGGTACAAGCTGAATGTCATCAGTGGTGATCCCGGACGCGTCATGCAGCGACATGACCACATGGCCATTGAGAAGGACATGGGTCAGGTCCGGGTCCTCGCCATCCGGTTCGAGGCCGAGCGTCGGCGGGTCCGCGCCGGGGGCGCCGTCATAGGCCAACACCAGCGTGTCTTCGGCCAGGTCGAAATCAATGACTTCGGAGGTCTGCTCCACGACCTCGACCCAATTGTCGGTTTCTCCGTTCTGTATGGCGTCTTCGCCGCCGTCTTGCCCGTCGCCCTCCCAATCGCCCACCGGCACATCACTACCGATGGGTTCCGATCCGTCACCGCTGGGCAGGGGCGCGCCCAAGTAGTCACCGGCGAGAATTTCATGTAGCGGGGTAATGTCGCCCGTGCTGTCGAGGGCGGCGTCCGCCATTGTGTCGGGCTCGTCTTCGCCCCCGTCAGCGCCTTCAAAGCCGACGAACACCGTGGTCCCGACCAGGATCATCCCCATCAAACCGGCAAGAAACAGCATCGCTTTCGCTCCACGAAAGGCATCGGGCCATATGCGCCCTTGTCACCCAAAGTTCAAAAGCAATACCCACGGAGGGTTAAGGAATGGCGAAACCAGACCACCAGCTTTCGCAGGCATTTTACCGAGCCTACTGGGCGCTCTCGATTTCCTGGACGAGCCGCGCAGCCCAGTCTCCGATGATCGGGATGAATTCGAACTGGGCGATCCACCAGCCCAGGATCGACACCAGGATCGTGGCCCCCAGGACCGAGCCCAGGCCGAAGGCGAGCCCGCGAAACAGCGAGAACGCGATCAGCCGCCAGCGCGAGTTGTACATGGTGACAAAGCGATGGGTGTTGAGCCGCTCGACCTCTTGCGTCAGGCGGTTGATCGCGTGCAGTTGGGGATCGTCGTGGGTTTCGTCGCTACTCATCAGAACCACCGCTGAGGTTGTTGTGCATAGGCAATATAAAGCGGATGGCGCGGGTGACCAGCCTTGGTGAGGCCGAGGTGATAGATCGGCTGGCCGGTCTGGCGCAACAGAGCTTCGACCGTAGCGCCACGGTCCCGATGTTCACCATGAGCGCCCCAACCGGCGATGATCTGATCGGCCCAGGGGCAGGCCTCGGCAATCATGGTATCATTTTGCGGGCCTACAGGGTCAGTGGCGGCGCGCATCTTTTTTGGGTCAGTTTCGCGCCAGGCGAAAATGTTGGTCACGCGGAAGGCCCCGAAACCCAGCGTGCGGGCGCGGCGCTCGCAACGCTCGACCGTGGGGTCGTTCTGGACCTCGGTCGCCCTGGAGGGGTTGAGCATGATGAAAAGCGCGCGTTTACCGTCCGGGTCCCAGGTGCGGGTCAGGCTGTAGCGAAACCGCTCGCAGGGGGAGTAGACCGCGGTTGAAGGGGCGTCGCCCTTGATATGTGTCCGGGTGATCATGCCCGCCAGTCGAAGAACCCTTCACCCGCCTGCGCCAGAAGACGCGCAGCCATGGCGCGGCCCATTTCGGCACCGTCGGCAACACTGCCGGCAACCTCGTCGTTCAGGCATTCGCTGCCATCGGGGCGCAGGATCTCGCCACGCAGGCGCAAAGTATCACCGTCCAACTCGGCCAGGCCCGCGATCGGAGTTTCGCAAGACCCATCGAGCGCGGACAGGAAAGCGCGTTCTGCGGCGAGGCGTTCGCCCGTCTGGCGGTCGTGAATCGCGGCGAGCAAGTCGGCGACGCGGTGGTCGTTTTCACGGCGTTCGATGCCAATGGCACCCTGGGCCACGGCAGGCAGCATGTCTTCGGGGGCGATGGGCGTGGCGGGCACGTCATCGCGGCCCAGTCGCTTGAGACCGGCCATGGCGAGGAAGGTGCAGCTTGCCACGCCGTCATCAAGTTTCTTCAGTCGGGTTTGCACATTGCCGCGGAATTCGACCACCTGCAGGTCGGGGCGTTTCACCAACAGTTGCGCCCGGCGACGCAGGCTGGAGGTTCCGACAACCGCGCCTTGCGGCAGGTCCGCAAGACCGTTTACGGAGGGGGACACGAAGGCATCACGCACATCTTCGCGCGGCAGGTAGCAATCGAGCAGCAGGCCAGCGGGCTGATCTACCGGCATGTCCTTCATCGAATGCACCGCGATATCGATCCCGCCCGACAGCAGCTGTTCCTCGATCTCCTTGGTAAAGAGTCCTTTGCCGCCGATTTCTTTCAACGGGCGGTCCTTGGCGATCAAGGCCGCGTCGTCGCCGGTGGTCTTGATCACCATGATCTCGAACGCGCTTTCGGGCAGGTCGAACGCTCGGCCAAGCCGCGCGCGGGTTTCGTGGGCTTGCGCCAACGCCAGCGGCGAACCGCGGGTTCCGATTTTCAGGGGCGAGGCGGGGGCTGGCAGTGCATGTGTCATGCCACCGCTTTAGTCCTGCCGCTTGCCTCTTTCAAGCACCTGTGACGTGGCAGCCTGACGCTTGCGCCCCTGCCAGCGGCGGCGTTCAGGCGTGCCGGCCCGACCATGGCCGCTCCAACGGCCCAGTCCAAGGCGCATCATGGTGATCTGATCGTAGTAGGCCATCCGTCTTCTCCTTCGTGTTTGGCCCAATAAAAACAGATCCCTCCTGACACCCTGTTGTCAGGAGGGCGTGCTAGAGTGTCAGGAGTGATAAAGGATTTTTTATGCCCCGTTCCGACCGCCTGTTTGAATTGATCCAGTTGCTGCGCGCCGCCCGGGGTCCCAGCACCGCCGATGTGTTGGCCGAGGAGCTGGAAGTATCACCGCGCACGATCTATCGCGACATTGCCGCGTTGCAGGCGATGCGGGTGCCGGTCGAAGGGGCGGCGGGGCTGGGATATGTTCTGCGTGGCGGCTATGATCTGCCACCGCTGAATTTCGACGCGGAAGAGGCCGAGGCGCTGCGTGTGGGCCTGTCGATGCTGGCACGGACCGGGGACAGCGCCTTGCAGCGTGCCGCCAAACGGGTCTGTGCCAAGGTCGATGCGTTGCATGGCCCAGCGGATTGGCTTTACGTGGCGCCATGGGGGGCACCGACGGATGATCCGGATCAGGGCTGTGTTTCGATCGCGCGGTTGCGACAGGCGATCCGGGACGAGGAAAAACTGGTGCTGCGCTATCAGGACGAGATGGGCGAGATGAGCAGCCGCACGGTGCGGCCGATCGTGGTGATCTACCACCTCAACTGCACCATGCTGGCAGCATGGTGTGAGTTGCGTGCCGGGTTCCGGCATTTTCGCACTGACCGGATCTTTGACTGTCGGTCTGGGGCGGGGCAGTTTGTCGGGCAGGGGTCTATGCTGCGCAAACTGTGGGCCGAACAGGAAACCGTTGCGGCGGATACGCCGTTATCCGAGGCCGAGGCTTGACATCCAGCGCGTGGGAAGAGACGTACCTTTTGAACAGGAAAGGACGTCACATGGCCGAGCAGAAAAAGATTCTCCGCGCATTGGCAGGCGAAACGCTGTCGACGCCGCCGATCTGGATGATGCGGCAGGCGGGGCGGTATTTGCCGGAATATCGTGCCACGCGGGCGCAGGCGGGGGATTTCCTGTCGCTGTGCTACAACCCGGAACTGGCCGCTGAAGTGACCTTGCAGCCGATCCGCCGCTACGGATTCGACGCGGCGATCCTGTTTGCCGATATCCTGCTGGTGCCCCAGGCGCTGGGCGCGGATCTGTGGTTTGTCACCGGCGAAGGGCCGCGGTTGTCGACAATCACGCAGCAGGCGGATTTCGATAAGCTGAAACCGGTCAGTGATATTCACGAGGTGCTGAACCCGGTGTACGAAACCGTGCGCATCCTGAGCCGCGAATTGCCATCTGAAACCACACTGATCGGTTTTGCCGGGGCGCCGTGGACCGTGGCGACCTACATGATTGCCGGGCGCGGCACGCCGGACCAGGGGCCGGCGCATGCGCTCAAGGACGAAAACCGGCCGTTGTTCGAGGCCGTGCTGGAGCGGATCACCGAGGCGACGATTGATTATCTGTCGATGCAGATCGAGGCGGGCGCGGAATGCGTCAAGCTGTTCGACAGCTGGGCGGGGTCGCTGAAGGGTGAGGATTTCACCAAATACGCGCTGGAACCGGCGAAACGGATTATTGCGGCGCTGAAAGCACGCCATCCCGGCATTCCGATCATCGCATTCCCGCGCGAAGCGGGTGATGGCTATATCGGGTTTGCCAAGGCGACTGGCGCGGATTGCGTGGCGCTGGACAATTCTGTGACGCCGGAATGGGCGGCGGCCAATGTGCAGGTCGATGGCTGTGTGCAGGGCAACCTGGCGTCTTCGCATATGGTGACGGGTGGGCAGGCGCTGGTGGATGAGACCCGCCACATCGTCGAGGCGTTTTCCAAAGGCCCGCATATCTTCAACCTCGGCCACGGCATCACGCCGGATGCGGACCCGGAGAATGTGCAGCTGATGATTGATACGGTGCGAGAAAACCGCACGTAAGCCAGTCCTTCACCTTTCACTCCTGATTCCCAACCTTGCGCCTGCGCAAGGCGTGTTCGCGTGGGTTACGGTATAATCCTGATGCGGGCAGGTCAGGGAAAAGGAGGGTAAAATGACGTATCGTACCGTTCTTACAGCCCTTGTTGCGGGGCTTATGGCCACAGCCGCGTGGGCCGATCAGGTTCGGTTGCCGCCATCGGTGGGCGCGACTCCGATTGAGATCCCCGGGGCGGCCATCGTAGGTGGTATCGGCACCGGGCGCACGAGCGCGACGCCGATTGAAATTCCGGGGGCGGCGCGGCCTAATCCGCAGCTTTCTGGTGTTCAGCCTTTGCCGATGCCCGGTGCCAGTCTGACGCAGCTTGACCCACGCGCCAACCCCGGGCGGTTCAGCGTGCTTCCGGTGCCGTTGCCGCGCGTGACATCGACTGGCAAGATCGGGCGCTTCACCTATGCGATTCTGCCGGATGGCACGATCTATGGCGACACGAACTTCGGCTACACGCGGTTTTCCAACATGAACGTCTACCAGGACTTCCTGCGTCAGCGTTGACCTTCAGTTCCGAAGCGCGGGCAGGCCGACGCCGGTGCTGTCGAAGCCACCGTCCGAGGCGATCACCTGACCGGTGACGTAGGACGCCTTGTCCGAGCACAGGAACATGATCACCTCGGCGATCTCGCCCTCGCTGCCATAGCGGTTGAGCGGGATCGCGTCGTGATAGGCGTCGATGATCTCTTGCGTGTGCACGGCCATCGCGAGTTTGGTGCGCACCGGGCCGGGGCAGACGCAATTGGCGCGCACGCCCCATTCGCCGAGTTCCGCCGCCTGTTGCTTGGTCAACTGGATCACTGCGGCTTTGGAGGTGCCATATGCCACCCTAAGGGTCGAGGCGCGCAATCCGCTGATCGAGCCGATATTGACGATTGATCCCTTGGCGGATTTCAGCATGTCGGCGCAGGCCTGGCTGGTCAGGAAGATACCATCGAGGTTGGTCTCCATCACCCTGCGCCACATGGTGAAGTCGCAATCCGCCATCGGTCCGAACTCGGCCACACCGGCGTTATTGACCAGCGCGTCGAGCTGCCCATAGGTGTTGGAGACCTGGTCGACCATGGAGGCAACCTGATCCGGTTGGCTTACATCGCAGACAATGGGCAGGGCGTTTTCCAGCCCGTCGCTGGCTTTGGCCAATTCCGGAGCGTCGCGATCGATCATGGCAACGTGCCAGCCCTGAGCCAACATCAGCTTGGTGGTGGCAAGGCCAATGCCGCGGGCGGCGCCAGTGACGATGGCAATTTTCATGAGAGTCTCTCCCCTAGATGAGCGGGTCATATGCCCATTGCAGAAGTCCCTGCCGTTGTCGCGGGCGGCAGAAGATATCGCCCGGATTGCAGTTTTTTCGTATCTGCGCAGCGTGCCGGGCGAAAGCGCGCCAGCGTTTGATTTGTTTTGCGTCGACGCCTGCGTCGCGGCGACCGAGGTAATAGCGGCAATACCATTGGAACCAGCCGCGCGGGTCGTCGCCGATGATCCAGCCCTTGTCGCGCCAAATCGACAGGGGTTGGCGGCTTTTGACGCCGAAATAGTTCAGTGCGGAATCGGGCGTAGACGAGAGTTTGGCGTTGGTGAACCAGTCCTCGGGCAGTTCATCTGTGCAATCGGTGCAATACTTGCCCTCGAACACGCCCATTTCCAGCATCTCACGCGGGGTGTGATGCGGTGTGAAACCGGGATCGAAATCCTGACCGGCCGGCGCGGCCAGGGAATAGGTATAGTCGCGCTGCATCCGGTCATTGACTGTGATGACCTGTCCCGGGTGATACACGGCTTCGATCACACCCATTTGGCCAGCGGCGGCAAGCTCATCAATACGGCGTTGGCGTCATGGCCGGTTTCAAGGCCGAACTTGGTGCCCCGATCATAGACCAGGTTGTATTCGGCATAGAGACCCCGGTGGATCAGTTGCGCGTCTTTGTCGGCGTCATCCCACGGCGTGGTCATGCGCTTTTCAGTGATCGGAACGAAGGCGGGCAGGAAGGCGCGGCCAACGTCCTGAATGAAGGCGAAATCACCCTCCCAGTCGCCGGTGTTGTGGTCATCGAGGAAGATGCCGCCAACGCCACGGGCACGGCCCCGGTGCGGGACATAGAAGTATTCATCGGCCCAGGATTTGAACCGCGAGTAGTAGGTTTCGTCGTGACGATCGCAATGGGTCTTTTGCGTAAAGTGGAAATGCGCCGTGTCGTCATCATATTCGATACAGGGGTTCAAGTCCGACCCGCCGCCGAACCACCAGCCATGCGGTGTCCAGAACATGCGGGTGTTCATGTGCACGGCCGGGGAATGCGGGTTCTGCATGTGGGCAACTAGGCTGATGCCGCTGGCCCAGAAGCGCGGATCGTCCTTCATTCCGGGCATTCCCTTGCGTGCCATCATCGCGGCCTGTGCCCGTTCGCCGAGGTTGCCGTAGACGGTGGAGACGTTGACGCCGACTTTTTCGAACACGCGGCCACCGCGCATCACGCTCATCAGCCCACCGCCTGCATCCGAACCGTCGTCGCTGGCGCGTTTGGTTTCGGTCACTTCGAACCGACCCGGTTCGTTGTCGGCCATGGGGCCATCTACGAGCTTGTCCTCAAGCCCCGCGAAGGCGGCGACAATATCGTCGCGCAGCTGACGGAACCATGCGCTGGCGCGGTCTTTTTCGATTTGCATGTCCTGGGTCATCTGTCGCGTCTTTCCTTGGTTGTCCTGTCGTTCATCAATGCGCTGGTTCAGTGAGCGGGGGCCGATACCGGGTCCAGCAGCGTGCGCCCGCCATCCACCACCAGTACCTGGCCGGTCATGAAGCCCGATCCGTCCGAGGCCAAAAACTGCATGGTTTCGGCCAGCTCCGAGGCGCTGGCGATGCGGCCCAAAGGCGTGCCGGATTCGATCACGTGGCGGTAATCGGGATGGGCCTTGAGCCGTTCCTGCATGCTTGCGCTCATCACCGAACCCATGGCGACGGCGTTCACTCGAATGCGTTCGTCTGCCAGCGTGACCGCCAGTGAACGCGTCATCTGTTCCAGCGCGGCGTTCGAGATCGACACCGCCATCAGGTCCGGGTGGGCCCGGGTCGACAGGATCGAGCTGAGATTGATGATTGATCCGACGGGGCCTTCTTCCTGCCCTTCGGCCTGTTTGATCATCCGCTTGGCAACCATCTGGGACAGGCGCAGCGACGTCATCAGGTTCTGGTTCAACAATTCGACAACCGCATCATCATCGGGATTGAGCGCGTCCGAATACACCACCTGTCGCGAGGCATTAACCAGCACGTCAACACGGTCGAAGGCGTCGATCGTGGCCGACAGAAGGTTGGCCAGCGTCAGCTTTTCACGCAGGTCGCCGGTGAAGCATTGAATCGCGCTGCCATCGTCCTTGTCCATGACTTCGCGGGCGAGCCCGTCCTCGTCCATGTCGGCGCACATCACGTTGGCGCCCTTGTCGGCGAAATGGCGGGCAATCGCGCGCCCAACGCCGTTGGCCGCGCCGGTGACAATCGCGGTTTTGCCGGTAATCGAAAGCGTCATGGGACACCCCTGGTCATGATTCTGAAGGTGAGGTTATGCCAAATCAGCGATTTGGGCGAGGCTGGGCAACGCGCGATGGGCGAGATGCGGCAAAAAGTTTGAACCGGTTGTCGCTGGGCAGTTCTTCAACCTCGCGGAAACTCTCACGCAGGGCGGCCTCGTAGGGCAGGTGCCGGTTGGCGACCATGTAGAGCCGGCCCGAGGGGGAAAGGTTCCGCGCCGCATTGCGGATGAAATCGCGGCCCAGCTCGGGCACGCCCTTGCGGCCCTCGTGGAAGGGAGGGTTCATGATGACCGCATCGAGCGGCTTTTCGGATTTCCAGCTGGTGGCATCGGCCCAGTGAAAGTGGGCGCGCGGATCGGTGATGTTTATGCGGGCGCAGTCCAGCGCGGCATTGTCGGCCTCGACCAAGTCGAGCGTGTCGATACCCGGATGTTTGAGAATCTCCGCGGACAAGTAGCCCCAGCCAGCACCGAAATCCGCCACCCGGCCCTTCAATCGGTCGGGCAGGGCCGCCGCCAAAAGCCGCGAGGCCGGGTCGATCCCGTCGGCCGAAAAGACACCGGCCACGGTGGTGAACCCGTCGACGATCTGTTTCGGTGCGCCACCTTCGGTCCAATCCTCGAAAACCCCATTGGCGGGTTGCGCGGTGAAGATCTTGCCGTGGGCTTTGGAATAGGGCTGGGAACAGGTTGTGCGTTTGCGCATTTCGCGCAACACGCTGTCGATCCCATCGGTTTTCTGGCCGTCGATGATGACGGCGTCCGACTTCTCCATCGCCCGGGCGATCACGGCGCGCGCCTGTTTCTTGGCACGCGGCAGAAACACGATCGAGAGGGCGGCATGGTCAGGTGGGGTTTCCAACACGTCGAAGCCCGCGGCTTTGAGACGGTCGAACTGGGGCTTCTCCCGGCAGATCAGGCGCAGTCGTTCGCGGGGCAGCGGGGCAAGGTCGGTGACGGTAACCGGGCCAAACACGACAATCTCGCCGCTTTCCGGCAGGACGCCGCCGCCGCTTTCCAGAAGGTGGGTCAGTCGCAGGGTCATGAAAAGGCGGGCCGCAAAGCCCTCACTCCCGTTCCATGGTGCATTGCAGCGGGTGCTGGTTCTGCCGTGCGGCGTCCATCACCTGGGCCACCTTGGTCTCGGCGATCTCGTGGCTGAACACACCGACAACGGCGACGCCTTTCTTGTGCACGGTCAGCATGATTTCAAAGGCCTGCGCATGGGTCATGCCGAAATAGCGTTCCAGCACATGCACGACGAATTCCATCGGCGTGTAATCGTCATTGAGAAGCAGAACCTTGTAGAGCGGTGGGCGTTTGGTTTTCGGACGGGTCTGCACGATGACGGCCGCGTCGCCGTCACCTTCCTGGTCGTCCGATAATGTCGGGGCCCACTCGGTCATGCCTGTCACACTCGTGTTTCGCATCATTGCGGGTTCAATGCCCGCGTCGTTCTATATAACCTCTGGGGCAGCCGAGAAAAGAGGGCGCATTCGCACAGAGGGGCAGGGGGGACCAGAATGGCACGGAATTTGACAACAATTGGTTTCGATGCGGATGACACGCTTTGGCATAACGAGCGGTTTTTCCAAATCACCCAGGAGCGATTCGGCGCGCTGTTGCGGGACTATGCCGACCCCGATCACCTTTCCGAACGGCTGCTCGAGGCAGAGCGGCGCAACCTTGGCCATTACGGATTCGGTATCAAGGGGTTCATGCTGTCGATGATCGAAACCGCGCTCGAGGTGACCTCTGACCGGGTTCCCGGGTCGGTCATTCACGAGATCATTTCGGCCGGGCAGGAAATGTTGCGTCACCCGATCGAACTGTTGTCCCATGCCCGCGAGGCGGTCGAGGTGCTGGCGGCGGAGTATCAGCTGGTGCTGATCACCAAGGGCGATCTTCTGGATCAGGAGCGCAAGCTGGCGCAATCGGGGTTGGGCGAGCTGTTCGATGCAGTAGAGATCGTGTCGGATAAGACACCCGAGACCTATCGCGCCGCCTTTGCGCGACATGGCGACGGGCCGGGCCACGCGATGATGGTGGGCAATTCAATGAAATCGGATGTGTTGCCAGCCATCGAGGCCGGGGGATGGGGCGTGTTCATTCCTCACGGGATCGAGTGGGAGTTGGAAAAGGCCGAGCCGCCGGTGGGGGTGTCGCGCTATGCCGAACTGGTCGACCTGGGGGAATTGCCATCTCTGGTCGAAGCCATCGGTTGAGGTGGGAAACCGGGCGAAGTGAGTCCCCCTGGCGACGCCGCAGCGGTGTAACCGTTTGGCGGGGCTTAACGATAGCGAGGTTTGCAAGAACCACCCGATAAACAGCTGCGCAAGATGCGCATTTCAGCCTGTCCGGGATCGACAAAGACGAAGCCACCGCAAGGCGGCGCGTCGATGACCCAATCCGCTCCGTCCTGGCGCAGGAAGATCAGCAGACGTTCGTTCTCGGGAACGGACCCGCACCACGGACCGGCGCAGGTGATGTTGACGGTGACATCGCGGTCTATCCAGGCTGAGAAGCCGGTGCGGGTGATGCCGCGGGCGCGTAGCCGGGCTTTGAGGGTCTCTGGTTCGGTCGGCGCGAGCAGTTTACTTTCGGTGTATTCGATTTCACCGAGCAGGAGGTGATAGGTTCCTTCCGCGTCATCAGCAAACTGGAAGCTGCGCGCCATGTCGGGCCGGGCGCAGGACAGAGCCAGCGCGACGCCTGGCAGGGCCAGAAGGCCAAGCGACAAGAGGATTGCGCGGATCACAACCGGTCCCCGAACTGGGCCAGAACCTGCTGATAGACCGCGCGTTTAAAGGGTACGATATTGGCGACCAGTTCCTGGGGTGAGAGCCAGCGCCACTGCGAGAACTCCTGATGGTCGTCGGCATCGAGCCGCACCTGGTTATCCGTGCCATGAAACCGCAGCAGGAACCATTTCTGTTCCTGCCCGCGATAACGGCCCTTCCAGATACGCGGCACCACGTCATGGGGCAGGTCATAGGCCAGCCAGCCTTCGGTCTCAGCCTCGACCGTCACCAGGTCAGGCGTCACGCCGGTCTCTTCGGTCAGCTCGCGAAGTGCGGCTGCGCGCGGGTCTTCGCCCTTGTCGATCCCGCCTTGCGGCATCTGCCAGGCAGCCTGGTCATTGTCGATGCGCTGGCCGACAAAGACATGGCCTGCGGGGTTGGCAAGCATTACGCCGACATTGCGGCGATAGGGCAGGCGGGCGATGTCTTCGGGGGTCATGGGTTGGCCTATGGGTTTGGGTTGTCTTGCAGTTCATAGGTAATGGGGCCGGGCATCGGGGAAAAGAGGGTTGTGGTGAATCCATCTAAGTCAGGGGTTCAAATCGTGATGGTTGCGCAGAGGATGGTAGTTTTGACTTTGAGCAAGGATTGCCAAACAGAGCCCGCACGGAATCAAGGCGCGTAGCGCCGCCGTGTGATCACCAGACCGCCCGCAGGGCTGGTGATTTCGAGAGGACAATGCATCGCGGAGGGTTAGTGCGGGTTTCTCGGGAATAAAGCGATTCAAACTGGTGTTAGGTCACCATCCCACGGTCTGGTGATCACGCGGCTAAGCCTCGACAACAGGAAGAAGGCTTCAACCGAGTTCAACCGTAAAGAATTAGGGCCGCGGCGATTGCCACGGCCCCTGTTCATGTTTTGCTGTGTTGTCCCGGCAATTAGTTCTTCCCACCCAGCGCCAACAGCCCCTTGAGGATGTCGATGGCATAGGCCAGTTGATAGTCGTCCTCGCGCAGCTTGGCGGCGGCTTCGGCCTTGGCACGGTCTTCCTCGATCTGGCGGATTTCGTCCTCGGAGAGCGAGTCGTTCGACAGCGCGCCGCGTAGGTCGGCCTCGGAGCGCGACTGATGAGCGGCGCTCTTTTCCTCGTCCTCGTTGTTCGCAGACGGGTCACGGCGGGGTTGCTCGACCACGATGTCGGGCGAAATGCCCAGCGCCTGGATCGAGCGGCCCGAGGGCGTGTAATAGCGCGCGGTGGTCAGGCGCATCGCCCCTTCGCCCCGCAGCGGCATCACCGTCTGGACCGATCCCTTGCCGAAACTGCGGGTGCCGACAACGATGGCACGGCGGTGATCCTGAAGCGCACCGGCAACGATTTCGGAGGCCGAGGCCGAGCCACCATTGATCAGCACCACCAGCGGTTTGCCCAGTGCCAGGTCTCCCTCCTGTGCATTGTAGCGGTCGCCATCGGCGGGGTTTCGGCCCCGGGTCGAGACGATTTCGCCGCTTTCAAGGAAGGCATCCGAGACCTTAATCGCCTGGGTCAGGAGGCCGCCGGGGTTGTTACGCAGATCGAGGATGAAGCCGTTGACGCTGTCGATGCCGCCGGCCTCTTCGATCTGCTTGGCGATGCCGTCCTTGAGGTTGGGATAGGTCTGGTCGTTGAAGGTGGTCACGCGCAGCACCACGGTTTCGCCCTCGGTGCGGGTACGTACCGCCGTCAGCTTGATCGTGTCGCGAATGATCGAGATGTCGAAGGGTTCGTCGACGCCCTCGCGGGCGATGGTGATGATGATTTCAGAGCCCACCGGACCGCGCATCAAATCGACCGCCTTGTCCAGTGTCAGACCAAGGAGCGAGTCTCCGTCGACGTGGGTGATGAAATCACCGGCTTCAACCCCGGCTTCGTCCGCCGGCGTACCGTCGATCGGCGAGACGACTTTTACAAAACCGTCTTCCTGGGTCACCTCGATGCCCAGACCACCGAACTCGCCCCGCGTCTGAACCCGCATGTCGGCGGCGTCGTCGGGCGACAGGTAGCTGGAATGCGGATCAAGCGAGGTCAGCATGCCGTCGATGGCGGCCTCAATCAGGTCGGCTTCGTCCACTTCCTCGACATACTGGGCGCGGATGCGTTCGAAGATGTCCCCAAAGAGGTCAAGCTGCTGATAGACATTCGTCGTCTTGGCGGCCTCTTGCGCCAGAAGCGGCGCGGCCACCTGGGTGGTGATGACGGCGCCGGAGACGGTGCCGACAAAGGCGGCGATGAGGGCTTTCTTCATGTTCTATTCATCCTTGGCAATACTGAACCACACGGCGGGGTCAGTTGGCGTATTGTTCTCTCTTACCTCTATATAGAGCGTTTCCGTGCGGTCGTGACCAGCCCCTTCGCTGCTCTGCGTCAGAATCTCGCCGATTTCGGGATCCTGCCCGCCCATCAACCCGATGGGAGAGCCCGCGGGCAGCACCTGACCGATCTGACCATAGACCACATCAAGCCCGGCCACCACGAAGAGCAAGCCCGATTGCGGTTCAAGGATCATCACGTTTCCGTAGTCGAGCAGCGGCCCGTGATAGCGGATCGTGGCCGCCGCCGGGGTGCTGACCAATGCACGGGGGCGGGTGGCAACGATGATGCCTGGCCGCGTGATGCCCGCCGCATCCGATCCCATGAAGCCGCGCAACAGACGGCCCTGAACCGGCAGGGCAAGCGCACCCTTGCGGTGCGAGATGTCAGGGAGGGAGCCTGTTGCCTCGTCCACCGCGATCTGGCTGAGGCCCGATGCGAAGCCTTCGAGGGTTTCGGTCGAGGAGATCAGCAGCGCGGTTTTGACCGGGTCCTCGGTAAAGCGCTGGGGCAGGGGCTTGCGGTCGGCTACGGCCTGGGACAGGGCGGTACGGGCCGATTGCACGCCGGTGAGACCGCCTTGCAGGGTTTCGGCAGCGCTGTCCTGCAATTTGCGCAGGGTTGTGACCTCTTCTAGCTTGGCGCGCAATTCGGCAACGCGTTCATTGAGCGCCGGGGTGACGTCTGTCAGGATCATGCCGGCGCGCGCCGTGCCGGTGGGGCCGGACGGGTGCAACAGCAGCGTCGGCTTGGTCTGGTCGCCGGCTGATTGCAGCACGCCCAGAAGCTGGGCGATTTCATCCTCGCGGGCGCGCAGTTCGCGGCTGAGGGCCTGTTCGCGGATCGAGGCTTGGCGCAGCCCGTCACGCATGGCGGCGAGCCCGTCCTCAAACGCGCGGATGGTCTCGGACAGCGCCTTGACCCGGTCGCGGGCGGATTCGGCACGGTCCAATTCCTGCGTGGCCTTGTCGAGACGAACGGCCGCCTTGCGCGCCGCGTCGCCCGCATCGCCTTGTGCCACCAGCGGGGCCGCCGACAGCAGAAGTCCCAGGAGGGCAGCGCGCAGGATCATTTCAGCAGGCTCTTTCCGGTCATTTCCGGTGGTTGCTCCAGCCCCATCAGGTCTAACAGAGTCGGGGCGAGGTCGGAGAGCCGCCCGGCGGTGAGTTCTGCCCCTTCGCGGCCACCGAACAGCGCCACCGGCACCGGGTTGGTGGTGTGGGCCGTGTGGGGCCCGCCGGTGTCGGGGTCGACCATGGTTTCGCAATTGCCGTGATCGGCGGTGACCAGCATCGCGCCGCCGGCCTTTTCGAGGGCCTCCATGACCCGTCCAAGGCCCTGATCAACGGCCTCGCAAGCCAGGATCGCGGACTTCAGATCACCGGTATGGCCGACCATGTCGGGGTTGGCGTAGTTGGTGACGATCAGGTCATACATGCCGCTCTCAATCGCTTTGACGAAATTATCGGAGACTTCACCGGCGCTCATTTCCGGTTGCAGGTCATAGGTGGCCACCTTGGGCGAGGGAGCCATGTAGCGGTCTTCGCCGGGGTAAGGGGTTTCAACGCCACCGTTCAGGAAGAAGGTAACGTGGGGGTATTTCTCGGTCTCGGCCAGGCGGAACTGTGTCCGGCCCTGTTTGGCGACCCACTCGCCCAGTGTGTTGACGATGTCGCGGGCCGGGAAGACCGTGGTCATGTAGTCGTTGTGACGGTCGGAATATTCGACCATGCCCATCAGCGCGGCAAGCTTGGGGCGGGTGCCGGTGTCGAACGCATCAAATTCAGGGTCGCCGATGGCGGCGAGGATCTCGCGGGCGCGGTCGGCGCGGAAGTTGATGAAGAACAGGCCGTCGCCGTCCTGAACGCCCGCGTAGTCTCCGAGCACGGTGGCAGGCAGGAATTCATCGGTAAGGTCCTTGGCGTAAAAGCCGGTGATGGTATCGACCGGGGTTTGCGCGCTGTGCTGTTCGGATTTGCCGTGGATGATCGCGTCAAAGGCTGTCGACACCCGCTCCCACCGGTTGTCACGGTCCATGGCGTAGTAGCGGCCGATAACGGTGGCGATTTTCGCGGTTTTCGGGAGTTCTGCGATCAGATCGGCCACTTGCTCGGCGGCGGATTCCGGTGCGACGTCGCGGCCATCGGTGATGGCGTGGATCGCGATCGGCACACCGGCGCTGGCGATGACACGGGCGGCCTCGGCGATGTGGGATTGGTGCGAATGCACCCCGCCGGGCGAGGCGAGGCCTGCGAGATGGGCGGTTCCGCCGGATTGTTTCAGCCGGGCGACGAAGTCGGCGAGAGTGTCATTGCTGGCGAAGGCGCCATCCTCGATCGCGAGATCAATCTGGCCCAGGTCCATCGCCACCACGCGCCCCGCGCCGATATTCGTATGACCAACTTCAGAATTGCCCATCTGGCCGGAGGGCAGACCGACATCCGGCCCGTGGGTGATCAGGCGGTTGTGGGGACATGTCGACATCAGCCGGTCGAAGGCAGGGGTATTGGCCTGTGCGGGGGCGTTGTCGGCAGGATCGTTGCGCAGGCCCCAGCCATCGAGAATGCACAGAACGACGGGTTTGGGGATGCTCATAGCTTTGGTCCTTTGGTGCTCACGGAGCATGTAAGCCCTGCGGCGGTCGGGGGCAACCGGGGGATTACCGCCCTCACGCGTCTCCCACCCACCCGAATCCGACGCGCGAGGGCGGCAATTGGGGTGATGGAGCTATTGATGTTTGCGGACAATGTGAACGTGTGAGTGAGTATTTGGATCAAGAAAGAGTCCTGAGTCCGGGTTTCTTTCTTGGTCGAAATACTCCGGGGGTTTGGGGGCTGGCCCCCAAGGCCTCCGTGGCCCGAACGGATACTGGACTGCGTGCGTAGCTCTCCGCTGGGTCAGGCGCGGTGATAGGGGCTTCCGGCGAGGATCGAAGCGGCGCGGTAGAGCTGTTCGGTGAGCATGACGCGGGCCAGCATGTGAGGCCAGACCATCTTGCCGAAACTGAGCGACAGGTCGGCGCGGGCGCGCAAGGATGGGTCGATACCGTCGGCGCCGCCGATCAGGAAGGCGAGGTCGGAGGTGCCATCATCGCGGAAATCAGCGAGTTTGGCGGCAAAGTCGGGCGAGGTCATCAGTTTGCCACGTTCATCGAGCGCGACGATGCGGGCGTTTTTCGGCAGGGCGCGCTCCAACAGGGCGGCCTCGCCGGCCATACCGCCGCCTTTGCGGTCGTCGACCTCGGTCAGAGTGAGCGGGCCGAGACCGAGTCCGCGCCCGCTCCGGTCGAACCGTGTCTGGTAGTCGTCGATCAGCGCCTTCTCCGGGCCGGTGCGCAACCGGCCCACGGCGCAGATTGTCACCCGCATCAACCGGGTGCGTGGCTTTGCGTGGCAATCGCCGCAGCCTCGGCCGGGGGCAGCCACATCTTTTCGAGCTGGTAGAACTCGCGCACTTCGGGGCGGAAGACGTGAACGATGATATCGCCGGTGTCGATCAGCACCCAGTCGCCGCCATCCTTGCCTTCGATCTTGCTGAGGCGCCCGAGTTCCTGCTTGAGCTTGTCGGTCAGCTTTTCGGCGATCGCCACCACCTGCCGGGTGGACCGGCCCGAGCAGATCACCATGTAATCGCCAATCGAGGACTTGCCGCGCAGGTCGATCTGCACGACGTCTTCGGCCTTGTCGTCATCAAGCGAGGTGAGGATCAGCGCAAGCAGCTCTTCGCTGGTTACGCTTTTGGGCATTGCGGTGTTCGCTTTGCCATTGGCCGCGGCCGTGGCCGCATCAACATGCGTTGACAGGACAGTGTCCTCCTTTGCTACGCACCGATCAAAAGCCCCGGTGCCGGGCACGGTTTCAGATTAGCACCGCAAATGTGAATTCTCAACGGAAGGTTCAACCCCGGGCGGCAAGGCGTGACAAAACCGACTGCGCCGTGTTGTAATCGGGCATCGGGGATACGCGGCGGCCGGACGAGTGCGGGTCACTGCAGGAGGGAACAGAACAGGGGAGTGCCATGGGCGTGGTGGTGCAACGATTAGTGACGTATGCGGTGGCGTTGGTCTTCATGGTTGGTCAGGCGTCTGCATTCGAGTTCGGGGTCTGGCAGTTTCGCCACAATGACGGGCATCTGATGATCACGACCAATGACCCGCACGGGATCGTCGTCGTCGACGATGGCCTGTTTGCGGCTGTGAACATTGCACCGAAACGGGCCATTGCGGTTGTCGGATTTTTCCGGACCGGGGCACCGGCCGAAACGCTGAAATCTACCATCACGCTGACCGACGGGAGCCAGTTCACCCGCGAAATGGGTGAAGGAGAGTTTGTCTCGCATCAGGAAGAAGGTGAGACCGGCTATGCCTATATCTTCCTTGTCGGTGACAAGGATCGCGAGCTTTTGAAGGCGGCAGCAAGCTGGCGGGTTGTGGCCGGCGGAATTGCCAGAGATTTTCCGATGAAAGGATCACGCAAGGCGATAACCGCGGCGGAGGAGGCCGCCAAGCGGTTGAAGGTTGCGAAGGCGGCGGCGTCCGACAAGGATAAGTGGAGGCGCGACTGCATTTCTCTTGCCGGGCATCCCTGGGATGACAACACCACCGGGCCAGGTGTGGGCTGGGGTGACCTGGATGCCGAAGCGGCGACAAAGGCCTGTAGCCAGGCCATCGCGCTGGGCGCTGTATCACCGCAGATACGCTATTTACAGGGCCGGGCGATGGACAAGGGGAAGGACCGGGGAACCCTGAACGTTCTGCGTAAGGCGTCAGACGATGGCTATATGCCGGCGACGTACCACCTGGGTCTGCTCTATTGGGAGGGGGACTATGGGCTGGACAACAAGGAATATGGTCGCTGGATGATCCGGGCGGCGTCCGAGAGCGGATATCGTCCCGCGAGCCACCAGATGTCGAAAATCCTGACTGCGAGCAGCGACAACCAGGAGCGTCTGTCGGGCCTGCGCCTGATGCGCGCCAATGCGGACAACGGATACACGTTGTCTCAGTGGTTGTTTGCCCAACGCCTGGAAAGCGGCGAGGCGCACGGAGTGCCAGATTACGACCTCGCGCTGCAGTATTACGCAATGGCCGCCGACAGCGAACACAGTGCAAGTGCCTTCCGGCTGGCCGAGATGTATCGCGATGGGGTCGGGACCCAACCGAACCCGAAGCTTTACCTGGAGTATCTGCGCCATGCCGCCGATCTGGGGAATGAAAAGGCGAAAGAGGAGTTGGGGTTGGATTAGTCTGGTTGCTCCATGTCTTCATACTGAGGTGATGGGAGCAAGGACGCAGATTTTTTGTCGGCTGTTTTTTTGCGGCGTGTCTTTGGGTCTTGTTTCAGGGGTAATCCGCGTGGGGTGTTTCCGCGACGGCGGCATCACGGCACGAAAACCTTCGACAAATTGCGCGCAAATTTGCAATCGTGGACCAGAGATATGTATGACGATTTTTTGGTCAGTGGTGTTTCAGGAATTTATTAACGATCGCCCAGATAGGCGATCGGGAGAAACAGGGATGAAAACTCGTGCTAAGGGGTTGTTGAGGGCGGTTCTGCTGGTTTGCGTGGCATTTTGGGGGATGGCGGCAGCCGCGCAGCAGACTGGTGTCTGGAAGTTTTACTACAATGAACTATTTCACGATTTCTTCTATACGTCAGAACCCTACGCGTTGGTGGCGAAAAGTAATACGAAGTTTGCAGCCGTACAGGTGACGCGCGCGGATCAGGACTGGATTGGCATTGTTGGCCTGTTTCCGGATCCCGCAGCTTCGGTTTTGAATTACACGGTCGTGTATGCCGATGGCCGCAGGGAAGCGGCCTATTTTTCCGATTCAGCTTTGGACATCGTGGAGCTGGAGGGCTTTGAGGGGTGGGCATATGTTTTCAAGATGGAAGCCGAAGAAGCAGAGATGCTGAAAGCGGGCTCGACCCTGGAGGTTTCCATGAATGGCGAAACGGTTGTCTTTCCGCTCAAGGGATCGCGCAAAAGCATCGAGCGGGCCGAGCGCGCGGCGGCATGGGGTAAACCGTTACCAAGGGACACTTGGAGCGAGATTTGCCGGGCAGAGGCCGCGCACCGTTGGGAACTGCCTGTCGAAGCCTATCACCGCAATTGGCAGAAAGGTGTGGAATGGGGCGAGCTAAATGCCGAGGTTGCGATTGAAGCCTGCGTCAATGCGATCAATGGTGGTGACAAATCAGCGGAAAACTACTATCGGCTGGGGCGCGCGCTTGACCGCGCCGGCTCCGAGAGAAGCGTTGTCTATCTGACCCAGGCGTCGGAAATGGGCTATGCAATGGCCAAGACCCATCTCGGGATACTCCATATAGAAAAGCTCTACGGCCTTGATGATGTTGATTACGCCATGGAGCTGTTTTCGGCGGCATCGAAGAAGGGCAACGTTCCGGGCAGCTATGAACACCTGCTGAACTTTTTTTTAGCACCGTCTTTGTTAAAGTCGATGGCAGATGCATATTACTACGCGCCAGCCAATAAAACCTATGCAGAGCTACTGGAAGATGGCAGCGCGACGGGAACGCCTGACCCTGAGCGTGCGAGACACTACTATAGTCGGGCCTGGGCGGCGGGTTCTGCTCCCAGTGCGTATCGGTTGGCTGAAATGCATCGTGACGGCGTGGGCGGGCCGCCGAGCCAGACAGAATACCTCGTCTACTTGAAAAGGGCGGCTAAATTGGGGCACCAGAAGGCGTCGGAAGAGTTGGACAACTATTAGGTAGATCGCTCCGGGCGTACCCGCTGGGTTGCGGCCGGAGTGGCGTTGTTACTTGGTTTCCGATTTCTCCAGTATTTTGACCTCGCGCTGGGGGAAGGGGATGGAGATGTCATTTGCCTGGAACGCGTCCCAGAGCGCGAGGTAGACATTGCCTCGGATATTGGTCAGCCCGCCGGTCGGGTCGGTGATCCAGAAGCGCAGGATATAGTCGACAGAGCTGTCGCCGAAACTGACAATGTGACAGACAGGCGGCTTGTGGGTCAGTACCCGGCTGACGCTTTTGGCCGCTTCGATAGCGATGGCGCGGACCTTGTGGGGGTCGTCGCCATAGGCAGTGCCAAAGAAGATATCGAGGCGGACGAAATCATTGGTGTGGGACCAGTTGACCACCTGGCCGGTGATCAGGTCTTCGTTCGGGATCAGGAATTCCTTGCCATCCCGTGTCACCACTGAAGTGTAACGCGCGCCCAGCGTGTCGATCCAGCCGAAGGTTTCGCCCAAAGAGATCACGTCACCAGGCTTGATCGACTTGTCCAAGAGGATGATCACCCCGGAGACCAGGTTCGACACCACTTTTTGCAGGCCGAAACCGAGGCCGACACCAATGGCGCCTGAGAGCACCGCAAGTCCGGTGAGGTCGACCCCTATGGCCTTCAACCCGATGAAGACGGCGGCACCGTAGAGCAGGACCTGGAAGAACTTGAGCGCCAGCACCTGCATTGAGGGGCTGATATCCTCGTTCTTTCGCAGGCCAGTGGCGGTGGTTTTTGACAGGAACCGCGCCAGGGCAAACAGAACGCCGAGGGTAAAGATCGCCTGGACCAGAACCCAGAGCGATAAATGCAGGTTGCCAAGGTCGACCGCCGCGCTGTCGAGCAGGGTGCGGGCCTCGTCCGTCAGGCCGAGGATCGACAGTGTCACCCAGGTCCAGCCGGCATAGCGGACAACGGTGCGCAGGAAAGAATTAGAGATCAGCCGTGAGATGATCGCGATCAGCAGCCAGGCCATGGCGAGGTTGCCGATCACTTCGAGCACATAAACGCGCGAGCGCCAGCGCATGGTTTCCAGCATGATCCAGATCGTCGGCCAGATCAGCGCAATAAAGAAAATCAGCGCCAACCGCCGTTCCAACAGCAACAGGTAGCGATAACGCCAGCGCGGCCAGTTCTCGCGCGAGCGCATCCAGTCGCGTATACGGGGCCGGACCACCCGGGCCAAAAGCCAAGAAATAATAACGAGGCCGAAGGCGATGAGAAACTGGTAAGCGACCCAGGGACGCAGCAGGCTTTCAAAGAAATCCTGGGCCCGTTCAGCCAGCGAAAATGCCACCTCCTGAACGTCCGGTGCTTGTGCCTGTTCGGCTTCGGCCTCGGCGGTGGCCGTGCCGGCCTGTTCCAGTGTGGTTTCTGTCGGATCGGTGCTCATCTGAGAGATACCGTGGCATGGCCCGGCCGTTTGGACAAGGGTTCAGCAGCGGGCAAGAAAGCAGGTAATGGAATAGAGATTGGCATCTGGCATTGTCGCTTGGCATCGTTTTTACGGGCCGAACGATAGTGACCCAGTCTGCAGATGCGTTGGCTTTGCGCGTCTCGGCCCTTGTTTGACAGAGGCCTTGATAGTATCTCCCCACCATGACTCGATTTTTCGACATGGATGACCGCGCGCGGTTGAATGAACGCTTCTACGGTGAGGCGCGCTCGGTTCTGGCACGCCTATAAGGCGGCCCATATCCATTTCACGACTGACTTCATGAACAAAACGGGAGAGGACCGATGTCCCCCAAAACACTCTATGACAAGATCTGGGATGCCCATGTGGCCCACGAGGCCGAAGATGGCACCTGCCTTCTCTATATCGACCGTCACCTGGTGCACGAAGTCACCAGCCCGCAGGCCTTTGAGGGGCTGCGCATGGCAGGCCGCTCTGTGCGGGCCCCGGACAAGACCATCGCCGTGCCGGACCACAACGTGCCCACCACGGCAGGCCGCGAAGACCCGGCGCAGATGACCGAGGAAAGCCGTATTCAGGTGGAAGCTCTGGACAAGAATGCCAAGGATTTCGGTATTCACTATTACCCGGTAAGCGACGTGCGCCAGGGGATCGTGCATATTGTCGGGCCCGAACAGGGTTGGACCCTGCCGGGCATGACCGTTGTGTGCGGTGACTCGCATACAGCCACGCACGGTGCGTTTGGCGCGTTGGCCCACGGGATTGGGACATCGGAAGTGGAACATGTTCTGGCGACCCAGACGCTGATCCAGAAGAAATCAAAGAACATGAAGGTCGAGATCACCGGCAAGCTGAAGCCCGGCGTGACGGCCAAGGACATCACCCTCGCCGTGATCGGCGCCACCGGCACCGCGGGCGGCACCGGCTATGTCATCGAGTATTGCGGCGAAGCGATCCGCGACCTGTCGATGGAGGGCCGCATGACGGTCTGCAACATGGCGATCGAAGGCGGTGCGCGCGCTGGCCTGATTGCGCCGGACGAGAAGACCTTTGAATACATCAAGGGTCGTCCGCATGCGCCCAAGGCAGGGCAGTGGGAACAGGCGATGGAGTGGTGGAAGACGCTCTATACCGATGAAGGTGCCGAGTTCGATCTGGTGGTCACGCTGAAGGGCGAAGACATTCAGCCGGTCGTGACCTGGGGCACCAGCCCCGAGGACGTTCTGCCGATCACCGCCACCGTGCCCCACCCCGAGGATTTCGAAGGCGGCAAAGTCGAAGCGGCCAAGCGTGCCATCGAATACATGGGGCTGGAGGCCGGTCAGAAACTGACCGATATCGAAATCGACACCGTCTTTATCGGCTCCTGCACCAATGGCCGGATCGAGGACCTGCGCGCAGCTGCCGAAATCCTGAAGGGCAAGAAGATCAAGGACGGCATCCGCGCCATGGTCGTGCCCGGGTCGGGCCTGGTGAAGGCGCAGGCCGAGGAAGAGGGCCTTGCCGACATCTTCAAGGAAGCCGGGTTCGAGTGGCGCATGGCGGGGTGCTCGATGTGCCTGGCGATGAACCCGGATCAGTTGGCCGAAGAGGAACGCTGTGCCTCGACCAGCAACCGCAACTTCGAGGGTCGCCAAGGATATCGCGGGCGCACCCATCTTGTCAGCCCGGCAATGGCAGCCGCGGCGGCCGTGACCGGCCATCTGACCGATGTGCGTGACTTGATGTAACCCGGGAAAGGAAAAGAAAATGGACAAATTCGAAAAACTCACCGGGATCGCGGCGCCGATGCCGCTGGTGAATATCGACACCGACATGATCATCCCCAAGGTGTTCCTGAAAACAATCAAGCGGTCGGGTCTGGGCGCGAACCTGTTTGACGAGATGCGGTTCGAGCGGGACGGCAGCGAAAAGCCAGATTTCGTGCTGAACCAGCCGGCTTATCGCGAGGCGCAGATCCTGGTGGCGGGCGACAATTTCGGCTGTGGCTCGTCGCGTGAGCACGCGCCGTGGGCGATCAAGGATTTCGGTATCAGCTGTGTGATCTCGACCAGCTTTGCCGACATCTTCTTCAACAACTGCTTCAAGAACGGCATCCTGCCGATCGTGCTGCCGCAGGAAGACGTCGATAAGCTGATGGATGATGCATCGCGCGGGGCCAATGCGGTGATCACCGTGGACCTTGAAAGCCAGACCATCACCGGGCCGGATGGCGGCGAGATCAGCTTTGATGTTGATCCGCACCGCAAACATTGCCTGCTGAATGGGCTGGATGACATCGGTCAGACGTTGGAGAAAGCCGCTTCGATCGACGCGTTCGAGTCCGGGATGGCCAACAGCCGCCCCTGGGTCTGAGCCCGTCATAATCTACCAAATAAGGCCGCCGGGGACTCGGCGGCCTTTGTTGTTTTGCCTCATTAACCAGTGTGACGCTGGTGTGCGTCAGATTTGGAATTGCGTTGCGACCTCATGCGCTACATCCACTATATCTTGTAGGTCCTTGAGACTTCGCCTTTTTTTTGCACCAAAATTGATGCATTCCCGCACCACTCGCTCCCTCAAAAGGTCGGAAAACTGAAGTCTTGTTAACCATGACTTGAGCCGGAAAGCGAAAGAAGGCAAAAATTGGGCAAGAATGAGGCAGGCCGTGACACCTCGCGGCATCAAGTTGGAAAAAAGGCCCGGCAAAGTACCGGAGCTGGCCAGTTTGAAGGGAATGGGGCAGTGGTATCCCAATTGACAAGTGCGTTTGTGCGCGCGGCGCTGATGGCTTTGCTGATCGCAATGCCGTCCTTGATGCTGCCCGATGTCACCGCCGATACCGCCCAGATCGTCGTTCTGGTCGCGATCATCGCCTTCCTCATGGTTTTCGTTGAATACTACAGCGAATACCCTTCGTTCATAGAATTCCGCTTTGCCCCGCCATTCAATCGTCTGAGATTTGTTGCGCTGTTCGCGACGGTGGCAGTGTTGTCACTGATCTGTGCCGGCAAGACGGAGCCGACAAACGTGTCCGAATTGGCCACCAGCTTTGGCCTGCTTCTGGGTAATGCGATCGATTTTCCCTATTCGCCGGTGCGCCTTGTCGTGCTGATGTTGCCGGAAGACAGCGAGCCGTCGGTCGTAGTTTCGGTCAGGATGGCGGCGGGCGTGTCCTACATGATGTCACTTTTGTCGCTTTTTATCTTCGTGACCATGGTGCGGCTTCTCGGCTGGCCGACGCGGCGCGGGGCGTTCAATGTGTGGATCAACCTGCCGCTTTTCGACCCCACCGCCGGTGGCGATGTGCTGGCGCGGCTCAAGCGTGATGCGGGCCTTAACATTGTGTTAGGGATTTTGCTGCCATTCTTGATCCCGGCGGTGATGAAGGCGGCGTCGGACTTGATTGATCCGGTGTCGATGGACAATCCGCAGACCTTGATCTGGACGATGAGCGCATGGGCCTTCCTGCCGGCAAGCATGATCATGCGCGGCATAGCAATGAGCCGCGTTGCCGACCTCATCGAGGAGAAGCGGATGCGCGCCTATGCCAAGGCCAAGGACGAAAACCTGCAACACGCCTGATCACGGCCTTGTTTTCTGGCCTGTTGATCGCGGTCCCATGGGTTGGGGTCGCGGGGGCCGAGACGCTTAGACTCGCCACTTATAATGTCGAACTGTCCCGCAAGGGGCCGGGGTTGCTGTTGCGGGACATTGCGCGCGGCGATGCGCAGGCCGAGGCGGCGGCGGAAGTGATAGCGCGCGTGGCGCCTGATGTCCTGTTGCTCAACGGCATTGACTACGACCTTCATCTGATGACCATCGAGGCCTTTGCCGCACGCGTGGCGGCCAAGGGGCACGAGTTGCCCTATCGTCATGCCGCGCGGCCCAATCGCGGTTGGGCCAGTGGATTGGACCTGGATGGTGACGGGCGGTTGGGTGGACCGGGCGATGCCCATGGCTGGGGCCGGTTCGCCGGGGAAGGTGGTATGGCGGTGCTGTCGCGCTATCCGTTGAAGGGCCTGCGCGACTTGAGCGGGCTAGTCTGGGGTGAACAGGATTGGGCGCAGTTGCCGGTGAAGAACGGCCAGCCCTTTCCGTCCGCAGATGCGCGGGCGGTGCAGCGCCTGTCTTCGGTCGGGCATTGGGTGATCGAGGCGGATGTGGGGCGGCGGGCGCTGAGCCTGATGGTGTTTCACGCCACGCCACCGGTGTTTGACGGACCCGAGGATCGCAATGGCAAGCGCAACCACGATGAGATCATGCTGTGGCGGCATTTGCTGGACGGGCGTTTCGAGGGGGGCGTGAACCGGCCGTTTGCGATTTTGGGCGACGCCAACCTGGACCCGATGGACGGGGAGGGGATGAAATCGGCGATACAGGGGTTGCTGGGTGACAAGCGGCTGCAGGATCCACGCCCCGGGAGCGCGGGGGGTGAGGCCGCAGCCGACCCCGAGCATGAGGGTTCGCCGGGGCTGGACACGGTGGACTGGCCGGGAGAGGGCGAGGGTGGGCCGGGGAACCTGCGAGTGGATTACGTGCTGCCCTCCTCCGATCTGGAGGTTCTGGGCGCGGGGGTTTATTGGCCCGCGCCCGGACAGTCAGGCCATGATCTTGCCGCCCGTGCCAGCCGCCACCGGCTGGTTTGGGTTGACGTTGGCTGGTAAGGCGCTGCGCAGGGCTTCTTCAAGCGGGGTGGGGGTAAACCCGGGCAGCAATGTGTTCAATCGCGCGCCATCCAGGCGGTGTGGTTTGCTCCACAGGTAACGCATTTCGAACACGTGGCGCATCAGCCGCCAGAACGGCCTCAGCAGGTGGAACAGAGTCCAGTTGAAGTTGGCCTGTACAAGCGGGCGATTCAGTACCCGTTCAAAGGCCTGGGCCATGTCGTGACCGGTCAGGGTATAGCCCGGAAAGGTGACATCGGTGAAGGTGTCAAGCCGGTCGCGTTGCTCCAGCAGCATGACACCTGCGCGGGCCAGGTCGGGCAGATAGGCCCAGGCATGGGGCGCATCCCAGCGACCCATATAGGTGAACACCCCCTTGTGCAGTTTCGCAGTCAGCACCCGGTCAAACCAGATGCCAGTGGGTTGGGTGTCGATGAAATCTCCGGCGCGCAGAATGATTATGGGGACGCCCGAGGCGCGATAGGCCTGCTCCATGGCGATACGGATGCGGCCAAGCGGGTTCTGCGCCGCTTGCGGTGTTTCGGGGGTCAGAAGTTCGGGCGCATCGGCGCCGAAATTGTAGACATTGCCGGGCAGGATCACACTGGCGCCCGAGGCTTGTGCAGCGTCGATCACCTGTTGCGTCAGTTTGGGGACCTGAACCTGCCAGTGTTCGTAAGACGGGTTCCAACCGTTGACGATCACATTCACGCCTTGCGCCGCGGTGGTGAGATTGTCGGATTTGCGATCGAATTGATGTGTGGTCCAGCCAGCAGCGTCGAGGGCCAGGGTCATATGGCGTCCGAACCGGCCGGAACCGCCGAGGATAAGAGCTGTTTTGGTCATGTTTGCCTCCTGTGGGGCTTCGTGTTTCGAATTTCTACCTCGAGTATCGGAAATCCGGATGCGAATGAGAATTGCCTGAATTTTGCTTTCTGCTATTCAATAATGAATGGATTTTGATATCGGAAAACTCGACTGGTCGCTGGTACAAGCCTATCTGGCGGTGGCTGAAACCGGCTCGCTGAGCGCGGCGGCACGGCAGATTGGCAGCAGCCAGCCGACGCTGGGGCGGCAGATCAAGGCGATCGAAGAACGTTTGGGGTTTGCCCTGTTCCGGCGGCACCCGCGGGGATTCGAGCTGACCGAGGCGGGGGAGGCATTGCTGACTCCTGCGCGGGCGATGCGTGAGGCGATGCGCGAGATCGCAATGTTTGCTGCGGGCCAAGAAGGGGACCTGCAGGGCACGGTCAGGATCACGGCGAGCGAAATGGTGTGTCACCATGTGTTGCCACCGGTGATCGCGCGGATGCGGATCGAGCTGCCCGAGGTTGCGGTGGAACTGGTGCCGACGGATGTGACAGAGAACCTGCTTTATCGCGAGGCGGATATCGCGGTGCGGATGTACCGGCCCGAGCAGCTGGAGGTGGTGGCGCGGTATCTGGGTGAGATCAAACTGGGGCTGTTTGCCTCGAAAGCTTATGCTGATCACCGCGGCTTGCCGGACGGGACAGGTGATTTGGCCGGGCATGACATTGTCGGATATGACCGCAGCGAACTGATCGTGCGGGGAATGCGGCAGGCCGGGGTCGACGTGAGTCGTGAGGATTTCCCGGTACGCTGCGACGACCAGACAGTTTATTGGGAGCTGGTGCGGGCGGGCTGTGGTATCGGCTTCGGGCAGTCGATGGTCGCGCGCGCCGATCCGGAGATGCTGGAGATCGACCTGGGCTTTCCGATTCCATCGCTGCCGGTGTGGTTGGCCGCCCATGAGGGGCTTCGCCATACGCCGCGGGTGCGCAAGGTCTGGGACATGCTGGCCGAGGCGCTGGGCCGGATCGTGGTCTAGTGGCGGCGGGACGCCTGTTTTTACTGCAATTGCACGAATGCCGGTTGACTCGAGGGGCGCAATCCTTAAAAGGCAGGCTTCTATGAGAATTTCGCGGGCGTAATCCGCCTGCTGCAGGAGAAGTGACATGGCCAAGCCGACCACCATCAAGATCCGCCTGAACTCGTCCGCGGGCACAGGCCATTTCTACGTGACCAAGAAAAACGCACGCACCATGACCGAAAAGATGGTCGTACGCAAATACGACCCCGTGGCGCGGAAGCACGTCGAGTACAAGGAAGGCAAGATCAAGTAAGATCGCCCCTTGAGACAAACGACAAAGCCGCGCCCCGGTCCGGGACGCGGCTTTTTCTTTGGCAAACAGGCGTGAACGGATCGGGGGCGGAAACCCCTGAAGAAAGGTTCACACCATGCCAGAGCTGCAGATCAGACCCGCCCGTGCCCGCGATGCCCACGCCGTGGGGCAGGTATTGACCCGGTCCTACGCTCAGCTTCTGAGCGGGGATTATTGCGATACCCTATTGCAGAGAGCCTTGCCGATCCTGACGCGGCCACGGCCCGAATTGCTGGGCTCGCCCGGTTACATGGTCGCACTGCGGGACGGGCGAATCGTGGCGGCTGGCGGGTGGAGCCGGGTGAATCCTTATGGCGGGGAAGTGCACAGGGTAGGCCACGTGCGGCACGTGGCCTGTGACCCGGGCAGCTTGCGCACGGGTGTGGCGCGGGAGCTGATGCTATCGGCCATGGAGCAGGCGCGTGAAGTCGGGATCGGGCTGTTGAGTTGTCTCAGCACCCTGACGGCAATACCATTCTATCGCAGCCTCGGGTTCGAGGGGGAGGCGGAAATCGACATACGGCTGGAGCCGGGGCTGTATTTTCCAGCGGTCGAGATGCGCAAGCGGCTGTCGTGACGGGGCAGCCGATCAATAAGGTGACATTTCAGACGACGGAAAAATCTGCAGGCCAGTCTGCCCTTTCAGGCAGGCGGCCTGTTCCTCTGTTGCGGTGATCTCGACCGTGGCGGAGCCGTCGTCAAAAGGGATCAAATGGGCCTCGGCTGGCGGCGCGACGTCGCACGCCGCCAGCATGGCCGAAAGGTCGGCAAAGCAGATGTCAGGCCCGAAGGTGATCAGCCATTGCACAGTGTCGTCGACCCTTTCCTGTGTTGGGCGCTGGTTTTCGGTTAGCCGACTAGGGCGCCAGAACGTTCGAGAGCGGCCAGCGCCGCGGCGGCGTTGATCACGCCATGTCCATGGTTCGGATCCCAGCCGACGGTACTGCCAATGTCAATCGCCGAGCTGATCAGTGCATCCTTGATCTGCAGCGGGGTTGACGTTGGGATCGCCGAAAGCAATGCGGCGGCGACACCTGCGGCGACCGGCGTGGCCGCTGACGTGCCGCTGTCGAACGCACTGACCGCGGTGCCGGCTGGACGGCCCGGTCCGTAATTCCCCAGGAAATGGGTATAGCTTGCAACATCGGGTTTGACCTGTTCGAACCTGCCGGGGCCCTGGCTGGAATAGCCGACCCGTTCGTGACGCGAATTGACGGCTGCGACCGTGATGACCTCTTCGAGGCTGTTGGAGGCATGGATCGACAGGCCCGGGCCGATGCCGGAGGGATGGCAATTGCCGGACGGGCAGTTTTCGCCGCAATTACCGGCGGCAAAGAAACAGGCGACCCCGGCGGTCACGACTTCACGCACCTTGCGATGCACCGGGTGGTTGATGTTGTTGACCTCGTGATCGGGGAATTGCGCCGGATCGGGGATGCCCACGAACCCGTAGGAATTATTGGTGATCTGTGGGGTCCCATCGGTGTTCCATTGATCGAGCACGGCCTGGAACATCTGGATCGCACCACCGGACCGCGGGATGCCCAGGAAAGGGTAATCATAGAGTCGCGCCGCAGGGGCGGCGACCAGAACGTCGGCGGCGCACATCGACCCATGGCTGGTCACGGCGGCGGATCCGGGCTGAAGCCCGGCTTCCGGGCGGGCAAACCCGCCGATTACCGGGTAGTGCTGTCCGCTGACACCTTCGTCGAGAATGCCGACGACGATGTTCTGGCCGCGAAAGCCGTCGTCCCACAACGCATCCACCGCCAGCATAGCGCGGATCGTGTCAATCTCGACCGGGTCGCGGAACGGGCGACAATCAACCCCGCCATCCGAGCGCGCATCGTCGATCGCTGCATCGTGACCGTACAGGGTAAGCGCGGAATTCGGCCAGACCTTGACCCCGTCACGGGACTGCAAGTCATCAAGGCGGGATCTGCTGACCTCTGCCGGGAGCACCACGGTCTGGCCTGTGGGGCGTCTTTTGGCTTCTCCTGGGCTCATTTCCAGCGCAAAACCTTCCGGCAAGGGCGCCTCCGGGGCGGAAAACATTGGCACCGGTGTGAAGCCTTCCTCGAATTCAATTCCCTCGCCGCCGATGTCGGCGAGAATGCGCGACGCTTGCCGTTCGGCCTCGGCGCTGGACTTGGTGGCTTCGGAAAACGCTTCGAGCGCACCGGCGTTGTCGTCTTCGATTTCAATAAGGACGTGAAGCCCGGGCATGGGGTATCCTCCTGTTTAATGTCTGGTGTCAAAAGGGTATTGTAATGCTGGCAGTATACACCAAAAAGGCGAGTTTCGAAACTGGCATTCCCCGGTAGAGATTTCGCAGGCGGGACAACAAAAAAGGGCCGGTCGTTGTGACCGGCCCTTTCGTATTGGATTTTTTGTGTCCTCTATTCCTGGCTTCCGAGGAACATGAGCAGGAACTGGAACATGTTCAGGAAGTCGAGATAGAGGTTCAGCGCGCCATGGATGGCGGACTTGTCAAGCCACTCCTGGTCACCGTGGTGGGCATGGGCCAGGTAGTTGTTCTTGATGTTCTGGGTGTCATAGGCGGTGAGACCGGCAAAGATCAGAACACCGATCATCGAGATCGCGTACATCATCGCCGGGCTTTGCAGGAACCAGTTGATGATCATCGCCACCAGAAGGCCAATGACGCCCATGATCAGGAAGCTGCCCCAACCCGAGATGTCCTTCTTGGTGGTGTAGCCCCAGAGCGACAGGCCGGCGAATGCGATGGCCGTCACCAGGAAGGTCTGCACGATCGAGAAGGTCGTGTAGAAGATGAAGATGGAGCTGAGCGAGACGCCGATCAGCGCGGCAAAGACCCAGAAGAACAGCTGTGCGCCGCCTGCCGACAGGCGGTTGGTCACGGCGCCAAAGGCAAAGATCATGCCCAGAGGTGCCAGCATCACCACCCAGCGCAGGGCCGAGGTATAGATTGCCGCACCGAACGAGGTCAGCATTGTGCCATTGGCCATTTGGCCGACCGCATTTGCCGGATCGGTTGTGGTTGCCAGACCGGCAATGGCCCAAGCGGCCAAGGCGGTGATCAGCATGCCTACGGACATGGTGCCGTAGACCTTGTTCATGTGGGCGCGAAGCCCGGCATCAATCTCGGACGCGCGGGCACCAATACCGGCGCGGACCGTGTCGAACTCTGCCATCGAATTCCTCCGAAGTTACATCATTTGGTCCCCGGCGCGGGGTGCGCCGGGGTCTTCGATGAAAATATCGGGTATGTTTCTGTCTTTTTCAAGGACAACCGGGAGGATATGGCCGGAAACTGAGTTTTGAGTGCCGTTCAATAGCGCCAAGTGGCCGGAACGTCCCAGATCGGACGTTTGGCTTCGGTCATGGCCTCGTCGCGGGTGAGGCCGATATCGGCCAGCGCTTTTGCATCAAGCCGCGCCAGGCGGGAGCGCTGGCGGCGCAGCGACAGAAGGGTCGAAAACCGTGCTGCAAGGAGAACAGGCCGGTTCAGCCGGATTGCGTCGCGGGACATTGCATGAGTTCTGGACATCGTCTTCTCCAATCTTGATGAGTTAGCCTCGATTCATTTGATATGTTGATATATACCGTTGGCCATTGTATGTTGAAAATGAATGTTTGATGTGCCTAACATCAATTATCGTGATGATGTGGCGGGACAGGGAGAGAGTTGGATATGCGAAATCTGGATCTGACGACGTTGAGGTCGTTTGTGGCTGTGGCCGATCATGGCGGCGTGACACGGGCGGCGGGGATGCTGAACCTGACGCAATCGGCGGTTTCGATGCAGCTCAAACGTCTGGAAGAGTTGTTGGGGATTGACCTGTTGGACAGGACCGGGCGCAAGATCGCCCTCACATCAAGCGGCGACCAGCTTCTGACCTATGCCCGCCGCATGGTGGCGATGAATGACGAGGTGGTCGAACGTCTGACCGAAGACCTTTACGAGGGTGAGATCATCCTGGGTGTGCCGCATGACGTGGTCTATCCGGTGATCCCGCGGGTGCTGAAAGCATTCAACACCGCCTATCCGCGGGTGAAGGTGCAACTGATTTCGTCCAGCACGGTGAGCTTGCTGGAACGGCTGAGCAAGGGCAGTATCGATCTCATTCTGACCACCGAGGAAAGCGCCGGACCGGGGGGGGAAACTCTGACCGAGATGCCGCTGCGCTGGGTCGGGGCGCATGACGGGCAGGAATGGCGCAAGCGGCCGCTTCGGCTGGCATTTTGCAAATTCTGCATTTTCCGGCCCATCGTGACGCGCAAGCTGGACGAGATGGGGATCGCGTGGGAAATGGCTGTGGAATCAGACGAGGACCGGGCGGTCGAGGCGTTGGTTAGTGCCGATCTGGCGGTGGGGGCACTGTTGGAGGACAGTATTCCACCGCACCTGGAGGCGATCGCACCGGGCGGGGCGCTACCCGATCTGGGAGTGCAGCAGATCAATTTATATGGCGCAATGAACCGCGACGAGGTCATGCGCCAGCTGTCGGACCTGATCCGGCAGGGCTATGGCGGGGCGCAGGCAGCGGGACCGGCCCTGGTCAAGTCGGCGTAATCACCACCTTGCCGGTGGACTTGCGCTCTCGTAGCAGGGCCAGGCCCTCTTCGACTTGGCTCAGCGGCAGCTTGTGGCTGATATGCGGTTTGATCCGGCCCTCGGCCAGCCAGCCAAACAGGGTTGCAAGGCTGTCGGTGATGACGTTGGGGCGAAATTTCAGGTACCCGCCCCAGTAGAACCCCAACACGTCGATGTTTTTGACCATCAGGTGATTGGCCGGGATCGGCGGCACGTCACCCGAGGCGAAACCGATCACCAGGATGCGGGCCTCGGGGTTGCAGGCGCGGAAGGCAGCGGTGAACTGATCTCCGCCCACTGGATCATAGACAACATCGGCCCCGCCCAGCGCCTTGACCGTTTCACGGATGTCCTGGGTTTTTGCGTCGATCAGATGATCGGCCCCCGCTTTCTCCGCGATTTCAAGCTTTTCCCGGCCTCGGGCACAGGCGATGACCCGAGCGCCCATCAGCTTGCCGACTTCGACCGCGGTCAGGCCGACGCCTCCGGCGGCACCCAGTACCAGCAGGGTTTCGCCAGGTTGCAGCCGCGCCTTGTGATCCAGTGCTACGTGGCTGGTGCCATAGGCGATCTGCAACGCCGCCGCTTGGGCCGGATCGATGCCCGCGGCGAGAGGAATTACCCGGTCGGCGGGAAAACGGCCAAATTCCGCAAGGCCACCCTGCCCGCCGAAAACCGCCACGGGGCTCCCCACCGGCGGACCATCGACTCCGGGGCCAAGCGCTTCGACCGTGCCGGCCACTTCCATGCCCAAAGTGAAAGGGGCCTTGGGTGTGTCTTGGTATTTTCCGGCGATCATCAAGAGGTCTGCAAAGTTCAATCCGCAGGCGGCGATTCGCACGAGAACCTCACCTTCCCTAGGGTCGGGTTGTTCAAGTTGTGTCAGTTTTGGCGCCTCTCCGGCAGCGGGAACAGTGTAAGTGAGCATGAAAAATCCATATATGTGGAGGTCTTTGATAGCCGCAGATTTTTTTGCAGGTCAAAGCCGAAAGTGCCCGAGAGAGACGATTTTCCTTGTTTTACCGAGGGTTGAGCCCGCATTGATTGACTCGTCGGGTGATTAAATCGCCTTTTAAGTGTAATTTCACTTCAGCATCACGTGTTGAAATGCTAGATTTAACCAAGCCTTTGTTACACTCAGAAGCATGGCAGCGACGACAAGCACAGACGGCTTGCAGGGGAAGCGAGCAGTTTAGTGCTTGATAAAGAACAAAGGTTACAAGGAGTCTTTCTATGGCACATCCCGTAGATGTTCATGTTGGAAAACGCATTCGCCACCGCCGCTGGCTGGTGGGCATGACGCAGCAGCAGCTGGCCGAGCAGGTCGGTATCAAGTTCCAGCAGATTCAGAAATACGAAACCGGTGCAAACCGGGTTAGCGCATCGCGGCTTTGGGATATTTCCGAAGCACTCGACGTGCCGGTCAGCTTTTTCTTCGAAGGGCTGGATACAGCGCCCGAGGCGGCCCAGGGTGACGCGGTTCCCGCCGACCTGATGGGCGATAAGGAAGCCCTTGATCTGGTGCGGTCCTATTATGCCATCCCGGAAAACCAGCGTCGGCGCCTGTTCGATCTGGCCAGGGTCCTGTCGGACGTCGCCTGAGGGGGAACCCGAGGCAGGTTTTGACACGGGCTTGAGACTGGCTGCGCGCCGGGATACCTCTGCGAATGGGGACCAGCGGAGGAACGGCGCATGACCGGGCTCGATAGCGACGACATTTCCAAAACCGCCCATGCGATGGCCGATGCGGCCCGCCGGGCGGTTTTGCCGTTTTTCCGGGCCGAAGGGCTGGCGGCGGAAGACAAGGGCGACAAGGTGTTCGACGGAGGGTTCGACCCCGTCACCGAAGGCGATCGCGCTGCCGAGGCGGCAATGCGCGACGTGTTGGCCGAGCAGCGCCCGGGCGACGGGATTATCGGTGAGGAATACGGTGAACAGCCGGGCAGCAGTGGGCTGACCTGGGTGCTGGACCCGATCGATGGAACCCGTGCCTTCCTGGCGGGAACGCCAACTTGGGGTGTGCTGATTGCCCTGTCTGATGATCAGGGGCCAAAATTCGGCATGATCGACCAGCCTTATATCGGTGAGCGGTTCTGGGGCGGATTCGGCGAAGCGCGAATGACCGGGCCACAGGGTGAGAGGACGTTGCGGACGCGGGCAGGGAGACCCTTGGACCAATCCTTCCTGTTTTCGACCTTTCCCGAAGTCGGAACCGGGCCGGAAAGACGCGCCTTCGAGGCAGTGTCGCAGGCGGTGCGACTGACGCGTTATGGTATGGATTGTTACGCCTATGCCTTGCTGGCGGCAGGACAGATCGACCTGGTGATCGAGGCGGGGCTGTCGAACTATGACATCCAGGCGCCGATTGCGGTGATCGAGGCGGCGGGTGGGATCGTGACCGACTGGCGCGGCGGACCGGTACATGAAGGGGGCCGCGCCGTTGCGGCGGCGGGACCCGAGCAGCACGCGGCGGCGCTGGCAATTTTAAAGACCATGCCACTTGATTGAGTGCGGGGCTTGGGGATACTGGATCCTATGTGCGGGTCTTGAGCCCCTTTTCCACCGCACAGGCGATCCTGAGATGAGGGGGGTATAGCAGCTTTTGGAGAGCTGAGATGCCCGAGACCCTGATCCGCAATGCCGATCACATCCTGACCATGAACGATACTCGCGAGGAATTGCGCGGGGCAGACATACTGATCCGCGACGGAGTGATTGCCGGTGTGGGGCATGACATGGCGACCACCGGCGAGGTTATCGAGGCCGGGGGCTGTGTGGTGACACCGGGATTGGTGAACACGCACCACCATTTGTATCAAAGCATGACCCGGGCTGTGCCGGGTGGGCAGGATGCGTTGCTCTTTGGCTGGTTGCAGACGCTTTACCCGATCTGGGCACGGATGGGACCGGAAGAGATGTTCGTCTCGGCCCAGGTGGGGCTGGCAGAGCTGGCGCTGTCTGGTTGCACCACCAGTTCGGATCATCTGTATCTTTTTCCGAACGGGGCACGACTGGACGATACGATTGCGGCAGCGCGCGAGGTTGGGCTGCGGTTTCACCCGACGCGCGGGGCAATGAGCATCGGCGAAAGTGATGGCGGACTGCCGCCGGATTCGCTGGTCGAGAAAGAGGCGGCAATCTTGGAGGATTGCATCCGAGTGATCGATACACATCACGATGTCAGCGACGGGTCGATGGTGCGGGTCGGCGTTGCGCCCTGTTCGCCGTTTTCGGTCAGTCGCGAGCTGATGCGCGACGCGGCGGTATTGGCGCGGGACAAGGGCGTGATGCTGCACACCCATCTGGCCGAGAATGACGAGGACATCACATACAGCAAAGAGATGTTTGGCTGTCGCCCGGGCCAATATGCCGAAGATCTGGGTTGGACCGGTGAGGACGTGTGGCATGCCCATTGCGTGAAACTTGATGGCAAGGAGATCGATCTGTTTGCCCGATCCGGGACCGGGGTGGCGCATTGCCCGTGTTCGAATTGCCGTCTGGGCAGCGGCATCGCGCCGTTGCGCGAAATGCGCGATGCGGGTGTACCGGTAGGGCTGGGCGTGGACGGATCGGCCAGCAATGACGCGGGTAACCTGGTTGCCGAGGCACGGCAAGCCATGCTTCTTCAGCGGGTGGCCAACGGGGCCGACGCAATGAGTGCGCGCGAAGCTTTGGAGATTGCCACGCGCGGGGGGGCCGAGGTGCTGAACCGGCCCGATTGTGGGCAGGTCGCGGTTGGCAAGCGGGCGGATGTTGCAATTTGGGATGTGAACGGGATTGAGAGTGCAGGTAGCTGGGACCCGGCGGCGATACTCCTGGCGGGGCCGACCCGGGTGCGGGATTTGCTGGTCGAAGGGCGGCGCGTGGTGCAGGATGGGCGCGTGGTGACGGTTGATCTGCCGGGCGTGATCGCGCGGCAAAACAAACTGGCTGCGAGATTGGCGGAGAGTATTTAATGAGAGCATTGATTGCGGGTTTGATCTTTGTGGCAGGCGCGGCGGGGGCCGAGCCGGTACGTGAAGTCGTGACACTGACCAACCAGTTCCGGGCGCAAAACGGGCTGGGGCCGTTGGCGGTGTCGCCGGTGCTGGAGGCCGTGGCCGAAGTGCATGGGCGTGACATGGCGAAAAAGGGGATCTTTTCTCACACGGGTTCTGACGGGTCGAGCGTGGGCAAACGGGCCAAACGGCAGGGTTACAAGTTTTGCCTGATTGCCGAGAATATCGCCAAGGGGCAGCGCAGTCCTCAGGCGGTGATGCAATCCTGGACCACGTCCAAGGGGCACCGTAAGAACATGCTGCTGCGCAAGGCGCGCGAGATCGGTGTGATCCGGCAGGCGGGCAATATCTGGGTCATGGTTCTGGGCACATCTAAAGGCGGCTGTTAGGCGCACCTACGGGATTTTCCCCTGCGGCCCATTGTTTTTCCGGCTGCATCTCTCGTATGGTCGCGCAGACCAATCAAGGGGGACTCGGCATGAGCGATCACGACCTGCTGCCAGACGATCAGACCGCCCCCGAAACTTCTTCTGAAGACGAGGTTTACGAGTTGAACCGGCGCGACGTGGCGGCGGTTCTCTATGCTGTGGATGTGGGCGACCGCGACCGGTTGGTCGGGCTTATGGAGCCGATGCACCCGGCTGATATTGCCGACCTTCTGGAGCAGATCAACGAGTTTGATCGGCGTCGGCTGATCGAACTGTACGGGGTCGAGTTCGACGGGGACATCCTGTCGGAACTGGACGAGTCGATCCGGGAAGACGTGATCGAGGCATTGCGGCCTGAGGTTCTGGCCGAAGCCGTGCGCGAACTGGAAAGCGACGATGTTGTCGACCTGGTCGAGGACATGGAAGAGCCGCAGCAGGAAGCGATTCTCGAGGTTCTGGACGACGCCGACCGGGTGGTTGTCGAACAGGCGCTGTCCTATCCAGAGGATTCTGCCGGCCGTTTGATGCAGCGCGAGGTGGTCAGCGCGCCCGAGCATTGGAACGTCGGCCAGGCAATTGATTTCCTGCGTGGCACTGAGAGCCTGCCGGAACAGTTCTATCACGTGATCCTTGTCGATCCGAAACACCGGCCCACCGGGTACGCGACCCTGGGCAAATTGATGGCAAGCGCACGGGAAAAACCGCTGCACGACATTACCGAGGACAGTTTTCAGCCGATCCCCGTCGATCAGGACGAGGAAGACGTGGCCTATGCGTTCAACCAGTATCACCTGATTTCCGCCCCGGTGGTGGATGAGAACGAACGCCTTGTCGGGGTGATCACCATTGATGACGCGATGGTGGTTCTGGACGAAGAGCACGAAGAGGACATCCTGCGCCTGGCTGGTGTGGGCGAAGGCAGTCTGACCGACCGGGTGATCGACACCACAAGGCAGCGCATTCCATGGTTGGCGGTGAACCTTGTGACGGCGGTGCTGGCCTCGCTGGTGATCGCGATGTTCGAGGACGTGATCGCAGGGTTTGTGGCTCTGGCCGTGCTGATGCCGATCGTGGCCTCGATGGGCGGCAATGCGGGGACGCAAAGCCTAACCGTGGCGGTGCGCGCGATTGCCACCAAGGACCTTACCGGATCGAACGTCTGGCGGGTGATCCGACGCGAAGTGCTGGTGGGGCTGGTCAACGGGGTCATTTTCGCCGTGGTGATGGGGATCGTTGGCGTGATCTGGTTCGGCTCGCCCATGTTGGGGGTGGTGATCGGCATCGCCATGGTGGTGAACCTGGTGGTGGCCGGGTTGGCGGGCACGGTCATCCCGGTGGCGCTGGAGAAGCTGGGGGTCGACCCGGCGTTGGCGTCGGGGGCGTTTGTCACGACGGTGACGGATGTTGTTGGCTTTTTTGCCTTCCTAGGGTTGGCGGCGGTTATGTTGCTGTGAGTTTGGAAAGGTGCCGGGTTGAAACCCGGCCTACGGTGGCGGCATGGGTTTGACGGAAGTAAAACAAGCGGCGCGCAAGGCTGCTTTTGCTCGACGCAAGGCGGCGCACGAGACGCATGGTCCAGGGCGCGCAGGCGTGCTGAGCGAGGTTCTGGCCGGGTATCGCGGTGTGCCGCTTGCAGGGTATATGCCGATCCGCACCGAGATCAGCCCGCTGGCGGCAATGGAGGAAGCCGCCGCGCATGGGCCGGTAGGGGTACCGGTGATCCGGGGCGAAGGTCAGCCGCTTGAGTTTTCCCGCTGGGAGCCGGGATGCGCCCTGCGCAACGGGCCGTTCGGGGCGAAAGTGCCGGAAGTGGATGATTTCTTCGATCCCGAAATAGTGATCGTGCCGTTGGTGGCATTTGATCGCGCAGGCGGGCGGTTGGGTTATGGCGGCGGCTTTTATGACCGCACGCTTGAGCGGTTGCGCGACCGACGCCCGACTCTGGCGATTGGCTTTGCTTACGGGGCGCAGGAGGCGGAAGACCTGCCGTTGGAGTCCACCGATCAACCGCTGGATATGCTTGTGACCGAGCGTGATGTGATCAGCTTCTCGCGATGACCGGTTCGGTTGGCACGCTGCCGGGTTTGAGCCGGTCCAGCCATCCCAACCGATGCCGAAGTTGAAACTGAGAGCGCGTTAACGCGCTGGCGGTGTCAGGTGATTCAGCGATGTTGCGGCCTGGTGCCCGCGGATTTCCAGCTTGGCGATGGATTGCAGGTGCACTTCGTCCGGGCCATCGGCAAAACGCAGGGCGCGGCCCCAAGTATAATGGTCAGCCAGCGGGGTATCAGGGGTCAACCCCATGGCGCCAAAAGCCTGCATTGCGCGGTCGGTGATCCGGGTGTGGAGCTGGGGCGCCACGACCTTGATCATCGAGATTTCCTTGCGCGCCGCCTGGGCGCCCACCTCGTCGATCATCCAGGCTGTTTTCAGAACCAGCAAGCGTGCCTGTTCGATCTCGAGTCGCGACTTGGCAATCCATTCGCGGATGACGCCCTGTTCGGACAGGAACTTGCCGAAGGTCTTGCGTTCTTTCACCCGCTCGATCATCAGCTCGAGCGCCAGTTCTGCCGCCCCGATCGAGCGCATGCAATGGTGGACGCGGCCCGGTCCCAGCCGTGCCTGGGCCAGAGCAAAGCCGGAACCTTCCTCGCCCAGTAGGTTTTCGACCGGCACCCGCACGTCGCGGAACACGATCTCGGCGTGGCCTTCGGGCGCGTGGTGGTTCAAAACCGTGGGGTTGCGCACGATCTCGACGCCAGCGGTGTCGCGGGGCACGATCACCATGCTTTGCTGTTTGTGCTTCGGGCCGTCCGGATCGGTTTTGCCCATCAGGATGAAGACCTTGCAATTTGGGTGGCACGCGTTGGTGATGAACCACTTGCGCCCGTTGATCACGTAATCATCGCCATCACGGCGGATCAAGGTGGTGATGTTGGTGGCATCCGACGAGGCGACATCGGGTTCGGTCATCGCAAAGGCCGATCGAATTTCGCCATTCAACAGCGGGTTCAACCACTGTTCCCGTTGCGCGGGCGTGGCGAACATGTGCAGCAGTTCCATGTTGCCGGTATCGGGCGCGTTGCAGTTGAACACTTCGGACGACCACGGCACGCGGCCCATGATCTCGGCCAGCGGCGCATAGTCAAGATTGCTCAGCGCCTGACCCGGTTCATCGTCGCGCAGCGCCGGCAGGAACATGTTCCACAGCCCCTCTTCGCGCGCCAGAGCCTTGAGGTCCTCCATGAAGGATACCGGGAAAGCACCATCGTGGATTTCCTGATTATGCTGGCCGATACGTGGCAGGATGTGGTCGTCCATGAAGGATTGAACCTTGTGCCGCATTTCTTCGCAGCGTTGGGAATAGGCGAAATGCATGTCGGTGTCCTTTCGGTATCTGAGGCCGTCGGCGTCGCGGTCGGAAGTGAGGCATCGCGTGGTGCGCCGAGATCAAGCAACATCCCTTTGCTAGCAGGCACAATATCATTTATGAACTTGATAGTTGGAATGTCTTATATTGATGCTGAAAATGATAGAAAGATTGACACAACTTGACCTGAACCTGTTCGTGGTTTTCGACAGGATATACACCGAGCGCAACCTGACCCGCGCGGCCGAAAGCCTGTCGCTGACGCAACCAACCGTCAGCAACGCGCTGGCGCGATTGCGCAAGGCGCTGGATGATCCGCTGTTTGTCAAAACCCAGACCGGCATGCGTCCAACGGCTTATGCGGAGAGCATCCGCGACAGTGTCGGCGAGGCGTTGCGGCTGTTAACGATCTCGGCCCAGGCAACCTCGCGGTTTGACGCGACCCGGTCAAAGCGGGTGTTCCGCCTGTCGGTGATCGATCTGCTGGATGTGACGGTGTTCGCGTTCCTTGGAACGCAAGGCCGCGTCGTTCCGAACCTGTCCTTTCGTAGCTTCCGCGTGGAACGAAAAAATATCCTTCCGGCACTGTCCGCGGGGGCGATTGATATCGCCGTCGATATCGCCCTACCGGAGGCAAGTGGCCTTGTCCGCGTGCCGTATTCTGTCGATTCCTTCGTCTGTGCGATGCGGCCCGACCACCCGCTGGCGCAGGTCTCGCTGACGTTGGACGACTACCTGAATTTCGCCCATATCCATGTGTCCGGGCGGCGCGACGGCGGGGCCGCGATTGATGCGGTTCTGAGACGAGAAGGGCGCCGCCGCGCGATTGCGCTTCGGCTTCAAAACTATGTTTCGGCGGTGTCGCTGTTGCATGCCACCGATTACCTGATGACCGTGCCCAGCAAATGGGCCATGACCCAACAGCTTGTCTGCAAGACACTACCCGTTGTCGTGCCGCCGCTGGAAACGTTTCTTTATCGCCACCGCAGGACTGATGGTGATCAGGCGGTGCTGTGGCTGTTTGACCGGATCGAATCCGGTCTGACATAAGATCCCGGATTGCATTCTTCGCTCAGAAGCTTGATGCCGAGAGAATTTGCCGCCCAACTGAACGAAACCCGAATGGTCGCATGAAGGCCGGGCCAGAAACGGGGTGAGTTCCAAATCCTCTGTTTCCGAACTATAGGGCTGGATCACTTCAGTTGGGGAGGATCATGGCGGCAATCAGGACGCGCTGAGCCCAGCGCAAAAAACACGGCTTTGAGCTATTTGGCGGTAGGGCAGACTGCGTCGGATGCCATTCGGTTGGCGATTCTGCTGCGCTGTTCACCGAAATGGAAATTCACGACACCGGCTATGGCTGGCAGCGTGAGACGTTGCGACAAACACCGCCGTCGACGATGCAGGTTCTGGCGGCGCCGGGGGCGTCCCACGAAATCGTGTTTTCCCAGATTGCCGCGGCGGGACAGAAACATGAGGCTGATCTTGGACGCTACGAAGTGACGGAAAACCCCGACGACCACTGGAGGTTTCGGACACCCTCACTGCGCAATGTGGCAGTGACCCGGCCATTTGTGGATGACGGTGGTTTGACGACGCTGGCGGACGTGATCGAGTTCTACAATCGCGGTGGAGAAAACCACCCGGATCAGGACCTGCGTACCCGTCCGCTGGAGCTGAGTGTCGAAGAAATGAAAGACCTGGAAGACTTCTTGCACAGCCTGACCTTGACCGGCATCAGCTGCCTTGTGGCGGAAGCCCGTAGTCACCCCCCTGACAACCATTGAAGCAATCACAGTTAACCACGCGTACCCTTGCCGAGTGTAACTTAGAAGCCGATCAAGGAACCCAACACCGGAGCTATCCTCGCAAGACAAGCACCGACTGTTTCGAATGGCGTACGATGCGAGCCGCGTTCGAACCAAGGAGGTAATCACGCAGGTCCGGTTGCTGGGCGCTGATAAGGATCAGGTCGGCCTTAAGGGATGCGGCCAATTCGATCACCCGATCATACACCGTCCCGGTCAGCACATGTTGCGTGGCGTCCAGGCCTGACTGTACGATCGCCGCCGAAAGCTGTTCAGCGGCCGCTTTACGGCTTTCGGCCTCGAAATTGGCGTCAAAGTACGACCCGACGATTGCCATGCCCATGTTCGGGGTAACCGTTACCACGTGGCGATCGCACTCCCAGTTTTCGGTCAACGCCTTGGCGGTGGTGAGCAGCTTTTGGGTGTCCTCTTCATCCATCACATCGACGGGGATCAGGATTTTCTTGAACATCTCAGGTCTCCTCAGAACGGAGGTTGCGTTGCACGCCGACGCTGCAAGAGAACGATCAGCAAAAGAATCACGAGGGCGGGGATGAAGAAGACTTCCTTCGCCATTCGCTCATTTTCGATGGCCACCGAAACGATCTGGGCCGGTTCATCACCGTAGAAATCGTAATCATTGGCCAGCTTTTCGAAGTAAGGCGTGCCGGGGAAGGGTTCTTCCAACGCCAGGATGCCGTTGGTTTCGGTCACGCCCAATCCGGCAGCGCTCAGCCGCTCGATCCCGCTTCCTTCGGCCTCGGGTGAGAGGACAACGGTGGTCGATCCAACAATTCCGGTATCGAAATCGGGTGCCGAAATCGTCAGGCGCGCGCTGCCGCCGGTGGGCAGCTCTTCCACCGCCGTCAGCGCGGCAGGGCCGGTGACTTCGGTGTATTTGTCCTGCCATTGATCGAGGAAGAAATCAGGCCGGAACAGCATGAACACGACCACCATCAACACAGCGCTTTCCCATCTGCGGGATTTGGCGATGAAATAGCCCTGCGTCACAGCCGCGAACACCAGCATTGCGATCAGCGAGACAAAGAACACGAGAACCGCCTTGGCTGGGCCGACATTGATCAGCAACAGATCGGTGTTGAAGATGAACATGAATGGCAACAGCGCGGTGCGGATGTCATAGCTGAACCCGACAAGGCCGGTCTTGATTGGGTCGCCGCGTGAAATCGCCGCCGCAGCATAGGCGGCAAGCCCCACGGGGGGCGTGTCATCCGCCAGGATGCCGAAATAGAACACGAACATGTGCACTGCGATCAACGGTACGATCAGCCCCGATTGCGCCCCCACCGTTACGATCACCGGTGCCATCAGCGAGGACACGACGATGTAGTTCGCCGTGGTCGGCAGGCCCATGCCCAGGATCAGCGACAGAACCGCCACCAGCAGAAGCAGGATGATCAGGTTGCCGCCCGAGATCACCTCGATCACTTGTCCGATGATTTGATGCGCCCCAGTCAGAGAAATGGTACCAACGATGATGCCGGCGGCACCAGTTGCGACACCGATGCCGATCATGTTGCGGGCGCCGCCTTCAAGACCTGCAACAAACTCGCGGAAGCCCGCCTTCATCTGGTTCGCCACTTCGCTTTCGCCACGGAAGGCGGCCTTGATCGGGTGGTGCGTCAGCGCGACGATGATCATCGCGATGGTGGCCCAGAATGCGGACAGCGCCGGTGACAGACGGTCAAGGTGCTCGGTCCGCACCATCAGGTTCCAGACCAGGACAAAGATCGGCAGGGCGAAATAGGCACCGCCCAGGAAGGTCGGGGTCAGGCGTGGGGCCGTCACCGCCTTGGCATTGGGGTCGTCGACCTCGATGTCCGGGAACCGGGACGCCACGTAGAGCAGCCCGATATAGGCCGCCCCCAGCATCACCAGTGCGGGATAGACGGTCGCTCCGGGCATCATCGGTTCCAACATGGCGCGGATCGCGATGACGATGAAGGTGATTGCCGCCATGCCCAGGAAGCCCGAGATCATCAGGAACAGGATCATCACCACGCCGATGTGGCGGCCGGGCTTCTTGAGGCCCTGAAGCCCCATTTTCAGGCTTTCCAGGTGCACGATGTAAAGCAGTGCGATGTAGGAAATCACCGCCGGAAGGAAGGCGTGTTTGACCACCTCGATATAGGGAATGTTGACATATTCCACCATCAGGAAGGCCGCGGCCCCCATGACGGGCGGTGTCAGCTGACCATTGGTGGACGAGGCCACCTCGACCGCACCGGCCTTTTCCGGTGAGAAGCCGATGCGTTTCATCAGCGGGATGGTGAACGTGCCGGTGGTAACGGTGTTGGCGATGGATGAGCCCGAGATCATCCCGGTCATCATCGATGACAGGACCGACGCCTTGGCCGGACCGCCGCGCAGGGCGCCAAGCAGGGCGATGGCGACCTTGATAAACCAGTTGCCGCCGCCGGCCTTTTCCAGCAGCGCGCCAAAGAGGACGAAGAGGAAGATCATCGTGGTGGACACGCCCAGGGCGACGCCAAAGACGCCTTCGGTCTGCATCCAGTAGTGGCCCATGGCCTTGCTGAACGATGCACCGCCATAGTTGGTGATGCTGCCAATCCACTCGGAATAGCCGCCGAAGAACGCCAGGGCGAGGAACAGCGAGCCGATGATCACCAGCGGCAGGCCCAGCGAACGGAACACCGCGATCATCAGGGTGGCCATGCCGATGCCGGACATGACGATGTCGGTTGTTGTCCAAAGTCCGGGGCGATCCGCGATTTCGAACCGGAACACGACAAGATAGAGACAGGCCGATGCGCCGAGGATTACCAGGATCCAGTCATAGATCGGGATACGGTTGCGGTGCCCGAAAATCGGAAAGGCAAGCGTGGCCAGAACCAGAGCAAAGGCCAGGTGAACATAGCGGGCCTGGGCCACGATATTGGCAAATATGCCGACCCCGGTTGCCTGGGCGACTACGCCCGGAAGTTTGGATGCGATGTAAAGTTGGAACAGGGACCACGCGATGCACAGCGCAAAGACAAGTTTCGTGGCAAATGGTCCGGCCTGTCGCGCGCCTGTGTCGGCCTCGGCGACCATATCCTCGGCGCTTTTGACTTCTGTCTCGCTCATCCTGTCTCCCCCCTGGATGCGTGCTGTACTCGATATACAAAAAGGTCAGCGCAGCACTGGGCCGCGCTGACCGGGTTCATGCGTTCCTGATTATTCCATCAGGCCCAATTCTTTATAGGCACGCTCGGCACCGGGGTGCAGAGGCGCCGACAGGCCGTCCTTGATCATTTCGGCAGCGTTGAGATTGGCAAAGGCCGGGTGCAGGCCGCGGAAGTCATCCAGGTTTGCCATCACGGCCTTGGCCACGGTATAGGCGACCTCTTCCGGAACGTCCGCCGAGGTGACAAAGGTTGCGCCCACACCGAAGGTCGTGGTGTCGCCGTCGGTGCCTGCATACATGCCGCCAGGGATGACAGCTGTCCGGTAGAACGGGTTGTCCGCAACCAGCTTGTCGATCGCCGCGCCGGTCACCGAAACGAGTTTCACGTCACAGGTGGTGGTGGCTTCCTTGATCGCAGCGGCCGGGTGACCGATGGTGTAGATCATGGCGTCGATATTGTCGTCGCAGATCTGCTTGGCCATTTCCGAGCCTTTGTACTCGGTAGCAAGCGCAAAGCTGTCCATGCCCATGCCGAACGCTTCCATGACCACTTCCATGGTCGCGCGCTGACCCGAACCCGGGTTGCCGACATTCACCCGCTTGCCCTTCAGCCCTTCGAAGGAGTCGACACCGCTATCGGCGCGAACGATCAGCGTGAACGGCTCGGGATGGACCGAGAACATGGCGCGGACTTCCGGGAATGGGTTGTCGGCGAATTTCGAGGTGCCGTTGAACGCGTGGTACTGCCAGTCGGACTGGGCCACGCCGAATTCAAGCTCACCGGCCTTTATCGTGTTGATGTTGTAGACCGAGCCGCCGGTGCTTTCCACGGCACAGCGAATACCATGTTCCTTGCGCGATTTGTTGACCAGCCGGCAGATCGCACCACCGGTCGGATAGTAGACGCCGGTCACCCCGCCGGTGCCGATCGAGATGAACTGCTGTTGTGCCGCTGCGGCGCCAGCGAAACCCATCGCTGCTGCGACGACGACACCGCCAATTTTTTTCATATGTTTCATAGAGCTCTCCCATTTAATGCGGTGCACACACTCAGCACCCTTGGTGGAAAGAGCGTCTTAAAACTTGTTGGCGATGTCACGATAAAACTAATGTTTTTTTGGTGCGACCCAGTAGGCGTTGTTCTCGATCCGGAGTTTTTCGTAGGTTCTGATTCGCGCCTGAGCGGCATCTCCGCCACGGTCCATCAAGATCGACAGAAGCACTTCGATCGCCGCCATCATGCCTGAGAAGCACCCGAAATTATGCGTACTGAGAACTGAGGAAACCAGCGTGTGGTCGGGATCGAGATGGGGAAAAACGATTTCAGAATCGCTTATTAACAACAGTTTAACTCCGCGTTTGCGGGCAAACTCGCACGCCTTGATCGTTTCGATCGAATAGGGTGTGACAGTTATCGCGATTAATACGTCACCGGTCTGGGCATCGTTCAAGTCGTCAATCGCGCTGTTCATATGCCGCGGAATCAGTTGAAGCGATGGCAGCGCCATGCGCCCGACATAATGGAAGTAGTAGGCAACAGCGTAGCTTGATCTGACCGCCGTCAGGTAAACCGACCGGGCCGAGATCAGCATGTCGGCTATGTTGACGAGCTCTTCAAGTTGTTGCCGTTCAAGTGATCGGGTGACAATCGACAAAGCGTTTCGTGCAGCATCCGCATAGATACGACCGTCTTTGCCTTGGCCCATCTGATCTTCGAAACGCTCGCTATGCTCTTGAATGGAAGGGCTATCCACTAGGGCGTTTCGAAAGGGCTGCCGCATTTCCCGATAGCCGGTAAATCCCATTGTTTTCGAGAGTTGCACGAATACATAGGTGCTTACCCCGGTTTTTCTCGCCGTGTCTCGAATGGAGTCCAGGCCGAAATCCGTGGGGTGGTCGATCACGTATTTCGCGGCTGTGCGCATTTGCGGTGACAGCGACTTCATCTGTTCCTTGAGGCTGACGATGATCTTGATCTTGAGTGTTGGATCCATATGATTCGCCGCAAGTTTTCAAAACATTTGTTTTTTTCTAGCAGAATTGACAGGAGTTGTAATTGCGGCGCTTGATGGAACCCGAGTTTTCCTGCGCGGGCTTTTCGAGGAGCCGAAGTCATGAGCGACGCATTCGACCTGATGGTGGCCCCGAATGGTGCGCGCCTGTCACGGGCGGATCACCCGGCGGTCCCGATCACCATCGATGAGACCGCTAAAACGGCACTGGCCTGTGAGGCGGCTGGCGCGAATGCGGTGCATGCTCATGTTCGTGATCGGACGGGTTCCCATTCGCTCGACCCGGAAAACTATCGAGCCCTTGCCAACAAGATCGGTGTCCGCTCGTCGATGCGCGTACAATTCTCGACCGAGGCCGTGGACAAGTTCGCTGTTGCGGCGCAACGCAATTGCCTTGAAGCCGCGCCGACAGGAGATGCTAGCGTCGCGCTTCGGGAAATCGCGCGGGAATCACACGGCCTGAGTGCGACCTATCACCGGGCCGCAGCCAAAGGCGTGGACGTTCAACATATCGTCTACAGCCCGGACGATTTGACCGCCTTGCTTGGCCATTTCGACCGCCGGGAAATTCCGGAGCAGTCGCGGCGCGTACTGTTCGTGCTGGGCAGGCACTCTGCCGATCAAACCTCGCTCCCCCATGATCTGGACCCGTTTCTCGATGCCATGCCGAAGAGCGATCTCAATTGGATGGCCTGCGCCTTTGGCCGTAACGAACAGGCCTGCCTGTTGGCTGCGCTTGATGCGGGCGGCAACGTCAGGATCGGATTCGAAAACAACCGCCTTGCCCCGAACGGCATCCCTTTCCCGGACAACGCAACCTCGGTCGCGAGCCTCGTCGAGGCAGCAGACAAAATCGGTTTCCATCCCAGACAGGTCAGCCCATGAGCCACGTTTTTCCCCGCCAGATTCACACGCCGCCGGTCAAAGCCGTCGCAAGCGAAGGCTGTTACATCATTGACGACACTGGAAAACGCTACTTCGATGGCTCGGGCGGCGCTGCGGTGTCGTGCCTGGGGCATGGGGATGGCGAAGTGATTGCGGCAATTCAGGACCAGGCTGCCAAGCTTGCTTTTGCACATACCGGGTTTTTCACCAGCGACCCGGCGGAAGAACTGGCCGAACTGTTGATCAAGCACGCGCCCGCCGGTCTTGACCGTGTCTATTTTGTTTCCGGCGGGTCGGAAGCGATAGAGGCCGCGCTCAAACTAGCCCGCCAATACCATATCGAGAACGGCCAGCCGCAGCGCCGCCATATCATCGCACGGCGGCAAAGCTATCACGGCAATACGCTGGGTGCGCTTGCAACGGGTGGTAACCAGTGGCGGCGCGCCCAGTTCGAACCGATTCTCGTCAACGTAAGCCACATTTCCCCTTGCTATGAATATGTTGACCGCAAGGAGGAAGAGACGGCCGAGGCCTATGGTCAGCGGATCGCACAGGAGTTGGAGGATGAAATCCTGCGCCTTGGTGCGGACGAGGTCATGGCCTTTGTCGCCGAACCTGTGGTCGGTGCAACCATGGGGGCGGTACCGGCCGTCGAGGGGTATTTCAAACGGATCCGTGAAATCTGTGACAAGTACGGCGTGCTGCTGATCCTTGACGAAGTGATGTGCGGCATGGGCCGGACGGGCCATCTTTTTGCCTGTGAGGCCGAAGGGGTGGCGCCGGATATTCTGTGTATTGCCAAGGGGTTGGGGGCCGGGTATCAGCCGATCGGCGCGATGCTGTGCTCAAAGACGATCTATGACGTGATCGGTGCCGGGTCCGGGTTCTTTCAGCATGGCCACACCTATATGGGGCACCCGGTTGCCTGCGCCGCGGGGGTAGCCGTAGTCAATGCGATCCTTGACCGGGGTCTGCTGGATGCTGTGCGCGAACGCTCGGGGCAGTTGTTTTCCGCGCTGAGCGCGCGGTTTTCGCAGCATCCCCATATTGGCGACATTCGCGGGCGTGGTTTGTTTGTTGGGCTGGAAGTCGTGCAGGACCGCGAGACAAAGCGTCCGTTCAATCCCCAGGACAAGCTTGCTGCGCGGATCAAATCCGCTGCCTTCGATGCCGGGCTGGTGTGCTATCCAATGAGCGGTACGCGTGATGGCAAGCATGGGGATCATGTTTTGCTGGCACCTCCGTTCATCATGACGGAAACTCAGGTGGACGAACTGGTCAACAAAATCGACCTGGCGGTTGGCCGGGTGGAAGGCCTCGCCAACTGAATTGGGCGGAAGACATCTGCAAGGCTACACGGTGACTAGGCGAAAGCCTCTAGACTTGATGCAGAAATGGCTTGTGGCGCAGCATCGGGCTCAGCAACAACCACCTCTTACGCGCGCCAGTTTTGCTGTTTTGATGCGGCTTTTGGATCGGCAGAACACTAAGACTGGTCGCTGCGTGTCAATCGGCATTAAAAACTTACCCCCTTTGCACTGAGCAGGCCCGGCGGTTAACGCGATCGGGGCGCTCGGGATCGGGCTTGCGACCACTGCTATCATCATCAAGAGAACTATGAGAACCGGGCCTGTGTAGCCTGCGTCTGAGACAAGTTGGCCGACCGCTTCGCGATCAAATCGACTGACCTGCTTTGGCGCCCATGCTACAAAAAGGGCTCCAAGAGCGACAAGGGCCAGTAAAGGCAGGATCGGTCGAATTCGCTCGGTCAACGCGTTGCCCGGATCAGTGATTCACTCTCTCAACTTAGCAGTTCGTAGCCTCCTGACTCAAATCAGAGGAGGGCGGCAGGCAGAAGGACCGGTGCTTCGCTCATTGTTATGACCGGAAGGCCCGTGGCGATCCAGCCTGGGCCGAGACGATTTCCCAGCATTACTTCCGATACATCTACAAATCCAGCATGCCCTGCTTGCCACAGTGCCTGCATAACGGCACCGGATCGGCCACCGGTCGCACAGATCAGGGCAACGGCACGACCTTCCGCCAGTCGTCGAGTTGCAAACAAACGCTCCGGGAAGCGGCTCTCATGCATGCTGACCAACCCTACGTCTCGAGTCACTCCGGTCTCCTGCCATTCTTCGCGAGACCGGATATCCAACAGCCTGAGCCGGTCTTCCAACAAGGCTTCATGGGCCTGCATGGCAGACCAGACTTCACGGCTTTGTGCCAGCGCAGTTGTCGCAAATGCCTGAGCAGGGAAAGCAACCGACATCGCAAGGACCTGCCGGCGATCAAATTCCATTGCGAGATTCCTTCAATTCATCAACTAAGCTTTGTCGACGGCTTCAATCAGCATTTTGCGCACCTTTCCGGCAACCGCGTGAAGATCACGATTTTCAACCGCGGCCATTGATGCGACCGGGTCGATGGCGCTGATTTCGGTTCCGCCTTCAAGGCTTCGCAGGATCACGTTGCAGGGCAGCATGGCTCCGATCCGCGCCTCAATACCGAGGGCCTGATGCGCCATATTCGGGTTGCATGCCCCGAGAATGCGATAGCCATCCATATCCACGTCGATCTTTGTTTTCATTGTCTCCTTCACATCGATTTCGGTCAGAACTCCAAAGCCCTTCTCCTTCAGTGATTCACGAACGCGCATATCCGCGTCATCAATGTGAACGCCGGCCAATAGCCGGTCATAGGTGTAGCTCATTGTGTTACTCCAGATAACAAATTGCCCTGATCAAGCGAGAGGAGGAGACGCTGGATCAGGGCAGGAGGACACCGCGTTTGCGCGGATCAGTTTTCGCCGTTGCTCATGTCAGCGCCACCCATCATTGCACCTGGCTTCATGTCACCGCGCATCATTGCGGCGCGCTCCATCCTGTCGGCCGGAGCGGTCATTTCCCCGGCGGTCACTTTACCGTCACCGTCGGCATCCAAATGCTGGAAGCGATCGACCATGGCATCACGGATCATGGCGCTGTGCAGCGTCTCGAATTCTTCGATCGACAGCGTGCCGTCGCCGTTCGCATCAAAGCTGGAATGCATCGCCTGAAGTTGCCCGTGTGCTTCTTCCGATGTGATCGCACCGTCCCCATCAGCATCGAATTTGCTCATCATTGGCCCCATCCGACCGGACATTCCCGGCATGCCGGCATTGCCCATCATCATACCCACCATGCCCATGCCACTGCCACCCATCATGCCGGCGTGCATCCGCATCATCATCTGCATCATGTCATGCCCGCCACCATTCATCGCCATGCCCGGCTCGGCCTTGCGAGCGTTGGCGCCATGACCATGGTTTGCATCGGCAAGTGCCATGCCAGCCGAAGTAGTCGAGAGAAAGATAGTGGCGGCAAGAACGGAGATATTTTTCATTGTTTCCTCACGTGTTTGGTTTCGATGACTTTCAGTTTGGTATGAAAATCCGAATTTGAACGGTCTGTACGGAGCGATTTGTAATGATCTGTCGCAAGACCCGTGAGTTGATACAATTGGTGACAAAAAAGGCCCTGACCTATTGAAACGGCACTGATTAAAAAGGAAAAACATGTCCGAGGTACCGCATATCCTGGTGGTCGATGACCACAAAGAAATTCGAGAGAGTGTATCGCGCTTTCTTGAAAAGAACGGCATGCGCGCGACATCCGCCAAGGACGCGCATGACATGGACGCCAAGCTGGTATTGATCTGGCGCCGAAGAACAACCGCGCGGCAGCACGCTTTTTGCTTTTCAGTCATGGGAAACGGTTCCGCGGAAGGCGAGACGCACGCCCAAAGGGGGGCTGCGCCCGAGCAAGAGACCCGGCCTGCGCCGCTTTCGGGCGGCGCAACGTGCTTCGTGCCGCCGTGGATTTGATCAGAAGTCGAGGTTTTCCACGCTGAGCGCGTTTTTCTGGATAAACTCGCGCCTCGGTTCGACCACGTCTCCCATCAGTTTGGTGAAGAGGTCATCGGCCTCAACCATGTCGTCGATTTTCACCTGCAGCAGGGTACGCGCATCCGGATCGAGCGTGGTTTCCCAGAGCTGATCTGGGTTCATTTCACCCAAGCCCTTGTAGCGTTGCAGGGTGAGACCCTTTTCGCCCTCTTGCAGGATGGCTGCCAAGAGGTCCAAAGGCCCATGGATGAGCTGTTCACGTTCCTTGCGCACAAGAGTGGCCGGCTGGTCATAGACTTCTTGCAGGGAGGCGGTGAAGCTGCCAGTTTTTCGGGCCTCGCCCGAGCGCAGCATCGGGCCGTCGAGGGTGCGGACCTCTTCGACACCGCGCAGGATGCGGGCCAGCCGGATGCCGTGATCCTGGGTGATCCGGCCCTGCCAGCCGCGTTCGTATTCCACCGCGATCTGGTCGAGGCGCTTGGCCACCGTGTCGGCAACGCCTTGGAGATCGCTGTCTACCGCACCCGGGACAAAGGCACCGGCGATTGCGGCCTGTTCCAGGATGTGGCGCGGGTAATGGGTTGGAAAGGCCTCGAGAACGCGTTTGAGTTGGCGGGCCTCTTCGACCACGCGGGCAAGGTCCTGCCCGGCCATTTCCATACCAGAGCCGAGTTTCAGGATTGCACCTTCGATACCTTGGTGGATCAGGTAATCGTCCAGCGCGGCCTGGTCCTTGAGATAGACCTCGGACCTGCCGCGGGCCACCTTGTAGAGCGGCGGCTGGGCGATGTAGAGGTAGCCGTTTTCAATGAGTTCCGGCATCTGGCGGTAGAAGAAGGTCAGAAGTAGGGTCCGGATGTGGGCACCGTCGACGTCCGCATCGGTCATGATGACGATCTTGTGGTAGCGCAGCTTGCCGATGTTGAATTCATCGCGACCGATGCCGGTGCCAAGCGCCATCACCAGGTTGCCGATTTCCTGACTGGAAAGCATCTTGTCGAACCGCGCGCGTTCGACGTTCAGGATCTTGCCGCGCAGGGGCAGGATCGCCTGGGTGCGGCGGTCGCGTCCGGTTTGGGCAGAGCCACCGGCGGAGTCACCCTCGACAAGGAAGACTTCGGTTTGCGCCGGGTCCTTTTCCGAACAGTCCTTGAGTTTGCCGGCGAGGAAGTTCACGTCCATCGCGGTCTTGCGGCGGGTAAGTTCGCGGGCCTTGCGCGCGGCCTCGCGCGCCAAGGCGGCTTCGATGATCTTGCCCACGATCATTTTGGCTTCGTTCGGGTTTTCCTCGAACCATTCCGAGAGTTTTTCGCCAACCAGGCTTTCGACAGCGGGACGGACCTCGGAAGAAACCAGTTTATCCTTGGTTTGCGAACTGAATTTCGGATCGGGTACCTTGACGGAAAGCACGCAGGAAAGGCCTTCGCGCGCATCATCACCGGTGAAGTTGACCTTTTCTTTCTTGGCGATGCCGCTTTCCTGGGCGTATTTGCCGATGGTGCGGGTCAACGCGCCACGGAAACCGGCCATGTGGGTGCCGCCGTCACGCTGCGGGATGTTGTTGGTAAAGGGCAGCACGGTTTCGTGGTAGCTGTCGTTCCACCACATTGCGACCTCGACGCCGATGTCGTCCTTTTCGCCCTTCACGTAGATCGGTTCTGCCATCACCGGCGTTTTATGCCGGTCGATATATTTGACGAATTCCTTTACGCCGCCTTCGTAGAACAGCTCGGTTTGCAAGGCTTCGGCGGGGCGTTCGTCGCGCAGGATAATGCGGACGCCGGAATTCAGGAAGGCCAGTTCGCGCAGACGTTTTTCCAGAGTCTCGAAGGAATATTCGAGGTTCGAAAACGTGTCGGTCGAGGCGAGGAAACGGACCTCGGTGCCCTTGCGGCCATTTGCATCGCCGACAACGCGCAGGTGCTCGGACGTTTCGCCATGTTCGAACTTGGCAAAATGTTCCTTGCCATCGCGCCAGATGCGCAGTTCAAGCCAGACAGAAAGCGCGTTTACGACAGAGACGCCGACGCCGTGCAGACCGCCGGAGACCTTGTAGGAATTGCTGTCGAACTTACCCCCGGCGTGGAGCTGGGTCATGATGACCTCGGCCGCGCTGACGCCTTCTTCTGGGTGGAGATCGACAGGAATACCGCGGCCATTATCGTAGACCGCAACCGAGTTGTCGGCGAGTATTGTCACCGAAACATGGTCAGCGTGATTGGCCAGCGCCTCGTCGATGCCGTTATCGACCACCTCGTAGACCATGTGGTGCAGGCCCGAGCCGTCATCGGTGTCGCCGATATACATGCCAGGGCGCTTGCGAACCGCCTCTAACCCTTTGAGAACTTTGATGGAATCCGCCCCGTATTCGGAGTTTGTCTGCTCGTTGTCGGACATGCGCGTCTCGTTTGTGTTTTTCCTCCCTGTTTCTACATTTTCCGGGGGGGAATGTCACGTGCAGACACCATATTTTGTGGCGGCGGGCGATGGTTCGAGTTGTTGATAAATACCTTGATTCTACCTTGAAGGATTCACCGGTACTTCATGGGTTGAGGGCAGGATTTTCAGAGAGACAACGGAGGGTCGGATATGCGCAACATGCTGGTGGCCAGCGATTTGGCCGCACCGCCGTTACCGGCAAACCAATCATCGGGTGAAGAAGAGATCAATCCACCGTGGTGGTTGGCGGATGAGGTATTGTGGAACCCGATCGAGGTGGTGGTGAGCGTGGCCGGGTTAGTGTTCTGGTTTGCGCTATTGTTGGGGCGTAGGAACTACATGTTCGCGATAGAGTTGTTTGCGCCGGTTTTGTTGGTCTGTGGCGCGATTGTGGTCTGGCAGGCGATTGCCCTGCGCCGGGCGGGCTTGCCCGGGGTGTTCAGGGTGATGTGGATGCGGTTGGGGTAATTGTTTGCACCCGACTTGTTCCATCATTTTCCGTGACTTCAAGATACTGTGCCCGTTCACCCAGCTCGGCAAAGAGTTCCGGTCCGGTGCCTGTCATCCAGGCTTGGACGCCCAAAGCGCAGATTTCGTCGTAGAGTGCGGAGCGGCGGGTGGCGTCGAGATGGGCCGCGACTTCGTCCAGCAGCAGCAGGGGTGGGGCGCCGAAATCCTGGGCCAGCGCGCGGGCGTTGGACAGGATCAGCGAGACGAGAAGGGCCTTTTGCTCGCCAGTGGAGCAGTCGCGGGCGGGGACACCCTTGGCAGCGAACACACCATACATATCCGTTCGGTGCGGCCCGACCAATGTGCGTCCTGCAGCCAGATCGCGGAATCGGGACTCTGACAGGGCATCGTGAAGATCGTCTTCGGATTCGGGCATGCAACCTTCGGTCTGGGTCAGTTCCAGGTTGGCGGCGGGGAAGGCGGTTTGGGCCTCTGACTGAGCCTGGGCCAGGCGGGTGAGGGCGGCAAGGCGGTTTGCGTGAATGCTGGCGCCGGATGTGGCCATCTGCCGTTCCAGCGCGGTGTACCAATGGGCATCGCGGACCATGTCCTTGAGCAATTGGTTGCGCTGGCGCATGGCCTTTTCATAGGCAAGGCTGTGTTCCGCGTGATCCGGGAAGAAGCTGAGCGTCATTCGGTCGAGAAAGCGGCGGCGGCCATCCGTGCCTTCGATCCAAAGACGGTCCATGGACGGGATCAACCAGAGCACCCGAGCAATGCGGGCCAAGGACGTTTGCGGAGCGGTTTTTCCGTCGATCTTGACCTGCCGTGCGTTGCCACCTTCGGAGTAGGTTTCGACCTCGTGGATCTGGTGCAGGGAGGTCAGGTGGCCGGTCAGTTTCCAACCCAGGGATTCCGGGCGGCGGGCCATGTCCTGGGCGCTGGCGCGGCGCAGTCCGCGGCCGGGGGAGAATAGCGAAACGGCTTCGAGGATGTTGGTCTTGCCGGCGCCGTTAGGGCCGTAGATCGCCACGGGGCGGGCATCGACATTGAATTCGGCCCGTTTGTGCGAACGGAAATGCGACAGGGAGAGATGGGTGAGGGCGAGGGTCAAGAATAGGGCCCTCGGCGAGCGGTTCGGTGGCAAGCGTGGGGGCCAGCCCCCACGCCCCCGAGGTATTTTGGGTCAAATGAAGGGGCTGGGCGGATTTCGCGGGGCGACGTCGCGCTCACACCCGCATCGGCATGACGACGTAGACAGCGGAGGTGTCATTGCCTTCGCGCATGAGGGTCGGGTCGCCGGAGGAGTTGAACATGAAGACGGCGTTTTCGCGGTCGACCTGGCTGGCGATTTCCAACAGGTACTTGGCGTTGAAGCCGATGTCGAGACGTTCGTCGCCATAGGCCACCGCCAGTTCTTCCTCGGCGGCGCCGCTGTCGGGTGCGTTAACCGAGAGGGTCAGCTTATCTTCATCAAGCGATAGTTTGACGGCACGGGAGCGTTCCGAAGAGACGGTAGCGACGCGGTCGACGGCCTGGGCAAACTCGGCGGCGTCGACTTCTAGGCGGCGGGTATTGCCCGAGGGAATGACGCGGGTGTAGTCGGGGAAGGTGCCGTCGATCACCTTGGAGGTGAGCGTAATGTCGGGGGTGGCAAAGCGGACCTTGGTTTCCGAAACGGAGACAGCGATCTGGGTTTCATCATCATCAAGAAGCTTGCGCAGCTCGCCGACGGTCTTGCGCGGTACAATCACGCCGGGCATGTCTGAGGCACCGTCGGGCAGGTCGGCGTCGATCCGGGCCAGGCGATGGCCGTCGGTGGCGACGCAGCGCAGCACTTTGCCTCCATCGGCGTCCGAGATATGCATGTAGACGCCGTTGAGGTAATACCTTGTTTCTTCAGTTGAAATTGCAAATTTCGATTTGTCGAACAGGCGTCGGAGCATCGGCGCGGGGGCCGAGAAATTAGAACTGTATTCCGAACTTGCCATTACCGGAAAATCTTCTTTTGGCAGGGTGGCAAGGTTGAAATGCGACCGGCCGGCCTCGACCGAGAGGCGGCCTGAAGCGCCGTCATCGGTGAGTGTCACCAGAGCGCCGTCGGGCAGTTTGCGGACAATCTCATGCAGGGTGACCGCGGAAACGGTTGTGGCGCCGGCGCGTTCGACCTGGGCTGGGGCCTTATCGACCACTTCGATGTCAAGATCGGTGGCGCGGAAATGCACGTCGCTGCCTTCGGCTTCGACCAGCACGTTGGCTAGAATCGGAATGGTGTTGCGGCGTTCGACAACCGATTGCGCCTGGGCGACGGCCTTCAAGAGTGCGCCGCGTTCGATCGAGAATTTCATGCCCTCATTCCCTTGTGATGCGTAGCCGGGAGGGGAACCCTAGCGGTTTCCCCCATTGGCACAAGTTTTTTTTGAGTTTTCGGGCCTATTGAAGGCGAGGTCAAGGCGTTGCACCGCGAGGCCACCTGAAAAGCGTTGCCGCGACAGGTGATTGCCTTTTGCAATCTGCCGAGAGCGGGCGGAAGTGCGGGTTCAGGCCTCGAGCGTGCGACGCAGGATTTCGATGTCTTCCTCGATTTGGGCATCCTTAATACGCAGCTCTTCGATCCGGCGGACACCGTGCATCACGGTGGTGTGGTCACGCCCGCCAAAGCGGCGTCCGATCTCGGGCAAAGAGCGCGAGGTCAACTGTTTGCACAGGTACATTGCGACCTGGCGCGGGCGGGCAAAGTTGCGCACACGTTTCGGGCCGATCAGTTCGGAAAGGCGGATATTGTAATGCTCGGACACGGTTTTCTGGATCTCTTCGATCGAGATCTTGCGTTCCGACGCACGCAGAATATCGGCCAGGCAGTCCTGGGCCAGTTCCAGCGTGATTTCGCGACCCACGAGCGAGGCGAAGGCGAAGAGACGGGTCAGCGCGCCCTCGAGCACGCGGACATTGGTCGAAATCCGCAGCGCCAGGAATTCAAGTACGCCATCAGCCAGTTCAAGGTTCGGATATTGGGCGTGCTGGGCTTCGGCCTTGGATTGCAGGATGCCGAGGCGCAGTTCGTAGTCGGTGGGGTGCAGATCTACGACGAGGCCGCATTGCAGGCGGCTTTTGATGCGGTTTTCAAGGTCCTTGATTTCACCGGGCGCGCGGTCGGCCGAGATGACAATCTGGCGGTTCTGGTCGACCAGGGCGTTGAAGGTGTGGAAGAACTCTTCCTGCGTGCTGTCCTTGCCGGCGATGAATTGCACATCATCGACCATCAGCACGTCGACGGCACGGAAAAGTTCCTTGAAATCCATCATCTTGCGTTCGCGCAAGGCCTGGACAAAGCGGTACATGAACTGTTCCGCCGACAGGTAGAGCACGTTGAGATCGGGGCGACGCGCCTGGAGCTCGTGGGCGATGGCGTGCATCAGGTGGGTCTTACCAAGGCCGACGCCGCCATACAGGAAAAGCGGGTTGAAGGTGACCGGGCCGCCCTCGGCGACGCGCTTGGCCGCGGCGTGGGCCAGTTCGTTCGGTTTGCCGACGACGAAGCTGTCGAAGGTAAAGCGCGGATCAAGAGGAGCCGCCGGAAGAATATCGGAACGCGCTGGCGTCGGCGCCTGCGCGCCACCGGCTGTGGTGGCCGGGTGTACGGGTGCGGGATTTCCTGCGGCGGGTTTGGGGGCGGTGGCCTTGCGGGTCTCGCCATGGGCGGGGACGGTGAAGCGAACTCGGCGCACGGCGGCATCGAAAGCCCCCAGCTGATACAGGATCACGTCGCCGAAATTTTGGCGCACGTAGTTGCCTAGGAAACTGGTCGGAACATGAATAGTGGCAACGCCGTCTTCGATGCCGGCAAATTCAAGGGGCTCGATCCAGGTTTTGAAGCTGTTTTTCCCGAGTGTTTCGAGAAGTGCTTGTCGCACCTGCGCCCATTGATTCTGCGTCATCTGATCCCCGATCTCGTAATAAAAGTCCCAAACGTCGGCGTCACACACATCCGGTTGCCAACCCGGTTGCGGCAGGTCACAACGACAGGCCATAAGCATCCCGGACGCCGCCAAGAGCGGCGCGCGAAGATCCCGGTATGGGTCTGTCAGAGCGATTGCGCCTAGTTGCAAAAACCTCCGAAACTCCCCAGAAACGGACCTGCAATTCGGCGCCAACGCGCAATATTCAAGTAGGACAAGTCGAAAGCCCGAGCTTTCAATGCGTCGTGTCTATACCACCTCGGTTTGCCGAGGTTGGATGAGCCTGGATGCTGGCTTGTCCCCCCAAGTCGATGTGACTCGCAGGAAGCAAATTAGCAACAGCCCGCGGGCCGGTTCAACGAAACTTCGCGCTTGACTCGGTTTTTTCCGAAAGAGAATCTCTGAACCCCTTAAAAGCTAAGGAAATAAGGGGTCAAAACAAAAACGGGACGCCCGGTGCCGGGCGCCCCATTTGCAGTTCATATCCGAGAATCGATTCAGCCGAGTGCTTTGACCCGGGCCGACAGGCGCGACATTTTGCGCGCTGCGGTGTTCTTGTGGAAGATGCCTTTGTTCACACCGCGCATCAGTTCAGGCTGGGCGGCGCGCAGCGCGTTGGCGGCGGCGTCCTTGTCACCCGATTCGATGGCTTCTTCGACGTTGCGCAGGAAAGTCCGGATGCGCGAGCGGCGTGCTTTGTTGACGGCGGCGCGGCGTTCGTTCTGACGTGCGCGTTTCTTGGCCTGGGGCGAGTTTGCCATGGTGATGGCCCTTTCATCTGGTTCGTTTCACAAATTGCGCGCAACCTCCCCAATCGGGCCCCGTGGGTCACGGGTAAACTCAAGCCTTAAGCGGGCATCACGCGCATGTCTGGCGCGCTTAATAGGGGTTTGGCAGAGAATTGCAATGCGATTCTTGCCGGTTGCCGAGGTGATCCGAGTCATTTTTGCCGCATGCGGGCGGGGTTTTGGCGGTGAGTTGCCGATGAACTGGAAATGCGCCAACGGGCTGTGATAGCGGTTTGCCCGGGCAGGACCGGGGTAGTGGATGATACAAAACGATCTCATCATTCAATCGGCGAAGATTCTGAAGACGCTGAACGATCTTGGTTACGACTGCGTGGCCGAGGATGATTTCGACACGATCCCCGACAAGGTGTTTGAGTTCGGCAAGCCGTTTCAGAGCCCACCTTTTGAAAATCTGCGCAACGATTTCACCAAGGGGCAGGCGTTCTGGGCGTTCCTGATGAAGGATGGTGAGCGAGTCGGTGGATTGGCGGCGCAATGCCAGGATCTGCGGGGCGAGCGGTTCGACAAGTTCATGATCCGGACCGCGCGTGGGCAATATGGCGGAGGTCAGACCGCGATCGAATGGGTGTCACCGGCGGCAACCGAAGTGATGAACGGCAAGCTGATCTATGTGGGAGAGCTGTTCTTTTCGGAAGCTGCACGTGGGAGTCGGCGGGTGCTGACCGCCTTTGCCAGGCTTTCACTGATCCTGATGAAAATGACATGGCCCGATTTCGACTGGATCTATGCGTTCGTGCCGCGCGAACAGGCGCGGTTTGCCGATTACTACGCCTTTACCTACCGTCTGCCTCAGGCGGTGAAATGGGCCGATCCAGAGCCGCGCGGGCGGGCGTCGGATCATTTTTTGGTCGGGGTGAATGCACGGGATTTCGAGCACTTCCTAACGTGCGGTGAATTGAGCAAGTTTTGAGAAAAGTAGCATAAATTTCTGGCCGTGTTCGTCGGTGACGGGAGCCAAAAGGCGCCGGTAGGTGCCGGTGATGCGCGCGCCATCCACGGTTTCGTTGATCATCACGTCAGTAATGGCATAGCGCCGCTTCGAGGCGTCGAGGTGGGCTTCGATCAGGCCGTCCAGAAAGTCCCGGTCGAACTTGCCGACGACTTCGTTGTAGTCCTTTGTCTCCAGCAGGCTGAAATACCGTGCGGCAAGGCTTTGCGACCCGATCCTATAGGGGTGCAGCATGGTGTCGCCCTTTTTGACTGGGTAGAACAGGTCGACCTTTTCGATAAGCCAGTCGTGTTTCACAAGGCGGTTGCCGGTGGACAAAAGCCAATCAAGCACTTCTTCGAGCCCGATCTGGAATCCCCAATCCGACAAGGCGGTTGTTTCCTGTTGAACCTGGCTTGCCAGTTCTTTTGCGAATTCGACCTGGTCCTCGGATGCGTTCACCGCCGGTTCGATCCGGATGGCCGGTTCGTGGGCTGAAAAATACCCCAGCGGCATGTTCAGCGCGAGCGACAGTTTGTCGATGGTGGTAAAGGGGATTTCTCGCCCGTTGGCGATTTGCGAATGCAATGTGGAATAGCGCAGGTCGGCCAGTGTGCAGGCCCGCGATAGCGAAAGGCCGCGCGCCTTGCAGGCTTTGAGAATGTTGTTGCCGACACTCATTTCAAAAAATCTACATATGTGTATTTCCGGGTGTCAGCTTTGACACATGTCCCCGGCGTGGTCAACTGGCGGTAGTATGAGGGTTTTATGCGAACGGGTGTGTTGTGAGCAGCGATGAGGTGCAAAGACGGATCGACACATTGTTGTCCGAGACCGATCAGGACAAACGACGGGCGCTGAGTCGGCGTCTGCGATCCGAGATTTGGGATATGCTGGACGAGACCGATTTGGAACGATTGCGATCGAAAGATGTCGATCTGCCCAGATTGCGCGGCGGCCTGCGCGTGCTCAAATGACAGCCTCTGTTTCGCGAACAAAAAAGCCCGGCGCTGTTGGACAGGCCGGGCGTTTGGTCCGCAGTGGTTCTCGGTTTCAGCGGTCGCGGAACTGGGCCTCGCGTTTTTCCATGAAGGCGGCCATCCCTTCTTTTTGATCCTCGGTCGCGAACAGCGAGTGAAACACGCGGCGTTCGTACATTAGGCCTTCGCGCAGGGTCATTTCGTAGGATTTGTTGACCGATTCCTTGATTGCCATCACGGTGATCATGGATTTCTCGGCAATCTTGGCGGCAGCGGTCATGGTTTCCTTCATCAATTCCTTGGCAGGAACGATGCGGCTGACCAGTCCGGCACGTTCGGCCTCTTCGGCGTCCATGAAACGGCCCGTGAGGTTCATGTCCATCGCCTTGGCCTTGCCGATGGCGCGCGTCAGGCGCTGCGTTCCGCCGATGCCGGCCATGACGCCCAGGTTAACCTCGGGCTGGCCGAATTTGGCGGTGTCGGCGGCAATCAGGAAGTCGCAATGCATCGCCAATTCGCAACCACCGCCCAGGGCATAGCCCGCCACCGCGCCGATGATCGGTTTGCGGACGCGCATGATGGCCTCGGTTTCCGGGGTGAAGAGGTCTTCGGTGAAGACGTCGACAAAGCTTTTCTCGCTCATCATCTTGATGTCTGCGCCGGCGGCAAAGGCCTTGTCCGAGCCGGTCAGCACGATGCAGCGTACCTTGTCGTTCTTCTGGGCGTCGGTCATTGCGTCGGCCAGTTCGGCTAGGAGCTGGTCATTCAGCGCGTTCAGGGCATCGGGGCGGTTCAGTTTGATGAGGCAGATGTGGTCTTCTACTTCGACGATGATCGTCTCATAGGCCATTGGGGTCGCTTTCGCTTGTTTATCTCAGGCCCGATTCCTTACCATTTGGGCCGTACGGATCAAGTTATCTTTGGCATTGCGAACAGTGGAAAGTTGAGCGTCCGGCTTGGACGATTCGCCGAATCGTGCCGGTGCAACCGGGGGTTTTGCACGGTTGGTTTTCCCGGTCGTAGACGTCGAAATTGTGCTGGAAATAGCCCAGCTCACCGCTGGCCTGTCGGAAGTCCTTGAGGGAGGAGCCGCCCGCCGCAATGGCCTGTTGCAGCACCTCGCGGATGATCGGCACAAGGGTAGCGATGCGGGCGGCGGAAATCCGGCCCGCTTTGCGGGTGGGCGCAATATGGGCGCGGTAGAGCGCCTCGCATACATAGATGTTGCCCAGACCGGCGATGATACGCTGATCCAGCAGGGCCGATTTGATCGGGGTATTCTTAGCCTTGAGGGCGTCGACCAGGTAGGATTCGCTAAAGGTATTGCCCAGCGGTTCGGGGCCGAGTTTGGCAAGAAGCGGGTGGGTTTCACTCTGGTCCGTGGCGATCAGGTCCATCGCGCCAAAGCGGCGGGGATCGTTGAAGGTGATCCGGGCGCCGTTACCCATGTCGAGAATGACATGATCGTGTTTTTCCTTTGCCGGGTGGTCATGGACAAATTGCCCCAGAGGGTCGCCCGAGACGGTCATGCGGCCCGACATGCCCAGATGGATCAGAAGGGATTCGTTCCCGTCGAGATCGGCGAGGATGTATTTCGAACGGCGGCGAAGTTGGGTCACGTGCCGCCCGGTGAGACGTTGGGCGAAGTTGTCGGGGAAGGGCCAACGCAGATCGGGGCGGTTGACTTGCGCTTGGGCGATCGTGGCACCCTCCATGGACGGGGCTAGACCACGGCGGACGGTTTCAACCTCGGGGAGTTCAGGCATTTGGTGTCAATCCTCGTGCACAAAGGGCGCATTGTGTCGCCCGTTGAGAGGTCTATAAGGTGCCTTGGACAGCCCAAAGGCAAGATGAGATGACCGAGAAAACCACCCATTTCGGATTTCAGGATATTCCCGAGGATCAGAAGGCCGGGAAGGTGCAGGGGGTGTTCGGCTCGGTTGCCAGCAAATACGACGTGATGAACGACGTGATGAGCATGGGCATCCACCGCATCTGGAAAGAGGCGATGATGGATTGGCTGGCGCCACGGCCCGGGCAGAAGCTCTTGGATGTGGCAGGCGGCACCGGGGACATTTCGTTCAAGTTCCTCAAGCGCGCGGGCCATGGGCATGCGACCGTCTGTGACCTGACCGAGCCGATGTTGGTCGAAGGACGCAAGCGGGCGGAAGCCGATCAGATGGCGAGTAGCCTCGATTGGGTGGTCGGCGACGCGATGGCGCTGCCGTTTGCGGACAATACGTTCGATGTCTACACGATCAGCTTTGGCATTCGGAACGTGACCCGGCCACAGGACGCCCTGAACGAGGCCTACCGCGTGCTGAAACCCGGCGGTCGGCTGATGGTGCTGGAATTCAGTCAGATCCCGAATGAGATGATGCAGAAGGTTTATGACCTCTATTCCTTCAACATCATCCCGCAGATGGGGCAGATGATTGCCAACGATCGCGACAGTTATCAATATCTTGTTGAATCCATTCGGAAATTCCCAGATCAGGAGACCTTTCTGACCATGGTGAAACAGGCCGGGTTCGAGCAGGCGAAGTACCGCAACCTGACGATGGGCATTGCCTGTCTGCATTCGGGTTGGAAGCTGTGAGAGGGCCTCACAACATCATCCGGTTGATCCGGACCGGAGCGACACTGGAGCGGACCGGGGCGATGAAAGTCATTCTGGACGCCTATGAGGCGCCGCGACTGCTGCGCATGGTGGTGCGGGGCGTGGTCTGGCCGTTTCAATGGCTGGGGATGAAGGGCGACACGTCGATGCCGCCGGCGACACGGGCGCTGACCGCGCTGGGACCGGCTTATATCAAGTTTGGCCAAGTACTGAGTACGCGGCCTGATGTGGTTGGCGACGAGTTGGCGGTGCAGTTGCGGGTGTTGCAGGACAAGTTGCCACCTTTCCCCATCGATGTGGCCAAGGATAGCGTGCGCGATGCGCTGGATGTGCAGGTGCGTGACGTGTTCGACGAATTCAGCGAGCCAGTGGCGGCGGCCTCGATTGCTCAGGTGCACAAGGCGCGGCTGAAGGAAACCGGGGAAGAGGTGGCGGTCAAGGTGCTGCGCCCCGGGATCGAGAAGGCGTTTCAGCGCGATGTCGATGCGTTCTATTTTGCGGCGGACGTGATCGAGTTCCTGAGCCCGGCGTCGCGGCGGCTGCGCCCGCGCGATGTGATCGCCCATTTTGAGGGCGTGGTGAAGGGCGAGCTGGATCTGCGGTTGGAAAGCGCCTCGGCCAGCGAATTTGCCGCCAATACGGTGGGGGATGAGGGCTTCCGCCTTCCGGATGTGAAATGGGCTTATTCCGGGCGCCGGGTGATGACCATGGGCTGGGCCGAGGGTGTTCCGCTGGGCGACAATGATGCGCTGGACGCGGCGGGGCATGATCGCACACGTCTGGGCGAGCGGGTATTGCAGCTATTCCTGTCCCACGCGCTGCGCGACGGGTTTTTCCACGCGGATATGCACCAGGGCAACCTGAAGGTGGCCGCCAACGGGGATATCATTGCCTATGATTTCGGCATCATGGGCTACATCGACGAATACACCCGTCGGGTTTATGCCGAGATTCTGTTCGGGTTCATCCAGCGCGATTACAAACGCGTCGCCGAGGTGCATTTCGAGGCCGGATACGTGCCTGCCGACCGCGATGTAGACGAGTTTGCCCGCGCGTTGCGTGCCGTCGGGGAGCCTATTTTCGGGATGGATGCCAGCCACATCAGTATGGGGCGGCTGTTGAGCTATCTCTTTGAAGTCACGGAACGATTCGGAATGGAGACGCGAACCGAGCTGATCCTTTTACAGCGCACCATGGTGGTTGTGGAAGGGGTGGCGCGTTCGCTGAGCCCGCAGCTCAATATCTGGGATGTGGCCCACCCGATCGTCGAAGATTACATCAAAACTTCGATTGGGCCGCGTGCGGTGTTGCGGGATTTGGCAAAGACTGCCGCGGTAATGGCGCGGTTCGGACCGCGTCTGCCAGGGTTGGTCGAGGCGGCGCTCATCCGGCAAAGCGAGATAGAAGCGCCGCACAACCGGGGGGGGCACCGCAAGATGTGGGCGCTGATGTTCCTGGGCGGGTTGGTTGCAGGGAGCGGTGCCGTGGCGTTGGCAGTTGTTCTTTGACCGCCGAATTGGCAAATTTGCGACATATCCCGCCGGTTCACGGCACGCGGCAAGAGCCTCTAGGCTTTTTGCGGCAAACCCCTTAGAGTGCGCCAAAAGGCACTTGAGCGGCAGGATTTCAACATGCGGATGCGTTTCACGGCGGCAGTGATCGGAGCCAGTATACTTGGTGCAGGGGCAGTCGGGGCAGAACCGACCTTGAGCTACTCCAAGAACATGTACGGACTGCCCGGCGGGTTGATCGATATGCCCACGGCCGAAGTGGCGCCCGATGGAGAGTTGAGCACGACCCTTTCGCATTTTGGCGGCACCACAAAGACGACGCTGACCTTTCAGCTGTTGCCGCGCCTGACCGGCGCGTTTCGGTACTCGGCATTGAAAAATTATCGTCCCGGGAGGTTCGGGCCGACCCCTTATCCGAATTCGAGCTATTATGACCGCAGCTTCGACCTGAAATACCAGGTGCTGAAAGAGGGCACGTACCGCCCTGCCGTGGCAATCGGGATGCGTGATTTCATCGGAACGGGTCTCTATTCAGCCGAATACGTCGTGGCCACCAAATCCATCGGTTCGCGTTTGCGGGTGACCGGTGGTGTCGGCTGGGGCCGGATGGGCAGTTTCAATAGTTTCGCTACCACAGGCACACGTCCGGGGATCGGCATCATCGGCGCGGGCGGCAATCTGCGCACCGATCGTTGGTTCAAGGGGCCGATGTCGGCTTTTGGAGGTGTGAGCTATCAGGTAAATGACCGGTTGAGTTTCAAGGCCGAGTATTCGACCGACAATTACAGTGAAGAACGCGGGGCGATTGTCGGCGGGCCGGTACAGGATGCAGGCGCAAACATGTTTACCCGCAAAAGCCCTTGGAATTTTGGAGCCGATTACAAGATCAGCCCGCGCATCGCGCTGGGTGCGTCCTACATGTATGGCTCGACATTCGGCCTGAAACTGACCCTTGCAACCGATCTCAAGGGTGCGGCGGTGCCGGGTGGTTCGGAGGCCGCCCCTCTGCCGGTTGCGGTGCGGCCGCGGAATTCGGCAAGCGATCTGGGCTGGACCGACTTGCCGGGCAAACCTGCGATGGTGCAGAGCGACGTGGCCAATGCGCTGGCCAAAGAGGGCATCATGCTGGAAGGCATGAAGCTGGATGGTCGAAGTGTTCGGGTGGTCATGCGCAACACCCGCTACGATATCGAATCTCAGGCGGTGGGTCGCACCGCGCGGGCATTGACGCGGAACCTGCCTGCATCCGTCGAAGAATTCACCGTCGTTCAGACCTATCAAGGGATGCCGACTGGGGCCGTGACGCTGAAACGCAGCGATGTCGAGGCGCTCGAAAATGCGCCGGCACACGATATCCTGCAGCGTGCTGTGTTTAGCAGCGGCGCCGGGGCATGGGACGGGGTTGCCCCGGTCGATGGCGCCTATCCGCGGCTAAGTTGGAGCTTGGGGCCCTATGGCAAGCTGGGCGTGTTCGATCCCGACAATCCGGTAAAGCTGGACGTGGGGCTGAAGCTGAGCGCCGATTACCACTTCGCGCCGGGCTGGGTTGTTTCCGGGGCGGCCAGTGTCAAGTTGACCGGGAACCTGGATGCGGCACCCTCGGGCCGATCAGGGGCCGGGGTTGGAACACTGCCGGCGGTGCGGTCGGATGGCCGTCTCTATGCGGCGGGCAACGATCCGAAGATCGAGCATCTGACCATCGCGAAATACGGCCGCTTGGGGCCGGATTGGTATACCCGTGTTACGGTGGGCTATCTTGAGTCGATGTATGCTGGGGCATCCGGAGAAGTGCTGTGGAAACCGGCGTCGAGCCGCTTGGCCTTTGGGGCCGAGTTGAACTATGTTCGGCCGCGTGAATACAGCATGGGGCTTGGCCTGAAGACACGCCACAGTTTCATCACCGACCCGGCGACGGGCATCACCAGCTATGCCGGGTTGATCCCCGAATGGAACGGTCACGTTTCGGCCTACTATGACTTTGGCAACGGGTTCCACGGCGAAATGAACGTTGGCCGTTACCTTGCCGGGGATTGGGGGGCGACGGTTGCCGTTGACCGCGAGTTCAACAATGGCTGGCGCGTCGGGGCCTATGTGACCAAGACAAATGTTTCGGCGGCAGCGTTCGGCGAGGGATCCTTTGACAAGGGTATTCGCATCACCATCCCGCTGAGCAGTTCGATAGGGTCGGCGACGCGTAAGAAAAACAAGATCGTGTTGCAATCGTTGTCACGAAACGGTGGCGCGCGGCTGAATGTCAACGGGCGGCTATATGAGGCTGTGCGGGATGCGCACCATCCTGAGATGGCGAAAACCTGGGGGAGGTTCTGGAGATGAGCGTGAAGCGCGGGTTAACGGCTCTTGCCGCCATTGCCGGGGTCGCCGGGTTGTCCGGATGCGGCAACAAGACGGACGAGAACCTTTTCCTGAAGTCCCTGACCCAAAGGGTGAAGGGAGAGACGGTGCAAGCCGGGCCGATGTCGCCAGAACAGGCTGCGGCCGGTATTCAGGCGGCGCTCGCCAATACCGATCTTCCGGTTGCGTTTGTTGCGATGCCTGATCGTGAGGCCAATGCCGTCATGGTCCATATCGAGACCAACGGTGCCTACAAGACCTGGGGTGGCGGCGGACGGCGCTCGATCACCATGGCGGGAGGGATGATTACGGCGACGCGGGGGTTGGGCAATGACATCATGTCATCGTCGGTCGGTGAAATTGCGTCGTTGATCCAAGCGCGCAAAGCCGGCAGCGGCCAACATGTGCTGCGTCATTTGAACGGGGAGAACCAGACGGTCGAGACGGTGGCTGACTGTCAGGTAACACGTGGCGGTCGGAAGAAAGTGACCAATGCCACGATGCAAAATGTCAACACGACAGAAATGACCGAGAACTGTTCGGGAAGTGATGCGAGCTTTACCAACAGCTATCTGGTGGATGGCCGGGGTCGGGTTTTGCAGTCGCGGCAATGGTTGGGGCCAGCGAACGGCTATATTGTGTTCCAGACTCACAGGTAATGAGGCGTGCACGCGCGTTGCCCAGCCAGTTGCGCGCGTTTCCCGGAATGAAGAAGTTCAACCAAAGAAAAACCGGCGACCGCCATGCGTCCGCCGGTTCTTTTCTTTCTGATCAAGCCGGTCAGAGACCAGTGATGTGATCAGGTGCCGTCCGAGGCGCTGACGAAAATAAGGACAGCCACGGCGCCAATTACTGCTGCGCCAGCGCCGCCCAAGCCACCTTGGGTCGAAACAAACGGATCATTTTCTGCGGCAACCGGTGCGGCGGTTGCTGCGGCCAGAGCAGCAGCTGCTGCTAGGGTCGAAAGCTTTTTCATAATTGTTCTCCAAACCACAGTTAAGCCGACCGAAATCGGCGCGACCACTCCCAATATTACATAGATTTGGCAGCGTTGGAACAGGGATCGCGAAAAAACCGCCAAAATCCAATGCCTGTGCTGGTCCTGCGGGCATTTTTATATAACTATTTGAGTTTAAATAAAAAAATGAACCCTGGGTGCCGCTGCAATCGGCGAGAAAACGCCAAAGATGTGGTAATGTTGCGGGGTTGCAACAAGCTTCTGGTCTAGGCGGAGGTCTGCGGTTCAGAACAGCCTATTGCGTGGGGCGCGGGTATCGAATCGGGATTGAAACGCGGGCGGCCGGGTGCCACCCGCGTGTCTAATCCGGGCTGATACAGGCGCACTCCAGCTCGAAAGCGGTGTGGTAATCGGGCGCACGACGTTCGCTTCGCCACAGGCAATAGGCGGCCATGCGCCAGTGAAACCATAGCGCCAACGCGCAGTAACGGTCGAGGGTTGCAGTGCATCCATAAGCGTTCAGAAAGGAACTGCTTCCGCCTGTGATAGCGGCGTATCGCGATACACATGCTGCATTGCGGGCGACAGGAAGATAGCAAGATCATGAACCGGAGCGCCCACAGCAGGACATTGCCAGTCAATCAGTGTAATGTCCCCGATTGGAGATTGGATCACGTTGCCTGGAACCACGTCGCCGTGCAGCAGAGCGGCTATGCGCGAAGGTGCGGTCGCGCTGCTGGGCGTCAGATTGCGCAATCGCTCGGTAACAGAAATATTCGGGCGCCGGTCGAGAATGTCGAGGCCCTGCGCAAGCAACGCCCGGCTATCGTATGGTGCAAGGTCGAGGTCGGGTGGAGCAGGGTGTCGGTGCAGCCGAGCCAGAACCCGTCCAACCGGGGCAGGGTAGCTGCGCCAGGACGATCCGGCGACATGAGTGTAGAGCACGACCGAGCCGAGCGGCGTTGCCAGCGTTTCGTGTAGCCGCGGTGCAAGGCCGGTGCCGGTCAGGTGGTTGAGAAGGCGAGCCTCGGCCGCGGGGTCATTGGAAAAGAGCGGGTTGTCGGGCGTTGGGGAAAAAAGCTTGATCTCCAGGTCGTTGGCTGGGCTATCCCGGCCTCGACCAGCAATGCCGTTAACGTTGCAGCGTCGTCGATCATTTTCGAATCTTGAGGTATAGGGCTGCTTGCACCAGGATAGCGGCCCTTTCCAACGGCGGGATCCCATTCGAGGTACGCGAGCAGGCAAAGGGTTTCAAACCGGCCGCCCGGCTGTGATTAGGCCGGATCAGAGCGGTTCGCGTAGGGCGTTGATGTCTGCCGCCAGCACGGGCACGACACCGTCCAGAACCAGAAGAAGCTGGCCGTTGATGTTCTGCGCCTCGGTCACGTGGGCGTAGTGTTCAACCGGTGTCGAGCCAAGCAAAGATCCATTGGCATGGTTTTCAACCTCGATGGAATAAACTCCGCTCGGTAGAAGATTGCCATTGCTGTCGGTTCCGGCCCATTGGATATCGCCGCCTGAGGTGCCGATCTCGTTACGGCTGACTTCGGCGCCGGTTTGGTCGCGCACGACAAGCCAGCTTTCGTCGGCCAAGAGTGCGGGCAATGGGGACAGAGTCAGCGGGATGCCGTCGAAATGGACCGGGGCGGAGCTTCGCGCTTCCATACCGACCCAGCCCGCAAGCTCGCTTATCCCGGACTGCGACATCTGGGCGATCATGGCGTTCAACAGGTCGTTGGTCAGGACCTGCTGTTCGACCGACGAGAAGGTAGCAAGCTGCACGGCGTAATCTGAACTGTCGATCGGGTTAAGCGGGTCCTGATTGGTCATCTGGGCCGTTAGCATTTCGAGGAAGGTCTGAAAATCTGAGCTGATTACCTGATTGGAGGAGCTGCGGGCATTTTCTGCGGCGACGTTCTGGGCGGCGGCGCCGGCCGTCGCCGATGCGATAGATTGGACTGAGTCAACCATGGGTGGGGCCTTTCGTTTCAATCCGGGAGGTCAGAGGCGCAGATCGAGTCCCTCGGACACGGACAAGGTGGTGTGGTCGAGCCCTTCGTCAGTTTCTGCGTCGACGGTAGTCGGGTTTCCGGGGTGATCATCGCCGTGCTCTGCCTCCGGGTTCGTGTTGCTGTGGTCCGAAGAGCCGAAGGTGAACTGGATTTTTTCAAAGCCGATGTCGCGGAACTCGCGCTCGAGAAGGGCAATGTGACGGCGCAAAAGGTCGAGTGTTTCACCGCGCTCGGCCAGGATGGTGACGGTGATTGCGGTGTCGGATTGCAAGAGTGACAGGTTGACCCGCCCGAGTTCTTCGGGGTTGAGGCGAAGTTCGATCGGTTGCCCGTTCGGATGCGGTATTGCAGTTACGATCTGCTGGGCGATTTGCACGGCCAACGGGGCTTTGGCCGGTGTGGCAGGTGAAAAAAGGGTCGGTCCGACGGAATGAACGGCTTCGGTTGCGGCAAGCTCGGGTGATAGCGCGGTCTTGGGGATTGCCGCGACATGGTCGCGCCCAGGCTGTTCATTGAGACCCGGCATCAGGATTTGAACAGGGGTGCCCATGGTGGCAACCGTGAAGGTTGGCGTAACCTGATGTGGTGAAGGGGGGCCGGGCAAGGCGGTGGATTGAAGTCCGGATCGAATGGGTGTCGATCGCGGGACCACTGGCAGGGAGGGATCATCGAAACTGGGTGGAACTGGTTCGAAATTGTGGCCTGGCGCGACGACGGTTGCAGCAGGTGCAAGGCGCTGCCGATCCGGCTTGGCTCGCATGCCGGGTGAATGGTGTAGGTCCGGCATTAGTGGAAAGGCCGTGTTGGGACGTGAGCCGGTGGGCGGGGAGGGCGCAGGAACGTTTGTTTTGCTCACCTCAAGGTCGAGATTGGCGCTGGACCGGGGCGCGGCAGTTTGGTGGGTGTTGGGAAACGGATTCGGGCTGTTGGGCGCGCCGGACTTGGTGACGTGTGCTGTGGAAGCTGGGGCCTCTGAAAACATAAGGGTCAGCGCGCGTCCACCAGATGTCAGCGGCGGACTGACGGGATTATTGGGGCCTGGACGTGCACTGCGTCCATCGTTGGACGGTGTTGGACTTGGCGGTGCGTGCTCAATTCGAGTTTGCGTGCGGTTATCAACCGCTTCGGTTGTGGTGCCATCGCCGCGGGGTGGCGTCGTTGGGCCCGAAAACAATGCAAAAACCGAAAAACCGGCATCAGGTCCGCTGTCATTGCTAGGTACGGAAGGTGGAGACGGAACGTTGGTTACGCCGGTGGCCATTTCGACGGGCGTGAAGGCAGGGGTGACGTCGTTTGCCGTGGCATGATGTGGGCGGCCATCGACCACGGTTTCCGGCACGGTGCGAATTGCGGTGTGATCGGTGACGAAGCGATCTATCGATATGTCGGCATCTGTCCTGGTCTGTGCGTGAATTGTGTCCTCATCCGCAGCGCCGATGTCGACCGGGGCGGTGGGAATGGTTGAGAATGCACCCGCCCAGTCGTGAAGTGGCCCTGCAGTCGGCGTAGTGGTTGGCGCGCGCTGCGGCAGTTCGGACGTTGAAGGCATCACATCGGTGCCGTCGGACTGAGAACCATAAATCAGCCGGGTCATGATTTCGGAAAGTGCGCTCGCATCCGCATTGGCATCAGACAACGCGTTGGCGATGTCGGGCGGAAGTGCGGCCAAGAACTCGGCAAATGCAAGGGGATTGGAGCGCATATCTTGAGCTGTGGCCATGTTGATTTGGCCGTCCGATCCGGTGGCGGGCCTAGTCGCGAGCAAGTCGAAAACTCTTGAAAATGCTTGATGAGAAAATGTCCCGCCACGCGAGGCGTCGACCAAGGAGGCCTCGGCCGTGTCATGGCTTGCGGCTGTGGGCCAATTGGCGCCGTCTGCCAGCCCTGATACGGGTGTGATGGTACGATCAAGCGAAAAGAGCGGGGGGGCAGTTTCCATTTCGGCCTCAGGAGTTCTTCCGGTGGCCTCAATCTCTCTGAACTTGGTTAGAGAATCTTTACCCGTATCTGCGCAAAAAAGGGAAAGTCCCAAGAATTGGAGGCAATCCTGTGACCGAATTTTCACCTTTGCCACCTCTGGGTGGTGCTGACAAGGTGGCGACTCCACCCGCTAAGTCCACCCAGAAGGATCGTGCCCTGCGTCACGCTGCCCAGCAGATGGAGGCGAGTTTCCTAGCGGAAATGATGAAGGCTGCCGGGCTGGGCAAGGCGCGTGGGGCGTTTGGCGGCGGAGCCGGGGAAGAGCAGTTTGCTTCGTTCCTGCGACAGGCCCAGGCCGAGGAAATGGTCAAGGCAGGCGGTATCGGGTTGGCCGAGTCGCTGTATCAAGCCCTGAAGGAGAAAGAAAATGCGTTCTGAGTTTTCCCAACTGACGATCGAAGCACCGGACAAGCTGCTTGACCGGGAACGGCAGGCGCTTTTGGAGGGGGATCTGGAGCATCTGGTCACCCAGCTGGAGGAAAAAGAGGCGCTAATCGAGCGACTGAATGAATGCGAGGACGCCGGGGGTGAGCCGCTGAATGCGCTGCAGGTTAAGGTTCTGCGTAATCAGGCGCTGTTGGACAGCGCGTTGCAGGGGATCCGCAGCGTAGCCAGCCGGATGAGCGCATTGCATCGGATCCGGCGATCGTTGGACACCTATGACGAAAGTGGACGCAAGACCACGATTGAAAGTCTGGCCGAGCCTAAGGTCGAGAAACGTGCTTGATTGATGGGCGATGGGTTAGGGGGTGCCCCTTCTTTGCCGGGGGGAGCCGTTTATCTTGACCCGCATATGTCGGGGTGCAGGGATGGCACAGGACAAAGCGCGAAATGTGGGCAAAATGGATCAAATACCGGTTAGTTTGACCTGTGAATTTAGCACTTCGTTAGGACATGTCCGCCAAGAGTGAGCCTGCATCCGGAAAACCTGGGTGGCGTGGCAACGGGGCGATCCGGGGCTGCACTTGTCAGAACGACTTTGGATCCGTCCGGAGAGTGGGCGGGATGTGCAACGGGTGCAAAGCGCCCAATGACCAAAGGAATATCAAATCATAGCGATCATGGTGACCTGTTTTCCGTTCATCGTAACTGTGCTGTCGATCCTGCGTCAGGCGATCGGGTTGCAGCAGTCACCGCCAAACATGTTGATTGTGAGTTTGGCGCTGTTCCTTACATATTACGTGATGGAGCCGGTGTTTTTGGTCGCGTGGGAACAAGGCGTGGCGCCAATGCTGGCCGAGCAGATTGGGGTCGACGAAGCGTTCCTGCGCATTGTCGAGCCCTTCCGCACCTTCATGGCATTGCGGTTGGATCCGGAGACATTTGCATCGATGGCAGCTCTGCGTCCGGATGTGACCGAGCTGACCCCGAGCCCGGAGGCGCCCCTTTCGGTTTTGGTGCCAAGTTTCCTATTGTCTGAGATAGCCCGCGCGTTTCAGATTGGGTTCCTGGTCTTTCTGCCCTTCTTGATCATCGACCTTGTTGTGGCAGCGATCCTGATGTCGATGGGAATGATGATGGTTCCTCCGGCCATTGTGTCATTGCCATTCAAACTGTCGTTTTTCGTGATTGCCGATGGTTGGAGTCTGATCGCAAGTAACCTGGTGCGCAGCTATTTTTAGCGGGCTATCGTCGACCCTCGCGCAGCCAAGCGCCAACTAAAAGACCTGCCGACAAGAAAAGGGCCAGCCATTCAGGAAGAAGGGCCGTTTGTGAAATGCCGGTGGTTTCGAACGCGCCACGTGGGGTAAGGCCAAGCCAACCCCGACCGGAGGCAGGGCGTCCGGCGCGCACATGGCGAAGCGTTGGGATGCCGTCATGCAATGACGCCGTGCCTCCGCGCGATGGGGCAATCACCGGCGCAAGGACCGCATCTGAGGCCACGGTTTCCACAAACTCGCGCGGGGCCGCGGGCCCAAGGCCAATCACAGCCTGTTTGTCGTCATTGGCAAGCCGGTAGAGGCCGATTTCCGCGCCGTCGTACAGTACCTCAAATTGACCGGGTTCGACCTCCTTAAGTGGCAGCTCAGCGGTTTCGCCCGAAGGCGTGGTGACAGTTACATTGCCAACCTCTTGCGACAGGCTTCGACGGATGATGCGCAGGGTCTGGCCGGTTGGTTCGGCCCAGAGCGCCTCTTCCTCGAGCTCGGGTTCCTTCATCATCCAGTGAGCCAGTCTGCGCAGCAGTTCGAGTTGTGGACCGCCACCCTCGTAGCCGCGGCTCCAAAGCCAGGCGTGATCCGAGGCCAGTAGCGCCACGCGACCCTCGCCGACCCGGTTCAACACCAGAAGAGGTGTGCCCTCATGGCCGGACATCACCACATCACCAGTGTCAGGCGTGACCTCGATCTGGCGCATCCAGCGGCCCCAGTCCGCGTCCTCTTCATTCGAGCGCAGACCGGCAGTGACCGGGTGGCGTTCGCCCAAGTCGGTGACGGTTGGAAGGAAGCCCTGTTCGATCACCCGGGCGGTGGGATTGGCCGGGATGATGTCGCCCAGCGGTGTGCGATATAGGCTGTCGGCAGAGGCGAAATCTGGACCGGCGGCAATCAGGATGGCGCCGCCCGTCTCGGCATAAGCCTTGACGTTGTCGAGATAAAGCGACGGCAGGATGCCGCGCCGCTTGTAACGGTCAAAAACAATCAGGTCGAAATCGTTGACCTTTTCCAGGAACAGTTCGCGGGTAGGGAAAGCAATGAGCGACAGTTCACTGACCGGGACACCGTCCTGTTTCTCAGGCGGGCGCAGAATGGTGAAATGCACGAGGTCGACGGAACTGTCGGATTTCAGCAGGTTGCGCCATGTGCGCCCGCCCGGGTGCGGTTCGCCCGAGACCAGCAGAACCCGCAACCGGTCGCGCACGCCGTTGATCTGAACCAGCGCGGTGTTATTGCGGGTGGTCAGTTCTCCATCGGCTTCCGGCACGCTGAATTGCAGGATGTTGCGCCCGCCATGGGGCAGGGTCACGGGCAGCTCTACCGGTTTGCCGACCGGGATGTGGAACATCATCGGTTCAGCGCCGTCGACAGCGATTTCGAGTGGAGTCTGATCAAGGCCTTCGGGTACGTTGCCCTGATCATCGATCCGAAGGGTGAGTACAAACTCCTCGCCCAGAATGGCATACGAGGGCGCGTTTTCGACGATCAGCCGGCGGTCCCAATCGCTGGGCTTACCGGTCATCAGAAGGTGCAGGGGCGCAGGCAGCTCGGGCGCGTTTTCGATGTCATGCACGCGCCCGTCCGAGATCAGGAACAGGCCGGAGATGCGCCCACGCGGCTCGTTCGCAAGCGCGTCTGAGAGGGCCGTCATGGCGCGGGTGCCGGTATCACCGGCGCCATCGGGCAGGTCGATGCGGCGCAGTTCGGTATCGGGCAGGTCGGTTATTCGGGTGGCGAGGTTGGCCGCTGCCTGTTCAGTAGTGGCGCTGCGGTCGGCCAGACCTTGGCTGGCGCTTTGATCGACGATCATGATGGCGATATCGGGCAGGGTCGCGCGGTCTTCGCGTTGCCAGACTGGACCGGATAGTGTCAACAGGATCACGAGGGCCGCTAGCCCGCGCAGCGCCCAGCCGGAGAGGCCGCGCCAGAAGGCGAACGCCGTGCCGAGCAGGGCTAACGCAATCAGGGCGCCAAGTACGGGTGAGGGCAGAAGGGGATCGAACAGGAGTGTCGAACTCATTGCCCCAGCCTTTCCAGTAGGGCTGGCACGTGGACCTGGTCGGATTTGTAGTTGCCGGTCAGTACATGCATCACGAGGTTCACGCCGAAACGGTAGGCCAGCTCGCGCTGGCGTTCTCCACCCAAACCGCGACCGACCGGGAAAATGGGCTGCCCGCGCCGGTCCATGGCCCAGGCTGCGGCCCAGTCATTGCCGCCAATGATCACCGGAGTGACGTTGTCGTTGAGATTGCGGAAGGGCATGCCTTCGATCTTCTCGGCGTCCGGTGGGGCCGCCTCGACCCAGACATCGCGACCTGAGTGGCGACCGGGAAATTCCCGAAGCAGGTAGAAGGTGCGGGTCAACACGTGGTCGCCGGGCACAGGTTCGAGCGCAGGAATATCGAGCGGCGCGGCCAGTTGTTGCAGTTTGCGACCATTTGGGCTGGAGGCGCCGAAACCGGCTATATCGCCATCGCGGGTGTCAAACAGGATCATGCCGCCGCCGCGCAGGTAGCGGTTGAGTTTGTCGTAGGCCGCTTCGGATGGGCGTTGTTGATCCAGAGTGATGGGCCAGTAGAGAAGCGGGAAAAATGCCAGCTCGTCGGTCTCAAGATTGATGCTCATCGGTTCAGATGGTTCGACCGAGGTGCGGAAGAACAGCGTTTCCGACAGGCCGAAGAGCCCGGCACGGGCAGTGTCGTCGATTAGTTTGTTGCCGGTCAGGACATGGGCCAGCGTTACCTCGGCGGTGGCGTCGACGGCGCGGACATCATTGGTTTGGCCGTCGGTCGGGAGCATGAGTAAGGTGATGAGACAACCTGCTGCCGAGGCGGCGCGAGGGGCGGTCAGGCGGCCTGTCAGCACCAGGGAGGCCAGAATATCAAGCGTAATCAACCCAAGCGCCAAGGCCAGGAGCCAGCCGCCAAGCTGTGTCTCTTTTGCCGTAGTGAACCCGATTTGCGGGATGCGTGTAGGCCATACTGCCGTCGTGAGTGCATCACCCGGGCGCAAGGTGTTGCGAGCGATCTGGCGATCATCACTAGCATAAAGACCCGGCAGAAGCGTCGGGCCAAGCGGAGCCTGCGACAGTTCTTCACCTGAGACGCCGGGCAGATCATCGCCTTGTACCAGTGTGCCGAAGCCGTCGAGAATGCGCAGGGGCTGCCAGACAGTGCCGGCCATTTCCTCGATCGACGGGGTGGTGATGGCGGTGGCAACCGAGAGCCGTTCCAGCATCGACATGTAGAGCCCCGAAAGGGGCAGGGATGACCATTCGGCATTTGCGGTGACGTGGAACAGGACGACTTGACCAAGGCCAATCCGCTTGCGGGTCACCATCGGGGTGCCGTCTGACAGCGTTGCGATTACGCGAGAGGCCAGAGTCGGGTCGGGTTGGGCCATGACCTGCGCCGTGACTCGCACGTCGACGGGTACGGGCAAGCCGAAGAAGGGGGAGTCTTTGTCGAAAGGGGCAAGGGATTTCGGAGCGCCCCAACTCATTGCGCCGCCGACACTGCGGCCTCCGACACGCAGGCGGACCGGCATCAGCGGGTGTTCGTCGCGACGGCTGATTTCGCTGGCGGCAAGGCGGGGACCGGCAAAGCGTAGCAGCAGGCCGCCCTTGTCGATCCATTCGCTAAGTGCTTTTTCCTCGGTGGGCGATAGTGTGGCGATATCGGCCAACACGACGGCATCCGGGTTGGCAGGCAGCACTTCTTCGATTTGCCCCTCGAGCAAGTCGGCATTGGGCGCCAGTGCCTGACGCAGGTAGTGCAGTGGCGACAGAAGTTCGAGCCCCTCGCGGTTTTCACGGCCCGAGATCAGGGCGACCTCACGGCGGCGCAGGCTGTCATCGGTAAGCGCTACGGCACCGGCGCTGTCGTGGCCCTTGATCGTGGCGCTGGTCAACCGGCCGCGCAGCTCGGCCTGAAGGGTCAGATTGCCTTCGATGGCATCGGCACCAGAGGGGAAGGTGAGGGGCAGCTCGGCCAGAACGCGGATCGTGCCCGTTGGGTCGCGGCCATGGGCCTGCACGGTGATGTCCTGTGGTGTCGCGGTCTGATCACGGCGGACGGTGATCTGAACTGTGCCATCGGCAAAGCGCATGGGCTCGAGAGCCACAACCGGGGTCAGGGCTTGAACGACCGAGACGGCTCCATGGGATTCGAGGGATCGCAGCAGGGTGTCGCGGCCCTCATGTGCAAGCCCGTCGGACATCCACAGGGTCTCGAAACGGTTGTCGGTGGGCAGCATTCCGGCAAAGCCCTGCATCATCGCATCTGTCGGGGTCCAGGCTGCAGGGTTCAGCCCGGCAAGGCGTTTGCGCCAGTCGGCGGCGGATTGAAATTGCGGCACCTCGGGTTGGGTTAGTCGGGACAACGCAACTGGGCGGGCATTGCGCCCGGCCTCGGCCAGGATGCTGTCGAGCATGGCAAGCCTGTCGTCCCAGTTGCGGGCACTGGCCCAGCTGGCATCCATGACGATCAACAGCGGGTCAGTTGAAGGAGCACGGCGCTCGGCCGGGTTCAGCACAGGCCCGGCAAGCCCGATGATCAGCGCGGCAACAGCCAACATGCGCAACAGGAGCAGCCACCAAGGGGTGCGATCCGAGATGCTGTCATCATCGCGCAGGCCCAGAAGCAAAACCACCGCCGGGAAGATGCGTTTGATCGGGGCCGGGGGGATGGCACGCAGAAGCAACCAAAGAAGTGGCAGTGCGATCAGGACGCCCAGCAACCATGGGGTGGTGAATGCAATGGGTCCCAGCGTCATCCGGCATCTCCGTCTAGAGCGCGATAAAGCCAGAGCAGCGCCGATTGGGCGCTGTCGCCAGTGTGGTGGCAATGGTATCGCCAGCCGGTAGCGCGGGCCAGATTGGTCAGGGTATCTTTGCGGGCGGCCAACCGGTCAAGATAACGGTTGCGCAGGTCCCCGGCCTTGAGTGTTTCGTGGGCGAGCGTGCCGCCGACGCTGTGGAAAATGGTGCGACCTTGATAAGGAAAAGCCTCTTCACCCGGGTCGAGAATTTGAAAAAGGACGCCGGTGATGCCGCGATCTGCGGCCTTGGTCAGGGCAGCGGTGACGCCATCGATGTGGCCGAGAAAGTCCGAGACAAACAGTGCGCGGGCATGGGGCAGAAGGCCGCGCGAATCTGGGATTGCGTAATCGTCGGGGTGGTCACTCGAAAGTGCGGTTGCAAGACGATCGATCTGGACCTCGCCTCGGCGGGGCGGCAGGGTATCTCCAGTCAGGCCAACGCGCTCTCCGCCTCGGATAAGAAGGATCGCTAGTGACAGGGCCAAAATCCTTGCACGGTCGGCCTTCTCGGGGGTATCCGATGCGCTGGAAAACCGCATCGAGGCGGCCTGATCGACCCAGATTTGAACGCTTTGAGCGATTTGCCATTCCTTCTGGCGAACGAATTGCGCGTCCGAGCGGGCCGAGCGCCGCCAATCCACCATGCGGCGCGAATCTCCGGGTTGCATCGGACGGTATTGCCAGAAGTCATCGCCTAGCCCTGCGCGCCGCCGACCGTGTTCACCCAACAGGACGGCACCGGCCAGTTGTTCGGCCCGGGCCAGAAGCGGCGGGAAATGCGCGGCCTTGGCCTCGGCCCTTGCTCGCAACGCAGAGGGGGTTGTTTTCACGCGGCGGCCTCCTGGTGCAGGATGGCAGCGGTTGTGGTGTCGATCAGATGGGACAGGTTTTCACCGCGCGCGCGGGCTGCAAAGTTGAGCGCCATGCGGTGGGAAAGCACCGGTTTTGACATGGCGATCACGTCATCGGTATCAGGCGCAAGGCGGCCCTGCAGCATTGCGCGTGCCCGCACGGTGAGCATTAGCGCCTGCGCTGCACGTGGGCCGGGGCCCCAGGCGACCAGTTCGCGGATGGCTTCGCTGGCATTTGGGCTTTCGGGGCGGAAGGCGCGTACCAGGTCGAGGATCTGCTCGATCACCGCGTCACCCACCGGCATGCGGCGGAGCAGAGTTTGCGCCGCAACTAACTCGGCGGGGGTAAACACGTTGCGGGCCTTGTTCTCGGCCACGCCGGTGGTGGAAATCAGGATTTCTTTTTCGGTGGCGCGATCGGGGTAATCGACATCAATCCGCACGAGGAATCGGTCAAGCTGGGCTTCGGGCAGGGGGTAAGTGCCTTCCTGCTCGATCGGGTTTTGGGTGGCAAGCACATGGAAGGGCGCATCAAGGGGGCGGTCCTGCCCAGCAACGGTGACTTGGCGTTCCTGCATCGCCTGCAGCAGCGCCGATTGCGTGCGCGGGCTGGCTCGGTTGATTTCGTCCGCCATTAGCAGCTGACAGAAGACCGGGCCGGGAATGAACTTGAAGGTGCGGCTGCCATCGCTGCCGGTTTCCAGCACCTCGGAGCCGAGAATGTCAGCAGGCATCAGGTCAGGCGTGAATTGAACACGGTTGGCATCAAGCCCCATAACCGTGGACAGGGTTTCAACTAGGCGCGTCTTGCCTAAGCCGGGCAGGCCGATCAAAAGGGCATGACCGCCGCAAAGAAGGGCGGACAGTGCCAGGTCGACCACCGTTTCCTGACCAACAAAACGCCTAGTGATCGAGGCCTTGGCCTGCGCCAGTTTGGCTTCCAGCTCTTCGATTTCGGCCACGAGATCGGTGCTGTCGGTCATGGCAATGCTCCTTGAGTTGCGTTACGCCTTGGCCCAAGTGTAGCGTTATGGACGGGAATGGCAAAAGCAATGAGCGGACAAATGAACGTGAAGTCCTCGGCTGAAGGAATCGCCGCCGCGGCCAAGGCAGTATCTAAAGGTAAGGGCCTGCCGCCGGTGCATCTTTGGGACCCCGAATACTGCGGGGCGTTGGATATGCGGATCGCCCGCGATGGCACTTGGTTTTACCTTGGAACGCCGATAGGACGACCGGAATTGGTGCGGTTGTTTTCAACGATTTTGCGCAAAGATGGGGATGAGTATTTCCTTGTGACGCCGGTGGAGAAAGTTGGCATCACGGTGGACGACGTGCCTTTTGTGGCGGTGGATTTCGATGTGGAAGGCGAGGTGGAGAACCAAGTCTTGAGCTTTCACACCAATGTGGGCGATGTGACAGTTGCCGGGCCGGAGGCACCGATTCGCGTGGTGCGCGATGCGGAAACTGGCGAACCATCGCCCTACGTGCTGGTACGTGACCGGTTGGAAGCACTGATCGATCGCAAGAGTTTCTATCGACTGGTCGATATCGGGGCGCATGCTCAACACGACGGTCAAAGCTGGTTCGGGCTTTGGTCGAGCGGGGAGTTTTTTCCAATCATCCCGTCCGGCGAATTGGTCGACGGCTGACCTTAGTGCACGACGAAATCCGCGTGTAGTGCGCCTGCAGCCTTGATGCTTTTTAGGATGTCGATCATATCGCGTGGTGCAACGCCCAGCGCGTTGAGCCCTGCAATCACTTCGGAGAGCGTGGTGCCGGGATGGACCTCGGCCAGGCTGATGCCGGCGTCTTCTTCGATGGCGACCCGGGTGCGAGGAACGACAACGGTTTGACCTTCGGAAAACGGGTTGGGCTGTACGGCGACAGGGTTTTCCTGAATGCGCAGAGTCAGACCACCTTGGCTGACGGCCACGCGGGAAATGCGCACGTCCTCGCCCATCACGATGGTGCCGGAGCGTTGGTCGACCACGACGCGGGCCTTGCGTTCGGGTTGCACCAGGATGTTCTCGATCCGGCCCAGCGCGTGGGCGGGGGAACGCATGCGGGTGCCTGCGATATCGAGCTGTACGGTTCCGGAATCGAGCATCAAGGCAACGCGGCGGCCGAAGTCGCGGTTGATTTGCTGTTCGATCCGCGCGGCGGTGGTGAAATCGGGTTCGCGCAGGGCCAGGCGCAGGGATTGAAGAGAGCTGAGGTCGAACTCGATCTCGCGCTCGACCCGGGCCCCGGCGGGGATGACGCCGGAGGTTGGCACGCCCTGAACCACGCCCCCAGCGTCGCCCCGGGCGGCGGCACCCCCGGCGATGATGGTACCCTGGGCCACGGCATAGATCTGCCCGTCGGCGGCGTTGAGTGGTGTCATGATCAATGTGCCGCCCAGGAGGCTTTTGGCGTCACCGATGGCGGATACCGTTACGTCGACCTTGCTTCCGGCGCGGGAAAAGGGTGGCAACGTAGAGGTGGCAAAGACGGCGGCCACGTTCTTTGGGCGAAACTGTTCGCCGGTGATGTTTACCCCCAACCGTTCGAGGATGTTGGACATGATTTCCTCGGTAAAGGGTGCGTTGCGGATGCCGTCGCCGGTGCCGTTGAGGCCGACCACCAGACCGTAACCGACGAGGTCGTTCGACCGGACGCCGTCGAACCCGACAAGATCCTTGATCCGCACCGAATTGGCCATGGCGGCAAATGGGGCGATCAAGGACGTGATAAGGAAGGCGGTGAAGAGTTTGGCCATCACAGATACTCCACCAGGGAAAGTTGCGACAGGCGTGCGGTGGCGGTGTAGAGGCTTTCGAGTTGAAACTGGACATTCTCGAGCTGGGTCGCGGTGTCGTAGAGGTCAACGCCCAGAAGCTCGCCTCGTGCCATTTCAAGGCTGGTCTTTTCTGCCGAGAGACGGGTGCGGCTTTCCTCGATTCTGGCTTCGGCATAGCCAAGATCGGCGCGGATGCCCGTCAGTTCGCCCTGCGAGGTCATCAAGTTTTCGCCAGCCTCGACCAGCAACATGCCCTGAAGTTCGGAGGAATAGCCTAGTGTTGAGTCGGCGGCAATTGCGGCGATGGCTGTGTTTTTCAGCAGGTCGCGGATGGTCTGGTTGTCACCGCGAAGATCAAGGTTGAGGGTTTCGCCTGTGCCCACCGGAAACGGGCTAAGATCGATGGTGGCACCGAGATAGCCATTGGTTTCGAACCCACCGCCGGGCGCATCGAACCAAGAGTCAATTACGGTCAGGATGCCGGAGAGCGTGACCTCACCCGCTACGGCGGTTTTAAGGTTGGCAAGGAAGGCGTTGGCTGAGGAAAAGCTGGAGCTGTCGGTGGCCGCACCCGAGAACAGCGCTCGCCCGGCGACATTGGTGTTGAGCGCTGACAAGAGCGATTGCAACTGGTCAGCCGCGTTGTTCGAGGCGGTCTGCATCGCTTCGGGCAGGGTTGTATTGCCGGAAAGGATCAGATCCGACGACAGGGTTGTAGCGGTTTGCTGCACCCGGTCGAGGGTGGTTTGCATCGCACTGATAAAGAGCGCCGCCTCGGTCGCAGCGGTCGTGTAGCCTTCGTTTACAAGCAGATCGCGTTCGAGATCGCCAAGGTAACTGTAATTGCCATCAAGATGACGGGGGATGTCGGCGGCGACACCGCTGGCCATTTCCTGGCTCAGGCGGCCGAGTTCCGAGTTGAGATGCACGTTCTGGCGCCGCAGCAGGAAGCTGCTGGCAAGATCGCCGATAGAGTAAAGGGGCATGGGTCAGATCCTCATCAAAGCGTCCATCATTTCGTCGACCACCTGCATCATTCGCGCGTTGGCGGCGTAGGCCTGCTCGATTAGCAACAGGCGCTGCATCTCCTGATCCGAGTCGACACCGTCCTCCAGCACCCGCGTGTTGACAGCGTCGTATCGTGCCGCGGCAAAACCGACCACCTGATCATTGACCTCGCGGGCGCTGCCGATTTGGCCAAGGAAGGTTGCATGCAGGTCGGTGGTGCTCTGAGCTGTCGGCCCGAAATTGCCTGATGCCGGGATGCGAGGCGCGGTCAGGGCTGTTTGCATATCCTGCAGCAACTGCGAGTGTCCCACGGGTCCCGGCACCGCTGCACCGAGCCCGTCCCGCAGGCGCCACGTGGCTCCTCTCAATACCGGATCGATCGCGGCGTTGACGGCCAGGCGCCCGGACAGGCCGGTTTCGTTGACGGCTGTGAATGGCCCGCCGCCGTCGGTAAAAAGCCCCGCCGCGCCCGGAGCGCGGGTGGCGTCCAACCCGGCATCCTGGAACCGCTCAACGAGATCGCGTGCAACGGCATCAAGCTGTGATTGGGTGCCTACGGCGTGTTCGTCACGAATGGCAAAGAGAGCAGCCAATTTGCCGCCTCGGATCGGGCTGGTGCCGCTTGCCGTATCAACAGGACGCCCAGCGATGCTCAAGTCGGACAGGTGGCCGCCGGCAAGGGTCATGTGCGGGGCGATCACGTTGGTGGCGGTAAAGTCGATTTGCGCGGCGTTGCCGTCAAGCAGAATGGCGCCACCGGGCGAAAACAGAGCTATCGCACCAAGGTCGCGTTGGTACTCCTTAACCGGGACAATCTCTGAAATCTCGTTGATCAGCACTTGGCGCTGATCTTCCATGGCCGAGGTTTCGTGGCCGTTGATGATGGCATGGGAGATATGGACATTAAGGTCGCGCACCTGGCCAAGCGCAGCGTTAAGCTGTTCGACTGTGGCGGCGATTTCCCGATCAGCCTCGCTGCGCATCGCCTGGATGCCGTCGGAAGCGGATTTGAATGTCTTTGCGAGTTCTGAGGCCTCGGTGAAAACCTGGTCGAGGCGCGGGCCCAGGTCCGGGCGGCTGGCTGCAGATACCAGACTGGCCTCGAAATCGGCGATCCGGGCGGAAAGGGAATCGCCCTCGGGGGGGTGCCGACTAAGGCTTCGAGCCGGGTGAAATAGTCCGACAGCCGGGCGGTTCCCGCCTGATCGGCTCCGGCCAGACGCCGCTCGGCGATCAGACCGGAATTGACGTGCCGGGCAATGCCGTTGACCGTGACCCCACCATTTCCACCGAGGATACGCGCGCCGACTTCCAGCTCGCGCCGACCATAGCCTTCGGTCATGACATTGGCGAGGTTCGAGGCCGTGACCTGCGCGGAACGCGAGGCTGCAGTCAGCCCGGAAAGGGCATTCGACATTGCGCCGGAGAGAGACATGCGCGATCCTTTCTGGGGTCAAAATCAGGATGCAGGGACAAAGCCCCGCGTCACGTTAGCGTTTGATGTTGGTGGTTTCCTGCAACATCTCGTCCACGGTCTGGATCACCTTGGCGTTCGACGAATATGCGCGCTGAGTTTCGATCATGTTGGTCAGCTCGCCGGCCACGTCGGTGGTCGATTCCTCGCGGGCAAAGGACACGATGTCACCGGTCGGACCGTCACCGGCATCCCAGAGGAAATAGGATCCGCTTTCCGGCGAGGGCAGATAGGTCTGCTGATCGAGGGTGACCAGCCCATTGGGGTTGGGTAGGTCGACCAACGGGATTTGGTAGATCGTGCGCGTCACGCCGGTGTCAAAGAAGGCGTGGACAAAGCCGTTTGCGTCCACTTCGACCGAGGTCATGTTGCCGACGGGGTAACCATCCTTGGAAATCGAAACCGGGGCGAAACTGTCGCTGAGCTGGGTCAGCCCGTCGGCCGCGCCAAGCATGCCGATATTGATTTCCATCGGGCCGCCAGCGACGTTGACGACCAATGCGCCCGTGACCGGATCATAGGCGCCGCCGCTGACGGCCGTGACCGAAAGAAGCGTGCCGCCCGACGTGCGGCTGTCATCGAAAGTGAGGGTGTATTCGCCGATCACCGTGCTGGGAGTGGCCGAGTCGTAAAGCGTCATCGTCCATTCGTTGGACGATCCGGTGGCGGGTACGGTCGGGGCAAACTCGACCGTGATGTTCTCGGATGTGCCGAGGTTGTCGAAATACTCGATCGACAGTTCCGAGGTGGTGCCAGCGGCTCCGGCCTCGGTCTCGGTCGCGGGCAGGTTGACGCCCAGGTTGATGGCCGTGGTCGGTTCACCCGAAAACTGGTTGACGTTGATCTGTACCGGTTCCAGCCCGTCCGAGGTATCACGCGGAAAGGTCGGCACCGTACCATCGGGCAGCGCCGGCCAGCCCATAAGGACAAGCCCGGCCTCGGAGACGAGGTAACCCTCTTCGTTGGTGCGGAACGACCCGGTGGTCGATAGCATCATTTACGGGTTGCCGTTGCCGGCATTCACTTCGGAAATCGCCGCCACCGGGAGCATGCCGCGCCCCCGCACGGCAAGGTCGGTCGGGTTCGACGTCGCCACAAGTGCGCCACGCTGATCGATCAGGCGTTGGGTGGTGGTGCGCACGCCCCCGGCGGAGTAGGTGCCGCCCATCGACGAAATGACCATCGAGTGGAAATCCGCCTCGACCCGTTTGTAGCCGAAAGTGGCCGAGTTCGCTATATTGTCCGAAATTGTCGCCAGTCTTGTGGCATTGGCGGTAAGTCCCGCCACCCCGGCATTAAGCGAAGATGAAATCGTCATGGATACGCCTTTCTGCTGCATCAACCATCAAGTCGGACACAGACATAAAGGTTGCCGCTTAACAGCGCGCTAACGTATAAAATCTATCAGACTTTCATCATGGCTCTCGCAGAAGGATCACCTCAATACGGTTGTTGCGGACGTCCATCGGGTTGCGCGCCTGAGGTTTGTTGTCGGCGTGTCCGGTGACGCGGCGCACCCGTTCGTTGTCCAAACCGTGTTTCTCGAGCAGTAGGCGCATTGCATTGGCACGGGCCGAGGACAGGTCCCAGATAGGATTGTTGGCCAGAACCACGGGCTGGGACCGTGTGTGCCCGCCAATGGCCACCTTGTTCTCGACCAGCGGGATGACCCGTGCCAGCATCCCGGCCAGATCGTGCAGCAACTGCGTTGGCGTGGTGGTGTCGGGGTCGAACAGCGGCACGTCATCCAGATCGAACAGCTCAATCACCAGGCCTTCGTCGGTTACGCGGGTTATGATGTGCTTCAATGCCTCTTCGGTGGCCATGCTTTCGCCACCACGTCCCAGCAGCATCTCTTCGACAAGCTCGAAGGCCTCGGCGTCGCAATCGCCACGAGACGCATCCTGACCCTTGTCGCCAACACCGGTTTCGCCGCGGGCCTGGTTGGCCTCGGTCGGGCGCCTGTTGGACGCCCCGGTGCCGTTCTGGGGCAGGGTTTTCTCGGAGAAGACGCTTTCGCCACCAAATGCCCCTTCACCGCCGCCCGATACACGGTTGATCGGTACGGTCGGACTGAAATAATCGGCCACGCCCTTGCGTTGCTTCTCGGTTGTCGCGTTCAACAGCCACATCAGAAGAAAGAAGGCCATCATCGCCGTCACGAAGTCGGCGTAAGCAGCTTTCCAGGCACCGCCATGATGCCTCCCGCCGCTGATGACTTTCTTTCTCTTGATGATGACTGGCGCGGCATTGCTTTGCGCGCTCATATCCACCACCTTTTTAACTCACCCGAGGCAAGCGATAGCAGCCAGAAATTACCGGCACCTTAATGGTAGAGTTTTATAAACTCGGGGTGGCTGGGTTTATGTTCGCAACGTGTCGCCAATCGACAGAGTCGGTGCTAGCTCGATATGTTCCGGGGCGCCGTCGCCGTTTTCACGGCGGCTGCGCTCAAGAATGATTTCCGCGGCTTTCCGGCCGATTTCAAAGCGGCAGGCGTCCATCGTGGCAAGCTGCATCGGCAGACCCTGCAAAAGTTCGACCCCGTTGAACCCCGCGAGCCCCACATCAGCTGGGATATTGACCCCGTTTTCCAGCAGGAAAAGCAGGCCACCGGCGCCGATCATGTCATTCGAATAGTAGATAAAATCCAGGTCCGGTGTGCGTTTCAGAACCGTTTCGGTCATTTCGCGGCCCTTGGCCAGCGCCGAGCCTCCGGAATAGAACTCCTGATCGGCGATCTCGATCCCGGCCTTGGCGAGCGCCTGGGTGAAGCCTTCGAATCTTTTGCGGGCGCGGTGATCGAGTGGCATTTTGGTGCCAAGGAAAGCGATGCGCTTGTATCCTGCCCTGGCGATGGCTTCTCCCATTTCACGCCCGGCGGTGCGATGCGAAATGCCGACCATTGCGTCGACAGGATCGCCATCGACGTCCATGATCTCAACCACGGGAATTCCGCTGGCCTGAAGCATGGCGCGCGCCGCGTCGGAGTGCTCCAGCCCGGCAATGATCACGCCGGATGGCCGCCAGGACAGCATTTCGTAAAGAACCTTCTCTTCCTTTTCGGGAAGGTAGTCGGTGATGCCGACCACCGGCTGCAAATCAGTGTCTTCCAACGTTCGGCTGATCCCGGTCATCACCTCGGGAAACACCATGTTGGACATTGACGGGATGATCACTGCGACAAGGTTGACACGTTGGCTTGCCAGCGCACCGGCGATCTTGTTCGGCACATAGCCTAGCCGCTTGGCCGCCTGTAGAACCTTCTCGCGGGTGGCGTCAGATACGTCTCCTCGGTTGCGTAGCACCCGGCTCACGGTCATTTCGGACACGCCGGAAGCCTCAGAGACGTCGCGTAGGGTGAGCGGGCGGTTGGAAGGGCTGGTCAATGGTACGATCCCGGTATGTTTACGCTCACAGTTAGCCCGAAGCAGGCCATTGGTTCAAGTTGCCAGCGTGGCGCAGGGCGCGTTGCGCGCCGGTGTGTGGTTTTTCGGGGTTCGATATTCGTCTTGCCGGTGACAGGGGCTGAAACCGGCGCTATGAAGGCGGCGCGCGGCCCCGTGGCTCAACTGGATAGAGCAGCCCCCTCCTAAGGGGCAGGTTGCAGGTTCGAATCCTGCCGGGGTCGCCAGCGCCACTGATATCGTGGAATAAATGGCTACACACTGAAGGTGTGCGGCAAGGTTTGTAAGTCCATCATCGTTCGATCTCATGGGCCGACCAACATTGCATGCGTCTGCCGTATCCGAAATGGGGCTCGGAGCGATTGTCGCGAATTGTTGGATTGCCCCGCTCATTTTCAGGGTCATTTGATTTAGCGTGGCTCCTCGGCGCGGTTCACGTCTCCAAGTTGAGGGGCGTGATGAGCAATCCATTAGGGCCACCAACGTTTAGATGGCGCGGTCTTTGCGCCAAATGACTGACAGACCCCTTCCCTGGTTGGGGCCAGTGCGAACTAGTCTGGCAGCGCCCCTCCCGCAAATTCATTTGGTTTGATATTCAAACCACTGGTTTATTTTTCTTGACAGATTGTGTGAAACTCTGCAACGGTTTTCTTAGGTTATGCAGGAAACCCTTGCACCTTTGACTTCTGTTGTTGCGCCAAGAAGGGAAACACCACGTGGGAACCGTAGCCAAGGCATTGTCATTGCTTGAGCAGTTTTCCAACGCACAACCGCTGATCGGGTTGAGCGACATGGCGCGACTGGCTGGGCTCAACAAGGCGACCACCTATCGTTTGCTCACCGAACTGCAGCGGAAGGGATTTGTAGAACAGGTCGGGGCCGCGCGCGAGTACCGCTTGGGACCAGCTGTTCTGCGGCTGGCGTCATTGCGCGAAGTAGCCGTGCCGATACGTGACTTGGCGCGGACTGTCGTGCGTGAATTGTCAGATCAAACTGGCGAAACAGCTCATGTCACGCTCTTGAGCGGAGACATGTTACAGGTCATCGCCTATGCCTACAGCGCCGCGCACGGGACAAAGGTCACGATGGAAGATGCCCAGTTCTTGCCGCTTCATGCCAGCAGTTCCGGGCTTGCGGTGATGGCTTGGTCTGCGTCGGAAATAGTCGATAGGGCTCTTTCCGGTCAGTTGCCTGCACGCACTCCTATGACCTTGACCGAACCGGATCAGATTCGCGCCCTGCTCCCTGGTATTCGCGAGGTAGGTTATGCTGAATACAGAGGCGGGTTTGAGACCGACGTGCACACTCAGGGCGCTCCCATTTTCAATGCGGACGCTCAGGTCATCGGTGCAATTTCCGTCGCCTTGCCCGCTGCTCGGTTTACGCCTGATGCCGCAGAGCGGGTTCCAGCTCTCGTCCGCTCTCAAGCCATTCAACTGACCCACATGAACGGGGGTAGGTTGCCCGATACCTATCCGACAGAATGATCCCGAAAGGACCTGAGAAATGAAGGACAGCAACTTCCTGAAAGAAAAGAATGCCCGCTCAATGTGGCATCCGATGGCGCATCCTGCCGACAGCCTCGCCAACCCGCCGACCATTGTAACCGGGGCCAGCGGGGTTCGGATCAGGGATGTGGACGGACATGAGGTTGTTGACGGGGTCGGCGGGCTTTGGAACGTCAATCTGGGCTTTTCTTGTGATCCGGTGAAAAAGGCGATTGCCGAGCAGCTTGATCAGCTACCCTATTACTCCACCTTTCGCGGCACAACAAACGACGCTGTGATCGAGCTGTCCGAAGAACTGCGCGACTTCTTCGCCCCTGACGGGCTGACCCGTGCTTTTTATACCTCGGGTGGGTCGGATAGCGTGGAAACCGCCCTGCGCCTTGCCCGCCAGTATCACAAGGTCAAGGGTGAGCCCGGTCGTACAAAGTTTCTGAGTCTCAAGAAGGGGTATCACGGCACCCATTTCGGCGGTGCTTCGGTCAACGGTAATGCCAATTTCCGCACCCAGTACGAACCTTTGCTGCCCGGCTGCCACCAGATCCCCGCGCCGTATACCTATCGCAATCCGTTTGGCGAAACCGATCCGGCGAAACTTGCCCAGCTTTGTCTGGCCGCACTGGAAGATGAAATTGCCTTCCAGGACCCGTCCACCATTGCCGCTTTTATCATGGAGCCCGTATTGGGGGCTGGCGGCGTGATCCCGCCGCATGAAAGCTTCATGCCCGGTGTGCGCGAGATCTGTTCGCGCCACGGCATCCTTCTGATTGCGGACGAGGTTATCACCGCCTTTGGCCGAACCGGAAGTTGGAGCGGCAGCCGGCATTGGGGGGTGCAGCCCGACATGATGGCTACCGCAAAAGCAATCACTAATGGCTATTTCCCGTTCGGGGCTATGATGTTATCGGAAGAGGTCGCGCAGGTGTTCGAAAGTGATGAAACCGGAAAAGCCACAATAGGACATGGCTATACCTATTCGGGGCATCCGGTTGGCGCAGCCGCCGCACTGGCCTGTCTGGCCGAGACCAAGCGGCTGAAGGTCAACGAAAACGCCGCGGTGCGTGGGAAGGAGTTGTTTGACGGCTTGAGCGAGCTTAAAGACAGCTTCGACATGATCGGTGATGTGCGCGGTGGTCACGGTTTGATGTGCGCGATAGAACTGGTTTCGGATCAAACCACGAAAAAAACCGTAGGCAAGGACTTGACCCAAATCATTCAGGATACCGCCTATCAGAATGGGGCGATGATCCGCATTTCCGGGCCGAACATCATTCTTTCGCCACCTCTGGTTTTGAGCGCGGATGATGTGCGGGTCATCTTGAATGCGGTGGAGGCCGGTCTTTCTGCAGCCTAAAAACGATCGGGCAGTTCGGCATATTGGCCGATCTGTCCCATTGTGCGAAATGCACCCGACAGGAAAACCTCCAACCAGGACGCGGTCTTCAGTGCCAAGGTTTCGATTTGCAGGATCTGGTCGAGGCTGCGCTCACGATGCGGGCGGCCTAGGCGGCAGTCCGGGTCTGCATCACGCACCATAGGTCGGCCTGTAATTTTGAGGCAGAGCCGACGATCCTCCCGGACAGAAGTGGTCCGTTAGTATATTTCGGAAAACGGAGGATCCGAATGATTAGAAAGAGACACAAGCCAGAGGAAATTGTCACGAAGCTGCGACAAGTTGAGATTCTTGTCGGGCTGGGAATGTCGCGGATCGATGCGATCCGTGAGGTTCGCACCACCGAACGGACCTAATACCGCTGGCGCAGGCAGTATGCCGGGATGGGAACCGACCGAGTGAGAGAACTGGGTGATGCAGGCAAAAATTCTCCCCTCGGGGTTTCATGAGCATTGCACGGGCTTGCCCGTGGGTAAGCGTCACCCCAGAACATCACATGCCGCGTCCATCATCATTTCTACATTCGGCGATCCGCCTGTGCCGAACTCCAGTTATCGTGGCGTGTAGGCCTCTAGGATAAACTGCCCCCGGTCGCAAAGCATCCGCGATTTGCCCGCGCACTTGGGCGCGCAATCGCGGCGGCAGGTGGCAGAAAATCGAAACGACCGTGTCCCAACCCTGTGGGCCTGTTCGTGACCGGTTTCGGCGGCATCCAACGCTGATACATGATGCCCAAGACCGGCGAGGAAGATCGCTTGCCGGCCTTCACCTTCCGCCAAACAAAGCGTGTCACCGACCGCGAATGTTACGGCCCGTTCACGCAGGAAATCATTGGGTTCGGTCCCATAGGCATAGGCCTCTCCGGCGTAACGTTGGTTCCACATTACTGATCCCCTACTTGAGCCCGGCAAAACGCACGCCGCTGAGATCGGCCATGTCGCGTTTCCAGGTTGTGACGTCATCGTGGGCGAATTCAGAAAGGCTGGCATGTCCGCAGGCCCGGGCAAGCACCTGCATCAGTTCGATCGTTGCTCCGAAATACCGCGCAAGCCGTTCCGCGCCATTTTGAACGTCCAACCGGGCGCGCAGCTCCGGTTTTTGGGTGGCAATGCCGACAGGACAGTCATTTGAGTTGCACATACGGGCTGCAATGCAGCCCACGGCCTGCATCGCCGCGTTGGACACGGCGACGGCATCAGCGCCAAGCGCCATGGCTTTGGCAAAATCCTCGGCGACGCGCAGCCCACCAGTGATGACCAGCGTCACCTCATTGCCCACCCTGACGTCCAGATGCCGTCTGGCGCGGGCCAGTGCTGGGATTGTCGGAACCGAGATGTGGTCGCGAAAGATCAAAGGAGCTGCTCCCGTGCCACCACCGCGACCGTCAAGAATGATGTAATCGGCGCTTGCCTCAAGAGCGAAGTCGATATCGTCTTCGATGTGGTTGGCCGACAGCTTGAACCCGATGGGGATGCCGCCGGACCGCTCACGCACCTCGTCCGCCAGCTTGCGGAAATCGGCAGGCGTGCACAGATCGACAAACGTAGCGGGTGAAATCGCCGCATTCCCCGGGACCAACCCGCGCACCTCGGCGATCTTGCCCTGAACCTTATCACCGGGCAAATGGCCGCCAGTGCCGGTCTTGGCTCCCTGGCCTCCTTTGAAATGGAAAGCCTGTACCTTCTCGACAAGCTCAGGCCGCCATCCGAACCCGGCCGAAGCAAGTTCATAGAAATAGCGACTGTTTTCCGCCTGTTCCTCGGGCAGCATGCCGCCTTCACCGGAACAAATTCCGGTACCAGCCAACTCAGCCCCGCGGGCCAGCGCCACCTTGGCCTCTTCCGACAGCGCGCCAAAACTCATGTCGGACACAAACAGTGGGATGTCGAGTAGCAGGGGTTTTTTCGCCCGCGGGCCGATCACCACATCGGTGGCAACCGGGTGCTCGTCGAGCAACGGTTTGCGCGCCATCTGGGCCGGCAGGATTTGGATATCATCCCATTGCGGCAGGTCCTTGCGTGGCACACCCATTGCGCCCATCTCGCCATGATGGCCGAGCTTGGACAGCCCATCGCGGGCCAGCGAGTGAATTCGCGCAACAGTGGGCTCTTCCGGCGTTGGAACCGCCTCAGGCACGCCATCGGATTGGGCCGCGGGGGCAGGCTCGCCGACTGCTCGTTCGCCCAACCGTGAATGGCTTCCGTCACAAAATGGCGCGTTGGCGCTGGCCTTGCATTGGCACAGAGCCGCCTTTCCGGTTTTCTCGGCAGTGAAGCGCAACGGCGTGATGTCAGTTCCGCGATGTGATCCGTCGCAAAATGGCTGGTTGGCCGAGCGCCCGCACCGGCACCAGGAATAGGATTTTCCGTCTTCTAGATCGACCATTTTGGGCGCTTTGCCGGCAATGATGGGGGTGTCCGTCATGAGGCAATCCTTTCAATCAACCGACCGCCGGGGCGGGGTGGGGTAAAGTCAATCTCGGGGCCCAGCGGCACAATCCCGGTGGGGTTTATGGTGGTGTGGCTGGCATAGTAATGCTGCTTGATGTGATCCATGTTTACCGTCTCGGCGATCCCCGGAATTGCATAAAGATCGCGGACATAGGCCCAGAGGTTGGGGTAATCGATCAACCGCTTCAGGTTGCATTTGAAATGTCCGACATACACCGGATCGAACCGCACCAGAGTAGTGAACAGCCGCCAATCGGCTTCTGTGATCGTGTCACCAGTCAGAAAACGGCTGGTCGACAGATGCAGTTCGAGCCATTCAAGCGTGTCGAACAGGGCACTTAATGCATCCTCATAGGCCTCCTGGGTCGTGGCAAAACCAGCCTTGTAGACCCCGTTATTGACGTTGCTGTAAATCCGGTCGTTCAGCGTATCGATCTGGTTGCGAAGATGTTCCGGATAAAAATCTCCAGGTGCGGCACCCACGTCATCGAAGGCCGAATTGAACATGCGAATGATCTCGGAGGATTCATTTGAAACGATCGTTCCGGTTTTGCGATCCCACAAGACGGGCACGGTCACGCGCCCCGTATACTCGGAATCCGCAGCCACATAGATCTCTCGCATGAAACGCGTGTGGTTGACCGTGTCCTCGATTACGCCGTCCCCTTCGTTAAAGGTCCAGCCATCCTCCGCCATAAGCCAATGCACAACCGAAACTGAAATCATCTCCTCCAGCCCTTTCAACGCGCGGAAGATCAGGGTGCGATGTGCCCAGGGACAGGCATAGGACACGTACAGATGATAGCGCCCCGGCTCTGCCTTGAAACCACCGTCGCCGGTCGGCCCCGGTGCACCGTCCGGGGTGACCCAGTTGCGAAAGGCCGAGGCCTTGCGGACAAACCGGCCGCCGGTCTTGCTGGTGTCATAAAACCGGTCGACCCATTTTCCGTTTTGCAGAAGTCCCATGAATGCTCCTTGATTGTTGGATGTATGCCGCAGCCGAAAACCCGTGGATGTTAACACGATGTGTTCCGCCGGTGTGTTCCTTTAGCGAACCAAACGCTCTGCAAGGCGCCGCGCGCGGGGTGACACGAATAGGGCCAAAGGCACGGCAGCAAGCAATGCCGGACCGAAAGCCGACAGCCAGCGCGTGAATAATGCGGCGTCAATGCCAGTGCTCACCGCCGTTATGAAACCAGACATGACAACAGCCATGAGGGTGCCCACCAGGACACCGGTCAGAAAGTTGACGCGCCGAACGCTCGACAGTTGTTTCGAGCCCGGCGCCGCAGTTTCGTTCAAATTCATCATTAAATTCCCCGCACTTTCTATCTGATGGAAATCGGGGGCCGCGAATGCTGCGGCCCCGGAATTCTCATGTGCGTCAGTTCAGGTCGGCGTAGGCCGCCGGCACGTTCATGCCCGGATGAACCCAACCGAACAGGGCATAGCCGGCAAACTCCTCCAGCTTCACGCGGCCCACGGTTTCTTCAAGGCTCAAACCGTCGGAAATGGCAGCCTTGACTTCGGTTTCAACCGCGTTGAGGTAATCGATGTTCCATTTGATCGCCCCCATGTCGGTGACCGGACCATGCCCCGGGACAACCCGGGTGTCGCTGTCAAAGCTGTTGAAAACTGCCTGCAGCGTGTCACGGGTTTCGATCAGGTGGCCATCCAGAAGCCAGGGCAAGGCGGGTGCCTGCGCGACGACGGCGTTGCCGGTCCACAGGACGTCAGCTTCGGGAACCGAAACGAACAGGTCTCCGCCGGTTTGGGCATAGCCGAAATCGCGGATGTCGACCGTCACGCCACCAAGATTGATGCTGATTTGCCCACCATCACTGACCAGGATGTCGGCGTCGGCCGGCTCGACTTCTTCAATGCCACGGCCCTGGCCGAAATTCTGGATCATGAAGGCGGTATCGGCTTCGAAGTGGCTGTGGATATAGGCCGCTGTATCAGCGTGTTGAATGATGTCGACCTCCTCGGGCACATAGTGATTGCCGTAAGAGTGGTCGCCATGAAAACTGGTATTGACCAGATAGCGAACGGGCTTGTCTGTCTCGGCGGCGATCAGCTCGAAAAGCTGACCGTTCAGGCGTTGATTCAACATGGATTCAACGACAAGAACGGCATTGTCCCCGATGACGAACCCGCCGGTTGTGGCAATCGGATAGCCATTTGCGGCCATTTCCGCGGCGCCGGTCGGTACGACGGCAAAAACGCCATCGGCCAGTTTCTGTGATTCCAGAACGACCGTGTTGCCGTCCCAGACCGGTTCGTTTGCAAGGGTGGCGCTGGTGGTCGCAGCGATGATGAGTGCGGATGCAGATGAAATGCGCATGTTGTTTCCTTTCGGTGACGTGTGCGGCCTAGACCGGTGATGCCAGAAATATACCGGGTTCAAAAAAATCGAATAGATATTGAGTTTTGAAATGACTGTTCTAAAATTCAGATCACCATGGGACAGCTAGAAGACCTCCGCGCCTTTGTGCAGATCGTTGAGAACGAGAGCATTGGTAAGGCGGCCGATCAGTCCGGCATCGCCAAATCCGCGATGAGCCGCAAACTCCGGCTTTTGGAAGAGCGGTTGCAAACGGAACTGATCGTTCGCACCACTCGTCAATGGGCGCTAACCGCGGCGGGACGGGCCTATTTCGCACATGCGCAAAAGATCATCGCGGCCATCGAAGAAGCGGACGCCGAGATTGCCAATGAAGAGGTCGAAGCAAGCGGCGAGATAAGACTGTCAGCACCGCTGCACTATGGCACCAGCGTTTTGGCGCCCCGCTTGATGGGTTTTATGGACAAACACCCGAACATCGGGCTTTTCGTCGATTTCAATGACCGGTTTGTCGATATCATCGGCGAGCATTTCGACCTGGCAGTTCGCATATCGAACCTTCAGGATTCCTCGATCATTGCCCGGAAACTGGCCCAGACCCAGCATGTCTTTTGCGCCAGCCCCGACTACCTCGGCTCGACACCCCCGATTGCCCGTCCCGACGATCTCAAGTCACATAACATCCTGCAATTCGGCGCATCAAAGCGCTTCAAATGGACGTTCACTCTGCCGGAAGGTGGTGAAAAGTCCGTTGCGTTGAAATCGACTTTCAACGCAAACAACGGCGACATGCTGCTCTGTGCAGCGATGCGTGGAAAAGGTGTCGCGCGCCTGCCTGATTTTTTAGCGTCTGATGCGATCGCGGCCGGCGATCTTCAGCGTATCCTGTTAGGATGGGAGCCGGAGCGGCTTCCAGTGAACTTGGTTTATCCTGCGACCCATTTCCTTCCTCACCGCGTACGGCTTCTAATTGACTTTCTAGTGGAAGGCAGAAAATGATCAGTTTGGATCTCCGTGTCCACCAATGCGCACCGCGGGACTAGGGGCTGTGGACGATAGGGATTCGCATTCGGTTGACTTCTGAGCCAGACTTCCAAAATGGAGGTTTGAATGAACGAGCAGCGTTTTGTGGTAACGGATCGGTTTTGGCAGCGGAATGAGGCGCGTTTGCCGGGGAAGGCCAGTGATGCCGGAGCCACGGCAAAGGACAATCGCCTATTTCTGGAAACGGTGTTCTGGCGGGTTCAGACCAACTCACACTGGCGCGACCTGCCGGCCTCCTTTGGAAACTGGAACACAAATTTCCGGCGGTGGGCCGAAAGGGGTATGTTCGAGAGTTTCTTCAGCGCCATGAGCAATGATCCCGACCTCGATACGCTCTAATCGACGGCACCATGGTCTCGGCTCACCAGAAGGCGAGCGGCGCAAAAGGGAGACTCAGACCCAGGCCATCGGGCGCTCGCGCGGCGGGTTGACGATCAAGATCGTGGCGCTCGTCGATCGCTCGGCAATCTGGTGCGCTTCCTGCTGCTGCCCGGACAGGCGCACGATATTAAGGGCGTCGCGCTGCCGACCCATTTGGCTTTTGTCCGTTTGGCACTAAACGCCAGCCCAAGGCTTATCATCTGCCAAAAACCCTTTTGTCTAGATATCGAAGGGGCGCGCGAGGCTATCCGGCTATCGCTCGCGACCGATATTCGCGTAGTGGTGCACGTAAACTTCGGGTTCCAGCCATGGTATCGGGCGACTAAGACCCAACTCGATGCAGGCACCATAGGCGATGCGCTTCAACTCACCTTCAGACTGCGTCCTGGCGATGGTCAGGAAGAACATGCCTATCTCGACCGCCAACCGTATTGTCAGCAAATGGAAAAATTCCTAGTTCACGAACGAAATCTTGTCGTTGTTGGCAGGCACAGGTAGTTGAGGCAATAAGTGATGAGCCAAGCAGGAAAAAAATTGGGCTATGTCTTTGCAATTTTGATCGAACAAGTTCCGTTCGGTTATTTGCCAAAGCTTCGACTAACCGGCGGTCTTGTCGATACTGCTCTCTTCGGGATCAGGCATTGCGCAGGTATAGCAACGGCAGAAATGTCGGAATAACCCACCTTGGCGCAATGGGCGGCAAAGGACCGGAACGAGCCCAAACTGCCGGAAGTTGGGTTTCGTCCAAATGTCGGCTTGAAATCTGCGCAGTGCGGTTTTTACGTTTGTGGCCGTCAATGTACAGTATGCACGCAAGCGAAAATGCGTCTGGAAAAGATGGGTTTCTGACGTCGCGCTTGAGGGTAGGTTGGCAAGGCATCTCCGAGTGAACGCGACGCTCAGGCATCGTCGGGTTTGATTGCGTCGTTAGTTCGACAGTTTTCAATTCAACATTTTTTCTGGAAGGAGTTCTTCCAGTAGAAGCTCGTATTTTCTGGAGATTTCGGCTCTCTAATCAATCGAAAAATTTATTAACCTATTGAAAAAGATAATCTTTAATAGAGGCGTGCCGGTTTCTTGGTATTTCAATCGTATTGGGTTGGCTTTGGGTGTCTGCTTGGTGGCGACGCCACTGATTTGCGAACGGTGGCCGCAGAAACGAACATGGGAGCCACAAAACATGCACGAGACTTTTTATGAAGTGATGCGCAGGCAGGGGATTACTCGCCGCAGTTTCCTCAAGTATTGCAGTTTGGCGGCTGGGGCTCTGGGTCTCAGCCCGGCATTTGCGCCGCAGATCGCCGAGGCGATGGAGACCAAGCCGCGCATTCCCGTGCTCTGGCTACACGGGTTGGAATGTACCTGTTGTTCGGAGAGTTTCATTCGTTCGGCCCACCCGCTTGCCAAGGATGTCATCCTGTCGATGATCAGTCTTGATTATGATGACACAATCATGGCGGCCGCAGGCGATCAGGCCGAGGCGATCATCGAAGAGACCATCCAGAAATACGATGGCAACTTCATTCTTGCAGTAGAAGGCAATGCACCGCTGGATGAAGACGGCATGTATTGTATCATCGGTGGCAAGCCGTTTGTTGAGCAACTGCGCCATGCCGCGAAGCACGCCAAGGCGATCATCAGTTGGGGATCCTGTGCATCATGGGGATGTGTTCAGGCCGCGAGACCAAACCCGACACGGGCAACCCCGACGCACAAAGTGCCAAACATGCCTGACAAACCGATCATTAAGGTACCGGGTTGCCCACCGATTTCCGAAGTAATGACCGCAGTCATTACCTACATGTTGACGTTCGAGAAGATGCCGAGTCTGGACAACCAGGGACGGCCGAAAATGTTCTATTCGCAGCGTATCCACGACAAATGCTATCGCCGCCCGCATTTCGACGCTGGTCAGTTCGTTGAAGAGTTCGACGATGAGGGCGCCAAAAAGGGCTATTGCCTCTACAAGGTCGGCTGCAAGGGGCCGACCACATACAACGCCTGTTCCACCGTGCGCTGGAACGGCGGGCTATCGTTCCCGATTCAGGCCGGGCATCCGTGTATCGGTTGTTCCGAGGACGGTTTCTGGGACAAGGGCGGCTTCTATGACCGCCTGACCGACGTCAAGGGCTTTGGCATAGAAGCAAACGCCGATGAAATCGGCACCACCGCAGCAGCCATTGTTGGCGGCGCGGTCGCAATCCACGCAGGTGTGAGCGTCGTGAAACGGATCGCTCAAAAGGGAGATGACGCATAATGGCTACTGTACAGACACCCAACGGCTATTCGCTGGATACCAGCGGCAAACGCGTTGTCGTCGATCCGGTCACTCGAATTGAGGGGCACATGCGTTGCGAGGTCAACGTTGATGAGAACAACATCATCCGCAACGCGGTCTCAACCGGGACGATGTGGCGTGGGCTTGAGGTGATCCTCAAGGGGCGCGATCCGCGTGACGCCTGGGCATTTGTTCAGCGGATTTGCGGGGTTTGCACCGGGACACATGCGCTGACATCGGTGCGCGCTGTCGAGGACGCGCTCAATATCGATATCCCCGAAAACGCCAACTCGATTCGTAACATCATGCAGCTTTCGCTACAGGTGCATGACCATTTGGTTCATTTCTATCATCTGCACGCGCTCGATTGGGTGAACCCGGTGAATGCGCTGAAGGCCGACCCGAAGGCAACATCGGAGTTGCAACAAAAGGTTTCACCGCATCATCCGAAATCCTCACCCGGCTATTTCCGCGATGTGCAAACCCGGATTCGTAAGTTTGTCGAAAGTGGCCAGCTCGGTCCGTTCAAGAATGGCTACTGGACAAACCCGGCCTATTTGCTGCCGCCTGAGGCGGATTTGATGGCGGTAACGCATTACCTGGAAGCGCTTGATTTCCAGAAGGAAATCATGACCGTGCGGACCATTTTCGGTGGCAAGGACACCCACCCGAACTGGCTGGTGGGTGGCGTTCCCTGTGCGATCAACATGGATGGCGACATGGCCGCTGGCGCGCCGATCAACATGGAGCGCCTGAACTATGTCCGCTCAATCACCGAACGAGCCATAGCATTTGTCAAAAACGTCTACATTCCGGATGTTTTGGCGGTTGGGCAGTTTTACAAGGGCTGGCTCTATGGCGGCGGCTTGTCGAGCCAGAATGTTCTAAGCTACGGCGACATCCCGGATCGGGCAAATGACTACTCTGCCGGCAACCTGTTGATGCCGCGCGGAGCGATCATCAATGGCAAGCTTGAAGAGGTCCATCCGGTGGATCTTCGGGACCCGAACGAGATTCAGGAATTTGTGCCGCACTCGTGGTACAAATACGCAGACGAAGCGGTTGGTCTGCACCCATGGGATGGTGTCACCGAAGCCAATTACAAGCTTGGCCCGAACCTCGTTGGGACCAAGACCCACATCAAGCAGATCGATGAGGCCGGCAAATACTCCTGGATCAAAGCGCCGCGCTGGAAGGGCCACGCCATGGAAGTGGGGCCCTTGGCCCGTTATATCATCGGATACGCGCAGGGCCACGAGCAGATCACCGATCAGATCAAGGGTGTCTTGAGCGCCTTGGATGTGCCGGTGGATGCCCTGTTCTCGACGCTTGGTCGCACGGCAGCGCGCGCACTTGAGGCTGAATGGGCGGCCGAGCAGCAGCTCTATTTCCTCGACAAGCTCATCGCCAATATTAAGAACGGCGACAGTTCAACCGCCAACAGCACCAGCTTCGACCCGTCAACCTGGCCTTCCGAGGTCAAGGGCGTTGGCTTTACCGAGGCACCGCGGGGCGCTTTGGGCCATTGGATCAAGATCAAGGATACCAAGATTGAGAACTATCAATGTGTGGTTCCGACCACATGGAATGGTTCGCCGCGTGACAACGAAGGCAATATCGGTGCCTTTGAAGCGTCGCTGATGAACACCAAAATGGAAGTGCCCGAAGAACCGGTGGAAATCCTGCGCACGTTGCACAGTTTCGATCCCTGTCTGGCGTGTTCGACGCACGTGATGTCGGAAGACGGCGAAGAACTGGCCGACGTTAAAGTTCGCTGAGGAGGTGGCTGATGAGCGTTGTTGAAAAACACAAGGAAGAGGCAGTCTATATCTATCAGGCGCCGATCCGGATTTGGCATTGGGTTCAGGCCTTCGCCCTGTTGGCACTGGGTTTGACCGGATATTTCATCGGCTCGCCCCTGCCGTCGGTTGGGGGGGAGGCCTATGACCACTATGTTATGGGCTATATCCGCTGGATCCATTTCGTTGCGGCGTATCTGGTGATCATCGGCTTCGTGTTTAGGATTTACTGGGCCTTTGTCGGAAACGTCCACGCCCGCCAGATTTTCGTGCCCTCTGTCTGGCGCAAATCATGGTGGGCCGAGGTTTGGCACGAGATCAAGTGGTACGCGATGATGACCCGCGAGCCCAAGAAATATCTTGGCCACAACCCGCTGGCGGTGCTGACGATGCATATCATGTATGTATGGGGCACGGTGTTCATGATCGTCACCGGGCTCGCGCTCTATGGTGAAGGCACTGGGCCGGGGACATGGCAGCACAGCTGGTTCACGACCTGGATTATCCCGCTGTTTGGGCAAAGCCAGGATGTTCACACCTGGCACCATCTGGGCATGTGGGTGCTCGTCTGCTTTGTGATCACCCACATTTACGTGGCGGTACGCGAAGACATCATGTCACGCCAATCGATCATTTCGTCGATGATTTCCGGGTGGCGCATGTTCAAGGATGATCGTCCAGCCGACGATTGAAAATCGACGGCCGCGAGACAAAGAAAATGGGAGCGCCGCGCGTAAGCGTGGCGTTCTTCTTTTCGGAATAAAACCTTCCAAAATATGAAGAAGGCTGCAAAGAATGTTTCCAAAACCGGAGTAATTTGCAGGTAATAGTTAGTGGAAAACAACTTTCCAGTATTTTTGTGAATCGATAAGTTTTGTTGAGAGTGCCTTTGAGGTCGGGAGATTTTTACATGAATCTGCCCTTCATTTGGCAAGAGGGAGACCAAGCCGAGATGGGGTCGCGTGGTGCATATGCCCACAGGCTTGCCAGGCAAGTACGGGGGGATGCCATGCCGGCGCAACCAAATGTCCTGATCCTTGGGATCGGCAACCTGCTTTGGGCGGATGAGGGGTTCGGTGTTCGCGCGGTTGAGGAATTTCACCGCCAGTACAATTGCCCCGACAACGTCACGTTGCTGGATGGCGGCACGCAGGGCATTTATCTTGTCCAGCACGTGCGCGATGCTGACATTCTGATTGTTTTTGACGCGGTCGACTACGGCCTGCCACCGGGCACGATGAAACGTGTCGAGGGCGAGGAAGTTCCGAAATTCATGGGCGCCAAGAAGGTCAGCCTGCACCAGACCGGTTTTCAGGAGGTGCTGGCCATGGCAGAAATGATGGACGATGCGCCGGAGCATCTGTTGCTGATCGGGGTGCAGCCGGTCGAACTGGAAGATTTCGGAGGCAGTCTGCGCCCGGAAACCAAAGCGCAGGTTGATCCGGCGATTGACATGGCTTTGGACTATCTCGCCGGTTTTGGCATCACGCCGGAAAAGCGCGAAAAGCCCCTCCCGCAAGAGAGCACCATTGCCTGCCCGATCATGACTGCCGAGCACTATGAAAACGAGCGCCCTTCCGAGGAAGCGGCCTGTCGCAGTGGTGACGAACGTCTGCTGTACGATCAGAACTGGACCGCGCCGGGTGATTTTGACGGCGAGATGGAAGCCTTGCTGGCCTCCGAGCACGGGGATCAAAGCTGATGTGTATGGGGCTGCCGATGCAGGTCGCCGAGAGCGGTGCAGGATATGCGTTATGCAATTATCAAGGCGGCGTTCGCCGGATCGACACCATGCTGGTCGGCGACCAGCCTCCCGGCACATGGCTTTTGGTGTTCATCGATGCCGCGCGTGAAGTGATTGACGCGCAAGAAGCGCAAAAGATCACCGATGCGCTGAGCGCATTGGACGCGGTGATGGCCGGTGGCCCGGCGGACATCGATCACCTTTTTGCCGACATCATCGAAAACTCTGCCGCCAACCGAAAGGAACCGACCTGATGTTTTCCCCCTTGATGGAGAGTATTATCGAGCGTGAGAGCCTGCCTGTGGTCTGCGCCGCAACGCTTGATGAATTTGCCGAAGAAAACGGTGATGTGGTTTTGTTTGTCGGTGGCGATTGGCATCGTCACGTTGAAGTAAACGATGTGGCGGTCATCTTGCCCGAGATTGTCAAAGCGTCGGGCGGGCATCTGAAAGCCGCCGTTCTGGGAAGAGCGAGCGAGCGCGAGATCCAATCCCGGTATCGCTTCAACAGGTTTCCCGCCCTGATTTTTCTGCGTGACGGGGAATACCTTGGCGTGATCCAGAAAGTTCTGGATTGGGCTGACTATGTCACCGAAATCAACCAAATCCTCGCACTCGAGACGACCCAACCACCGCGATTTGAATTTCCAGAAGGCTGCGCCCCGGTCGCGCCAAGCCGCTCCAACTGAGAAGGACCCTGAACATGTCCACTGAATTCGTTATTCCCGGCGCAGTTGGCCCCGGAACCCAACCCTCCGAAGGCGACGGTCAGACGCTCGACTATATGGAAATGCCGCGCGAGATGGCGACGTTCGATCTGCCCATCGCGCCCGAGCCTGAAGATACGGTTGGCATGGAAGCTGGCAAAGCCCGCCTGAACGAGCTGGCCGCGGCCTTGAAAGAATACCGGATTGGCGCACCCGCGGCTGTATTGGAATTAGGCGATCTGGCACCCGAGGACCTGGGTCTGGTCAACCAAATCCTCGGAGAGGGTGAAGTGTCCATGGTCGCGGGCCCGTCCATTCAGGTGCAGGAAGCGGTTTTTGCAGGTGTCTGGCGGGTGCTGCATTTTGATGATCAGGGTGGTGTTTTGCGCGACACGATCGAGGTCGCGGCATGGCCGGATGCGGTGCAAGATCAGGTTTTTGCCACGGCCTGTTCCGAAGCGGCGCAGGCCGAAGACCCATTGCCGCCTGCAGTGTTCAATGCGCCGGCGCTCCTGTCCGAGATTGCCGACAAGGTCAGCACGCGCAAGGCCGGCGACCTGACCCATTCGATCAACCTGTCGCTGCTGCCCCATACCGAAGAAGATCTGGCCTATCTGGCCGACAAGCTCGGCGTGGGGGGCACGATCATTCTGTCGCGTGGCTATGGCAATTGCCGGGTGTCTTCGACTGCCACCAACAATGTCTGGTGGGTTCAGTATTACAACGCACAGGACGCGATCATCCTCAATTCGATCGAAATTACCGAAGTCCCCGAGGTGGTGTGTGCGGCTCAGGAAGACATTGACGACAGTGCTGAACGGCTGATGGAAATCATGGCGATCTATAATGACTGAAGTCGGCATCTCTGGCTTTTCCGGCGGCTCGTTTGGCGGTGACACGTCCAAGCTTGAGGATGGCGCGGTGCTGGAGTGCAAGATATGTTGGTGGCAGTATGATCCGGCCGAAGGAGATGACTATTGGCAAATCCCGCCGGGCACACCGTTTGCTAAACTGCCCGATCACTGGTCGTGCCCCAATTGCGATGGTCGGCGACAGGATTTCATGGTGGTGAGTGGCTGATGAAGGATCGGGGTGCCATATTAAGAGACCGGCTTGAAACGCTGTATGGCGAGATCGAAGTGACACGCATGAAGGGTGTGCCCATCCTGAACCCCGCCCTTTCGGTGGCGGCAATAGGGTTTGAGCCGTGGCAGGACTATCACTTTGGGGTGCTGCTGACGCCGTGGTTCATGAACTTCGTTCTGCTGCCAAAAGATGCTGAAACCTTTGCACAATCACAGCCCAGTGTCGGCGACAAACGGCGAATCCAATTTCCCGCTGGACAGGTAGAGTTCATTGTCGGCCACGAAGACGTGTTGGGGTATTCGTTGTCCTGTTCGTTGTTTTCCCCAGTGTTTGAATTTTCCGATCAAGAGGCCGCAGTGGAAACAGCCCAAGCGGCGCTAACCCAGGTTCTGGCGGCATCTGATGAGGATGAAGACGGAGATAATGACGCGGAAATGCGCAACCTCTGGGCGGGTAAGCTGCCGGTGCCGGAAGACATCCGGACGCCGGACGCCGAGACTGAGCCACCACGTCATGTGACCCCGTCAGAAATTAGCCGCCGCGACCTGTTTCGCGGTGCTTCGTCGCGCCGCGTGGCAGAGGGTCAGCCATGATTGCAGAGGGCCGGATCATCATCGAAATGGGGCAGAATGGCGATGTGCGGCTCAACTCGAACCGCGGCGTAGATGTTGCGCGCATGCTGGTAGGGCGTGGCCCGGGCGATGTTTTGGATCTGTTACCTCGGTTGTTTTCTCTTTGTGGCCACGCCCACGTTGCGGCGGCACGGCGGGCGATGTTTGGCCCGCTGGCGGAAATGGAGATGCGTTCAGATTCCCTGATGGTGCTGAGCGAGAACGCCCGCGAGCATTTGCTGCGCATTCTTACCTGCTGGCGCGCCAAGGGTGATCCACCCGCTTTGGCCGGGCCATCAATCATGTCGCTGGTAAGTGGAATGAAAACGGCCCTCGGGGGCAGCAAGGCGGAGCAGGATCAGGCGGACAATCTCGCAAACTTTCTGGCGGCCGATGTTTTGGCGCTGGGTCCAGCACAATTTTTGGATCTGGAGGACATCGAGTCTTTTTGCGGCTGGCTATCCGGCCCGCCGACGCCGGTCAAAGATCACCTGTCGGGGATCATTGCGAAGGGATGGGAGGCCCTTGGCGCCTCTCAGCCCAACTATCTGCCTTATCTGCCAGAGGATTTGCTGTTTGAGCGGTTCAACAACCCCGAGTTTTCAATTCGCCCAGACTGGCAAGGACAACCTTATGAAACCGGCACACTGGAGCGCCAGAGCCGTCACCCCTTGGTGGTGGCACTGGTTGAGACGCATGGCACAGGGTTGCTGGCCCGGATGGTGGCGCGTTTGGTCGAACTGGCGCAGATCCCGGAGCGGATGAAAAACGGTGACTGTCTGGTTTCGGGGGGGGATGGCCTGGGTATTGTCGAAACCGCACGGGGACGGCTGATACATGCCGTCAGGCAGGAAAGCGGCGTGATTGCCGACTATCGTATTCTGGCGCCAACGGAATGGAATTTTCACCCGCAAGGCGTGGCGGTGCAGGCATTGAGAACTTTGCCAGCAGAACCCGATTTGTCGGCACGTGCCAGCGCATTGATCGAAGCTATCGACCCTTGTGTCGCGTTTGAGGTGAGGGCTGTTTGATGCATGAAATGTCGATCTGTGAAAGCATCGTTTCAGTTATCGAAGAGCAGGCTATGGTTCAGTCCTTTGACAAGGTGAACATGGTGCGTTTGGAAGTTGGTGCGCTGGCCGGAGTTGAGCTTGAAGCTTTGAAGTTCAGCTTTGATGTCGTAACCCGTGGCAGCATTGCAGAAGGGGCGACGCTGGATGTGATCGAATTGCCGGTGTCCGGCTGGTGCATGCCCTGCGCCAAAGCGATTACAGTGCGTGAAAGATATGATGCCTGCGCGGATTGCGGCAGCTATCAGATACAAATAACGGGCGGCGATGAGCTGCGGATCAAGGAAATGGAGGTGGACTGATGTGCACGGTATGCGGATGTGCCGAGGGGCAAGTGACGGTTGAGGGCGGCAAGCCCCAAAGCCATGATCACTCCCACACGCATGGAGATCATCACCACCATCATGACCATGCCGACGATGGCACGCACCACTATGGCCATGGGGCTGCACACGCCCATGCGCCCGGGCTTTCGCAGGCACGCATGGTTCAGATCGAAACGGACATCCTTGCCAAGAACAACGAATACGCCAATGCCAACCGGCGGCATTTCGATGAACATGGCATACTGGCGCTCAACCTCGTTTCCAGCCCGGGATCAGGCAAGACAACACTGCTGACCGAAACCATAAAAGCCCTTAGCGGCGAATTGGACATGGGGGTGATCGAAGGCGATCAGCAAACCGCCCATGACGCCGAGCGTATCCGCAAAACCGGCGCACCGGCGATACAGGTCAATACCGGAAAAGGCTGCCATCTGGACGGGCATATGGTCGGGCATGCGCTGGAACATCTAGCGATGCCCGACGATAGTGTTCTGTTCATCGAAAACGTTGGCAATCTGGTGTGCCCTGCCGGGTTCGATCTGGGCGAGGCGCACAAGGTGGTGATCCTGTCCGTGACCGAGGGCGAGGACAAACCGATCAAATACCCGGACATGTTCCACGCCTCTGATGTGATGCTGCTGACCAAGACCGATCTGTTGCCACATCTCGATTTCGATGTCGAAAAATGTCTGGACTATGCCCGCCGGGTGAACCCCCGGATCAAAACGCTTCTGGTGTCGGCAAAATCCGGTGAGGGCATGCAAGATTGGCTAGGCTGGATCCGGGCCGCGCGGGAGATGGCGCACCTTGGCCGTCGTCAGACCGAAACCGCGTGAAGGAGTAACGCCATGTGCCTGGCCATTCCGGCAGAGGTGGTTGCAATCACCGATGACAAACAGACCGCAACGGTTTCCCTTGAAGGGGTGCGCAAGGAAATCTCTCTGGCGCTGCTGACGGATGTGGCCGAGGGGGATTTCGTGCTGATCCACGTCGGCTATGCGTTGAATAAAATCAGCCCGGAAGAAGCGGAACGCACGCTTGCCCTAATGGCCGAACTTGAGGAGGTGACATCATGAAATATGTCGATGAGTTCCGCCAGAAGGACATCGCCCGCAAACTGGCCGGCGACATTGCACGCGCCGCTGACAACGGGCGCGACTATAATATCATGGAGTTTTGCGGTGGCCATACTCACGCGATATTCCGTTATGGTGTGCAGGATCTGATGCCTGACAATGTGCGGTTTGTGCACGGCCCCGGCTGTCCGGTTTGTGTTTTGCCAATCCCCCGCATCGATGCCGCGATCGAGCTGGCCGACAGGCACGGTGCGATTGTCTGTACATACGGCGATATGATGCGCGTCCCGGCGAGCAAGAAGAATTCATTGATCAAGGCCAAGGCAGCTGGCTCTGACATTCGCATGGTTTACTCGACCCAGGACGCGCTTCAGGTCGCGCGCGACAATCCTGATCGGGAGGTTGTATTCTTTGCAATCGGGTTTGAGACCACGACGCCCCCGACGGCTGTTGCGATAAAAATTGCCGCCGCCGAAGGGCTGAAGAATTTCAGCGTTTTCTGCAACCACGTTCTGACCCCTGCCGCGATCAGCCATATCCTGCAATCGCCTGAGCTTCGCGAATTGGGGCAAGTATCGATCGATGGGTTTCTGGGGCCAAGCCATGTGAGTTCCATCATCGGCAGCGCGCCCTATGATTTCTTTGCAGAAGAGTTCCAGAAACCGGTGGTGATTGCCGGGTTTGAGCCACTGGACGTGATGCAATCAGCGTTGATGCTGATCCGGCAGGTGAATGAAGGCCGCTATGAGGTCGAAAACGAATATACTCGGGTCGTCACCCCCGAGGGCAACGAGGTTGCCAAAGACCTGATGGCCGAGGCGTTCACACTTCGCCGGTCTTTTGAATGGCGCGGCTTGGGTGAAGTTCCCTATAGTGCGCTCAGGATCAACGACGCATATGCTGACTGGGATGCCGAAAAACGCTTTGAGATAACCCGAAGCACCGGCACCGACGTGAAAGGCTGTGAATGTCCAGCAATCCTGCGCGGGGTCAAGAAACCCACGGACTGCAAGCTTTTTGGCACCGTCTGTATGCCGGATAATCCACAAGGCTCGTGCATGGTGTCGTCGGAAGGGTCCTGCGCCGCCTATTGGAGCTTTGGCCGGTTCCGGATGGACCGCGTGAAGGAGGCTGCAGAATGAACGCGATGGAAAAACGTTTTCCGACCCGGATCAATTTTCGGCGCGGCCAAGTGGACATGACTCATGGTTCGGGTGGGCGCGCCATGGCGCAATTGATCGACGAGTTGTTCGTCAAGCATTTCGACAACGACTTTCTGCGGCAGGGCAATGATCAGGCACTGTTTACTCCGCCCGGTGGTCGGCTGGTGATGAGCACCGACGGCCATGTTGTCTCGCCTCTGTTCTTTCCTGGTGGTGACATAGGTAGCTTGTCAGTGCACGGTACTATCAACGACGTCGCTATGTCGGGGGCAAGACCATTGTACCTTTCAGCGGGCTTCATCCTTGAGGAAGGTTTCCCGCTGGCCGATCTGGAACGTATCGTCGCGTCAATGGCCGCTGCGTCGAAAGAGGCCGGAGTGCCAGTGGTCACCGGAGACACCAAGGTTGTTGAACGGGGCAAGGGAGACGGGGTGTTCATCACCACAACCGGTGTGGGGGTTGTGCCTGACGGTCTTGAAATTTCCGGGTCCAACGCGCGGCCCGGTGATGCGATCATCGTTTCCGGTCCAATCGGGGATCACGGGGTGGCGATCATGTCGAGCCGTGAAAATCTGTCGTTCGATACCACGATTGTCTCAGATAGTGCCGCGCTTCATGGGCTGATCGCCGCGATGGTTGCCGCAGTACCGGACATAAACTGCCTGCGCGATCCGACGCGCGGCGGGCTGGCCGCGACACTGAACGAAATCGCCTTTCAGTCACAGGTTGGGATGCGGCTGGAAGAAGACAGCATCCCGTTGCGACCTGAGGTGGACGCAGCCTGCGAATTATTGGGGCTCGATCCGCTTTATGTTGCCAACGAAGGCAAGCTGGTGGCGATCTGCCCGACAGAGAAGGCCGAAAAGTTGCTTGCCGTTATGCAGAGCCATGCGCAAGGAGCCGAAGCCGCGATCATCGGTCAAGTCATCGCGGATGACCTAGGGTTTGTAACCATGGAAACCGGATTCGGTGGCACCCGGATCGTTGACTGGCTGGCTGGCGAACAGTTGCCTCGGATCTGTTAGGGACAAGCGATGTTGGCGTATCTCATCCTTGGTCTGACGGTCGGTATGGCGCACGCGCTGGAAGCGGATCATCTGGCTGCGGTGGGGGCTTTGGCAGCGCGCAAAACGTCATCGCGCCGGCGAATGGCGTGGCTTGGGGCCTCGTGGGGGCTTGGGCATACGACAACACTGTTGTTGATGAGCATGCCGGTTGTGTTGTTGGGGCTTGTGCTGAGCGCGCGGGTGGCGTCGGGGCTGGAATTTGCCGTTGGTGTCATGCTCGTGACGATGGGAGTTGGCGTGTTGCTCAAGCTCTACCGGACCCAGGTGCATATCCATGTGCATGATCACGCCAACGGGTCGCGCCATTTTCATGCCCACTCTCACCACGATGCGGACCAACCACACACGAATGATGCCCATGATCACGATCATGCTTCACCATTTTCGCGACGCTCTTATCTGGTTGGAATGATCCATGGTCTTGCCGGATCGGCGGCGCTTGTTGCGATGGCGGCGGCAACCCAAAGCATTGTGGCGACCCTGGGCTACGTTGTTGCATTCGGCTTCGGCTCGACCCTTGGCATGGCGGCATTGACCCTGGCGATGTCCTGGCCTCTGCAACAGGCTGAACGCGCGGCTGGGCGGATTTTTCGGGGCGTGCAATACACTCTTGCAGGTGCTGCGATGGTCGTGGGCGCAAGTGTGATGGCCGCCAGTGGCCCGGCGGTCTGGGGGGGGTATTGATGCGAATACTGCTCCTGGTGCATGGCTTCAATTCCCTGTCGCAACGCTTGTTTGTGGAGTTGCGGGACGAAGGTCACGTGGTCACGGTTGAGTTTGACATTAACGACGACACACTGCGTGAAGCAGTTGAATTATTCGCCCCTGATGTGATCCTGGCACCGTTTTTGAAACGAGCGATCCCTGCAGACATTTGGCAAAACCATCTCTGTTTGGTCGTGCATCCCGGTGTAATCGGGGATCGGGGACCGTCGGCGTTGGACTGGGCGATCCTTGAGGGCGAGGAGAGCTGGGGGGTTACCGTTTTGCAGGCCGAGGCGGAAATGGACGCAGGCCCAATTTGGGCCAGTGCGAGTTTCCCAATGCGCACGGCGTGCAAGTCCAGCATCTATCGCAATGAACTGACTGACGCAGCACTTGTAGCTGTGCGCAATGCCATCGACGGCATTCAAACACCGGGTTTCACGCCGCGCCCTCTGGATTCCTCCGCATCTGATGTAACCGGTCGATTACGCCCCGCCATGGTTCAGGACGACCGTAGGATCGATTGGGCGAATGACAGGTCCGGCGACGTTATGCGCAAGATCCAAAGCAGCGATGGCGTGCCTGGTGTGCTGAGCGGCATTGCGGGAAAATCGGTTTATTTGCATGACGCCCGCCCGGCTTGTGGGATGACAGGCGAGCCGGGTGAAGTGGTGGCCACTTCGGGCCCGGCGATTTGTGTTGGTACAAAAGACGGTGCCGTTTGGATCGGGCACGCGCGCGATCCCAAGGGCGAGGCGACCTTCAAACTCCCCGCGACCCGCGTTTTGACCGGCGGTTTGTCGGAAGTTCCGGAGGTGCCCGTCGACTCGGACCATGGGTATCGTGAAATCAAGTATGTGGAACGCGGACCGGTGGGCACGCTGCAGTTTGATTTCTACAATGGCGCGATGTCGAGCGAACAGTGCCAGCGCTTGCTTGCCGCTTATGAAAGGGCGCTGACACGGCCGACAAAGGTGCTGGTCTTGGCGGGGGGCTGCGATTTCTGGTCCAACGGAATTCATCTGAATCTCATCGAGGCAGCAGATAACGCCGCCGAGGAAAGCTGGCGCAATATTAATGCCATCGACGATCTGGCCGAGGCGGTTATTCGCACCGAAAGCCATCTGACAATTGCAGCCATGGGCGGCAATTCCGGCGCAGGCGGGGTGTTTTTGGCACGGGCCTGTGATCTGTTGTGGATGCGCGGGCCGGTTATAGTGAATCCGCACTACAAGGATATGGGCAACCTTTATGGATCCGAGTTCTGGACCTATCTGCTGCCGCGCCACTGTGGTGAAGAAAATGCGAGAAGGATCACCCAGCAACGCCTGCCGATGTCGGCAAAGGAAGCGTTGTCGCTTGGGCTGGCCGATGCAGTGTTCGCCAAGGGTAAAGCCGATTTCGACGCCAGGGTCGCCCGGCGTGCCGAGAAATTGGCCAGCGCGCCGGAGCTTGCGGACAAGCTGCACGCCAAGTCTGACCAGCGGAAGGAAGACGAGCGAAAGAAACCGCTCTTGGCTTATCGAAACGAGGAACTGGCGCGCATGCGGCGCAACTTCTTCGGCTTTGACACCTCTTATCACATCGCACGCTATGATTTCGTGCACAAAACCTTCAAGTCACGCACGCCGGTGACACTGGCGCGGCACCGCGACAAATCCTGGCAACAACCCGATCGGAGAGCATCATGAATGTGAGCAAGCCCACTATCCTGATCGTTGACGACGAAGTTCGTTCACTGGAAGCACTGGAGCGCAATTTGGCCGACGAGTTCGATGTTCAGATTGCCGCGAACACTACGGAAGCCGAGCAAATCCTGGCTGATCATTGGGTTCAGATTATCCTGTGCGATCAACGTATGCCGGATAAATCGGGCGTCGAATTCCTAATAGAAGTGCGTGAAAAATGGCCCGATGTGATCCGCATCGTTATTTCAGGCTACACGGATGCCGAAGACATCATCTCAGGGCTAAACGACGCGGGTATTTATCACTATGTCACCAAACCATGGCATCCTGAAAAGCTGATTATCACCCTGCGAAATGCGGTGTCGATGTTTGAGTTGCAGCGACAGAACGAGCTGTTGGCGATCGAATTGCGCGTGTCTGAAAGGGCCGCCAAGAAAAAGGTCAGCGACAGGCGGCAAAAGCTGCGTGACAAGTATGATTTTGATGATGGGATCGTGCGCAGCAAGACCAGTCCGATGAACGCGGTCTGCAACACGCTTAGCCAGGTGGCACCTTATGATCTTTCGGTTCTGATCACCGGCGACGGCGGTACAGGCAAGGAACTGGCCGCGCGCGCCATTCATTACAATTCGCTGCGCTGGAACCGGCCTTTTGCGGTTCAAAAATGCGGTTCGGTCCTGCCGGAAGTGCTGGAAAGCGAATTGTTCGGTCACAAGAAAGGCGCTTTGCTCGGTGCGGTGCAAGATTACACCGGTCTGTTTGAACGCAACCAGGGTGGCACCATCCTGCTGGATGAAATCTGCGATATTTCACCGGCGTTTCAGGTTAAACTGCTGCGTGTTTTGCAAGATGGTGAAATCCGCCAGATAGGATCTACACAAACACGAAAAACCGACATCCGGGTATTGGCCAGCTCCTACAAGGACCTCGAAGTCGAAGTAGCGGAAGGGAGGTTCCGCCAAGATCTGTTTTTCCTGCTTGCCGGTGTGACAGTCCAGTTGCCTTCGTTGCGTGAACGGCGCGAGGATATTCCGCTTTTGGCCAACTATCTTCTGAAGCAAGCGGTGGCAGGTATTGGCAAAGAGGTATCGGGCCTTACGACGGAAGCAATCTCTTGCATGAAACGCTATTGCTGGCCGGGTAATGTACGGGAAATGCAAAACGAGATCGAACGCATGCTCGTGATGGGTACGGAGAACGAGCTTTTGGGTGCCGATCTATTGTCGCCCAAGGTTTTGATGTCGGCGTCTCCGGATGAAGCCGATGATTTGACCTTGCTGGGTGCCGGGATTGGCACACTGAAAGAGCGGGTAGAAGCCATTGAGGTGAAAATCCTGCGCGAGAGCCTGATCCGGCACCGTTGGAACAAAAGCAAGGCTTCGCGCGAATTGGGCCTATCGCGGGTCGGTTTACGCGGTAAACTTGAACGCTACCAATTGGAGCAAGAAAAAGCTCCGTCGCAGTAAAAACCCATAGTGTCGGGTATATGATTTGGATCGAATGAAAGAAACCGAGACTCCCATTCCGGACGGCGAAGGTACGCTGATCTCACGCCTGCATGGAGACGATCGGTTTGATCTGACTTCGCAGGGTGAGGATACGTGGGTCGAGGTGATCCGACAAATGGATCGGGTCTATGGCGAACTGGTTGAATCGCAGATAGCACTGGAAGAGAAGAACGCCGAGCTGGAAAGCGCGCAGGAGTTCATCAGCTCGGTTGTAAGTTCAATGACGGACCTGCTTATCGTGTGCGACACCGACGGGCATATTCAGCAGGTCAATGATGCGCTGTTGCGCCTTACCGGGCTGGGCCCGGACATGTTGATCGGCCAGCCGCTGACCGAGGTTCTCAAGGGGCGCGACACCGAAATTCAGGAACGGTTTCACCGGCATCTTCGCGCAAATGAGAGTTTCCATGACTGCGAGGTGCTGCTGCGCAAACAAAAAGAGCCGATCCCGCTTTCGCTCAATTGCTCGATCCGCCATGATAGCAAGGGCAAACCAGCGGGACTGGTGCTGATCGGCCGCCCGGTTGGCGAATTGCAGCGTGCCTACCGCGAGTTGGACGAGGCATTGCGCAAATTCGAAAAGGCGCAGCGGCATCTTGTAAGCTCGGAAAAAATGGCGGCATTGGGGCGGCTTGTTGCGGGCGTTGCACACGAGTTGAACAACCCGATCAGCTTCATTTTCGGCAACATGCATGCGCTGAGGACCTATGGAGAGAAAATCACCCGCTATTTTGCGGCCATAAACTCGGGCATTGGCCCCGACGAATTGTCGGGTTTGCGCCATGAGTTACAGATTGATCGGATTGAAAAAGACATTCTGCCGCTTGTCGAAGGCACGCTTGAGGGTGCGGAGCGGGTGAGCGACATTGTCCAGGACTTGCGCCGGTTTTCCGGCAACCAGGTTGAACCTTCGGAAGAATTTGTTCTTGAGCCGATTATCCGCACCGCTGTCAATTGGGTGCTGCGTGGCGCACGAGACAAACCAGAGGTTAAAATTACTTGCCCAGCCAGCTTGAAGGTGGCCGCGAAAAAGGGGCATATCCATCAGATACTGGTCAACTTGTTGCAAAACGCGCTCGATGCTGTGTCAGGCACATCCGCTGCGCGTATTCAGGTGACAGTGGAGGATGGCGGTGATCAAGTTACCATTCTGGTGCGCGACAACGGACCGGGCATCGACGCAGGAGCGCTGGACCAGGTGTTCGAGCCGTTTTTCACTACCAAGCCAATCGGTCAGGGCACCGGACTGGGGCTGTATGTGAGTTACCGCATGGCCGACGAACTGGGCGGTCGGCTAAGCGCGGAAATGAATGGTGCAGAAGGAGCGTGCTTTCGGCTGGTACTGCCGGGCCTTCCCGCCGAGGAAACGCCATGAGCACTGATGGAAATGGGCGCAATCTGCTGTGGCTGCAATCGGGCGGCTGCGGTGGATGCACCTTGTCGTTGCTTTGCGCCGAGGGGCCCGACGTGATCACCGTTTTCGAAACAGCGGGGATCAATGTGCTTTGGCACCCGTCGTTGAGCGTTGAGAGCGGAGACGAGGTCCACCGCATTATTGACGACATCCTGTCAGGGCACACCACACTGGATATCCTGTGTCTCGAGGGGGCTGTCGTGACCGGCCCGAAAGGCACCGGGCGCTATCACATGATGGCGGCAAGAGATGCGCCGATGCAGGATGTGATCGGAGCGCTTGCCGAACGAGCAGATCACGTGGTTGCGGTGGGCAGCTGCGCGGCATTCGGTGGCATCACCGCATCCGGCGGCAATCCGACCGAGGCCATAGGTTTGGCTTTTGACGGCGAGACCGCGGGCGGATTTCTGGGTAGCGGGTTTCGTGCCCGCGGCGGCCTGCCTGTGGTCAATATTCCCGGTTGCCCGGTGCATCCTGACTGGGTGACTGAAACGTTGTCACAAATGAGTGCGTGCGCCATGGTGGCTGACGATCTGGATACTGTCGGACGGCCGCACGCGATTTCCGGCAAGCTGGTTCACCACGGTTGCTCGCGCAATGAATTCTATGAATACAAAGCCAGCGCCGCAAAGCTGTGCGAAGTCGGATGCATGATGGAGAATCTCGGCTGCAAGGGCACACAGGCCGGAGGGGATTGCAATACAAGGGCGTGGAACGGATCGGGGTCCTGCATCTCGGGCGGTTACCCGTGTATTGCCTGCACCGAACCGGGGTTCGAAGACCCCGGCCATCCTTTCGTCGAAACGCCAAAGATTGCCGGCATCCCTGTGGGCCTGCCCACAGATATGCCCAAAGCGTGGTTTGTTGCACTGGCCTCACTGTCTAAAGCCGCCACACCGCGCCGATTGCGCGAAAATGCATCCTCTGACCGTCTGCGGGTCTATCCTGACCGTCACAAGTCGAGGAGGAGCAAATCATGAGCCGCCTTGTCGTTGGTCCATTCAACCGGGTCGAAGGCGATCTCGAGGTCAAGCTGGATATTGCAAACCAGGTGGTGACCCGCGCGGAAGTTGTCTCACCGCTGTATCGCGGTTTTGAAGAGATGCTGCGCGGCAAAGACCCTCGCGATGCCTTGGTGATCGTACCCCGGATCTGCGGCATTTGCTCGGTTAGCCAGTCTATCGCGGCGGCAGAAGCCCTGGGGGAAGCACAGGGCCTGCTGCCGACCCCAAACGGGCAGCTTGTGACCAACATCGTGCACGCCGCTGAAAATATCGCCGACCACTTGACCCATTTTTACATGTTCTTCATGCCTGATTTCGCCCGGACGGTTTATGTGGATCAGCCATGGTACGTTGATGTGTCCGACCGCTTTGCCGCGATGAAAGGCAGCGCCGCCCAGGACGTATTGCCACGCCGCGCCGAGTTTTTTCACATTGTCGGGCTTTTGGCGGGCAAATGGCCTCACACGCTGGCCGTTCAGCCGGGCGGGGTGACCAAAACAGTGGCCGAGCACGAGTTGCGCCGTCTGTTGGCCTTACTTCGAAATTTTCGCCGGTTCCTGGAGCGCGAGGTGATCGGAATTGATTTGCAGGCCTTCTCGGCTTTGACCAGCCGGGATGAACTATTGGCACTGGTCGATCAGCAAGGGCCCACGCACAGCGATCTGTTTCGCTTCATCGACCTGTCACACGGGCTGGGTCTGAACTGCTTGGGCGGTGCAACGGACCGCTTTCTAAGTTTTGGCGCCTATCGTCATGGAACCACGCATCTGTTTGGGCGGGGACTGTACCTCGGCGGTCAAAATCGTCAGCTCAATAGCGGGCTGATTACCGAGGATCTGAGCCACGCGTGGATGAATGGGCCAGACGCAGCGTTACATCCCTTTGATGGCGTCACAGAAACCGATCCCGAGATGGCTGACGGTTATAGCTGGTGCAAGGCGCCCCGGCTCGAGGGCAAGCCTGCCGAAGTTGGGGCATTGTCCCGTCAGGTGGTTGCCGGCCATCCTTTGGCGCGCGATCTGGTGAAAACCGGGGGAAATGTCGAGGCGCGTATTCTCGCCCGGTTCCTCGAAATAGCACTGCTGGTGCCGACGATGGAAAACTGGCTGAACGACATCCGAACACAGGATTCTTTCATGACCCATGCGAGCATGCCCGATAACTCCACAGGCGCCGGGCTGGTCGAAGCCGCACGCGGTGCATTGGGGCATTGGCTGACCATCGAGGACGGCAAAATCGCCAACTATCAGATTATTGCTCCGACAACCTGGAATTTTTCACCACGCGATCAGGCCGGGCAGCCCGGGCCGTTGGAAATGGCGCTGGTTGGAGCAGAGGTGCAGAACGGCGAAACCGGGCCGGTAACGGTGCAGCATATCGTGCGCTCGTTTGATCCTTGCATGGTTTGCACGGTGCATTGATGGGCGAGCGCAATCCTCAGGGGTGGCAGGTGCGTGTGCGCGGGCTGGTGCAAGGGGTTGGATTTCGCCCCGCAGTTTGGCGCCTGGCCACAGAGTCCGGGTTGCATGGCGAAGTTCTCAACGATGGTGAAGGGGTTTTGATTCATCTGATCAGTTCTCACGATCAGCTTGCATCCTTCCTTGATGGTTTGAAGCAAACCGCGCCGCCTTTGTCTCGGATAGATGCCGTCGAAATAGTGGAATGCTCTGCCCAGGAATGGGATGGGTTTTCGATTGTCACCAGCACGTCGGGTACCGTGCGCACCGGAATTGTTCCTGACGCGACTACGTGCCCGGATTGCCTGAATGATATCAACGACCCAAAGAACCGCCGGTTCGGGTACGCCTTTACCAATTGTACGAATTGCGGCCCGCGCCTGTCGATCACCCAGGCTATCCCATATGACCGCGCCAATACCGCGATGTCTGTCTTTAAGATGTGCAAGGACTGCCAACGCGAATACGACGACCCTGCCAACCGCCGCTTTCACGCCCAGCCCAATGCCTGCCCGCAATGCGGCCCCAGGCTGACCCTCGTCGATCCAGACGGGCAGGAGCTGCCGGGCGACGCCCTGGAACAGGCAGCAAAGCAACTGAGAGAAGGAAATATTCTCGCAATCAAGGGACTTGGTGGTTTTCAACTTGCTTGTGACGCAACTAACGCGGCCGCTGTCACCACACTGCGCCAGCGCAAGCAACGCGCGGCCAAGCCGTTTGCCCTAATGGCACGCGATCTGGCCCAGATCGAAGCCCACACTCATTTGAGCGCGGTCGCCACCGCCGCGTTGACCAGTGCGGCTGCTCCGATCGTATTGCTGCCTGTGCGTGCCGGTACTGCACTACCTTCGGAGATAGCGCCCGACCAAAACCGCCTGGGCTTCATGTTGCCCAATACACCGCTACATCACTTGTTGTTGCAGCACCTCGACGTGCCACTGGTCATGACATCAGGTAACCTGTCGGGCGAGCCACAAGTCAGCGACAATGATGCAGCGTTGGGCCGATTGGCGGCAATAGCCGATGCGTGGCTTTTGCATGATCGCGAGATCGTCAACCGATTGGACGATTCCGTTGTGCAGATGGTCTCAGGTCAGACCCAAATTCTGCGAAGGGCGCGTGGGTATGCCCCTTCACCCCTGCGCCTGCACGCGGGATTTGCGCAACACCGCCCAATTCTGGCCTGTGGGGCCGACCTGAAGAACACATTTTGCCTGATGAAAGATGGGCAAGCCATAGTTTCACAGCACATGGGGGATATGGAAAACGACCGTACTCATCGAGAGTTTCAACACAGCTTGGCCCTTTATTGCGAAACACACGACGTTTCCCCCGAAACAATCGCTGTTGACGCGCACCCTGGCTACTTCGCAAGCCGGTGGGGTCGGGATCACGCGGCACAAAATGATCTGCCCATAGTCGAAGTGCAGCATCACCACGCCCATATCGCCGCGACGCTGGCCGAACATGGTTACGGCCCCGATACACCACCCGTGTTGGGAGTGGTCCTTGATGGGCTCGGCTTTGGCGAAGATGAGACGCTTTGGGGCGGTGAGATCATGCTGGCCGATTTTCGTGGGTTCAAGCGTCTTGCTCATTTTGTGCCTGTGGCTTTGCCGGGAGGCGAAAAGGCCAGCCAGCAGCCGTGGCGCAACCTGTTGGCGCACCTGCTGGAGGCATTCGGTCCAAACGCTCTGCATGATATCAACACACAGTTTGGCGCACTGCCTGTGTTGACCCGCCTAGAGGCCAAGCCTGTGGACATGGTTGCTCAGATGATCGTACGCCATGTCAACGCTCCGTTGGCGTCATCGGCTGGGCGGCTCTTTGACGCGGTCGCCGCGGCCTTGGGCGTTTGCCATGACGAAATCAGGTTTGAGGGCCAAGCCGCGATGGCATTACAAAACCTGGCCGAATCCGAACCATCCGAACCTGGGGGATACTCGGTTGAAAATGGGGCCATGATCCATTGGGCCGGATTGTGGACCGGGGTTTTATCTGACCTGAAAGCGAATGTGCCTTTGTCGCGCATTGCCCGTCGAGTTCATAACACGATTGCCTCCGCCGTCTGTTCAGGGGTCGTGGAGCAATCGAAAACTCATGGCAAATTGCCAGTCGTTTTGACAGGGGGCGTGTTTCAGAACCGCTTGCTGTCCGAGGCGATAACAGATCGATTGCGTATGTTGGAGTTTGACGTCCTGTCTTCGCAGCTATTTCCGGTAAACGACGGTGGAATATCCCTTGGTCAAGCCACGATTGCCGCCGCATTAAGCTTACGAGGCTGATCGCGAGTCATCTTTTGCCCAATCCTGAGAGCAATTATTCAGCAGAATCGGCCAATAACGCCGTGACCGGTTCGGCCATGATTCCACTGCTTGCACTTGCAATTCCCGGTGACCCGCCGACGGCGATTCTGCTTGGGGCGCTGTTGATTCAGGGTGTTACCCCCGGCCCGATGATCTCTACCTTTCATCCCGAAGTCGTCTATTCCATCTATCTGATCTTGTTCGTGGCACTGGTGTTTCTTGCAATCATCGCCAGCTTTGCCATCAAACCGATCACACATGTCTTGCGGGTTCCCAAGAACATTCTCTTTCCAATCATCCTGGTGATGTGTGTTGCGGGCAGCTACTCCGTGCGCAGCAACATTTTTGACGTCTATGTCATGTTCGGTGCCGGGGTGCTTGGCTATGTGCTGCGTTTGTTTTCGGTACCGATCGCCCCACATCTGATCGCATTCATCCTGACCTCGCCCCTTGAAGAGGCGCTGCGACAGGCGCTTATCGGCTCAAATGGCAGTCTGATGGTTTTCCTCGAAAAGCCGATATCCGCGGGATTCCTCATCTTGGCCGCCGTTATGGTGGCTTCAGTAACCCTGCGTCAAAGGAAGCAAAGGGATGAAACAGCACTGCCGCGTTGAACATTGTCCCCTTGAAGCGAAATGAAAAGCAGGCAAGGCCAATATGCTCTCCATCGCTTTTTTGGGGTACTCAATCCGATACACCATGATGAATTTAGTGGCCTAACATGTATCGGCATCGTCTGATGCGAACTTCTGCTTCGAATAAATGGTCATAGCAGACTGTATCTGCAGCGATGGTTAACTTCCGACCGCTCGAGACAAATTCTGCGAAGATCACCAATGAGTAGGTTGGGCTCGATGCCGCCATTCGCTGCGGCCAGTTCCAACAACTGCTATGCGGACAAAACGGCCATCCAAGCCCTTCGCCTGAATGACCGTTATTGTAGATGAAGAGGCACGGCTCGCCGGCAAGTGCTCCTGCCGACACAAGACGTTTTACTACGCGATCGGATCGAGGTCTGGGGCCAGCTCTGAAATCAAATGTATCGAAAAAAGCCACTGCGTCGGTTCGTGTCTGACTGGAATACACGAGCACAAATCTGCCCGGCAAGAACATGTCACCAAGCGGCACCTTCGATATGGTTTTTCGGATGAACCCGCCGCTACGAGCGATTGTGTCACTACTTGCTCAAGGACAAGTGTTGATTCTGGATCCAGGTGAACGTCTTCTCGATACCCTCACGCAGGGTGTAGCGCGGTTGCCAATCGAGCTTGTCTGCAATCAGGCGGTTATCAGAGTTCCGCCCCCGGACACCTTCTGGGCCGGGGACATTATTGATGCTGATATCTTTTCCCGAAATCTCTATGATCAATTTTGCCAGATCGTTGATCGAAATCATCTCCTCTGACCCAATGTTCACGGGCCCCTGAAAATCGGATCTCAGCAGACTCACAGTCGCCTCTATGCAGTCATCGACAAAGAGGAACGACCGGGATTGAAGCCCATCGCCCCAGACCTCGATTTCGCTGCCCGGCGCGGCGGAGGCAACCTTTCGGCAAAGCGCCGCTGGAACCTTTTCCTTTCCACCAGTCCACGTGCCTTCAAGACCGTAGATGTTGTGATAGCGGGCAACACTGCATTGCATACCGTAGTTTCGGTTGAACGCCATGTAGAGCCGTTCGGAAAACAGCTTCTCCCACCCGTATTCACTGTCTGGGTTGGCGGGATACACTGTGTCTTCAGCGCAGTTCGGATTGTCTGGATCTTCTTGATTGTATTCAGGGTAGACGCAGGCAGAGGACGCATAAAACAGCCGTTTCACACCACAGCGACGGCCCGCATCCAAGACATTGAGGTTAATCTGCATCGAATTGTGCATCACGTTGGCGTCGTTTTCTCCGGTAAAGAGATACCCTGCGCCACCCATGTCGGCGGCCAGCTGGTAGACCTCATCAAAGCCTCGATCAAGAACCGTTGTAACCAAAGCCTGATCCCGAAGATCGCCTACGATGAATTCATCGGCCTGCGTTTTGGCATGTTCATGCTCTTTGATGTCCACCCCCCGGACCCAAAACCCATCGTTCTTGAGCCGTTTGACGAGATGTCCACCGATAAAGCCGCCCGCACCGCAGACAAGCGCTGTTTTTTTCATAGGATGTTTCTCTCGATTATCGTGAAGGACCGGCATGAACGGATCCACCGACCCGCAAGGCAAAAGCGGCTTGTAGACATGACGATTCTGATCGGCGGCATCGGAAACATGACGGCGTTACGCCTGTACGTAAACGTGCAGCAGGTAGGGATCACAGGATAGAACAAAGTTCGCGACATTGGAGTTTCCGTGGATGAAGACATCCGACTCCGCGAGCAATAGGGCCTCAATCAGCATGTCCAAGCCAAGACGATATGGCGGAAAGCTCTGGCCTTTATTCTCTGCGTGGCCGGCATGCATTTCGCCAAACGTGCTCCGTACAGCCGGGTAATCCACTACACGGTCGCCATAGCGGTCTCGAACACTTTGAACCACAGGTTCGCTGTCTGAGCAGACAAAAATCCCTGCATCCGGCATCAAATTCAATATGCGATCTGCCTGTTCAAAATAGGGCTCAAAGGGAACCGCACCGTCCGCGCCAAGTGCCTTGCGCAATTCTTCGGCGCCGCCATGAAGTCGACCGGGACCACGGATATGCAGCCCAATCATCTCTTCACGCCAATTAGCTGTGCGAAACGCTGCTACGGCGTCATTGATGTATTGCTTTGGGCGAACGTAAGTATGCAGCAGACGCGAAGCACACACCCGGTCACGAGGCAGGAGCAGAGGGTTGCAGTTACCGTCCTCAAGCCGTGGCGTGATAATGTTGTCTCGCGTACAGGCAACGGGCACCCCACTGGTCAGAGTGTCAGCCGCCGGATTCGGCGCGACGCCTGCAAAGCTCGGTTCAAAGTAATACTCCCAGGGGTCGCCATCTTTGTCGGGGTCACGGTAGCACGACATCGACCAGTCGATGAAGAACGTGTAGCCATCACGTTCTGCGAGGCGTGCGTGTTCTATCACCTCGTTGACATTTGAAAACATGCCGGACGGGATAGCGCGAAGCTTCAGCCGCTTTATCGGTTTGGGATTTGTGCCATGATTCATGCTGCCCAAAGTGGTTGAATTAGAGGCTGCACTCAATCCCTTTTTCACGCTTTCAAAAGTTCATTGGTGTGAGCTGACATCACCGATGTGTTCTGTCGATCGGGCAGCGAAAATGCTTTATCGGCATTTGGCGGCAACTTGTTTTTTAGGGCGGACAGACCTATCCGGCCGGGTTTGTCCATGTGGTAATCATGCGCTTATTGGCAGGGAGCGCCCCAACCTGTGTGCTTAACAGTGACAATCTGCTTTTGCAGTTGTGTCGATCACAACTCCCTGTCTTGCGGAACGGCTGACGGGTTCTATTCCGTAGATATCTCCCGGTCCTACAAGACCTCGGACGGCGAGTGGAACCGTCAGTACGTGGCCGGACACGAAGAAGGATGCAATTGTCAGCGCGTTTGTTAAGTCAGTTTTGGGCGGCTCGCCGAAAAGGACGGCGGAACTCATGCTTTTTTTGAATCCCGAGACAGTATGACTGTTCTCCAAACTTCCAAATCTTTTCGAGCATGTATGTCCGCTTCTGGCATGTCGTCTTGCCTTGGCGACGAATGCAGAATTCTCCAGCTTTCCGCTGATCAGGCCTTGTGGGTTGCAGCTTGGGAGCGGATCCGGGCAAGTGTTGGATGCTGCTATGACATACACAATGCCTCCTCCACAACCAATCCCGCTGGGACTCCCGTTTGTTGTGCTGGTAACAATGCTGCGGTAGCCAAAGAAGGCGCGGCGACAACCTTTGGCACCGCGTGTCTGTTCAAGTGCCAATCAAAACGAAATGACCGCAGGACACCCGATACAATACGCCATAAGGTGATCAAGGGTTGCAAATTCAGTGCACACGAAGCCTGTCAAACTTTTGAAAAACACGCAAACCCGTCCAATCCAACACCGGACAACCGCCAAGGAATTCTTCGATTGGTCGAATTGCTACGGTCTTCAGACTTTGGTGCAAACCGCAGCATTCGGTGCTTTGGGCTCTTCGCGGCCATTCGCTGCACCTTGGACGAATGACAGCAAAGGGCCGGAAGCGGAGGCTAGAGTTATTTCTGGTCTATGCGTTGCGCAGTGACCTTGACCTCAAAATTTCAATGAAATATGCAGTGAATCTGTTGAGCGGGCGTTGTGTAGTGGTAAGACCTTAGCCTTCCAAGCAAAGTAGATGAGTTGCACTGACTATCATCTACTTGCCAAGAGTTTCATTTAATTGAATAATGTTTTGCATCTGGTTGCACCCAGTATCACCTAATTGCATGTAGTTACCTACAAAAAGCAGACAAAATGCCGAAGCTCACAGAGACCTACGCACGTAAGGTTCCGCAGACAAAAAACGGGACAGAGAAGCATTGGGACAGTGAAGTGAAGGGGCTTGTTCTCTTCGTTGGAAAGAAGGCCAAGACCTGGTATTTCCAGAAAGACGTGGGCGGGCAGACCAAGCGCGTCCTGATCGGACGCTTTCCAGTGATCTCTGCGGCTGCAGCACGGCAGACGGCTTTGGGGTTTGCCTTGGAGTGGGGCAGGGGGGCTGGCAAGCACATCCAGATCGGGGCACCTTCTCTGGAAGACGCGATGGAAGCCTACCTTGCCAGACCGAAGCTCAGGTCCGATGCGCACCGATCAGGCCTGCGCCAGCAATTCGACCTGCATCTGAAAGACTGGATGCGATTGCCGCTTGATGAGATCACCAAGGCGATGGTGGTGGAGCGACACAGGTCAATGGCCAAGCGCCCATCTGCGGCCAACCATACGCTTAAGTATTTTCGCACTGTCTGGAACCACGCGCGCCGTGTTCATGATCTGCCGGAAAGCCCGACGATGGCAATTGAGTGGTACGAAGAACAGCCAAGCGGTCAGATCATCGAAGACCTGGTGGAGTGGCGCAAGGTGGTGGATGGTTTGCACAATCCGATCCACAAGGTGTTCTATGAACTCATCCTGTTTACGGGGCTGCGCAAGACCGAGGCCCTAACGCTGGAATGGAAGAACATCCACGAGGACCGCATCCATCTTCCGATGACCAAGAATGGTCGAAGTTTTGATCTACCAATTCTGCAGCTCCATCACGAGATCCTGGCACCCCTGCGTGGATTGAGCCGCCAGTGGGTGTTTCCATCGCCGAAATCCACGTCGGGTTATGTGACGGGACCGCAAAAGATCATGTGGTCACCACATGCACATCGCCGCACCTTCGCGACCGTTGCCATGGAGGCGGGTATTCTCGAAGAGATCGTAGGTCGGCTGCTGAACCACACGCCGCTATCGATCACAGGGCAGCGTTATGTGAGACCGAGTCTAGACGCGCTGAGGCCAGCAATGAGCACTGTGTGCGACGAGTTCCAAGCCCGACTTGCCTGACGGTTTGGGCGATCGCTCTAATGCTTAATTCCGGAGTCACTGGGCTGGATCTATTTCTTACCAAGAACCAGCTTGCAGGGCTGCAGCTTCTCGGTTGAAGGCCCTTGTGATACATCTGTTTTCAATTCGGAATGAAGGATGGGGGTACTATGGCAGATTTCTCGGTTTCCACATCGATGTCGTTGATGCGTAAAACAGCGCCGTTCGTCGCTTTTCGCGCCATCGTCTATTTTGCCATAGCCGTGGCTTATGTTCTGGTTACTGGCACCGGGGCCGGAATTGGCTGGGGAATAGGCGCTTTTGGGGACGAGGAGTTCCGGGCAGGTGCCACGTTCTGGGGGGGCGCCATTGGATTTGGTACCACTGCTGCTATTCTGTATTTCCTGCGTGAGTATATTCTTTACATGGTTAAGGCTGGGCATGTCGCGGTGATGGTCGAGCTGCTGGATGGTCGCGACCTGCCCGCTGGCAAGGGTCAAATCAGTTTTGCTCAGGACATCGTCAAGCAGCGCTTTGGTCAAGCCAATGTGTTGTTTGCAATTGACCAGTTGGTTAAGGGCGTGATCCGCGCAATCACTGGTTTGGTTGAGGGGATTGCTTCCCTGTTACCGATACCTGCCTTGGACGGTTTGATGCGAGTGGTACGCGCCTTTCTCAAGGTCGCAGTCGGTCTAATCGACGAAGTCATTCTGGCCCATTCGATGCGTATTCGTGCCGAAAACCCCTGGGAGGCCAGCCGCGATGCGCTTGTGTTATACGGCCAAAACGCCAAGCCGATGATTGCCAATGCTGCTTGGATTGCATTGATCACATATGCGCTTACCTTCGTCGTTTTTCTGCTAATGCTCGCTCCGGCCGGGGCCGTGGTTTACGCCATTCCCGGCGCTTGGTCGGCTGGCGGGTTCGTGTTTGCCATACTATTTGCTTGGGCAATCAAAGCGGCGCTGATCGAACCGTTTGCCATCGCGTGTCTTTTACAGGCTTTTTTCAAGGTTACCGAGGGGCAAGAGCCAAACCCGGATTGGGTGGCGAAACTAGAAGGGGCTTCGGCCAAATTCAGCAAGCTGGGGGAAAATGCTCAGAGCTGGATAGCAGATCGAACCTAGTTGCCGGATGCTGCGCAGTTTCATTCAGATCGTGGACATGTTCGATAAACGGGGACCGGTTGATCAGGCTCGCTAGATTGCCAAAATGCCAACAAATTGGCAGGGTGGCCCGAGCCCGAAAATTTCTTTGGAGGCGACATGCGTTTTATTTTTCTTTTCTTACTCTTCTTGGCACCGCTAACTGTTCAAGCTCAAGAGCGCTCTCGCGCTATACTGGTTATGGATGGCTCCGGATCGATGTGGGGCCAGATTGAGGGCGAAGCAAAAATAAGTATCGCGCAGGGGGTTGTGCGCGACCTCTTGGAAACTCTGCCCACAGACATGGAGTTGGGGCTTACGATATACGGGCATCGCCGCAAGGGCGATTGCACCGATATCGAAACCGTCGTGATGCCGGGTGCCGGTACGAAATCTGGGATCGCGGATGCGGTGAGCCGGATCAAGCCCAAGGGTAAAACCCCGATGACTGATGCTGTTCGTCAAGCTGCTCTTGCGCTTCGCTATACTGAAGAAAAGGCGACTGTCATTCTGGTATCTGATGGGATCGAAACCTGCGATCCCGACCCTTGTGCGGCGGCGCGTGCGCTGGAAGAGGCCGGTGTGGACTTCACCGCACATGTCGTCGGGTTTGATGTGACGGACACGGAGGCATTGCGCCAGATGCAATGCCTGGCCGAAGAAACCGGTGGTACTTTTTTGTCGGCCTCGAACGCAGCCGAATTGGCCGAAGCCATGACGGCCGTTGTTGAAGCTACACCCGTGCCAGAACCTGAACCGGTGTCGGTGGATATCACCTTTGTCGCGACTGATGGCAAAAATGGGCCGGTTATAGGTGATGCATTGGTATGGGATCTGACGCAGGGCGACCAGTCGGTCGGCGACACAATGAACGTTGATCGCTTCACTGTGTCGCTCACGCCTGGTGAATACCAGATTGAGGTAATGCGGCCTTCGGATGAAGCCACGGCTGAGGCAATCTTCGGTGTCGGGCAGGTCACCAAAAAGGTCACGGTGGTTTTGCCAGAGTTTCGCCCTGCTGCCACGATTGAGGCCATGGCCAGTGCCGCTGCAGGTTCGCACATCCCGGTGCGTTGGAGCGGGCCGAATGCCAAGAATGACTTCATCGCGGTATCCAAACTGAACACCAAAGGCTACGAGACCTACTCGTACACCAAAGAAGGCAGCCCGCTGGATCTGCAAATGCCTGCTGAGCCGGGCGAGTATGAATTGCGTTACATGTTGAACAAGGGCAGCAAAATATTGGCAACCCGGTCAATAACTGTAACCGAAGTCGTAGCTACTGTGGTCCCAGCCGAGACGATGCCAGCCGGCGGGCGCGTCCAAGTCCGTTGGACCGGGCCTGACTACAGGAACGACTTCATCGCAATTTCCGAGGTAGGCGAGAAGGGATATGAAACCTACGCCTATACAAAACATGGCTCGCCGCTGGAAATTCAGCTTCCTGCCGATCCTGGCGATTATGAGTTGCGCTATGTGATGAACCAGACCAATCGGGTTCTGGCGTCTGTGCCAATCTCAATTGAGGCTGTAGCGGCCAGCGTCACACCGCCAGCGGAAATGCCAGCAGGCGGAACGGTCAAGGTTACCTGGGAAGGCCCGGACAACAAGAACGACTACATCGCCATTTTTCCTCGCGGCGAGGACAAGTACGCGGCCTACACCTACACCAATCGTGGAAATCCGGTCGATCTGAGATTGCCGGCAAAACCCGGAGACTACGATCTGGGCTATGTCCAGAACCAGGGTAACACCGTGTTGGTGCGGGTGCCGGTGAGCGTTTCAGCAGTCACCGCCAGCGTTACACCGCCAGCCGAATTGCCAGCAGGCGGAACGGTCAAGGTTATCTGGGAGGGCCCGGACGACAAGAACGACTACATCGCCATTTTCCCGCGCGGCGAAGCCAAATACGCAGCCTACACCTACACCAATCGTGGAAATCCGGTCGATCTGAGATTGCCGGCGAAGCCCGGAGACTATGATCTGGGCTACGTGCAGAACCAGGGCAATACTGTGTTGGTGCGGGTGCCGGTGAGTGTTTCAGCAGTCACCGCCAGCGTCACACCGCCAGCCGAATTGCCAGCCGGTGGAACGGTCAAGGTTACCTGGGAAGGTCCGGACGACAAGAACGACTACATCGCCATTTTCCCGCGCGGCGAAGCCAAATACGCAGCCTACACCTACACCAATCGTGGAAATCCGGTTGATTTGAGATTGCCGGCAAAACCCGGAGACTATGATCTGGGTTATGTCCAGAACCAGGGCAATACTGTGTTGGTGCGGGTGCCGGTGAGCGTTTCAGCAGTTACCGCCAGCGTCACACCGCCGGCCGAATTGCCAGCCGGTGGAACGGTCAAGGTTACCTGGGAAGGCCCGGACGACAAGAACGACTACATCGCCATTTTCCCGCGCGGCGGGGATAAGCAGGTGGGATACACCTACACCAAGCATGGCAGCCCGGCCGATCTGCGACTACCGGATGAGCCTGGCGCATACGATTTGGGTTACGTGCAAAGTGTCGGAAAAACGGTACTCGTTAGGGTGCCGATTGACGTGAAGTAATAACCTGCACATCGAAAACAGTTGTGGGCGTTGAAAATCCAATTGTAATGAATTTGACGGTTCAAGAAACGGAATACACCCAAATCCTCCCGACTCAATTGGCCCACCCGGTCAGTTGTGAAGCCGAGGATCAAAAATGGTCGGCTGCTGAACCACCCGCCGTTGTCGATCGTCGGACAACGTTACGTGAGACCGTCACTTGACGAACTAAGCCCTGCTTTGCGTCCAATGTGCAGCGGGTTGGAGAATAGGATTGAGAGCAGTAACGTTTACAGGAAAACGACGCCCGTTTCAGCAAACAAAACGCTTCGTTCATTCCGTTCGATTTGGAACCACACACGGCGCACCTATGACCTGCCCGAGTGCCCGACCTTGGCAATTGAGTGGTACGAAGAAACACCGGACGGCCGCATCATTGAAGATCTGGCTGAATGGCGCGAAACAGTCGATGTCCTCATCAATCCCATTCACAGAGTTTTCTACGAATTGCTCCTGTTCACCGGGCTGCGCAAGATAGAGGCTTTGACGTTGGAGTGGAAGAACGTCCACGAGGGCTACCTTCACTTGCCAATGAAAAAAAACGGCCGGAGCTTTGATTTACCGATCACTCAGATTCATCATGAGATTCTGGCACCACTTCAAGGCTTGAGCCGTGATTGGGTGTTTCCGTCACCCAAGTCTATCGTCGGGCACATTACCAATCCGGGTAAGATGAAGTGGTCCCCGCATGCGCACCGAAGGACTTTTGCGACTGTTGCCATGGAGGCTGGTGTTCTTGAGGAGATTGTCGGCCGGTTATTAAACCATACGCCATTGTCGATCACGGGGCGCCGTTATGTGAGGCCATCGATTGACGTGCTGCGCCCGGCGATGGAAACTGCCTGCGAGGAGCTGCAGCGGTGGATCGAGGCATGAAGATTGAAACCGAAAATGGTTGCGAAGATGTACCTGATCAGGAAGCAGGCGAGTTGGTGTTGTCTGGGGCTGCAATTCTTTCAAAGGAGCAAAAAGAGCCGCCTGTCGTTCTTTTGGAGCAGCTCAGTAAACGACTGGACGACCTAGATATGATCGGGCCGAGTGCGGTAGAGTACAAAGTCCTCGCAAAGCTGGGAAAAACGCTCGTTCAATCAGGTGTTCGACAAAGCTTGCTTGATCAACACCAGCTCGATTGGCTGACATTTCGAGAAGTTAAACAGCGTGCCAGATTGCGTTTAGTTGGGGATGCCAACGGGCGCGTGGATTTACTCGAAGCACTCAACAAATCTTGTCGCCATTTTTTGGAATCTAAGCAGTCGCCGATCTGCTTGCGGCGTAAGCTTCCGGAATCGGAATTGGACGAGAAAGAAATGTGGCTTATCACCCAGGGCGCCAACGGCGCCGATCTGTCCTATGAGAGTGATTGGATCAGAGGCCGGATTCAAGAAAGCCAGAAGAAACTCTGGCAGTACGTCAAGGTCGGTGGCGATTGGAGAGACTTTCTGAAGGAGATGGGGCGGATTAAGTCCAAGTTGAACCGTGCTTGGGCGAGAGCCTTTTCGGAAGGGCGAGTATTGTGCGTCGACGAAGCGATCCGTGGTGATCGATTTGTGTCACCTGAGGAAGCGGCGAAAACAATTGTTCCGAAGAAAGGCGTTTCACGGCTTTTTCTGCTTACGTCGTCTTTGCCGCTTTCTGACTATGCCGATCATGCGCAGCTCACGGCTATTCGGAGCGCAACTAGGAAGTGGCTCAACAGTGTGGGCGGCCAAATCCATGCGATGGGAAGGCGCGCGAGCAAAGCCCAACTTGGGGTGATTGCAGAACAGCGGTTTGGCCTTTCTGAGGATGCTTTCAACGCGGTTTGGAAAAATGCCAGCTTTCCAAATAAGAGCGCCCGTGGGAAAATTCCTGAAGAGAAAAGAATTTCTGAGAAAGAAATCAAATACTTAAAATAATTGGGCGGGGTTATCTTTCCGCAACCTATTAATTACCAACGCCAGCCTATGTGATCCTGAGTGCAACATAATGATGCACGAGGTGACGTCATGCAGACAAATGACGAAGATCGCTTACTGACACGCGATGAAGTTGCGAAACGGTTCGGAGTTTCGAAGAGATTTCTCGAGGTTTCTGCAATGCGTGGAGAAGGCCCTCGGCGGATTCTGCTGGGGCGTCTGGTTCGCTACAAAGTATCAGACATCCGTAGATGGATTGATGAATGCGCAGCCCCGTTGAGCGGCCAGGAGCGGTAGGATGGCTGTCCGTCCGCCCCTTGATTTGAAACAGAAATACTTTGCGCAGACGTTCTGGGCACAAGAGCAACCGCGCTTGACACAATCGGCCTTTGTGGTCCTTTCGCGTCTGATCTACCGCCAAAACATCAAGACCGGGCAATGCGACCCGTCTGTAGCCACGATCATGGATGACACGGGGCTGTGTGAACGGTCAGTCCGAAAGGCCTTCCGAGAACTGGAAAAGCGCGGGGCGGTCAAAAGCTATCGGCGATCGCAGCGATCACGAAACCAGTTTGTCGTCTTCTCTGTGGATGAAATCAAACAACACAAAAAGCAGGCCGGGCGCGATCCGTCCACAATCTCGGATGCTACCCTGCACGGTGATGCCGTTAACCCTGCACGCCCGTGCCGTCGGAGCCTGCATCCGGGTGCACCCGAAAATATAAAAGAAAAAAATAAAGAAGAAATAATTGCTGAGAATGCGCGAAAGACCTCAACAGGGCCGGGTACACCGTGCGGCGGAGCGGCAAGCCCGGATGTCAGTGAAGGGGATTTTGAGCGGAGGGTTGCGAAGGTCTTTGAAAGACAGGGGTATGGGTATGAAGGTTTGCTCGAATTGGAGCCAGGGTTCATCACGTCAACATATGAAGCATTCTGTCGTAGGGAGCTCGACTTCAACTCCGCAATCACGCAGTTGCTCAAGGCTTACCGATCGATCGACGGCGCGATGAAGTAGCACGAGCGAGATGTGCGGGTCCTTCCAGAGGGATGAATACTAAGCGGTCGCGCCAGCGCGCTTGATGTCTTGGCCTTAACAAATCCGAAAGCCTAAACAAAAAAACTTAACAAAACACATGAGCGTTGCACCTATCCTCTCGTCGATTGATGTGACAATGAGTGCATTGTTCCCGATGATGTGGTGCCCCGGTTGCAGCAGCGCGCCGCGCCCCTGGCTTAGTGCAGCGTGTTAATCCCGGCGGTTTCGCCGAATGCGATCATACCGTGTTGGAGGAGCCCGAGTTCGAGGGGCGGCGGTGTGCGCGTGGCGATGGCATGGTCCAGCAGGCGGGTGGCGTTGCGGGTGAGGATATCCCCGGCCGTGGCCATGCGTTGATCCACCGGGGTGGTGGCAAGCACATCTTC
>NZ_JAWHTC010000006.1:0-178228 GCF_032586155.1 Aliisedimentitalea sp. MJ-SS2
TGAAGCCATCATAACCATGGATCAGAGGCCAATCATGCACTAACAATCATCTTGGCCCAGTCAGATGAGGCTGCTCAGTATCGGCTGCCCGAAATGAACTGAGAGCTGCCCGCGAAAACGAACCGGGATGCTTGCGTTTCGATGTCCTTGTTTTTGATGAACAGGAAGGAACTGGGGCCGTCGTTGCGGTTTTCGCTGACCAAGCTGCGTTTGATGAGCATCGCGAATATACTCATGTCAAAGATTTTTTCGATGCAATCAAGGATATCGACGTGAGCTGGACCGTTCATCGTGGAAACGCGCTCGTTTGATTGAAGACGAGTGATTTCGGTGCCGAAATGGGTCGTCGCAACCAGCTCCGGCAGGCATGGCAGTCGTTCGGCTAGCGCGCGGCGAATAGTTAAAAGAGCCCTTAGCAGACATAAACAACATCACCGATTAGCTATGCAGCTATTGACGGTGTGGGTCCTTTTCCGGAAGTGCATCGCGCAAGTCCTCGGCGTTTTTCCATTCTGGTTTAGCGCTGGCCCCGGTCTCGTCCGGTATAAAGGAGGAAGCAGCAGCTTTGGTCAAATCGGGGATATAGCGCGGACAGTTTGGGAAGATCTCGTCGGCGTCGACACGAACGGTCATCTTGTGGCCTTCCTTCGTTGGGCCGTCGACAAGAGTGCAATTGCCATTGACGCGCAGACGTTTTGGCTGAGCCCCATATTCTATGAATAGAAGTCCAATTCGCGGTGATTTCAATGCATTGCCGAGGCTGCGATACATTGAGTTGCCATCATAATCCGCCCACTCCAATCGCGTCGGACCTGTGACACGCACAAATCCGGGCGCACCGCCCCGAAAGGAACAGTCGACGCTTTGCATATGAGCAGTCGCTATGAAGAAAAACTCCGCGCCCTCAATGAATGCGACATCTTGCTCCCGGAACTCAGAAAACCGACGATGCTTTTCCAAAGCGTCTGCCATTCGGCGCCCGTCAAACCTATCCTGCAACTCGCGATGACCTTCATGAAACATGCTTTTTGATAGAGACGACATCCGATACCTCCCAGTGTGACCAAGACAGAATATCCGGATATTGCAAAAATTGCGAACGGCGGCTCCGTCCCGCTTTTTGCAAATGCTGCGCTACTTTGCCAACGGCCGCTTTCGTGACGCCGCGTTGCGGCGGAGGCAGGTCGCATGGAGGTCCCCATTGGGTCGACGGCGGCATATTCCGAACCGAGCACCGAGGCCAGCTTACCCGCAATCCAGTCCCAATCCCGTTCTCAATGAACGCCCATTGCGGGAGACGCGGCCGTTGATTGTTTATTTGCCTTCACCTCAAAGGACTGCCTCAGCCGGGCAGAGAACGCCCACCAGGCAACACTGTAAAAGAGTCGGGCGCAGGGTCGCTTATTTCTACATATTTGTACCTAACGCCATCTGACTTTACACGCTCGAAGCCAGCGCGCTCCATATGCTCCCTCCAGCGATCCGATGGCATGGCATGCACACTGTTTTGATGTGCCCAAACTTTGTAGTTATTGTACAGTTCGGAGGATTTTGGCCAGTTCACGTTGCTGCGGCCATCATCTGAGGCCTTTTTCAGGCACTCTGAAATCCAATTCTCAGGCGTAAGCTGTGTTTCTTTCCAATCGTCGAGTTCCGCTTCCACGGCTGAACACGTGGGCACTGACTTGCCATTCTCGAGCCACTTTCTGTGACCATCTATCAACCATTGTAAAACTGCCGGAGCTTCGTTCTTTAGCATTTCCGGCAGGTTCGGGTCAGCGGTGCTGGCGAAATCAGCTCTGAATGGCAAGATTTTCAAGCGTCTGGTGAAGGCTCTGTCCGCGTTGCGGCTTTTGGGCTTGTGGTTTCCAACAACGCAGAACTTGAACGTACGTTTGAACTCGAAAGTGGGGCCATGCATGAATCTAGCAGTCAGAGTCTCATTGCCCGTGATTTCTTTGAGAAGTGCCTCAGCAAAATGGGAATTTGCTTCAACCTCTGAGGCGATCACCAACCTCGCGCCCTGGAGGCGAGCAATACCTTCCCTATGGTCTGAGTGCTTCTTTTGCGCGATCAGACTTGAAGGGGCTACTTTCGCGTAATCTCCCAAGATCCGCTTGATCAAGTCAAACAACACGCTCTTTCCGTTCCGACCAGTGCCGTAAGCAAAACAAAACCAGTGTTCTTCGATCGCTCCGCTGAGGCAGGCCCCCAACATGGCTTGAGCAGTTTCAATCAAGTCTGCGTCACCACAGAAGACTTCATCTACGAAACTGGACCACCGCGTGTTTTCCATGTGTCTTGGGCCGACCACAGTCAACTTGGAAATCATGTCTTCTGCCTTGTGAGGCCGAACTATGCCAGTTCGCAGATCGACGGTCCCATCAGGTGTGTTCAGCAGGTAGTTATCCCTGTCGAAGTCGTCCGACTTTCGAGAAAAATCAGTATCGGCTTGAACGAGTGTCTCGACGTTCTTGATGAAGTTCGTAGATCGTGGGCTCTTGGCCTCTGGAAGGCTATTTCTGTCACAAAAAAAACGTATATCGTGAATGACGGCACCCTTCTTTTGCTCGCACCAGTGGGTGCCTTCGAACCGAAGCCAAACATTCTTGTCGTCGTTGTAGAAAAGATTGCCACGGTTTTCATTTGCATACGCTAATGCCATATCGTGATGCGTACGCCACGCAACCAACCGGCGGCTTGTAGCGTCGTCGACGTTGGTTTCCGTGGCTCCGGTATAGACGGCACCGACTTTCTCAGCGGCACTCTCGATCGTCCTGGAAACGTAGTCCTTTCGTTGTAGTTTCTTTTTGTCGGGTCGGGACGCAGCAAGCGGTGACTGCAACCACAACTGTTCGATCCGCGCGACGTCTTTCCCTGTCCAGAACGCCAGATGCGAACACAAAGCGGCGTCGGCTGACGACCGATCGAAATCGTCATCACTGTATGCTGGAAACACACGTGACAGCGCTTCAACGTCGCCGGTCCAGAGTTGTTTTAACGTCGCTTTCGATCCGAACGCTGCCGCGGGGCCGGGTCGTGACTGTAACATCATCCGGATCAATTCCGCGTCGTCTGTCGGTCCGGTATACTCCGGCACCGGACCGTCACCGGGCACCCCTGCCCCGGCCTCGACGGGACGCGGCGTCAACGCACCCCGCAACGCCTCGGTGTAATCCCGCCCAGGATCACCGCGCATGTCGGTTCCGAGTGCGATAAATCGACCGGACGTGTAGAATTCATATCCGTCGGCGCGATTCATGTATTCCTTGGCAATTGCCTGGTCGCAGCATCCCCAGAAGTGCAGACCCGTACCGGATCGGGACAGTTCGACCCCGGCCCCGGCAAGCACCCGGTGCCAGTGGTGCGCCCGCTCGTCATATGCACCGGACGCGTCGCGGCATTTGTCCAGATCAACGACAAAGAACGGATCCGCAGCGGTCAGGACGAACCCGACTTCAAGACCACATCGCGCCGCTTCCGCTTGCGCCTGGTCATGCGTCATCCATTGCGCCGGATTGTGCGGATCGATGTTCTGCCCGGTGGAGTCGCACGGCACCTTGTCGCGGTGCAGGATGTATTGCGGTCGGTTTGGATAAGTCATGATTGTGCCCTCCGGCAGTCTGCCAGTTTGAAAGGTGTTCATATCAAGTAACCCATTGATTCTAAGGGGATCTGTGTATATCATGAGGACATTCCAACGACCACATGACTATGTCGCCCGTGCCCGGTTTGAGGGGTGCGGGTGAGTTTACGCGACGGCCCGTTCGCGACTGTCCATCCAGGCTAGGGTAGTGCTCCACCAGTTCGATGGATCGTTAGAAATTTTAGCTGCGTCGACGGTCGGACCGCATGGCGCTATCGCAGGATTCGATTTCCCGCTCGCATCCATGAACTCCCACGTGATGAAGCGGTCAGGAAAGCACATCATTGGACTCCCGCTGCGCCGTCACCTTGCTACACGTGGCCTCCCATTTGATGATTTCTGAAAGTCGCCAGCGGCGGACTCGCTCAGAAAGCGCAACAGGCTTGGGAAATCTCGGCTTTGACTGCAACCAACGCCAAACGGTAACACGGTTGATGTTGTAGCGTTCGGCAATTTGAGCGTCCGAAAGGAAAAGGTCTTCTGAATACTGCATTGTAGCACCTGCTTCGTTGAAGGTGCTTCCCAATATTCCCATTTTGAGCGTTCAGGGAATATGGCAGCGCTCGCAATTTCAAAAATGCAAATCGGCTTTCTCTCTATCGGCCGAAGATTTCCGAACGGTTTTTCGAACGGTTAGTGAAATTCACAATTGCTTTTTCTAGATTCGGAAACTTGCCTAAGGACCAATATAAGCGGGCTTCATTGTGCCATTCGCAAACTACCATTTTGGCCAATGCGTCAACGGTCAAAGTCTCAAGACTGTCAGTCTGAACCACGATACTGCGGAGAAACACAATCCTTTCGTCTCGGGTGATACCGCCACGCCCCTTATTAGCACCGTGAAACGCAAGTCGTCCTTCTAGAACCCCATAATGCGCAGCCATCGCCCTGTCGCCAAAATCGGCCATCATCTCAAAGGCCATTTCAAGAGACGCGATCTTCTGCTCGACCGTTAGATCCTTCGAATTTGCGTTTTCTCGCAATGCCAATGCATCGCGTCTCAGCTTCAAGTCGGAAAACCCAAGAGGCGTCAGCTTTTGAACCTCATTGTGAACCTTGACCGCACTCACTGTTTTGCCTCCGAGTTAACGTCTTCCCAGTACGTTTCGCCCTGCAGAAAGCAAGCCCAATCCGCCATGAGGTTGCGCCGTCGGTCAATCATGTCAGAGCGCCGATAAGCACGCTCGGTTTCGGATCCCACTGCATGAGCTAGCACCAATTCAGCCAGGGTGTGATCAACGCCTCTATCGGCAGCCCAGTCGCGAAACGTGCTACGCAAGCCATGAACCGTCGCTGGTCGTCCCGATTGGCGATCTAGGTACCCGCCAGCGCGTGCTTCATTGATCCGCCGCATGCACGCTGACATCGCGGCGTCAGAGAGTGCACCGCCACGTGCAGCCGGAAACACGTACTCGGAATCCAAAACGCGCGGCGCATCAACCAAGAGTTTTACCGCCCCTTCAGTAAGTGGCACAATATGCTCGCGGCGTGCTTTCATTCTCTGTGCCGGGACAGTCCACTTACACCTATCCAGATCTATCTCGCTCCAAGTTGCTCCGCGCACTTCACCTGACCTGGCAGCGGTAAGGGCAAGGAATTCCAGCGCTCGTGTTGCAATACCATCGCGGTTACGAACGTCTGCATACCACTCGACTGCCTCGTCGATTGCTAATGCAGGTTGGTGGATGACCTTTGCTATTTTGCCAGGCTTTGCCAAAGTCGCGTCAAGGTTGCCGCGCCATCGCGCCGGGTTGTCACCTTCGCGGTGTCCATTGACCGTTGCCCAGGCCAGCACCATCTCAATGCGACCACGCAGCCGTGAAGCTGTTTCGGTTTTTTCCTCCCAGATCGGATTGAGGACTCGCAAGACATCGGCCACCGAGATCTTGTCGACCGGCATAACGCCGAGGACGGGAAGTGCATATGTATCCAGCGTCACACGCCATTGCTTGCGATGTTTGATGTTTTCGAACTCTGCGAGTTTCACCTTTAAAAATTCTTCCATCGCATTTGCGAATGTCATCCGACGCTTTGATCGTTCGGCACTTGGGTCAATTCCTCGCCAGACTTTATCCGCCATCTCTCGAGCACGGTCGCGCGCCATCGCCAGCGTCACGTCCGGATAAGGCCCAATGCCCATAGCTTTGCGCCGGTTGCAAAAACTGTATCGCCACAGCCATGACCTCGCACCGCTCGGGGCAGCAACCAAGTAAAGACCATTCACGCCACCCACGGGGAAGCGGTGCTTCTGGCCGCTGGCAGGATTTGGGTGCTGTAAGCGCTTAACATCCAACGCCGTGAGTTCCCGCGCTTTCTTCGGCATAACTTTTACTACCCCAATCTCTAGGGTGCCTTCTGGGACACCATAAATGTATGTAACTGTATGTAATACTGTGAGCGACTATGCAACAGACAATTCTGACTTATTGCGATATCTTAGTAGCTTAGAGCTATCTGAGTGGACCAATGTGTGTCTATGCATCACTGTCTCGGCGGCCTGTCTCTCCGCCACTACGCCCGCAACGGGCTTTCCCGGCAGCCCAAATCAGCGCAGGATGCAGGTTATGGTTTTCAACCTGTTCGCACCACTTGCCATCGCAATCCGATGGCAGGGCACATCGCTTGCGCCCTGCCCGTCTCGCTTGCCGATAACCGTCCTTTCGAACGGCCTCAATCCAGCGGCATGTTCAGCTTGAACCCAAGCCCCCAGGCCTCGTAGTCGCGCCGGCCGATGCCGTCATAGTTGGCGCTGAACTCCAGGGTCGTGTTGGTTCGCGTCTTCAGCGTCACCCCGGCCTCGATTCTGGCGCGCAGCCCGTTGGTCTCGTTCGAGGTATCGTTGGCGATCACGGCCCCCTGGCGATTGCCAAAGTTGTAGATCCCGCTGATCGAGATGGTCGGTGAAATCGCAAGGTGGTTGCCACGGTAGTATGTGGTGCCGAACGTGGGACCGAACCGGACCTGCCCCAGCGACACGGTCTGCGACGGGATCGCCACCCCAAGCCCATCGATATAGGCGCGCTGGTTCTCTTCGATATAGGCCAGGCTGAGGTTTGGCGATACGGTCCAGTTCTTCCATTCGAACTCGCCAGAGATGGTTGCATCCACCAGCCATCGCTTGGTCATGAACGTGTCGACATAGGTGTTGAACGGACTGATGTCGTTCGTGGATTCACCCACTTGAATCCGGCCGTCAAAATAGAGCCGTTCACCTAGTCGCGCCGTGACATAAGGTCCGAACATCCAGCCCTTCCCGGAAACGCTCGAATTGGTGACGGCAGACTCGTCTGTCATGGTGTCATAAGACAGGACCACCCCGGCCAGAACGTTTTCATTCACCAGATAGTCGGCACCCAGATGGGCGATGCCGAAATGCCCGCGCGACCCGCGGCTGGCGTTAAACTCGCTGTATTTGGCCTCGAACCACATGTCGAACCGGTTGGTGACAATGGTTGCTGTTTCATCCACCCCGTCATGGGCTAGCAGAAACATCTTATGTGCCCGTTGGGCCTGGCTCAGCGAGGTCGAGAACTTGTAGTTCCCCGAGCCCAGCGACAGGAAGTTGAAGCTGAACGGTGTCATCGACCCCAGATCGCCCTCCTGATAGGCCAGCCGTTCGACCGTACCATACCCACGCGACAGCCGCTCCATCCGGCGGGACCGGCTGGGCCCGTTGGTCAGGATCAGGTTGTTGCGCCGGTTGAGGAACGAGTTGATAACCTCGGTGGTGTGGGCCTGGGTCGACTGGCTGTCGAAAGTGCAGGTCACACTTTCCAGCCCGCTCAATCGCAGGGTCACGGTGCCCGAGATCACATCGACACTACTGTCGCCATCCGAGCAACTCACCGAGGTATTGCCAACACCTGCCGGTCGGGTTTGCTGCACCACATAGGTACCTTCGTTCAACGAGACCGGTCCGTGGCTGCCGGTGCCGCCGGCAGTAACGATGGTGAAGTTCAGGGCCGCCTCGGACGAACTGAACCCAAAGCTGCCATCGTCGCTGCTGTTCTGCACAAAAGTCACCTGGCCGATCGGGTTGCGGATAACCGACAGGGCATTCCCGACGACAAGCGCGCCGCTGCCCACATCGGTGTTCAACGTCGCGGCATTCGGCGGATAGCTCCCGATGATCGCCGAGGTGACCTGAACCGAAACTGTACAGGTGCTGCCGGTCGCCACCGTGCCACCGCTGAACCCGATGTTGCTGCCGCCCGCAGGCGCCGCTACCGTGCCGCCGCAAGTGGTCACGGGCGAGGACCCGGCAGCCACTTCCAACCCGGCAGGCAGCGTGGCGTCGAACCCAAGCCCGCCAACAGGCGCGGCAGCCGCAGAGTTGTCGATGGTGAATGTCAGAGTCGACACTTCGGTCTGGCGGATCTCATCCGGGGCAAACAGGCTCGAGAACCCGGGCACCGGGCTGGGCGCAACAGTCAGGCTGGCACTGGCCGTACCCCCCGGCCCTTGTGATGAGGCCAGGATGCCCGAGGTGTTTCCATAAGTCCCCAGGATCAGAGAGGTGACGTCGACGGATACGGTGCAACTCGCCCCGGCGGCCACATCGCCACCGGAAAAGGTAAATGCTCCGTCACCGGCGACGGCGCTGACCGTTCCGCCGCCACAGGTGGTGCTGGCATTGGGCGGCGTCGCAACCGTGACATTGGCTGGCAGGGTATTATCAAAGGCCAGCCCTGTGGCTGGAACCAGGATACCGGCATTGTCGATGGTGAAACCCAGGGTCGAAACCCGCCCCTGTTCGATCGACGCAGGTGCGAACCCGGCGCTGAAGGCAGGGGCCGCCGCCGCCGTCACCGTCATCGATGCCGTCGCCGAGCCGCTGTTGCCCAGCGACGAGGTCAGGTCCTCGGTGGTGTTGATATACCCGCCGACCGTGTCGGTGGTGATATCGACCTGCACCTGGCAACTCGCCCCGGCGGCAAGGCTGCCGCCGCTCAGCGACACGCTGGACGCACCAGTCGCCGCCGTCAGGGTCGCCCCGCTGCACGTGGTCGAGGCGTTGGCCGGTGTCGCCACAACCATGCTGGCGGGCAGGTTGTCGACAAAGGCCAGAGCGGTGGCTTCGACCAGGGCAGTGCTGTTGTCGATGGTGAAGGTCAGGTTCGTGCTGTCGCCCTGCACCATCGAAGACGTGCCGAACGCCTTGGAAAAGCTTGGCGCAGGCGCCGCTGTTACCGTCATCGACGCAGCAGCACCCGGGCTGGTGCCGAACCCACTGGTCAGGTCGGACGTTGTGCTGCTCACACCGCCCACCGTGGTCGAGGTCACGTCGAACTGGATCGTACAGCTTGCCCCAGCCCCGACCGAGCCACCGGCAAAACTCATGGACGCGGTGCCGCTATCTGCGGTCAACGTCCCGCCGCAACCCGTGCTCGCCCCGGACGGGCTCGCGATCGTCAAGCCGCCCGGCAGCGCATGGGTGAAGCCCAGTCCGGTTGCAATGCCGGAGCTGGCGCTGTTGTCGATAGTATAGGTCAGGGTGGAGATGTCGCCCTGGGGAATGCTGTTGGGGGCATAGGCCGCGGCCAGAGTCGGCGGCAACGGGTTCACGGTCAGCGCTCCGGCGACCGGATCGGCCACTTTGATGCCGCCATCGGTCAGGTCGCTTGACGTGCTCGACCCGGACTGGCCGGCCGCGCCCGCCGCGGCCTGCAATGTGACGGTAAAGCTGCAACTGTCACCCGGCGCAAGTATGCCGCCGCTGAACTGCACCGGGCTACTGCCGCTGATGGAAGACCCAGCCCCGCAGATCCCGGTTTTCGGCAAGTCGGTTATCGTAAGACCCGTCATCATGCCGCCAAGCCCATCGGTAAAGCCCAGCGACGCAAGCGACGCACCGCCCGGCGGATTGGTGATCGTGTAGGTCACCGTCGCGCTGTCCCCGGCGTTGATCGTACCGGGCGCAATGGACTTGGTGAAGGTCGGCTGGTCTGCACTGCGCACTTCGAGATTGGCACTGCGCGCATCACCGGTGACCGGTGTGGACAGGATAGTGCCGGACAACGTGCTGGTGGTATTGGTGTAGCTTCCCGGTGCCGTGCCACCCGGAATGGTCACATTCACTGTCACCGAACAGGACGCCCCGCCGGCCAAAGTGATTCCCGACAGGGAGAGCACGCCGCTTCCCGTAACCGTACCGCCGCAATCATCGGCGGTCGGCGCACTTGCTGTGGCGCCGGTGACAAACGCCCCGAGGTCGTCCGAAACAGCCAGGCCGGTTGCGGTATTGGCCGCATCGCCGTTGGTCAGGGTCAGGGTCATCGGCACCGTACCGCCCTGCAACACATGTGCCGCAGCGAAGGTCTTGTCGAGAAGCAGGCGCGCGCTGTTCACCGTCAGAAGCGGCGAGGCCGTGTTCCCAATCACGGTCGATGCATTGACAGTGGCGACAAGGTTCGAGGTCGACGAGGAATAATTTCCGCTCGCTGTCCCCCCCGGCACGGTCACGTTCACGTCGATGATACAGCTGCCCGCGGCAGGAATGGTCCCGCCCACGAACAGCAGATTGGTCGTTCCCGACATGGTGCCGCCGCAGCTGTTGCTGGCCGGTGGCATGCTTGCCGTCAACGCGGCTCCACCGCCGCCGAGGGCATGAGTGAAAAAGGCCGACGTTGCATCGACAGGGCCGGTATTGCGCAGGGTGTAGCGCAGCAATGCCGTGCCCCCAGGCAAAACCGGCGAATTCACATATTCCGCTTCGATGGCGATTGCCGAAATGGTCAGATCAGCCGAAGCGCCGGGGAAAGAATCGCTCCCCACCCCGTTCAGACCGGCAGTGAGGTTCGAGGTGGCAACGGAATGCGTGCCGCTTGGGGCTGCTGCCCCGACCACCAGCGGTACCGAAATCTGACAGCTCTCAGCCGCGTTCAGCGAGGCGGCGGACAGGTTGACCGATCCGGCGGTCACGTTCAGCGTTCCGCCGCAATCACTGGTCGGGGACCCTGCCGAGTCAAACAGGGTCGACGTTTCCGAAAACGTGATGTTCGTCGCTGTGCCCCCGGATTCCGGCTGGTTGTGAATGGTATAAAGCGCGGTGACGGATCCGCCCTGCCCAATCACGCTGGGCGTAAACAACTTGGTAAAGGTCATCTGCAGATCGCCACCAACGGCGAGCGTTGCACTCGCCGTTGGCGATGCCACCGGCGCTCCGGACATCGTGGCGGTAACCGCATTGCTGTGGCCAGTATAGGTGCCCGGCGGTGTGCCGGATGAAACCGTCCCTGTTGCCTGGAACGTACAGCTTGCCCCGGCTGCCAGGGTACCCCCTGTCATGCTCAGGGCCGCGGGTGTCACGTCGCCGGGCGGTGGCGGGTTGAAGCGCGATGTTGCCGCAAAGGTACTTCCGGCACCGCAATCGCCATTTGCAGGCAGAGCCGAAAACCCTTCAATCGGGAAATCCCCGGGGAAGTTCGTCGAAAACTCAATTCCCGTCGCCGATGAGACCGCGCTGCGGTTGGTAATGGTCACGCTCATGGTCGTATCGGCCCCGATGGCCGCATCGGTAAAGGACATCGTCACCGAAGGCGCCTCGGGATCGGGGATCGACAAGGTGGCCGAGGCTGTGTTGCCCGTGACCGGAGTCGCACCGATCATGCCGGTCACCGGGGTGGACGTGATCGTCTGCGGCCCGCCCGGGGTGGTTCCCGGGATGGTCAAAGCCACAATGATCGTGCAATCACCGGCGCCCAGCGTGCCGCCCGCAAGGCTCACAACTCCGGAGCCGACCGTGCCAACTGCACCGCCGCAACCATTGCTGACAACCGACGCGACCTGCGTTCCGGGCATGACTGCGCCGTAATCGTCGCTGAAGGCAAGATCGCTCAGCGTGCCATCCCGACTGGTATTGGCAATGGTATAGGTGACCTGCGTGCTGTAATTCGCGCCAACAATGCTGGGCGGGTTGGGCGCATAGGACTTGGTGATCAGGGGAGCATTTGCCGCCGTCCCGGTCACTTCAAGCGTCGCCGCCGCCGGACCGGTGGCTTGCGTTGCGTTGTAGACAACCGATGGCGCGACGAATGTGTGCTCCCCGATCGTGGTCCCTTTGACAGGGATGGTCATTTCACAGCTCGTTGCGGCCGATAGCGCCGGGAAATTCGGAAGAAACCCGTTGGCAAATAGATTGATGGTTCCGGTGGCCGGATCAGCCGAAAACGTTGCCCCAAACGCACCGCTGCAAGTGTTTGACGCTGGAAAAGCCGGGTCGATGGCAATTCCCGGCGGCAGGGTCCCGTTGAAACTGAGGGAGCCGATATCGCTGCTTCCGACCGCCGTGTTGTCGATTTCCAGCGTGAGAACCGAAGATCCGCCCGGTGAGACCTGGCTTGGAGCAAAGCTCGCATTGAATACAGGCCTGGTCGCATCAACCGTCAGCGTCACTTCCGCGCTGCTCGAGGTGCCGCCGTCGGTGGTCAAAGTGACTGGCGCCACCAGATGTGCCCCGGCGGTGCTGCTGGTAACAAAGGCCGTGAGAGTGCAAACAGCGCCCGGGCTCATCGAACCGGCCGTGTAGGTCACGGTGGAACTGCCCACCACGCCACCGGCACTGGCTCCCAGGCAGGTCGTGCTCACCCCGCCGGTCCCGATTGTGACCGCCGCCGGAAGATTGGCGGTGAAACTGAGGTTGCGCACCCCGACCCCGACCGAATTGTCCAGGGTGAACGTGATCTGCGACGCGCCGCCAACCGCGATTGTGTCCGGAACCAATGCGGCCTGGAAGGTCGGTGTTGTCGGTGCTGCCTGAGCGATTGCCGCCCCTGCGCTCAGCAGAAACGCTGCGCCCGCGGCCAAAAAAGAAGTCAATTTTTGAAACGAAATAAAGCCTGTCATCTGGGTCCCCAATATCCAGAACTATCCAGCGGTAACGTATTATCCCCAAAACTTTTTAAACGCTGATTTTTTCTTGTCATCAAATCTGCACGTTTTGCTTGAATTCGCAACGAAAAGCTTCCCAGCGAAGTCGGAAACCGTGGACATGCGACGGATGTAGCGCGGAGCATCGCCCTTGGACCTGTTGTTGCTCTTCGCAAGACATGAAAGGACAATTGCAAAATCGTCCTGCCGGAAAAACCGGGATATGTCGCATTCGGTCAAGATCACCGGTCGAATCGACGGCTCACTTGGCTCTAGTCATAGCTGCTCAGGAAAGGCCGTAAGACGATGTCCTTTGAACCCGTCGCCGATTTCATCCTTGGCGCCCCGACTATTCCCGACACTGCGCTCGATATGGGGGCAACCCTGCTTTTGGACACGATCGGCATCGCCGCCGCCGCCAATGTCATGCCCGCCGGCCGGATTGCGCGCGACCATGTCGTGAACTTCCATGCCGCTGCCAGCAAGGAAAATGCTGCCAGGTTGATGTTCGACGGGCGCAGCGCATCGATCCCCGGCGCCGCTTTCGCCGCCGCGACCCAAATCGACAATTTCGACGGACACGACGGCTATAACCCGACCAAGGGCCATATCGGCTGTGCCGTGGTGCCCGCGCTTTTTGCCTTTGCCGAGCCACGCCCTGACCTGTCGGCGCGCGATGCACTGGTAGCTCTGGTCATCGCTTACGAGGTCTCGGCCCGTGCCGCGATCACGCTGCACGCAACCGTCAGCGATTATCACACCTCGGGGGCATGGAACGCGCTGGGTGTTGCCGCCCTGGCCGCGCGACTGATGGACATGAGCCCCGATCGGCTCCGCCATGCCATGGGCATTGCCGAATACCACGGCCCACGCAGCCAGATGATGCGCGAAATTGCCAACCCGTCGATGTTGCATGATGGTTCGGGCATGGGGGCGTTGGTCGGTTCAATGTCGGCCCTCCTGGCGCGTGATGGCTTTACCGGTGCCCCGGCGATTACCGCCGAAGGTGACGAGGCCACGCCATTCTGGGCGGATCTGGGACAGGACTGGACGGTGGAAAAGAACTACATCAAGCCCTACCCGATCTGTCGCTGGGCTCATGGTGCATTGGATGCGCTGGCGTCGATCCTGCACGATCACGCGTTCTCAGCACATGATGTCGCATCCATCGAAGTCAGCACGTTCGCTGAATCCGCCGCTCTGGCGCCGGGCATGCCGGACAGTTCCGAACGGGCGCAATACTCGCTGCCCTTCCCGCTTGCGGTGCTGCTGCTCTACGGCAAGATCGGGCCGGGCCACATTACCGGCACGGGCCTGTCGGATCCGCGGGTTGCCGAAATCCTGCCGCGTATCTCGGTGCGCGAAGAGCCGCGCCATTCCGTCCGCTTCCCGTCCGGACGTTGGTCGGACGTGAGCGTGACGCTGTTCAACGGTGACAGCTTCCATTCCGGCGATGTAAACGCCCGCGGCGGACCCGAAGCCCCCATGGCGCTGGGTGAGGTCAAGGAAAAGTTCCGCACCATGACCGCGGCATTGACCCAGGACCGCGCCGAAGCGTTGTGGCAGATGCGTGAACGGATGATGGACCCAGAGATGCCATTTTCGGCGCTGGCGGGCCTCGTCGCTCCGGCCATCTAAAGCGGTTTCGGCAGCAGTTTCGCAGACTGCTATGGCGGTGTGCGCCGCCGCATGATGCCGGCGCGCGCTGCTGGTTCCCTGCCCCAATTCCCGGCCAAAAACCACGAAATCGGTGTGATTTTGGACCGAATTTGCCGCATTTCCACGTGATTTTGAGCCTGATCCAGGCCAGATCCGGCCGTTTTATTCAGTTTCAAGGGACCAAGTAAAGATGACACACGAGATGCCGATGACCAGCGAACCGCGGACCGCACGCCATGCGCGGCTGTTCGAATTGATCCGCCAGTCGAACCTGGCTGCAATGCAATCACAAAAGGCGGCCCGCCCGCCCCGCCCGACAGCTACACGGAGATTTGCCCATGAGGCGCGTAAATCGCTGACTCCGCAAGAGCAACAGGTTCTCGGAATCTCGGAAAGCTTCGGCCGCTGAGCCAAGACGTTCAATCAACATGAAAAAAGCGCCCGCCAGAACGGGCGCTTTTGTCGTTTTCAAGGATCACCAAGTCGGCTTATTCAGCCCCTTCATCCACGGTCGCAATCCGCGCGCCCGATTTGTTGGTTGTCACAACACCGAGGCTCTTGAGTTTCCGGTGCAGCGCCGAGCGCTCCATGCCAACAAACTGCGCCGTGCGTGAGATGTTGCCGCCAAACCGATTGATCTGGGTCAGCAGGTATTCCCGCTCGAACGCCTCGCGCGCCTCGCGCAGAGGCAGCGTTGCCAACACACCAGACAGAACCACGCGGCCGTCATCAGCAGGTTTTTCCTCTTCCGAAGGCAGTTCCTTGGCCTCGATCTCACCCGTGCCATCACCCAGAATAAGCAACCGCTCGATCATATTGCGAAGCTGGCGCACATTGCCGGGCCAGGTCATGGTCTGCATCAGGGCAACCGCCTCCTCCGACAACGGCCGTTGCGGCAGACCCTGGGTCTGGTTGAACTCCTCGATAAAATACGCTGCCAGGTGTGGAATGTCTTCGCGCCGCTCTTCCAGCGCCGGTACCGGGATCGGAACCACGTTGAGCCGGTGATAGAGTTCTTCGCGGAACCGCCCCGCCTCGATTTCGGACATCAAGTCACGCGAGGTCGATGAAATCACCCGCAGGTCAACCCGCACCTTGTCATTGCCGCCAACCCGAAGAAATTGCTGGTCCACCAGCACACGCAGGATTTTTGACTGGGTGCCAAGCGGCATATCGGCAACCTCGTCGAAATAGATCACCCCGCCATGGGCCTCTTCCAGAAGGCCGGGTTCGATGCCGCGCTCACCGCTTTCACGGCCGAACAGTACCTCTTCCATCCGGTCCGGTTCGATCGAAGCGCAGCCCACGACAACAAAAGGCCCGTCACTGCGGGTCGATTCCGTGTGGATGTAGCGCGCTGCGATCTCCTTGCCCACGCCGGAAGGCCCCGAGAGCAAAACCCGCCCATTCGATTTCGTCACCTTGTCCAGTTGCCCGACCATCGTGCGGAACGCCGCTGACTGACCGATCATCTCGGCGCTCGAAGTATCCTTGCGCTTGAGCTGAGTGTTTTCCCGGCGCAACCGGCTGGTCTCCATTGCGCGGCGGATCACCACCAACAACTGGTCTATATTGAACGGCTTCTCGATGAAGTCATAGGCACCCTGTTTTATCGCCGCGACCGCGATTTCAATGTTGCCGTGGCCGGAAATGATCACCACCGGCACATCCGGGTAATCCCGTTTCACCGCCTTCAGGATGTCGATCCCGTCCATCCGGCTGTCCTTGAGCCAAATATCCAATATCAATAGCGCCGGTTGCTCTTCGATGACCGCGCTCATGGCGTCATCCGAATTGCCGGCCAGCCGGGTGGCATAGCCTTCGTCTTCCAGAATATCGGAAATCAGTTCACGAATGTCGCGTTCGTCATCGACGATTAGAATATCGCTCATGGTCCTGTCTCACACTGCTTTCGTTTTCAAATTATCTTCACTGCTGGTTTCGGGGCTCACGGGCAGGCGGATCACCGCCATGGCACCGTGATGTGTGCCCTCGGAAAATGCGGGCGCATCTTCAAGGGCAAGGTTGCCGCCATGCTCCTCGATGATCTTCTTGACGATCGGCAGGCCAAGGCCCGTGCCCTTGTCGCGCGTCGTAACGTAAGGCTCGAACAGCCGCGCCCGGTCTTCCGGCAACCCGATGCCATTGTCGGCTATGGTGATCACCGCCTCGTTTTCATCTCGCGTTGTCTGAACCCGGATTTGTGGGAGATAGCCCTCGGCTCCTTCATTGGCCTCGCGCCATGTCTCGGTCGCCTCGCCTGCATTCTTGATCAGGTTGGTCAGCGCCTGGCTGATCATCGTGGCATCGAACTCGCCCTCTAATGTATCCTCTATTAGATTAGCATTGATGGTCACGTCGGGTTGCCCGGCCTCCTGCAACAGCACCGCATCGCGTACCAGCGTGCTCAGGCACTCGCGGCGACGGTCCGGTTCGGGCATGCGAGCGAATTTCGAGAACTCGTCGACGATCCGGCGCAGATCACCGGTCTGGCGCACGATCACATCTGTCAACTCGCCCAGCTTGTCGGCGTTTTCATCTTCCAGCTCGCGGGTAAACTTGCGCTTGATACGCTCGGCGCTCAACTGAATCGGCGTCAGCGGGTTCTTGATCTCATGGGCAATGCGTCGGGCCACGTCACCCCAGGCGGCCATGCGCTGGGCACTGACCAGATCGGTCACGTCATCAAAGGCGACAACATAACCTTCCAGTTCTCCCTCTTCGCCAGCGCGCGTCGACATTCGCACCAACAGGTTTTCCAACCGTCCCCCACGGCTGACCTTAACTTCTTCCTGAACGACCCGGCCCGACCCGTTGCGCAACTTTTCGAACAGCGGCCCGAACTCGGGCACCGCCACGTGCAGCGCCACCTGCGCCTGGTCTTCCTGCCAGTCCAACAGCCGCTCGGCCGAGCGATTGACAAAGGTCACCCTGCCCTCTGGGTCCACGCCGACGACGCCTGACGTCACCGAGGTCAGAACAGAATCGAATTGCCGTCGCCGCCGCTCGATCTGTTCGGTATTGCTTAGAAGAGTGTCGCGCTGGCCCTTCAACTGCCGTGTCATCTGGTTGAAGTAGCGGCCCAGCATGGCGATCTCATCATCGCCCTCCTCTTCAATCACCTGAACGTCCAAATCCCCGGCACCGACTTGTTGCGCCGCACCGGCAAGCCGCCCCACTGGGCGCGCCAGCCGTTCGGCAAACCACAATCCCAACCAGATTGCGGCCAGTATCAGGATCACCGCAAAGCCGAGATACAGCAACCCGAACTCGAACAGCGATCGGCCACGTTCGGATTCGAGTTGATTGTATAGCCGCACGTTTTCCTGGGTTTCATCCAGAAGATTTAGAATACCGCCATCCACCGTGCGGCTGACATAGACCAAACGGTCCGGGAAATTTTCAAGCGGTACGATGGCGCGGAACTCGTCATTGGTCCAATCCTGGATGATCGCAATGCCGTTTTTTCGCGCTTCGCTGATCTGTTCAGTGGTGGGTTTTTCAAAGTCGAATAGATATGAGCTTTCTCCCCGTACCCGCAACTCGCCGGTGCCGTCGATTACATAGGCCTCGCGCATTGCCGGCTGGAACAGGCGCTGACCGATGGTCAGGGCATCGCGAATCTCGGGATCAAGCATGAAGGGTCGTGCAACGCGTTCAAGGTCGATGGCGCTGGTGATCGCGCGGGCATTGCCTTCGAGAGTTTCGCGATGTTCCCGCTCATATGCCTGCGCCGCCGAATAGGAAGACCCCACGACTTGACGCACCCGGTCCGAAAACCAGCCCTCAAGCCCGATATTGATCATCAACACGGCAAAAATTGCCACAATCACCGTCGGAATCAGCGCCATGATGGCAAACACACCGGTCAATCGCAGGTGCAGCCGCGATCCAGTCGATTGCGATCTCCGGTCGACGATCATCCTTGCCACCCGGCTCATCACCAGCGCCGCAACGATCACGACATAAACCATGTCGGCCAGCATCACGATCCTGAGCGTGGTCGAGCTGTTGCCCTGCTGAACGTTCCACAATGCAAGCGACGTCGCCAACACCAGGAACGGCGCCAGAACCACGAGACCGAAATTGGCAATATTCTGCGCACGACGCTCGCGCCGCAGCCGAACAAATCTGTTCCACCAGGATGATTGTGCCCGGGATGTCACCCGCCGACCTCTTGATTTAGTGGCGCTTTCGCGCCAACACCGCTTATATTGTGGCTGTTTTTGTGCACTGAGGCGTGCGCGCCACTGTTATGTTGCGGTTTTACATCAATTTGCGGCGGCGTGTCACGTGAATATCCAGATCGGTAATCTTCTTACGCAAAGTATTTCGATTGATGCCCAGAAGATCAGCGCATTTGGCCTGATTCCCGCCGGTGGCATCCAGAGCGATCTCGATCAGCGGAAGTTCCATCTCACGCAAGATCCGGCCATAGAGCCCTGGCGGCGGTAGCATGTTGCCGTGCAAGTCGAAATATCGCCGCAGGTGCCGTGCCACGCTGGCCGAAAGCTTGTCTCCATCGGCCATGCCAAGAACCGGTTCGTTTCCCGGCTGGTTGCCTAGCACCGCCTCGACTTCGACGCGGGTGATCTCGTCGGTACGCGCGGTCAGGTCCAACCGTTTCACCGCGTTTTCCAGCTGGCGCACATTGCCGGGCCAGCTGTATTTACGCATCAATTCCATCGCCTTATCCGAAAAATAGCGGCTCGGCGCACTTTCGCGATCCGATTTGCTCAGGAAATGCGCGACCAAAAGGGGAATGTCCTCGACCCTCTCGCGCAGGCTGGGCACGTGGATTGCCGCACCATCCAGCCGGAAATAAAGGTCCTGGCGCAGAGACCCTTCCTCCATTGCGGTGGCCAAGTCCCTTTGACTGGTCGCCATGAATCGCGGCACGTGATCGCCGGGATTGTCAATCATTCGCACGATACGCGCCTGAAGTTCAGTATCTATATCATTGATTTCGTCAAATAAAATCGTTCCACCCTTGGCGCGTGCCAGGATTCGCGCTGGTCCCTCAAGGTCGCGCAAGTCGCCGGCCGTTACGGTTACGAACGGCAGAGTCCGCCGGTCGGAAAAGTCATGGATCGCCCGTGCGATAAGCGACTTTCCGGTGCCGCTTTCGCCGGAGATCATCACCGCCATATCGGTGTTCATCACCCGCGCCACCAACTGGTAGAGCTCCTGCATTGCCTGCGTTCGCCCCACTAGCGGCAACTCGTCCGATCGCTCACTCTCAACGTCACGCGCACTTGGCCCCCGGCGACGGTTTTCCAGCGCCTTGGCGGTGCGTTTCATCAGGTCCGGCAAGTCGAACGGCTTTGGCAGGTAATCATAGGCGTCGGCCTCGTTGGCTTTGATCGCCGTCATGATCGTGTTTTGAGCCGAGATCACAATCACCGGAAGCTCCGGCCGATCCTCGTGGATTTTCGGCAGCATTTCCAGACCATTACCGTCCGGCATTACCACATCGGTGATCACAGCATCACCCTTGCCCTCGTCCACCCATCGCATCAGCGTGGTCAAGCTCGACGTGGCATGCACCTTGCACCCCGCCCGGGTCAGCGCCTGGGTCAGGACGGTTCGAATTGTCCGGTCGTCATCGGCAACAAGTACGGTACCATCCATGGTCTTATTCCTTTGCGTCTTTTGGGGCCAATGGCAGGGAAATCCGGAACACCGTGCGGCCGGGCACTGAGTTCACCGATATCCAACCGCCATGATCGGATATGATCTTTGCCGTCAGCGCCAGGCCCAGTCCGGTACCGTTTTCGCGCCCCGATACAAACGGGTCGAACACATCCGCCTCGATCTCCGGCGGCAGGCCAGGCCCGTCATCGACAACCTCGATCTGCAACGGCAGGCTTTCTGAGCCTCCATCCGAGCGGCGCAGGCGGAAAGAATGCTCATAATAGCTGCGCAGAACGATGGTACCGCCTGCCGCGCCCGCCGCTTCAGCGGCGTTTTTCAGCAGGTTCTGCATCACCTGCACCAACTGGTCCGGGTCGCCCCAGGCCAGTGGCAGCGATGGGTCGAACTCCTCGCGGATACTCATATGCGCGCCAAATCCAAGAAGCGCCGAACGCCGCGCCCGGTCCACCACGTCGTGGATGTTAACCGGCTTGAAATCCGGTGGCGACAGGTTGCCGAACTGTTCGACCTGCTCCAGCAGCTTCACGATCCGCCGCGTTTCACTGACGATTAAGTCCGTTAATTCAAGGTCTTCCGGGGACAGGTTCATGCTTAGTAACTGAGCCGCGCCAGTAATCCCTGCCAATGGGTTCTTGATCTCATGCGCCAGCATTTCGGCCATGCCAATAGCCGACTTCGCCGCCGATTTCACCGATTGCGCACCGGTCATGCGACCGGCCAATTCGCGCGGGGAGATCAGGAACAGCATCACCCCAGGTCGGCCGCTCACCGGGGCAATCTGCAGGTTGCACTGCATCGGCACCCGTTCCCCAGTACCTACGTCCACGTCATTGACAAAAAGCGGCGTGGTGTTGGCCCGCGCCCGCTTAAAGGCCTGTTCCAATGGCGCATCAATGCTCAACCGGTCGAACACCGGCTGGCCGCGCAGGGCCTTGGCCGAGCTCAACATGAACCCTTCCGCCGCGGGGTTGATGTCGAGGATCAGATCGTCCTCGTCCACGATCAGCGCAGGTACGGGAAGCGAGATCCAAAGCGTATCGTCCATAACGCTCATGCTGCCACCTGTTCGTCAGGATTTAGGATCGCGCGCGGGATCAGCCTCAACACCTGTGCCGGGTCGCGGCTGGTCAGCACCGCGCGCCGAAGCCCGCGCGCAGTGCCCGCCACATCCATGTACCAGCCAAGGTGTTTGCGTGCGACCCGGTTGCCCAAATCGGCTCCATAGAACCTCAACATTGAATCGTAATGCCCTGAAATCATTCTAATAAGATCTTCGCCCTCCGGCACAACAGGTGCCTCGGCTCCAAACAGCTCATGCGCCACCTGCTGCAACAGCCAGGGCTGGCCTTGCGCCCCGCGCCCGATCATCACGCCATCGGCGTCCGATACCGCCAGAGCCGTCCGCGCGTCCTGTGGCGAACAGATATCGCCATTGGCAATCACCGGAACATGCACGGCCTGTTTCACTGCCCGGATCGCGGCCCAATCGGCCTGCCCCTTGTAGAACTGACAGCGCGTACGTCCGTGGATCACGATCCGCTGCACCCCGGCCGCCTCGGCCCGCTGCGCCAGTTGTGGTGCATTCAGGCTCTCGCCATCCCAGCCTAACCGGGTTTTCAGCGTCACCGGCACGTCCACCGCGTCCACCACTGCTTCGATCAAGCGTAAAGCGTGATCGAGATCACGCATCAGGGCCGAACCCGACATGCCACCCGTCACCTTCTTGGCCGGGCAACCCATGTTGATGTCGATCACCCGCGCGCCCATACCGGCCACCTGCCGCGCCGCCTCGGCCATCGACCCGGTCTCGCGCCCGGCGATCTGAACGGCGGTGTTGGCCACATCCAACCCCAGCTCGGCCTTTTCCCGAGTACCAGGGCGCGACGTCAGGAACTCGCCACTCGCGATCATCTCGGACACGACCAGCCCGGCACCAAAGCTGCTTACCAATTGCCGGAACGGCAGGTCAGTGATTCCGGCCAGCGGCGCCAGCGCCACCGGAGGATCAAAATCGGCAAGTTGAGATGTCTGGGCCAAAGTGCCTAATCCTTGTGCATGTCTCCTGAGTTATGCTCCACTCGGGCAAATCACAATGAAACAAAGGGAAATTTCCCGTTCCCTGTAAGCATCTGCCTATTTTTTAAGCAACTCCATCCTTCCAATGCCCGATTGCCCTTCACCTTGGCAACGCCTATTCACGTTTCATGACCACCACTGCCGCCATCATCGTCGCCGCAGGCCGCGGCACACGGGCCGGTCCCGGCGCGCCAAAACAATGGCGTCCGCTGGCTGGACGCCGGGTGATTGACTGGACGCTCGATGCCTTTCTGGCCGTCCCGGGCATCGGCCCCATCATGGTCGTGCTGCACACCGACGACATTGCCGACTTCACCCCGCCGCAGGGTGTACAAACCTGCATCGGCGGCGCCACCCGAGCCGCATCAGTGCGCGCTGGCCTCGAAGCTCTGGTCGACATCGCGCCAGACAATGTCCTGATCCATGACGTCGCCCGACCTTGCGTAACTCAGCACATCATAGCGGACGTGATTGCGGCACTTGCCATCGGCCCCGGCGCTGCCCCCGCCGTGCCGGTCACCGACGCGCTTTGGCGTGGTAGCAATGACAAAGTCAGTGGGACACAGGACCGGGACGGCCTCTATCGCGCGCAAACCCCACAGGGGTTTCACTTCGCCGAGATCCTTGCCGCCCACCAAAGCGCCCCCGGAGACGCAGCCGACGATGTGGAAATCGCCCGCGCCGCAGGGCTTGAGGTTGCCATCGTTTCGGGCCATGAGAACAATCTCAAGATCACTCACTCTCCCGATTTCCAGCGGGCTGAAACCATATTGCGAGGGACCATGGACATTCGCCTTGGCAACGGCTTCGACGTGCATGCCTTCACCGAGGGTGATCACCTCATCCTGTGCGGAGTCGAAATCCCCCACACTCAGGCCCTCAAGGGCCACTCGGACGCCGACGTTGGCATGCATGCGGTGACTGACGCGATCTACGGCGCCGTGGCCCAAGGCGACATTGGTCGCCATTTCCCACCGTCCGATCCGCAATGGAAAGGTGCCGCCAGTCACATCTTCCTACGTCACGCGGTAGAGCTCGCCCGCGAAATGGGGTTCACCTTTGGCAATATCGACTGCACTCTGATCTGTGAACGCCCCAAAGTCGGCCCCCACGCCGGAGCCATGACCGCTGCTATGGCCGAGATCCTGCAAATTGATCCGACCCGCGTCTCGATTAAGGCCACCACCTCGGAACGGCTTGGCTTTACCGGGCGCGAGGAAGGTATCGCTGCGCTGGCCACCGCCACATTGATCAAAGAATGAAAGACGCCCTCCCCCCGTCAACTGCGCGAAAACATCCCGGAGGAGCGGGGGTTAGCCCCCGCACCGGTGACCGCCACAAACGAAACGGACACAAATGACCCGCCTCATCGCCACCTTCTTCTACACCGGCTATCTCAAGCCCTTCTCCGGCACCTGGGGTTCCGCCGCTGGCGTGATCGCTGCCTTTCTTCTTTTCCTTCTCGGTGGTTGGGTGCTCGTTGCACTTCTGACCCCGGTCGCCTTTGGCCTCGGCTGGTGGGCCACTGCGGTCGAGACCGCCGGCAAGGAAAACCACGACCCGTCCGAAGTGGTCATAGACGAAGTCGCTGGCCAGTGGATCGCCCTCCTGCCGGTCCTGATCGGCGCGACCCACGCCGGACTAACCGGCCCGAACGTATTGGAGCTTTGGCCGGGCTGGCTCACCGCCTTCTTCGCCTTCCGCTTCTTCGACATCCTGAAGCCCGGCCCCATTGGATGGGCTGATCGCCAGCACGGGCCGCTGGGCGTGATGCTTGACGACATTTTCGCCGGGATCGCCGCCGCAATCACGGTGGGCTTGGCGGCCTATGTCTATCATGGCATCCTCGGCGCATGACCGCTGCCCATGTTTTAGAAGCTGCCCGAAGCCGATCCTTGCGCATCGCTGCCGCCGAAAGTTGCACCGGTGGCATGGTGGCGGCGGCGCTGACTGATATTCCCGGTTCCTCGGACGTGTTCGAGCGCGGCTTTGTCACCTATTCCAACGCCGCGAAAGAAGAAATGCTGGGCGTCTCTCGCGCCACACTCGACCGATATGGTGCGGTTTCCGAAGAGGTCGCCCGCGAAATGGCCGAAGGCGCGCTGGCCAATTCCCACGCCCAGGTTGCCGTTGCCATCACCGGCATCGCCGGCCCCGGCGGATCCGATTTCAAACCCGAAGGCCGCGTCTGCTTCGGTCTCGCCATGCAAGACCGCGTCACCGACTCTGAGACCCAGGAGTTCGGCCCCCGCGGCCGCGACTGGGTTCGGCTGGCAGCCCGCGACCACGCGCTCTTTCTCCTGCTGTCGGCCCTGCGTTAGGCCGTTCGTCCAAAGCCCGCGTTTTACGCAACGACTGACATTTCCGCACAAAAAACGGGCAGTTCACAAACCGGGCGTTTTTTCCGCGCCCTGCCCCTTTTTCCCGCAGTCCCATTCGGCTTTGACCCGCTCCAACCAAACCCAACTGGAAGGAATTGGATCATGGTAGGTGCAGATACCGCCTGGATCATTGTGGCAACCGCCCTCGTCTTGTTCATGTCGCTGCCAGGACTGGCGCTGTTTTATGGCGGGCTTGTTCGCGCCCGCAACGTGCTCAGCGTCTTCATGCAGGTCTATGCCATTGCCTGTTTGATGAGCGTTCTGTGGCTGGCGGTGGGCTATTCCATCGCCTTTGGCGACGGCGGGGCTTACTGGGGGGGCTTGGGCAAGGCGTTCCTTTCGGGCATCGGTGCCGACAGCGTGATTGAGGGTCAGACCATCCCCGAGATCCTCTTCTTTGCCTTCCAGATGACCTTTGCCGTGATCACTCCTGCGCTGATCGTCGGTGCCTATGTAGAACGGATTGGCTTCGGCTTCGTGATGCTTTTCTCGGGTCTGTGGATGCTGTTGTGCTACGCGCCCGTGGCCCATTGGATCTGGGGCGGAGGCTTTCTCTCCGACGGCGGTATTTTCGGTGCAACCGGGGTGAAGGATTTCGCCGGTGGCATTGTCGTGCACGAAACCGCTGGCCTGGCCGCGCTGGTTATCGCGGTTATCCTCGGACCGCGCCGCAACCGAACCACCCCGCCGCATTCGCCCGGTTTCGTGATGATTGGTGCCGGCATGCTCTGGGTCGGCTGGTTCGGCTTCAACGGTGGCTCGCAACTGGCCGCTGATGGGGGGGCCGCCATGGCGCTGACCGTGACCCATATCTCGGCCGCCACCGCCTCGCTGACCTGGGCGCTGTGGGAAAAGATCAAATATGGCAAGGCTTCGCTCGTTGGCCTGGTGACCGGTACCATCGCAGGGCTGGCTTCGATTACTCCGGCCTCGGGTTTTGTCGGCCCGCTTGAAGCGCTGCTCATTGGCGCGGTGGCTGGCGTCCTCTGCCAGGAGGCGGTGACCCTCATTCGCAACAAGCTGAACATCGATGATACCCTAGACGTCTTTGCCGTGCATGGTGTCGGTGGAGTTTTCGGGACTGTCATGATCGCCGTCTTCGGCGCAGGGTCCTGGGCGGCCCAGTTTGGCGGCCTCGCCGTTGTCGGGGTCTACACCCTGGTGGTCTCGGTTGCCTTGGTCAAACTGGTGGCCCTGATCACCCCGCTGCGGGTCGATCATGAGACCGAAGTCAACGGACTCGACCTCTCGGTCCACGGCGAGCGCGCCTACGACATCACGTCCTGACCGGAACATTGTTCCTTACAGCGGGCCCTATCGGGCCCGCTCGTGTTTTTGGTGACCACGTCTGTTTCAGAAATTGAAGCCAAGGCCAACACTGATCGTGACGTCTTCAAGGCTGACAGAAGTTGGTCCGCAGGCCGTGCACTGCAGATTGAACGACCCGTAATCGGCATACCGCGCCTCTCCACGAAGGAACATGCCTTTGCCCATGTCAAACTCGGCGCCCAGACCCAGAACATAGCCGGTCCTGGTATCAGACTGGCTCGGGAACCCGCCGCTATACTGGCCAGTGACGTTCATCCAGCTGGCACCTGCCAACCCGTACAAGAACGTCTTATCGCTTACCATCCCACCGGCGCGACCAACAATCGAGGCTTCCCAATTGCCATCGACCGAGAAGGTTTCGCCCGGCACTGCGGTAGCGACCACGTCCGACGTTCCCAGGGCATTGACGCCAAGCTCGACGCCATAAATCATCGACCCCGAACTTGCGAAGTTATAGCCGACAAAAGCCCCGAACCCCGCACCGTTCAAGTCGATGCCATAGTTGGGCGGCGCATAGGCCGGAATGGTCAAGGTCCCATTGCCGGAATGATACCCGACGCCGATCCCGCCATAGAGTCCTTCTTTGGGCTCAGCCACGGCAAGGGCTGGCACAAGAATGGCTGCAACTGCTGTGAAAACGAATCCAAAACGTAACATCAAGACACCTCCGTTCTTGATTTTGCGCAATCAATCGCGCGCGGTTGAGTTGCGCTTTGACGCGGTAAGTTTACCGCGTTTCTGCTTGTGTATCAACGTGACCTACTTGCACACGGGTCCAGCTTTACACGGGTGTCACCGCCGGAAAACCAATCCGGTTGGCAAGCCCGGATAGCGGTTAAACCGCTTCGGACCGGCTCGGATCAGATCCGACCCGCGCTGGGGCTCACCCACATCGGCCAATCCAAAACGTGCACAGCGCTAGACAGCTAACTCTGCAGCCAGTTCCCTCGGTGCCGCACGCGTTTCAACCAGGGTCTCGATCCGTTGTGCGCGGGTTGTCCCCAACAGCGCCGCCGCCTTGGCCGCGATCTTGGCCCGGCGGTCTTTCAAAGCCATCGGCACATCCAGATCGTGAAAGGCGTGCAGCACCTCGCCCGCCCTGGTTTCCACTGCCAGGCGCGCTTGCATTTCGCCTACATCCTCATTTGCAGACACCTCCACGCGACCCCGCAGCGCCCGCACATGCGCGTCCCCACAAAGCCCATCGCTATAACTCTCCAACCGCGCCGTATCATGGCCCAGGAAATGCATCGCTAAAACGGTGGAGTAAGAAAACTTTGCCCCCAGCCCGGTCTCGGGGGCCGCCTGGTTGCACACGCTCATCCAGCGCGGATGGGTCTCAACCCGGACCGCGGCAATCGCGTCCGGCGCTACATCCAAACCCGCCGCCGCCTCCAGCACCGCATGCAGCCCGTGACAGCAGGCGTGAAACTTGTGACTGACAGTCTCAAACCGCCACGCCTCACCGATCCCGTCAAACGCCTCCTCGACAGCTTCACCATGATGCGTCGGCCCGAACCCCAACGGCCCTTCAAGCGCGCCCAGCCGCGCCTCCATGCCCAGCCGCGCCATCTGCGCCGCTTCGACCCCGTTGCTGGCAGACAACCCGGCATTGAAAGGCTTGGCGCTGGTGCCGAACTGTGACTTGAGCCCACTCGCCCGCGTCGCCACCAGCCCAAGCGCCGTGGCCATCTGATCCGGCTTCAACTTCAACAATCGCCCGGCCGCCACACAGGCCCCGACGGCGCCCGCCGTCGCGGTCTGGTGAAACCCGACCTGGTAATGAGCCCGCCCCAGCCATTCGCCAAACCGAATCGACGCCTCCATGCCGATCAGCGCTGCCTCCTGCAGCGCCGCGCCACCGGCCGCGTCCTGTTCCGCCACCGCCAACGCCGCCGGGATCACCCCAACCGAGGGATGCCCGATATGGCCGAAATGCGTATCGTCATAGTCCAGCGCGTGGGAAACCGTGCCATTGACCAGCGCCGCCATTCGCATTGGCGCTCGCCCGCCACCGATCAAACCAGCCTGTCCTGTGCCGCCCTCTTCCCCGGCAAACGCGCGCATCACCGCTGCTACCGGCTCGCTCTTCCCGGCAATTGCCACTGCCATCCAGTCGATCAGCGACAGCCGCGCCACCGCCCGGACCGCCTCCGGCGCCCGACAGTCACCCAACGCAAACGCAACCAGCTTGTCGGAAATACCCATCCCCCGCCTCCTCTACTTCAGGGCAGCGTAGAACCGCTCCCACCACAAGGAAACCACCCGGGCTCTCTTTCTTGGCAAAAAACTCAAACCGACAGTCGCAACCCTGCGCGGGTCTCAGCGATAAAGCACTGCCGCGCGTTCCTCGAACGCTCGCACGATCCGCATCATTGCCTCGTTGAACACCAGCCCGATCGCCTTTTGCAGCACAAAGTTCTTGAACTCGAAGTCGACCATGAATTTCACTTCGCAGGCGTCGTCGTCGACATCGCGAAACTCCCAGACCGAGCGCATGTATTTGAACGGCCCGTCCAGATAGTCGATCTCGATCCGTTCGTCGTCACGATATAGACGTGCCCGCGACCCGAAGCGTTCACGAAACACCTTGAAGGAAATCACCAGGTCGGCCAGCATCTCGTCGCCGCCATCCACCATCGGCCGCACCTCTCTGATGCGCGCCGCCGCACACCAAGGCAGGAATTGCGGATAGGACGCCACATCCGCGACCAGGTCGAACATCTGGCGGGCGTGATAGGGCAGAACCCTGGTTTCCGCATGGGTCGGCATGTCGCTGATTTAATCCCCAAAGTGGCGTGACACTGACGTTTCATGTCGTATGCTGGCCCGACAGGATCAAGGGGAAAATATGCCACACCGCGACTATGAGATCGACGAGATGATCTCGGCCAAGACCATCGCTGCCCGGATCGAGGATCTGGCCCGCGAGATACGGGAAGAGTTTTCTGGCACTGACAAACTGGTGGTCGTCGGCCTTCTGCGAGGCTCGTTCGTCTTCATTGCCGACCTCGTGCGCGAACTCGACATGCCCGTCGAAGTCGATTTCCTCGAAGCATCCTCCTATGGCGATGCCATGGAAAGCAGTCGCGAGGTGCGTATTCTCAAGGACATTCGCGGCCAGATCGAAGGCCGTGACGTTCTGGTGGTCGAGGACATCGTCGACACAGGTTACACGCTCGAACATGTCGTTCACCTGCTCGAAAGCCGCGGCCCGCGCAAGCTTCGCACCATCGCGCTTCTTGACAAGCCCTCACGGCGCGAAGCCGAGATCCGCGCCGACTGGATTGGCTTCGAAATCCCTGACGAATTCGTTGTCGGCTATGGTATCGACTTTGCCCAACGCAACCGCAACCTGCCCTTCATCGGCAAGGTGCGCTTTACAGGCATAGACGCCGAGGTTTGATCCTGCGCCCATACTTTGCCTGGGCCCGGACGGGTTTCCCTTGCGGCACCCACCAATTTAGCTGATAGAAGCCCGGTAGGGCGTAACAATCGCGCACTCATTTCGGCGCCTGTCATGACGCCAGGTTCCTCTCATGACCCAACTCGGCACGACAAGGCTGCAACCGCGACAAGGGTCCATGACAGACACTCCCTCTCCCCGCGAGACCGCACTCACGCCCATCGACCCTGCGGCAGTGCGCCTGTTGAAACGCGCCATTCTGATCCTGTTCGGCCCGTTCTATTTCCTGTTCATTGCCTTCGTGCCGCTGCTCTGCCACCGACGACGCGGCTTTCGCGGCTGGTACTGGCGGCTGGTGAAACGCGCCTGTACCCGGCTGTTGTGGCTGTTGTCGATCAAGGCCTCGATGTCGGCCGAGGTCCGCGCAGACCTGGCCGAAGACGAAAACAGCATCATCGTCATCAACCACCGCAGCCACCTCGATGGTTTCACCCTGATGGACGTGATCCCCGACCGTAAATGGTTCACCTTCGCCGCCAAGAAGGAGCTTTGCGACGCTGCACTCCTGCGTGTGGGCTTCAAAGGCGCAGGGCTGGTCGAGATCGACCGCGCCTCCGGCAAGGTGGCGCTCGACACCCTGACGCAAGCCGTCAAGACCATGCCGGCGCGCCGCTCGGTCGTACTCTTCCCCGAAGGCACCCGCACCAAGGGCCAGTCGCTGGGCCCGTTCAAACCCGGCGCCGTGCTGGTCGCCCGCGATACCGGACGCGCCATCCGGCCCATCGTCATCCACGACAGCAACCGCTTGTTGCCGCGGGGCAAGTTCTTCCCGCGTTCGGGCACCATCCATATCGATGCCTTGCCACCGTTCCATTGTGATCCGGCCGCAACGGTTGAAGAGGATGTCGCCCGCCTGCGTGACACGATGATCGCGGTTTTCGACAAAGACTGACTTGCACTAGAAATCCGCGCCAAAGGGCTGTGCTTTCTTAACCCAAGTGTTACATTGTCCGTGTGAAGAGCTTGCCAAGGTAAGAAGCAGGACGGCACGACAATGAGCAGTACGACCAAGGACATGTTCCGCCTTCTGGGCGATACCGCCCGCGATCTGGCCCCGATCCTGGTGATCGTCGGGTTCTTTCAACTCGTGGTCCTGCGGCAACCGATCGAGAACCTAGACCAGATCGCCATCGGCTTCGTCTTTGTCCTGCTGGGCCTGACAATCTTCATTCGCGGCCTCGAAATGGCGCTCTTTCCCCTGGGCGAGGCGTTGGCCAATGCGCTGGCACAGCGCGGCTCATTGATCCTGCTCATTGTTTTCGCCTTTGGTCTTGGTTTTGGCACCACAGTTGCCGAACCGGCCCTGATTGCCGTCGGCGAAGAGGCGACCAAAGTCATGTCGATTGCCGGGGTCATCGGTGACGATCCCGACACGCTGGCCCGTACCGCCACCGCCCTGCGCTACACTGTGGCAGCCTCGGTCGGTACCTCGCTGGTGCTGGGCGTGTTCCGCATTCTCAAGGGTTGGCCGATTCAATGGCTGATCATCGGCGGTTATGTGGTGGTGGTGGCGCTCACCACCATCGCCCCGCGCGAGATCATCGGCATTGCCTATGACAGCGGCGGCGTGACCACTTCGACCATCACCGTGCCGCTGGTGACCGCACTGGGCGTCGGCCTGGCCTCGGTCATCAAGGGGCGCAACCCGATGATCGACGGCTTTGGCCTGATTGCATTTGCTTCGCTGATGCCGATCATCTTCGTGCTGATCTTTGGCCTGGTGATCGCCGCATGATGACCGAGATGATCATAGATTTGTCGCTGACCATCACCAGCGTGTTGCGCGACGTGGCCCCCATTGTGGTGGTCATGTTCGTCTTCCAGTTGGTGATCCTGCGCAAGCCTATCCCGCATCTGAGCCGCGTACTTTTCGGCCTGCTCTACGTCATCCTTGGCCTGGCCTTTTTCCTCTTCGGCCTCGAACGGGCGTTGTTCCCGCTGGGCAAAGCGATGGCGGCCCAACTGACCGACCCTGAGTTCCTCGGCATCGCGGCGGACGCCACCGTGCATTGGCTGTCCTATTACTGGGTCTATATCTTTGCCTTTGCCATCGGCTTTGCCACCACCATCGCCGAACCTTCACTCATCGCCGTCGCGCTCAAGGCACAAGAGGTTTCGGGCGGTGGGGTCAAATCCACCGGCTTACGCCTTGCCGTGGCCCTTGGTGTGGCGCTCTCGCTCGCCGTTGGCACTTTCCGTATTGTTACCGGCACGCCGCTCTATCTCTATATGGTCGTGGGCTACGTTATTGTCGTGTTCCAAACGCTTGCTGCACCAAAGATGATCGTTCCGCTGGCCTATGATTCCGGCGGTGTCACAACCTCGACTGTCACCGTACCGCTGGTTGCCGCGCTGGGCCTTGGGCTGGCCGGCTCAGTTCCCGGCCGCAGCCCTCTTCTGGATGGGTTTGGATTGATTGCCTTGGCGTCGCTCTTTCCCATGATCACCGTGATGGGCTATGCCCAGATCAGCGCGTGGCGGACCAAACGGCTTGATACCCATTCCCCTCCGGCACAAGGAGACTGAAAAGATGAAGTTCAAACTGATCATCGTACTGACCCAGGACGACCTGACCGATACCGCCATTTCGGCGGCACGCGCCAAGGGAGCCACCGGATCAACGGTCATCACCTCGGCCCGGGGCGAGGGGCTGAAGCCAACCAAGACCTTTCTTGGCCTGAGCGTCGCCGGACAGCGCGACATGATCCTGCTTCTGGTCGAAGCCCATCACTCGCGGCTGATCCTTGAATCTATTGCCGAGGCCTGCGGTTTTGAATCCGATCCGGGATCGGGCATGGCATTCCAGATCGATATTGAAGACGCCATCGGGCTCTCCAGCCAGATCACCGCAATCAAACAGGAAATCGACAAGGAGGATCTGTAATGCCTGACATAAACATGAAAGTCGAAGACGTCATGCAGACCTCTATCCACATGGTCAGCGGGCTTGCCACTGTGCGCGAAGCAATTGTCGAGATGAAGCAGATCGGTGTCAGTGCGTTGATTATCGAACGCCGCGACGAGAGCGATGAGTACGGCATTGTCTCGGTCGAGCAAATCGCCACCAAGGTGATTGCACAGGACCGATCGGTTGACCGCGTCAGCGTTTACGAGATCATGGACAAGCCGATCCTCACGCTGAACCCTCACATGGCGGTCAAATACGCGATCCGCCTTCTGGCCCGTTTCGATAGCCGCCGCGCTCTGGTTGTCGACGAAAACGGAGCCCGCGGCTTGGTTACCCTTCGCGAGCTGATCCATGTCCATGCCGAAACCCCCGCCAGCGAACCCGTTGGCAAGGACGAGTGATCCGGCCAGCCAGGGCAAGCCCGGCACCTAGAACTGCGTGTTGAAAATTACCTCGCCTTGCTTGGCGTCCGCATCGCTGATCGTTTCGCGCAAGTCCTTGCAAGTCATCCGCAGTTCCATCGCCTGGCGGGCATCATGCGCCATCCTTTGCCCCAACAGGCAAAACGCCCAACCGCGTGGCGCCGACTGCCATTCTCCCGGCTGATTGACAAGGAACTCGCCCAGGTTCACGGCCGCATTGCCGTCGCCACGGGCAACCGCCTCTTGGTAGAGTGCGTGCGCTTTCTCGACATCCATCTCGCCGCCGATGCCCTCTTCATACATGATCGCCAGGTTACCGATGGCGACGCCATAGCCGGTTTTCGCGGCTTCCTCGTAAATCGCCCGCGCCCGCGCCGGATCGGCCTCGACCCCGTGCCCGGTGCGATACATCTCGCCCAACCCGACACCGGAAAGCCCGTCACCCGCCGCATGGCCGCTTTCAAACACCGCGCGGGCTGCATCCAGATCGGCGTCACCGCCGATCCCGTCGCGCAACATCCGACCGCGTTCCCAGAACGACGGGGCAAACCCCTGCGCCATGGCCGCCTCAAACAGGCGCGCGACGCGTGGCATATCGGCAGGCACCGCGTCTTCGCCGCGCAACAGGACCAGGCCAAGGTTATGCTGACCCTTGGCAAATCCCTGCGCGGCGGATTTCTCGTACCACGCGACGGCCGTCACAATGCTCCGCGGCACGCCATTGCCATCTTCATAGGCCGCCCCCACGATATTCTGGGCATTGGCGTCGCCGCCCTTGGCCGCCGGAACAAGGATTTTCAATGCCGCATCATATTGCCCGGCGATATAGGCCAGCCGGGCATCATCGATATCCCCGGCATCGGAGTGCGCGGGTAACACCAGGGACACAACAAGGAAGAAGGCAGCAAACAATCGTTGGGTCATGGCAAGCTCCGGTCTAAAATGGTCTGCAACGCAGCAAACCGGTTTCAAGGGCAAAACACAATGTTCAAACCCAGACATTTCCTGCGCATGGCCCGCTGGGCGCGCAATCCACCCTCGGCCTCTGCGGTTAAGCTGGTTTTCGGCATTGTTCTTGTTGCGCTGATCATTGTCGGGATCGAACGCTACATCGGCTGGCCCGATGCCCTGACTCTGGAAAAGCCGCCACGCCGGGTCAACATGCAACCGCTTCCAAGCGAGTAACTCGATCACGAACCTGTGAACTTCGTGGATCAACGCACACTTGATCTGCGCTCAGCCACAAGTGGCAAACGCCCCGCCTGCGATATACTTCCGGGTATTCAACACCCATCACAGGGAGGTCCCCAATGAAAAAATCGCTTACAATCTTAACCAGCCTGGTCCTTTCGGCCAGCTTTTCCGCATCGGCCATCGGCGACGAAAGCGGTGACGCCGCTACCAAAGCAGCTATCAAAGCCCGCCAGGCACAAATGCAGCTATACGCTTTCAACATCGGCCTTCTGGGCGGGATGGCCAAAGGCGAAATCGAATACAATGCCGACGCCGCTAGCAAGGCCGCAGCCAATCTCGCCGCGCTTTCACGACTGGATCAGTCGCGTTCGTGGCCAATGGGTTCCGACAATGCGAAAATGGGCGCCGAGACAACAGCCGCTCTGCCGGCGATCTGGGCCGAAGGCAGCGATATCATGTCCAAGGGCATGGCTTTAGGCGAGGCAGCAGCCGCTATGGAACAGGCCGCCGGTGGCGGGCTTGACGCGTTGCGTGGGGCCATTGGCCCGCTTGGAAACTCCTGTGGCGGCTGTCACAAGAGCTATCGCCAGTCCGACGATTGATGATTTGGTCCGGGCCATCGCGGCCCGGCCAAACCAATAAAGGTGAGCCACCATGCGTCGAGCCATCCGATACCTTGTCCTCTTGGGTGTCCTTGCCGCCATAGTCATGTGGTGGCTCACTGCCCCCGCGCGGGTTGACCGGGCGGTCTTTGCCGACCTGACCGGTGATGCCGCGCGCGGGGAGCGTGTGTTCTGGGTCTCGGGCTGTGCCTCATGCCATGCCGCCCCCAAGGCGGAGGGCGCAGAGCGCCTGATCCTGTCGGGCGGCATGGCCTTCCCTTCACCCTTTGGCACGTTCTACGCACCCAACATCTCCTCGGACCCTCAGTATGGCATTGGAAACTGGACGGTTGTGCAACTGGCCGACGCGATGGTGCACGGCACCTCACCTGAAGGGGCGCATTACTACCCGGCCTTTCCCTACACCAGCTATGGCCGCGCCATGCCGGGGGATATCGCCGACATCCACGCCTTCCTGCAAACCCTGCCCGCCTCGGATCAGGCCAGCCTTGCCCATGACGTCGGCTTTCCCTTCAACATCCGCCGTGGTCTGGGTGTTTGGAAACTTCTGTTCCCCGCGCCTTCACGTGTCATCGACGTGGCCGGCGATCCTGCCAGTCAGGGTCAATACCTTGTGGAGGGCCTAGGACATTGCGGCGAATGCCACACCCCGCGCGGCGCGCTCGGGCAGCTGGATTACAGCCAATGGATGGCGGGTGCGCCCGCACCGGACGGCAAAGGCAAGGTTCCGGCACTGACACCCGACAAGCTCACTTGGTCCGACCGTGATGTAACGGCCTATCTCTCGACCGGATTCACCCCGGAATATGACAGCGCCGGTGGCCATATGGCGGATGTGGTGCAAAACCTTGCCCATCTGCCCGAAAGCGACCTTCAGGCCATTACTGCCTATCTCAGGGTTTTGCCCGTCAACAATTGACCGGTGAGACCTCAGCCGCCGACAATCCAGCCGACCCCAAAGGCCACGACGCCACAGATCGTCCCCACGGCCACCGTTTCTAAGACACACCGCGCCAGTCGCTCACCGGTTGCATTCCAGCGCAACAAACCCAACGCCACCAGCGCTGCAAAGCTGGCCGCCAGTGACAGACGAAAAGCGGTATTGTCGGCAGGCAACAGGAAGTAGGGTATCAGCGGCACCGACCCGAACACGACGAAACTGAAGAAGGTGAAAAACCCGTTCACCGCCGGATTGTCGGCATCCGGGTCGCTCATGCCGAACTCGTAGGTCATCATCAGATCCGCCATCATCGCCGGATTGCGAGAGATGATTTCCGTCGCTGCTTCGGCGTCCTCGTCCGGCAACCCGCGCTGGCGCAGGATGGTATTGAGTTCGAACCGTTCCTGGTCCGGGTTGGCGGCGATCTCCTGTAGTTCACGCGCCCGACGTGCATGGAACAGGTCATGCGCCGAACGGGTCGAAAGAAATTCCCCGAACCCCATGCTGACCCCGTCTGCGAACAGGTTGGCCAAGCCAAAGACCAGCACCGCCAGCGGCCCGACCTGCGCCACCCCGTCGGCGGCAGCCCCGGCAAAGCCCGCAACAATGGCAAAGGTGGTGACGATGCCGTCATTGCCACCATAGGTGATCTGCTTGAGAAACTCCTGCGTGCGCCCCAGCGAATGCGCGACGCGACGATGCTCTTCCCAATCCATGCCTGTGCCCCTGAGTTTGTTCTCCGTTTCCTGCCTGCACGATCAGCGGTGATTTGGCAAGAAAACGGCCCGCCGGCAGGATGCGCGGCGGGCCCTCATTTCGTCCTGCAATGGCGCAGATCAGGCGACCTGAACTGCTTCTTTGAGGTAGGCCATCACGGTTTCCGGCGAGGATTCGCCGTAGGGATCTTCGAGGTGGTTGTCCTCGCGGCCGGGCTCTTCGAACCAGGCTTCGATCACGCCGTCGTTAACGATGGCGGCATAGCGCCACGAACGGTAGCCAAAGCCAAGGTTGTCCTTCTTGACCAGCATGCCGATCTTGCGGGTGAATTCGCCCGAGCCATCGGCGATCACCTTAACGTTTTCAAGGTCCTGCGATTCGGCCCATTTGTTCATCACGAAGCTGTCGTTGACCGACATGCAGTAAATCTCGTCGACACCCAGACCGGCAAACTCGGCTGCGGCCTTCTCATAGCCGGGCAACTGGTAGGTCGAGCAGGTGGGTGTAAAGGCACCGGGCAGCGAGAACAGGATCACCCGTTTACCTTTGAAATAGTCATCGCTGGTCATGTTCTGCCAGCGGAACGGGTTCGGTCCCTCGACGCTTTCGTCGCGGACACGGGTCTTGAACGTTACGTTGGGAACTTTGACGCCTTGCATCATCGGGTTATCCTCGCTTTTGGTTATGCTTCCAAGCGTCGGATTAGAACGATTCTAACCCCTTCGCAATGCGACATTCACTCCCTTTTCCAAAGGGTTGATCAGGACGCATGGCGGCATCCCGGCTTTGGCCGTGACAGCATGCCATTGCACACTATATAAGGGGGCGATTTGAAAGGACCCTGCCCGATGCGCGACCTGAAACTGCCCGGCGAACGCCACCCCGAAAAGGCCCATCGCCCCGACAAGGCGCAGCCGAAAAAACCCAAGTGGATCCGGGTCAAGGCGCCCAGCGGCCCGGGCTATGCCGAGACCCACCGCATCATGCGTGAAAACAAACTGGTAACGGTTTGCGAAGAGGCCGGATGCCCCAATGCCGGCGAATGCTGGTCGCAGGGTCACGCCACCATGATGATCATGGGCGAGATCTGCACCCGGGGCTGTTCCTTCTGCAATGTCGCCACCGGCCGCCCCGATGCTTTGGACACGTTCGAGCCGGGCCGCGTGGCCCACGCGGTCAAGACGCTTGGCCTCAGCCACGTGGTGATCACCTCGGTAGACCGCGACGACCTTAAGGATGGCGGCGCCGAGCACTTCGCTCAGACCATCCGCGCCGTGCGCCACCAGTCACCCGAGACCACCATCGAGATCCTGACACCGGATTTCCTCAAATGCGATGACAGCGTGCTTGAAGTGGTGGTCGAGGCCCGCCCGGACGTGTTCAACCACAATCTTGAAACCGTGCCAGGTCTCTATCCCACCGTGCGCCCCGGCGCGCGCTATTTCCACTCGCTGCGCCTGCTCCAGCGGGTCAAGGAACTGGACCCGTCGATGTTCACCAAGTCCGGCATCATGGTCGGCTTGGGAGAGGACGAACAGTCCGTGCGCCAGATCATGGATGACATGCGCGCGGCGGATGTGGATTTCCTGACAATTGGGCAATACCTGCAACCGACACCGAAACACCATGCGGTGGATCGCTTTGTGACGCCCGGCGAGTTCAAGGCCTATGAAAAAGCTGCCTATGGCAAGGGCTTTCTGATGGTTTCGGCCACGCCCCTGACCCGTTCGTCCTATCACGCCGGCGATGATTTCGCCCGGTTGCGTGAAAATCGGCTGGCGAAACTCGGTCAGGGCTGAGCCGCTCACTGCTCGCGAACGGGCGCGTCTCGCTTGGCGGATCGCACAAACCTTCGTAGGGTGGGTTTCCAACCCACCTACCCTGCGAGGACGCTCATGCTCACCGACGCCTACGGCACCCCCCTGCACACGACCAAAGCAGAAGCCCGCGACGCCTATATCGACGGCATGACGGCCTATCTCGAGGCCCAGCCCGGCGTCGATGTCGCCTATGACCGCGCGATTGCGGCTGATCCGGGTTTTGCCATGGCCTACGCCGCCAAGGCCCGCAATGCCCAGGTCTATGCCCGCATCCCCGAGGCGCGTGCCCTGATGGGCCAGGCGATGGAGCGGGCCGAAGGCATCACCGGTCAGGCCCGCCAGCATCTTGAGGCATTCGACCACCTGATCCACTCGCGCGTACGCGAAGGCTATGCGCTCGTGCGCCAGCACCTTCTGGACTATCCCCGCGACGCGCTGGTGGCACAGACCTGCATGGGGGTGTTTTCCCTCATCGGTTTCTCCGGACAGTCGGGCCGCGAGGCCGAACATCTGGCGCTCGCTGAAATGCTCGCCCCGCACTATGGCGACGACCCCTGGTTCCTGTCGCAACTGGCCTTTGCCCAGATGGAGGCGGGGCAGTTGGACCCGGCGCTGAAATCCATTGACGCCTCGCTGGCCGCGCGACCCCGGTCCGGCCATGGCAGCCACATCCGGGCGCATCTATACTATGAAATGGGTAAAACCGCCGAAGGGCTGGCCTATCTCACCGACTGGATGAAGGACTACGACCGCGCCGGCATGATGCATTGCCACAATTCATGGCATTGTGCGCTCTGGTCGGTGGGATCGGGCGACGCGGCCACCATGTGGCAGATCGTCGACCGCGACCTGCTTCCGGACGTGACCCAAAGCCCCGGGCTCAACGTGCTGACCGATCTTTCTTCGCTCTTCTACCGTGCCGGACTCGCCGGTGTCGAAGTGCCGCCGGAACGCTGGGCACAACTGTCGAACTATGCGGCGCGCGCCTTCCCCAATCCCGGCCTCGGCTTCGCCGATATCCACGCCGCGCTGGCCCACGCCATGGCTGGTCGTGACGAAGCCCTGCGCAAGATCATCGAAGGGGCCAAAGGCCCCGTCGCCGATCAGGTTGCCCCCTGCGCAACCGCTTTCGCGTCAATTGCCAAAGGCGATTGGGCCGCCGCCGAATCCGCGCTCTTGCCGGTTATGGCCAGCCACGAACGCTTGGGCGGCAGCCGGGCACAGCGCGATCTTCTGGAGTTGACCATGCTGCATGTGCTGATCCGCCAGGGTCAAGCGGGGGCCGCGCGGCGCCTTCTGACCATGCGACGTCCGATGACCGACAACAAAGCGGCAGTTCAGGGACTGGCCGCCTGACCGGGCAACGGCCCGCAACTCAACGCCTCACGGATTGCGTCGGCCCGCCCGTTGCCGCCGGTCAGCACTCCCGCGGCCTCCAACATCTCACGACTAGGGCGCCAGAGCTGGTCATGCGACGTGGCAAAGACCTTGGCAATGAAACCCGGATCAACGCCGCGCTCCTTCAACCAGACCCGATCCCGTGCTTCTTCTTCGGCGATTGAAGACGCAGGCACATAACCCAGCAAGGCATATCCATGAAACCCCAATGCGCCTTCGGGGCCAAGACCGCGATTGTGCCCAGCCATGAAGGCCAGCGTGCAGGCCGAAGCACACAATCCAACGGCCTGCGTGTCCAGCCCGTTCTCGGCAATTCTTGCGGCGAATGCTCTTGCTACCGGAACCAACCCACCTTCGCTGGTGAGACTGATGACCTCAAGATCGGGGTGGAACAAAAGCGTGGTACAGAAGCGGTTGTAGAGCGGCCATGTCATCGTGCCCTCGACAAACGCCGTTTGCCCCGCAACCGGTAAGGGCATCACTGGCGGCAGCCCGCCCGTATCCGCCCCGCGGGCGGCGTAACTGTCAAGTTCAGCCACTCCGAACAGGACCGTGGCAGCCCCGATCCCGGCCAGCGCTCCGCCAGCAGCCATACCGCTTTTTTCGCGTCGCGCCGCCCGCCAGGTGCCAACTACCTGCCAGATCAGCAAGCCAGCACTGGCCAGGGTGAACAGCGCAAACGCCACCAGCGGCCACTCTACCGGTCGCATTCGGCTGAGCCCGGACACACCAAGCCGCAACCCCAGCAGCGTGAGCAGCACCGTTGGCAACAGCGCCACCTGCCCTTGCCAATGCAATCGGGCAAAACCTGTTATTCGGGATAACATGGGATCAGCTTAAGGCCCTTGCCCGCCTGCGTGCAACACTCGCCCGCTTCGCGCACGCCCCTCGATTATTCACGAAAAATCGCGCCGGGCCTTACAGGTTACGAAATTTCTGTTCCTGCCGGTCATTCCACAGCACGGTCAGAACAAATCCTTCTTCGGTTTGCTCCTCCGTCTCGATTACCCCTTCCTCGTGCAGCCAAGCGCGTTTGCGACCCTCCGCATAGGGCAGAACCAGCCGGGTCTCGTGGCGTATCCCCACCAGCCTCTGTGACACGGTTTCCAGGAAGGCTGCCATCCCTTCACCGCTGATCGCCGACAGGGCCACCACGTCATCATCGCGCGCCGCAGAGTTAAGAACCGCCTGGTGCGCATCTTCCGGGAGCAGATCGATCTTGTTCCAGACTTCGAACTGAGGCGTGTCTTCACCGACACCCAGGGAAGACAGAATTGTGTGCACGTCCGCCGCCTGATCTTCGGTTTCGGGGTGCGAGATATCGCGCACATGGCAGATCAGGTCCGCCGCCAAAACCTCTTCCAGCGTCGCGCGGAAGGCCGCGACCAGTTCTGTCGGCAGGTCCGAGATGAATCCCACCGTATCGCTGAGGATCACTTCGGGGCCACCATCGGGCAGCACCACCCGGCGCATGGTCGGGTCGAGTGTGGCAAACAACATGTCCTTGGCCATCACCTCGGCTCCGGTCAGCCGATTGAAAAGCGTGGATTTACCGGCATTGGTATAGCCCACCAGCGCCACGATCGGGAACGGCACCTTGGCGCGCGCCTTACGGTGCAACTCGCGGGTCTTGACCACCTTGGCCAGTTGCCGCCGCAACCGCACCAGCTGCTCGTCAATCGCCCGCCGGTCGGCCTCGATCTGGGTCTCACCGGGGCCGCCTACAAATCCAAGCCCGCCACGTTGCCGTTCAAGGTGGGTCCAGGCCCTGACCAGCCTTGTCCGTTGATAGGACAACGCCGCCATCTCCACCTGCAACACGCCTTCGCGGGTGGCGGCACGGTCGGAGAAGATTTCCAGGATCAACCCGGTCCGGTCGAGAAGCTTGACCTTCCATTCCTTCTCGAGGTTGCGCTGTTGTACTGGCGACACCGGCCCGTCGATCAGGACCAGTTCGACCTCATTGGCCTGCATCCGGTCCTTCAGCTCGGCAATCTTGCCAGATCCGAACAACAGCCCCGGATGCGGCCTGGGCAGGCGCACAACCTCGGCGCCCACCACCTCAAGCTCGGGCAGTGCTGCGGCCAGCGAAACGGCTTCTTCCAGCGCGCGCTCGGGATCGCGCGTGCGGTCATCGTTGCGGATATCGGGATGCAGCACCCAGGCGCGGGTCACATGCGTCTCACCGGTTGCGGGGTCACCCATCAGCTGGCGTCTTCACCCTCGTAAAGGCTGATCGGTTGGGCTGGCATGATGGTGGAAATCGCATGTTTGTAAACCAGTTGCGATTGGCCATCGCGGCGCAACAGCACGCAGAAATTGTCGAACCAGGTGATAACGCCCTGCAGTTTCACGCCGTTGATCAGAAAAATCGTGACGGGAACCTTGGTCTTGCGGACATGATTGAGAAACGCGTCCTGGAGGTTTTGCTTGTCGGAAGCCATGTTGGTTTTTGCCTTTTTCTTGCTCCGGCACCCACCGGTCATGGATCGGCGGGCACGTCCCCTGTTCCGCGCGAGTATGTCGCGGCGCCGCCCGGGCGTCCAGAGCAAAAATCCTCATGGCCGGGCGCGGTGTATCCGGCGCGTCAATCTCGCCACAGCACCGGGTTGATCAATGCGATAATCGCCAACAATTCCAGCCGCCCCAGCACCATTGCGGCCGAGAAAACCAGCTTGCCCGCCGCCCCCATTTCAACCAGGAAAATCGGCGTGTCGGCAGCCGCCGCGACCAGTGGGCCCGTGGTACTGAGCGCGGCCACGGCCAACACGACGGCGTTTTCGAACCCGACGCCAAGATAGGCCAGCACGGCCGAAACCAGGGCCAGGGTCAGCGCAAACAGCATGAAGAAGACCCAGGCGACGAAGGCGCCTTTGCGCCGGATGCGGCGACCGTGACCCGCCGCCCGCCCGACCGAACTTGGATGAACCAGCCTGTCCATTTCGCGCAGCCCGTTGAGGTAAAGCGCGTAGACCCGCAAGAGCTTGACCCCGCCTGCGGTGGTGGCCACGCCGCCGCCCATCATCGCCAGACCCATCAGGATCATCCCCGGCGTGTTCAGCCCCGACCAATTGCGCGCCGCTTGCCAGCTGTCACTTTCGAACCCGGTGGTGGTCAGGAAGGACATCACCGTGAACACCGCGCCCCACAGCGCATGGGCTGCGGCGGCAAGGTTTTCCACAGCATCCACATCGTAGGCCGCCAGCCAGTGACGCAGCATCAACAGCATCGGCACCCCAGCCACCAGCAACAGACCAATGCGAAACTCCGGATCATGGTGAAGTCCTTGGCGCGCACTGGTTAGCGTATCAGACGAAAAGGTCAGCCGTGACAGCCCGAAGAACAGGAACAGGAAGACCAGCACCTCGCCGGCATAGCCCGCCTGCCCCCCGGCAAGGCTGCTGTTCAACGCGGTGATGCCACTTGTGGCCAGGGTCGACATGGCGTGGATCGCCCCGTCAAGCGGCCGCTCGCCGGCGATCACCAGGCAGAACCACAGCACGGCAGTCAGTCCGACATAAACCGGTGTCAATTGCCGGGCCGAGCGTTGCAAACGGCGATTGGCCTGGGTCACTTCATAGCGTTCCAGCGGCGTGTCCCCACGGCCCGGCTCGGCCGACGCCGTCACCTCGAACCCGCCCAGCGACAGCGGTGCCAGGATGGCAGCGGCAGAAATCCACATGATCAGTCCACCGAACCAGCCCACTTGCGCCCGCCACAGATGCATCGAACCACTGAGCCGCTCGGCATCGAACAACGTCGCGCCGGTGGTGGTCAGCGACGACACCATTTCGACATAGGCATTCAGATAGGACGTGGTGCGCAGCCCCTCATAGAGCGGCAGCGCCAGAAACAGCGGCAGGACCGTGAACCCGGCCAGCAACGCAGCCAGATCGGTCAATCCGCCGCGCGATTGTCGCGGCCGCCCTGACAGGGTGATGGTTATGACCGAAACGGTGAACAGCCCCAGGGTTCCGGCGTAAAAAAACGCCCGTGCCTCGCGGAACCCTTCCTGCACCAGCGCATGCAGTGCAGGGACATACATCGACAACGCCATCAGCCCGGCCAGAGCCAGGAAAAGCGGGATATGCCGAAACCGGTTCACCCGACCGCTCGTCGCTCCCTCACGGGCGCGCCTCGCTGTATCTGAGGGAGTTGCCCCGCAGCCATACGCGCCCTCCCTTAGAAGAAGTCAATCGAGACCTGCATGAGCCGCTCAACCTCCTGCACGTCCTTGGCCATGGCAAAGATCACCAGCACATCACCCTCTTCTATCCGCATCGTGCCAGTCGGTTTCATCACCTTGCCGTCCTTCAGCACCGCGCCGACCAGCGCCCCTTCGGGAAAGTCGATATCGCGGATCTGCTGTCCGGTGACCGGCGAAGTCGTCATCACCTCGGCCTCGATGATCTCGGCCTCGGCATCGCCAATGGAATAGACGCCCTTGACCCGACCATGGCGGATATGGCGCAGGATAGAGCTCACCGTGGTGGCGCGCGGGTTGATATAGGCGTCGATCCCCATCGGTGCCATCAGCGGCGCAAAGCTCGGGTCGTTGATCAGGGCAATCGCCATCGGACACCCCGCTTCCTTGGCACGCACCGCGCTCAAGAGGTTGGTCTTGTCGTCATCGGTTACGCACAACACCGCGTCGGCCCGGTCGATGCTGGCCTCGTTCAACAGCGCCACGTCAAGCCCGTCACCATTCAGGACGATGGTGCGTTCCAGAGCGTCCGCCGCCCGTTCCGCCACCGCGCGATTGGATTCGATCACCTTGGCCCGGATACGATCCTCTTCCGCCTCAAGCGCACTGGCGACGGCAAGGCCGACATTGCCCGCGCCGATGATCACCACGCGCTCCTGCTTGACATGTTTCTTGCCGAACACCTCGAGTGTGCGTGGCACATCCTCGGTTGCCAGGCACAGGTAGCATTCATCGCCCGCGAATATCTGATCTCCTGCTTCCGGGGCAAAGAGCCGCCCGTTGCGGCGCAACCCGATCACGATCACCCGCAGCGTCGAGAACAGGTCCGACAATTGCCTCAGCGGGGTGTTCGTCACCGGGCAGTCGGCATCAATACTCAACCCTAGAACTTGAGCCTTGCCGTCAAGGAAGGTCTCCGCATCGAAGGCCGCCGGGGACTTGAGACGACGCAAGGCGGCCTCGGCAACCTCGCGCTCAGGGCTGATCACCACGTCGATGGGCAGGTGATCCCGGCGGTAGAGGTCGGAATAGATTGCGGTGAGATAGCTTTGCGCGCGAAGCCGGGCGATCTTGCGCTTGATCGAAAAAACCGAATGTGCCACCTGGCAGGTCACCATATTGACCTCGTCAGAATAAGTGGCGGCGATGATCATGTCGGCATCTTCCGCCCCGGCACGATCCAGCACATCCGGGTAGGAGGCAAATCCCGCGATCCCCTGCACGTCCAGCGTATCGGTTGCCCGGCGCACCAGATCGGCATTGTTGTCGACCACGGTGACGTCGTTCTGTTCGCCCGACAGATGCCGCGCGATCTGCCAGCCCACCTGACCGGCGCCGCAGATAATGACTTTCATCGGGTTAGAGCCCCCTGCTTTGCCTCGTTTGGATGGCAGATGGGCGCGCAGAGGTCAATGGGAGGTCAATTGCTTTGTCGCTGCATCGCGGGCGCGGTATACTGCGGGCACTGTTGTTGTAAGTCCATGGTGGCTGTGATGAAAACCCCCGCCTTGTTTGCCTGCGTGATGTTGTCCGCCTGCACGCCGCTGGGCCTGTTTTACAAAGCCGGAACACCGGTCGCACGTGCTGACCGTGACCTGCTGAACTGCCGGGTTACGGCCGAGAATAAGGTGCCGGCAAGAATGGTGACGCGGGTGATCCCCGGCCCGGTATTGCCGCCGCAACGGATTTGCACTGCGGCCGGGGTTTGCCGCATGGTGCCGGGCCGCCACCTGCCCCCCGAAATCGTGACCGAAGACGCAAATGCCGGCCTGCGCCGCGAGGTCGTGGCCCAGTGCATGGGCGACCGAGGTTATGAATACGTGCGCATCCCGCATTGCCCGGCGGGAATTGCCAATGCCGTCACGCCGCAACAGACCAAGGTGATGCCACGGCTTGCGGCAAACTCTTGCGTCATTCGCGGTCAAGGTGGGGTTTGGCAGATCGTGACACCCGGATAAGCATCTGCATATGGCACCAACTACGTCACGTCGGCGCACATTGCATGTGACATGGCGTTGCAACCGTGGCCCGGCTTCCTCATGCTGCAAACCCAGACGCCGCGAAAGACAACAACCCCATGCCCACCCCCTTCATCTTCGAAACGACTGTCGATCCGGAGTGGATCGACTACAACGGCCACATGCGAGACATATACTACGGGATGGTGTTCAGCCTCGCGGCAGAAGCCGTACAGACCGAGATCGGCTTGGGCGAGGCCTATTGCAATCGCACCGGGTGCTCGGTTTATCTTCTCGAGGATCACAAGTATTTCTTAAAAGAAGTCAAAGCCGGCGCACCACTTCGCGTGGAAATCTCGGTTCTGAGCTGCGACGACAAGCGCTATCACCTCTATATGCGGATGGTCAGCGACGGGGCTGAGGCTGCAATCTCCGAACTCATGGAATTGCATGTCAGCCAACACCCAAAGCCTCATGCCACCGAAATGCCGCCCGAGGTTGTAGACAAGCTTAGGTCGGTTTGCCTCTCAAACGAAGACGCGCGCGCATTGAGATATCGCTCTCGATCACTGGCGCTGAGGTAACGTTTATCAGTCGGCTTCACCCGCGAAACCCGGTCGCGATGACGAACTTCTCGGAACTGTCTGATCGGCTGGAAGGCGGTTTCACATTCGCCACCTTGGTGAATTTCTGCTTCAGAAGTTTCTGTAACTCACCCTCGGCCCCACCGGCCAGCACCTTGGCGACAAAGGTGCCACCCTCTTCCAGCACGTCAAATGCGAAATACGCCGCCGCCTCGCACAGCGCCATGATCCGCAAATGGTCGGTCTGCTTGTGGCCAGAGGAGGCCGCCGCCATGTCGCTCATCACAACGTCGGCCTTGCCGCCAAGCCAATCCTTGACCCGATCGTCGGCGTCGTCCTCCATGAAATCAAGCTGGTAGAGCTCGGCTCCGGCAATCGGTTCAACCTCCTGCAGATCCACACCGATGATCCGCCCCACGGCCTTGCCACTTTTCTCACCCAAAGAATTGATCCGCGGCACTGCCACCTGAATCCAGCCACCCGGCGCACAGCCAAGATCAACAACCCGCGCACCGGGCACCAGAAAGCGGTACCTGTCATCCAGTTCCATGATCTTGAACGCGGCCCGACCGCGATAGCCTTCTTTCTGGGCGCGCAGCACGTAAGGATCGTTCAACTGCCGCTGCAGCCAGCGGGTCGAGCTCAGCTTGCGGCCTCGGGCCGATTTAACCTTGACCTTCAGGTCGCGTTGCCCGCGCCCGGACGTGTTCTTGCCAGTTGGTTTTTTTGTCATTGTCCAGTCCCCGCCGCGTCAGAACGGCCCGTCTTCCAACACCCCATCGGCGCTCATCTGGGCATAAAGCAGCCCTTCGCGCAGCCCCCGGTCGGCAACGCTCAACTGATCCGTCGGCCAGCATCGCAACAACGCCTGCAGGATCGCCGAGCCGGACATGATCAACGCCTGCCGGTCCTGGCCAATGCGCGGGTCGCGCCGCCGGCCACCGGGACCAAGCCGCAAATAGCCCTGAATCACCTTGTCGATCTGATCGCCGGTCATGCGCAGACCGTCTACCTTGGTCCGGTCATAGCGGCGTAATCCAAGATGGCTGGCCGCCACCGTCGTTACAGTACCGGAGGTGCCGACAATCTGGAAGCCTTCGCGGGCCTGCTCGTCCTTGTAGGGGGCAAACTCGGCCAGGTTTTCCTCGAAGAACCAGCTCATCAGCGCAAAGCGCGCCGAGTCGTCTTCGACATCACGGAACTGGTCGCGCAGCGTCGCCACCCCCAACGGCACGGAAATCCAATCCACCACTTTGGCCGCTGGAAACGGGCTGTTGCCATCATGGAACCCGGCATGCAGCCGCATGATCGCCCGGGGCCGTTCGCGATTTGGCACCGCGCTCAGATCAATCCACACCAGTTCCGTAGACCCGCCGCCAATATCGACGACCAGCAACTGTTCTGTCTTGGTGCTGACCAGCGGCGCGCAGGAAATCACCGCCAGCCGTGCCTCTTCTTCCGGCTGGATGATCTCGAGCCGCAACCCGGTTTCACGCCTGACCTGTGCAATGAAATCGTTGGCATTGCGTGCCCGCCGACAGGCCTCGGTCGCCACCAGCCGCATCCGCTTGACCTTGTGGCGCTTGAGCTTCTGCTGACAGATGCGCAGCGCCTGCACCGTGCGCCCCATCGAGGCGCGCGATAGCCGCCCGGTCTGCTCCAGACCCGATCCCAGTTGCACCGATTTCGAGAAGCTGTCCACCACATGAAACTGACTGCCCTTGGGTTGGGCAATCAGCATGCGACAACTATTCGTGCCCAGATCGAGCGCGGCATAAAGCTGCGATGGATCCGGCGGATTGGGCGCGGGGCTCTCAACCGGTTTCGGGAATGCGCCCGCACCTTCGGGACGCTTGGGCGCCATGACGTAACGCCCTCCATTTCGAGTTGCCTTCAATCTAGGCACGCGTCCTGTGCCGCGCAAGTGAATTCGCCAGCCAATGTCACACGGGTTTCACATATCGCGCCCTAGTCTTTGCAGGGCACGCGGTCGATTCGACAAAGCGTCGCCGCTACAACAGATTTCCACGACAGGAGAATGCAATGTCGGACCATGATGAGCTCAGCTTTGATGACTTTGATGAACAGGTAAACCCGCGCCCCGAAGGCTGTGAATTCGACGATGTTGTCGAAGCCGCCTTGTCGCGCCGCGCCTTCATGGGCGGTGTTCTGACCCTGGGTTGCTTTGCAACTCTTGGCGCGTCCCTGCCCACCGGCACAAAGGCGGAAACCAGCCGTTTTGCCTTTGACGCCATTGCCACGTCCACCGAAGACACGATCATCGTACCGCCGGGCTTCAAGTCCGAAGTTGTGGTCCGCTGGGCCGATCCGCTGTGGTCGGATGGCGTTGAATTTGACGGCGAAACCCGCGGCACCGCCGCCGCGCAGGCCCGCGCCTTTGGCGACAACACCGACGGGATGGAAATCTTCGCCCATGAGGGCCGCACTCTGCTGGTCGTCAACAATGAATACACCAACCGCTCGATCATCTGGGGCAACCGCCCCGGCGGCAAGGCAGAAACCGACGATGACGTCGAAAAAGGTATGCTGGCCCATGGGGTTACCGTCGTGGAACTCGCCCACGCCGAAACTGGCTGGGGCATCGTCAAGGACAGCCCCTTCAACCGCCGCATCACGCCGCGCACCGAGATGGCGATCACTGGCCCGGCCGCTGGCCATGACCTAGTGAAGACAGAGGCCGATCCGACCGGCACCAAGACATGGGGCACCTGGAACAACTGTGGCTCCGGCACCACCCCCTGGGGCACCTACCTGGCCTGCGAGGAAAACTTCAACGGTTATTTCTCGGCCACCGAAGAAGACCACAAAGTAACGGACGAGCACAAACGCTATGGCATCTCGTCACAGGATTGGGGCTATGGCTGGGCTCGGATCGACCACCGGTTCGATGTCCTGAAAAACCCGAACGAGCCAAACCGCGCCGGTTACGTCGTTGAAATCGACCCACGCGATCCGCAAAGCACCCCTAAGAAACGCACCGCTCTTGGCCGCCTCAAACACGAAAACGCCGAATGCGTCATCAACAGTGATGGCCGCCTGGTGATCTATATGGGCGACGATGAACGTAGCGAGTTCCTCTACCGCTACATCTCGGATGGCGTTTATGCCCCGGGCGTGGATACCGACGACCTGATGGAAAACGGCACGCTTTACGCGGCCAAATTCTTTGACACCGGCGCCGGTGAATGGCTGGCCCTGTCCGAGGACGCCACCGGTATGAGCAAGCCCGAGATCTGCATTCACACCCGGCAAGCCGCCTCGAAGGTCGGCGCCACCACGATGGACCGCCCCGAATGGGTTACCGCCAACCCGAACAAGGCCGAGGTCTATTGCGCGCTCACCAACAACAAGAACCGCGGCGTCAAGCCCAACAAGGGCGGCGATCTGACCCCGGTCGAAGGCCCCAACCCGCGCGAAGGCAACAAATACGGCCAAATCGTGCGTTGGCGCCCCAACGGCGGCGATCATACGGCCGAGGGATTTGCCTGGGACCTCTACGTGCTGGCGGGCAACCCAACGGTGCATGACGATGACCGCGCAGGCTCGGATAACGTGACCGCCAACAACATGTTCAATTCGCCCGACGGATTGGCCTTCGACTCGACCGGCCTGTTGTGGATCCAGACGGATGGAAAATACTCCAACGCCGGTGATTTCGCTGGTCAGGGCAACAACCAGATGCTGGCCGGTGATCCGGTGACCGGTGAAATCCGCCGCTTCCTTGTCGGCCCGAACGAAAGCGAAGTCACCGGCCTGTGCTGGTCCGCAGACAAGCGCACCATGTTCGTTGGCATCCAGCACCCCGGCGAAAAGGGGGACAGCCACTGGCCAGACGGTGGCAACAGCGTGCCGCGCTCGGCCATTATTGCCGTCACGCGCGATGACGGTGGGCTCCTAGGCTAGAGCCGCCCCTCAACATCTTCATGAAGAAATCGAAAGGGCGCCCGGGTGGCGCCCTTTCCTTATGCGGCATATCCTGTCGATCCAAACGTCGCATTGTCCCCTCGCGAAGTCGAAAACCGACCCTGTAACACGGCCTACGTGGATTACAGAGAGACAGGGAAACAGGAGGAATCAACCATGGTGGATGTCACCGTCGTCTATTGGCGCGATATCCCGGCGCAGGTCATCGTCGGCAAGGGCCGTCGTGGGGCCAAGATGCAACTGCCCGAACGCTTCGAGCAGGCCATCGATCGCGCCGCGATGAAGGTCAATGCCAAGGACGCCGATGCCTATCTCGCCGAATGGCGCAAGGCCCCTCCCTATTCCGTTGACGGAGAGGCATCGGAGGTTGCGGCAAACGAAGCCGACCGCCTTGATGCCGAATATGACCAGGACCGGATCAAGGCCCTGATCGCCAATGATGGTTGGGCGTGACGCCCCCATGCGCCTTTGGAGTGCAATGATGTCTCTTTTGAATTTCCGCCGGAAAGAGGCCGATATGGCCGCAACCCCCGTCTCGCCCGAAATGGAAGCCTTTCTCAAGGGCTATTCCATCGAGGTGATGCCGCGCACCGTGGCCAAGGTTGAAGACCTGCGCGATCACCTGGCCGAAGGCACCCGGGTCTATATCGCCCATATCGAGGGCACCCCGATCGAGGACATGGTCGGCGCCGCAAAGCGCATCGCGGACGAAGGCTTCGATGTGATGCCGCACTTCCCGGCCCGCATCATCAAGGATGCCGCGACGCTGGAAAACTGGATCGCCATGTATCAAGGCGAAGCCGGTGTGAAACAGGCCCTCCTGCTGGCCGGTGGCGTGGATCAGCCGCACGGCGATTTCCATTCGTCGATGCAGCTGCTGGAAACCGATCTCTTCGGTGAGGCGGGCTTCACCCATCTGCACGTCGCCGGTCACCCCGAGGGCAACCGCGACATCGACCCCGATGGCGGCACCAAGCTGGTTGATGAGGCCCTGCAGTGGAAACAGAAGTTCTCAGAAACCTCGGACGCCAAGATGGCGCTTGCGACCCAGTTCGCGTTCGAGGCTGGCCCGATCATCGAATGGGCCAACAGCCTCAAGGCCGCTGGCATCGACCTGCCGGTCCATATCGGCATCGCCGGTCCGGCCAAGCTGCAGACCATGATCAAGTTCGCCGTCACCTGTGGCGTCGGCCCGTCGATCCGCGTGCTGCAACGCCGCGCCAAGGATGTCAGCAAGCTGCTCCTGCCTTACGAGCCGACCGAAGTTCTGAGCGAACTGGCCGCCCACAAGGCCGCCAACCCGGATTTCAACATCGAACAGGTACACTTCTTCCCGCTTGGCGGCATCAAAACCAACGCCAAGTGGGCGATCGACCACGGCGGTGCCTCCACCGCCCCCGTAAACGCGCAAGGATAAGATAAAAACATGACCCAAACGATCGTCGAATCGAACAGTAAAACCGCCATCATCGGTTTTGATCAACCCTTCTGCGTGATCGGCGAACGGATCAACCCCACGGGGCGCAAGATCCTCAACACCGAACTGGAAGCGGGCGATTTCAGCCGGGTCGAAGCCGACGCGCTGGCCCAGGTCGCCGCCGGGGCCACCGTTCTGGATATCAACTCGGGCGCGGTGTTCTCGAACAAGATGGCCGAGGACGTGCGCTACGCCGACAACAACTTTGTCGAACCCACACTGATGAAACAGTTGGTCGAAACCGTGCAGGCCGTCACCGATTGCCCGCTCTGCATCGACAGCTCGGTTCCTGGCGCGCTTGAGGCCGGTCTCGAGGCCGCCAATGGCCGCCCGCTGCTCAATTCGGTGACCGGCGAAGAAGAGCGCCTGGAAATGGTCCTGCCGCTGGTCAAGAAATACAACGTTCCGGTGGTCGCCATTTCGAACGACGACACGGGCATTTCCGAAGACCCGGACGTGCGGTTTGCCGTGGCCAAGAAGATCGTCGAGCGCGCCGCGGATTTCGGCATCCCGGCGCATGACATCGTGGTTGACCCGCTGGTTATGCCGATCGGCGCCATGGGCACCGCCGGCTTGCAGGTCTTCACCCTGGTCCGCCGCCTGCGCGAAGAGCTGGGCGTCAACACCACCTGTGGTGCCAGCAACATCTCGTTTGGCCTGCCCAACCGTCACGGCATCAACAACGCCTTTCTGCCGATGGCGATGGGCGCTGGCATGACCAGCGCGATCATGAACCCGGTTGCCCTGCCCGTCGGCCCGAAAAAACTGGCCGAGAAAAAGACCGAGGTTGAAGCCGCTGGCATCATCCTGCCCGCCGACATGGATGACGAAACCTTCTGCCAGATGTTCGGCATTGGCAGCACCAAACCGCGCCCCGGCAAGGAAATGGAGGCCATCCGCGCCGCCAATTTCCTGACCAACAACGACGACAGCGGCGGCGAATGGATCAAGTTCAACAAGGTCCCCGCCAAGGCTGGCGAAGAAGGCCGTGGCCGGGGTGGCCGCGCCGGAGGCCGTCGTCGCCGGGGCTGATCCTCAGCGTCATAACCAAATGGAAACCCCGCCATCATCGACGGGGTTTTTTCTTGCCTTCAAGCGGTTATGCTCGCCCCATGATCACTGCACCGCTCCTCGTCGCCGATGTCGGCGGCACGTCCAGCCGTCTCGCCTTGTCTGACGGGCCGACATTGCGCCTCGACACGGTGCGCAGCTTCGGAAACGAAGGTTTTTCCAGTTTCACGGCCGTGCTGCGTAGCTACCTGGCCGAACACCCGGTTGCGCCTGCCGCTATTGCGCTGGCTGGTGCTGGGCCGGTGACGGGGGACCGCATCCGGCTGACCAACCGCAACTGGACGATCTCCGCCCCGGAGATCGCCACCTTAACCGGTTGCACCAACATCACCCTGATGAACGACCTGCAGGCCATGGGCCACGCCCTCGCCGTGCCTTCCATCGCTGGCAGTCCGCTGACCCAAACCCGGCTCGTCCTCGCCATCGGCACCGGGATAAATGCCGCCGTGGCCCATCCCACACCGGGCGGTGCCTTCGTGCCCACTTCGGAGGCGGGCTACTCCACCCTGCCTGTCACCACGCAGCAAGACGCCGCCCTGCTCGCGAAACTCCCCGTTCCAGCGATCGAATCCGTGCTCTCCGGCCCCGGTCTCACTCGCCTGCACCAGCTGCGCACCGGTGACATGCTCCCCCCCGAGCAGATCACCCGCACCTCATCCGACACACTTAACATGGCGCTACGCCTGCTCGGCGCCCATCTCGGCACACTGGCCCTGACCCATCTGCCAATGGGCGGTCTCTACCTTGCCGGCTCGGTCGGGCGCGCCCTGCACCCGCATCTCAACCATCCGGAATTTCGCGACCACTATACCAACCGAGGTCCTTACTCCGATCTGGTGAGCGCCATCCCGCTGCGCGTGATCGAAAGCGACACCGCCCCCCTTCTCGGCTTGGCGCAACACATGGCAAACCGGACCGCTCCAGCCCCTTCATTTTGCTGAAAATACTTGAAAACCACCCCGCAGAACCCACCACCTGCCAGAGCAGCGCGACAAGATACCATAGGGCCCGAGCGAAGCGAGGCCCCCCGGCGACGCCGTCAGGCGGCGCAAAACCTCAAGTATCGCAGATCACTCGCAGGGCCACGCCGCCCCGACGTCAAAGGCGCGATGTTGCATCTCGCTGCCCTCGGCAATTCCGAACGCCCGGGCCTGACCGCCATTGATCTCCAGAACCGCCAGGATCCCCGGCCCACCGGGAATCTGTTTCAGGTCTCCGGGCACCGCGTCGTGATGCACCCTGCGCACCACGCCACGTTCATCAAGAAAGATCATATCGAGCGGAATACGCGTGTTCTTCATCCAGAAGGACACGAATGTCGGGCGTGCGTAGATGAACAGCATGCCGCCGTTCTTGGGCAGGCTGTCGCGAAACATCAACCCGCGTGAGCGTTCGCGCACGGAATCAGCGATCTCGACCGTGAACTGCGCCTGCCCCCAAGGCCCGCGCAGTTTCACTAGGTCGTCGCGGCAGTCTCCCGCCCAGGCAGGCCAAGCCAGCACACTCATCAAAACGACCAAGACGGCCTGTTTCAATGCGTATACAAACCGGCCCAACACCGGATCAGTGATCGTCAGGCTTCAGGGCTGCTTCCCAGGCACAAACCTCGGTCGCCATGCGTCCGCGTTTACCGTCGATCACTCGGATCGCCAGTGCCTCGCCGGGCTGCAGATCGGCAAGCCCCGATCCGCGCAGCACTTCGATATGTACGAACACGTCTTCGCTGCGGCCAAAGACATTGGCAAAGCCGAATCCCTTCCCCTTGTCGAACCACTTGACCCTTGCGGGTTCAAGCGGTGCCGCGCGCATCACTTCCGGATCGATCTCGGCGAAATCGGCCAGAGGCATCATGCCTGTGCCCTCTGGAGGTTCGATCTTCAGAACCTCGATCGCCTGAACCCCTCGGTCCGTTTCCTGTACCAGTATTTGCACGCGTGCCGCATCGGCAACCGAGCTCTGCCCGAAATTGCGCAGAACATTCGCGTGTAAAAGAATATCCGGTCCGCCCTCGTCGGCAATCACAAACCCAAATCCCTTAGCGGGATCAAACCACTTTACCTGACCAAAGACTTCACGGGTGCTATCCGCATCCTGTCTCAAGCTTCCTGTCCATCATTGTCTTCATCCCCAGTTACTGTCTTGCGCTTTGCGAGGCCGAGTTTCAAGGAGAAAAACTCTTTCCCTTTCAACACCTTGCATTTCACGTTACGCGAAATTCAAGGGCTCAGGCGGTGAATCTGCCAGTTCGCATCCACATTTTCACGACGCCAACGGAATCTGTCATGCAACCGGAACGCACCATCTGCCCAGAACTCTATCTCCAGTGGTGTAATGCGATAACCACCCCAGAAAGGCGGGCGCGCCGGGTTTGGCCCTTGCGCCGCGGTGACCTTGGCCACCTCGGCCATCAAGGCGGTGCGTGAACTGAGCGGTTGCGACTGACGCGACGCCCAGGCCCCGAGCCGGCTTTTAAGTGAGCGAGAGGCATAATAGGCATCGGCCTGCGGTCCACTTTCTCGGCTGACCAGCCCGCGCACGCGGATCTGGCGACGCAGGCTTTTCCAGTGGATCACAAAAGACGCCTTTCCGGCCCCGTCGATCTCCTGAGCCTTTGCGCTACCGTAATTGGTATAGAAAACGAACGCCCCATCCTCGATATCCTTCAGCAGCACCATCCGCGCATTGGGCAGGCCGTCGGCGTCCACCGTCGAAAGCGCCATCGCATTGGGGTCGTTGGGCTCACTCGCCTCTGCTTCGGACAACCAGGCGCGGGCGATGACGAAGGGATCGTCGCCTGCAAATTTACCACTTCTGTCCGTCATTGATCGGTCACCTGTCAAACCCGGTCTTTGATCTTCTGGTCAAATCCCTTGTGGCACTCATGGCTATGCTGCGCAACAGGACATTGGTCTCGAAAACACGGCGCGTATCCAACCTGCCCGTCGTCAGCCCCTTGATGCACCCCATTCTATCGCCTAAAGAAATCAGACAGCAGAAATGCGCCAAGAACATGCGGGACGGGAAAAAAATGCCGAACAACCTGATGGCGGGCAAACGTGGCCTTATCATGGGCCTTGCCAACGACAAATCGATTGCCTGGGGTATTGCTAAGGCCTGTGCCGATGCCGGGGCTGAGCTGGCCTTCTCCTATATGGGCGACGCATTTCGCAAACGGGTCGTGCCACTCGCCGAGCAATTGGGTGTCGAAACACTGATCGATTGTGACGTATCGGACCCGGACTCGATCGACGCCGCCTTCGAAAAGATTCGTGTCGAATGGGGTAAGATCGACTTCATCGTTCACGCCATCGGCTTTTCCGACAAGAACGAGTTGCGCGGCCGATACGTCGAAACGTCGCGCGATAACTTCCTGATGACCATGGATGTGTCGGTCTATTCTTTCACCGCAGTAATGCAACGGGCCGAGAAACTGATGACCGAAGGCGGCAGCGCTTTGACCCTCACCTATTACGGCGCTGAACAGGTCATGCCACATTACAATGTCATGGGTGTGGCCAAGGCCGCGCTCGAGGCGTCGGTCAAATACCTGGCCGAGGATCTGGGCAAGGACGGGATCCGCGTCAACGCCATCTCGGCTGGCCCGATCAAAACCCTGGCCGCATCAGGCATCGGCGATTTCCGCTATATCCTGAAATGGAATGAATACAACTCGCCCCTGCGCCGCAATGTCACAATCGACGATGTCGGAAATTCGGCGCTCTATCTGCTCAGCGATCTGGGCAGCGGCGTCACCGGTGAAAACCTGCATGTCGATGCGGGCTACCACATTGTCGGCATGAAGGCGGTCGACGCCCCCGACATCGAAAAGGGCTGAGGGACGATGCGGCGCGGTTCGGCCCCGGTTGCGGTTGCCATCGCAATGCCGGCGCCGGATTGTATCGCCCATTTGCCAGGGACGTTTGACATGGCGGGTGACGGCACATGACCACTATGACCATCGCCCACCTCATCGCCTTCAACCTGACGCTGTTCGTGGCCATCGTTAGCCCGGGCCCGGCCTTCCTGTTCCTGCTGCGCACCACGCTGGCCAATGGCCGCGCCACCGGATTGCTCACGGCCTTGGGTCTGGCCACCATGGCCTCGGGCTGGACCGGGCTCGCGCTTTTTGGCCTCGACGGGATATTCAAACTCTTTCCGTGGGCTTATCTGACACTCAAGATCGTCGGCGCCAGTTACCTGATCTGGATCGCGATCAAAACCTGGCAACACGCGCGCGCGCCGGTCTCCGAAGCCGTACCGCCACCGGCCCACCGCGCCTATCTCTCGGGCCTTCTGGTCAACCTCGCCAACCCGAAATCTGTGCTGTTTTCGGCCGCCGTTATCGTCGTGATTTTCCCACCCGGCCTGACTGGCGCGGAAAAGTTAATCATCTACCTCAATCACTTCGCGGTCGAACTTGTTGTGCAGCCCGCATTGGCGTTGCTCTTGTCGACCTCGCTCATTCGAGGGCGCTATATCGCGCTCAAACCCGTCTTCGACCGCGTCGCGGCGTCCGTTCTCGGCACGCTCGGGTTGCGGCTTCTCATCGACCGATAAAGGACAAGACCATGACCGATCGCCTGCCCCATGAAAAAGGTTTCCATGTCAGCTGGGATCAACTTCACCGCGATGCCCGCGCGCTGGCGTGGCGTTTGGACGGCAAGGGCCCGGACAACGGAGCATGGAAGGCCGTGGTCGCGATCACCCGTGGCGGTATGGCCCCGGCGATGATCGTCAGCCGTGAACTGGATATTCGCATCGTCGATACCGTGTCGGTCAAATCCTACCACTCGGGTGGCGGCAAGGCTGATCAGCGACGCGAAGCACAAGTGCTCAAGGCCCCCGACACCGAGATGATGGGCGACGGCACCGGTGTCCTGATTGTCGATGACCTGGTCGATAGCGGCAAGACCCTGGAACTGGTCCGTGCGCACTATCCCAACGCACATTTCGCCTGTGTCTATGCCAAGCCCGAAGGTGAAAAACAGGCCGATACCTATATCACCTCGGTCAGCCAGGACACCTGGATCTTCTTTCCCTGGGACATGGCCTTGCAATATGTCGAACCCTATCGCGGCGTCGATTGATCCAACCGCTCATCAGAGCGGAGGCGCAATTTGCTGGAGACTGTCATGACCACGCGCACTGCCGCCACCTTCCCGCCCCCGGTGCCAGAGGCGTATCGCTGGCTTGACGGAGTCGAATTTCCCGCCGAACGACCGCTGATCAATGTCAGCCAGGCCGCCCCGGTGGCCCCGCCACCGCCGCCCATGCTCGACGCCATGGCCGAAATCGTCCGCGGCGACCCCGGGGCGCATCTCTACGGTCCCGTGCTCGGCCTGCCCGCCCTACGCGCCGAGGTCGCTTCGCAATGGTCGGCAAACTATGGCGGCTCGATCCGCAACACCCAGGTCGCCATCACCTCAGGCTGCAATCAGGCCTTCTGCGCCGTGATGGAAACTCTAACCGGAGAAGGAGATGAAGTTCTCCTCCCAACTCCTTGGTACTTCAACCATAAAATGTGGTGTGATATGTCCGGCATCACGGCTGTACCGCTGCTTACCGGTACAGGCCTGCTCCCTTATCCGGAGGTTGCCCGCAGCCTGATCACTGACCGCACCCGCGCTGTCGTGCTGGTCACACCCAACAACCCCGGCGGTGTCGAATACCCCGCATCCCTGGTCCGCGGCTTCTATGATCTCGCCCGCGAGTTCGGCCTGAAACTCATCGTCGACGAGACCTATCGCGACTTCCATTCGCAATCCGGTGCGCCGCATGATCTGTTTACCGATCCTGACTGGCATGACACTCTGATCCAGCTCTATTCCTACTCGAAATCCTATCGACTGACCGGCCATCGGGTCGGTGCCGTTGTAGCCTCTCAATCCACCCTCGCCGAGGTTGAAAAATTCCTCGATACCGTCGCAATCTGCCCCAACCAACTGGGTCAACGTGCCGCGCTGTGGGGCATGCAGAACCTGGGCCAATGGCTGGCCGGTGAGCGCGCGGAAATCCTCGACCGCCGCGCCGCCATCGAGGAAAGCTTCCCCCGCCTTGCCGCAAAGGGCTGGGAACTGCTGGGGGTTGGTGCCTATTTTGCCTGTGTCACCCACCCGTTTGACATCCCCTCAAATGAACTGGCGCCACTGTTGGTGAAAGAAGCCGGAATCCTTCTGCTGCCCGGCACCATGTTCCAGCCCGACAGCCATCCGGAAGGCAAGAAACAGCTGCGCATCGCGTTTGCCAATATCGACCGGGCGGGTATCACGGAACTTTTTGACCGGCTGGAACGGCTTGCTTTGTAAACCACCCTGAAACTGCCGCGCTGGCACCGGTTTTCGCGACATTTCGTACTCCACCGCGCTACACGGCTTCGCACGCGGTGAACCAGTCCGCGCAACCACCTGGCGTGGCGACATTAGTGCTTCACCTTGTTTTGGAAACGCTTTAGGTATCAACCGATCAAAAATTACAGGGCCGCCAAGGTCCAGATGAAAGGCCCGTATTCATGGCAAAAGGCAGCACTTCGAAAACCCTGGTCTGGATCCTCATGGCGCTCCTGATCTTCGGGCTTGGCGGCTTTGGCATCACCAATATGTCGGGCAATTTGCGCGTCATCGGCTCCGTCGGTGATCAGGAGATCAGCGTCGCCCGCTACGTCAGCGCCGTGCAGGAGGAAAGCCGCGCCTATGAGGCCCAGACAAAAAGCCCGCCGATCTCGTTTTCCAAAGCCCGCGAGATTCAGTTGGACCAGATCGCCCTGGCAAAACTGATCGCCTTTACCGCGCTCGACAACGAGGCCGCGCAGATGGGTATTTCCGTCGGTGACAAAAACCTTGCCGACGAACTGGCCCAGATTCCCAATTTCCAGGGGCTCGACGGCAAGTTCGACCGAGAGGCCTACAGCTTCTTCCTTGACCGGTCCGGTCGAACCGAGGCGCAGTTCGAATCCGAGGTACGGGCCGAGATGGCGCGCGGCCTGCTGCAACAGGCGGTGTTGACCGGCAACCTGGTGAACCCGACCTATGCCGATACGCTGATCACCTATCTCGGCGAACGCCGCGATTTCACCTGGGGACCGCTTGGCGCCACTGATCTGACCGAGCCCCTGCCCGCGCCCGACGATGTCGCGCTCTCGGCCTATCACAACGACAACGCCGCCCAATTCACCCTGCCCGAGCGCAAGCGCATCACCTATGCCTGGCTGAGCCCGGACATGATTCTCGATCAGGTCGAGGTGGACGAAGAGGTGTTGAAGAAACAGTACGAGGATCGCTCGGCCGAATTCAACCAACCGGAACGCCGACTGGTCGAACGCTTGGTGTTTTCCGATGACGCGGCGGCCGAAGCCGCAAAAGCCTCGATCGAGGCCGGCGAAACCTCCTTCGAAAAGCTGGTGAGCGACCGTGGCCTCGCCCTCGCTGACGTCGATCTCGGCGACGTGCTGCAATCCGACCTCGGGGATGCCGGCCAAGCAGTCTTTGCCGCCGACCCCGGCGCCGTGGTCGGCCCCTTCGCCTCGGGTCTCGGCCCGGCGCTGTTTCGAATGAATACTGTTCTCGCCGCGCGTACGACCAGCTTTGAAGAGGCCCGCGAGGCGCTGCGCGAAGAGCTCGCCCTCGACCGGGCCCGGCGTCAGATCGACACCGCCCGCGAAGACATCGACAACCTGCTGGCCGGCGGTGCAACCCTGGACGAGATCGCCGACGAGACCGACATGCAGCTGGGCCAGGTCGACTGGACCGCCGACAGTTCGGATGGTCCGGCCGGTTATGCCGCATTCCGCGACGAGGCCGCCAAGGTCACGATCGAGGATTTCCCCTCGATCATCGCGCTTGACGACGGCGCCATCGTTGCCCTGCGTCTCGACGAGGTACTGGCCCCGGAACTGCAGCCGCTCGACAGTGTGCGCGAGGCGGTCACCGCAGCCTGGACCCAAGCAGAAACCAGCGCCCGCCTCCAGGCCCTGGCCGAAGACCTGCTGGCCCAGATAACCGCTGACAGCGACATGGCCGCCCTCGGCCTGACTGTCACTCAGGAAAGCGAAGTCACCCGTGGCGGTTTCATTCCCGGCACCACGCCCGAGTTCCTCGACGCGGTCTTTGCGATGCAGCCCGGCGAAGCCCGCAGCCTTGCGACTCCCAGTGGGGCGCTGATTGTGCGGCTCGATGCGGTGCATGATCCCGACATGGAGAATTCCGACATCGCGACCCTGCAAGAGGTGCTGGCGAACCAGGCCAGTTCGTCCCAGTCGCAGGACCTGTTCCAGTATTTCATCAACGACGTGCAATCCCGTGCCGGTCTCCGCCTCGATCAGACCGCGATCAACGCGGTGAATGCCGGCATGCAGTGATAAGGCCCTGACATGGAGCTGACCCCGTCCTTTGACGACTTCGCCCGCGCCTACGAGGTGGGAGAGAACCAGCTGGTCTATACCCGTCTGGCCGCCGATCTCGACACGCCCGTGTCGCTGATGCTGAAGCTCACCGGCGCGGCGCGCGATGCCTTCATGCTCGAATCCGTGACCGGCGGCGAAGTCCGTGGCCGTTATTCGATCATCGGCATGAAACCCGACCTGATCTGGCAATGTCATGGCACACAAAGCCGCCTCAACCGCCATGCCCGTTTCGACAGCAAGGCGTTCGAGGATCAGGACGGCGACCCGCTCGACAATCTGCGCGCCCTGCTGGCGGAATCGAAAATCGATCTGCCCGAGGACCTGCCCGGCGCTGCCGCCGGTCTGTTTGGCTATCTCGGCTATGACATGATACGGCTGGTCGAGCACCTGCCCGATGTGCCGCCCGACCCGCTGGGCCTACCCGATGCGACGCTTCTGCGTCCAACTGTCGTGGCCGTGCTCGACGGGGTCAAAGGTGACGTAACGGTCTGTTCGCCGGCCTGGACCTCGGACGGTCAATCGGCCCGCGCGGCCTATGCCCAGGCGGCTGAACGGGTGATGGACGCTGTGCGCGACATGGAACGCGCTCTGCCGCAACAGGCCCGCGATCTGGGCGAGGCGCATGAAGATGCCCCACCAGTGTCGAACTTTGCCAAGCCCGACTATCTGGCGGCGGTGGAAAAGGCCAAGGACTATATCCGCGCCGGTGACATCTTTCAGGTGGTGCCCAGCCAGCGCTGGACCCAACCGTTCCGCCAGCCGCCCTTTGCGCTTTACCGCTCGCTGCGGCGTACCAACCCATCTCCCTTCATGTTCTATTTCAACTTCGGCGGTTTCCAGGTTGTCGGTGCCAGCCCGGAAATCCTGGTCCGCGTTTTCGATGACGAGGTCACCATACGCCCCATCGCCGGCACCCGCCCGCGTGGTGAAACCCGAGAAGAAGACCTGGCGCTGGAACAGGACCTGCTTGCCGATGAAAAGGAACTGGCCGAACACCTGATGCTGCTGGACTTGGGGCGTAACGACACCGGCAAGGTCAGCAAAATCGGCACCGTGCGTCCGACCGAGAAATTCATCATCGAACGTTACAGCCACGTCATGCATATTGTCTCAAACGTGATCGGTGAGCTCAGCGAAGATCACGACGCGCTTTCAGCGCTTCTGGCTGGCCTTCCGGCGGGCACCGTCTCGGGCGCGCCCAAGGTCCGCGCCATGGAGATCATCGACGAACTCGAGCCGGAAAAACGCGGCGTCTATGGTGGCGGTGTGGGTTATTTCAGCTCGGGCGGCGACATGGATGTCTGCATTGCCCTGCGTACGGCGGTGGTGAAGGACGAGAACCTCTATATCCAGGCCGGTGGCGGCGTCGTCTATGACAGCGACCCCGAGGCCGAGTACCAGGAGACGGTGCACAAATCCAACGCCATCCGCCGCGCTGCTGCGGACGCCGCGCGTTTCACTGGCAATGGCAATGCCTAGTCATGGTGCGTGAAATCACGCACCCTACATTGCGCAACCTCGTAGGGAGTGTGCTTGCACGCACCGTTCCACCATGTCCCGCCTGATCCTGTTCAACAAACCTTACGGCGTGCTGACCCAGTTCACCGACAACAGTGAAACCCCGCGCCCGACCCTGGCGGATTACATCACCGAGGAATCCGTCTATCCCGCCGGGCGTCTTGATCGCGACAGCGAGGGCCTGCTGCTCCTGACCGACAATGGCAGGCTCCAGGCCAGTATCTCACACCCCAGACACAAGATGCCCAAAACCTACCTCGTGCAGGTCGAGGGCACCCCGGACGACGCCGCGCTCTCGGCCCTGCGTCGGGGTGTCACCCTCAAGGACGGTCTCACCAAACGCGCTAAGGCCCGCCTTGTCCCCGAACCCGACTGGCTCTGGCCCCGCAACCCGCCGATCCGGGTACGCAAGTCCATCCCCGACAGCTGGCTCGAGCTGACCATCACCGAAGGCCGTAACCGCCAGGTCCGCCGCATGAGTGCCGCCGTGGGTCACCCCACCCTGCGCCTCATCCGCACCCGTATCGGAGATTGGCAACTGGGCGACCTCGCCCCAGGTGAATATCGCGCGATCACGGTCAAACCGTAGGGTGCGTTTAACTTACGAACCGCACCGCGCGTCGCGTTAAGTTGTTTCTGAATCGAATCTTGCGCCGCCGTTCGCGGGACAGATACCCGACGGATAGCAGACGGATTCCATACACTGCTATTTCACCGAAACTGCCGCGTTAACCTGTTCTCAGGGCTGTACCGTCAGCAACTGGCTTATCGGGGCCAGGGTGATCTGCCGGGCCCGGTCCTCCAACCCCCACAACAAGAGCGCCGTCACCGTGTCTGGTCTGAGTCGCGCCACCATCACCACGCCCCCTTCATTGGCCGCGTTCAGTGCCCCGTAATTGAGGAACCGCCGGATCGCACTGGTTTTCTGACCCTTGCCGTCAACATCGCGGAACACCGCTGCCGAGGGCACGCCGTTCTTGGCCGCCAGCTTCTGCGCCGTATTCAAGCCCTTGGGAAACAACAACAAACCATGGCCACTATCGGACAGGATACGGGCCACCTGATCGCTGACCTTACGGTCGAACTGAATGCCGTCGCCGGGTGCCTCCATAACGCCCACCGCCTCGGGCACCCGGCTTAGAAGCACAGGCATCGCCACCTCGACATCACTGGGCTTTGAGCCCTTTTCCAGCGCAACCATCGCCAGCACCTCGAACCCGGCCGAACGATAGCGTGCCATCACCTCCGCAGCATCGACTCGGCTGGCATCGACGGCAAAACTCAACGGATAGGGAAAGGTCGACAACGCCTCAACCCCGACCGGCCCTTCGCCTTCGTCGATCAGCACGATCGCCATTTTCGGAAGGTCCGCAGGCCCTTGAAAATCAACGGCAAATTTTTTGATTGGCGGCATGGCCGAGGTTTTTTCTCCACCCGATTCTGCGGCTGTAGCACCACCGTTATCCGCAATTCCCGCGCCCAGTGTCGGCAAGCGACGGGTCTGCACCCCGGTATTGCGCTCCAACAGGTTGGTCGCTGGCTTGCCGATACGGATTGTCGCCACCTGTTCGTCTTTCGGCTCGTCCTTAGCCACCGGAAGCGGGCCCGGTTCGGCTTCTGCATCCGGTTGCGATGGAACATCCGGTTCGGCGGTCCCGGAGTCAGGTTCGGCCTCAGCCACTTGCGACGCCGGCGCGGGCGTCGGCTTTACCGTCTGTTCATCTGGCGTCGCTACGGTCCCAGGCGCGGGCACTCCCGTCGCCTGTGGATCGGAACCGGCCACGTCAACCTTGTCGGCCTCAGTATCTTGCGTTGCAGGTTCCGGCTCAACCTCGATCACCGGGTTGTCTTGCACTGCTTTCGCAGGTGCCGGATCAGCAGGCACCACTGCGGTCGTGTCGGGTGTGGGATCGATTGTCGGGGCCGTCGTCTCGACGGGCGTCGTCGGGCTGTCTTCCTGGCCCGTCTGCGGCGCTTGCGGTTCGGCAGGCGCATCGACCTGCACCGCCGGTGCTGGCGCAGTATCTGCGTCCGGCTCGGGCGTCGGTTCGCTTACCTCAACGGGGTCCGGCGTATCGGAAACGGCTGGTTCCGGGTCTGCAGGGGCCGCGAACGCGCTGTCTTGGGTCTCGACCAAAGGCGCCTGAGGTTGCGACGGTTCGGTTGAAATCGACAGTTCCGGCTCCGCTGTTGGCGGCTTCGGCGCGGCATGTTGCGTGCCAGTTTGCACCGGAGCATCACGGGTTGCGGCGGTCACTTGCGGGGCACCCCCTGCATCACCGGTTGGTACACTTGGTGCCTGTCCCACGCTGCCTGGCTGCGGTTGCTCCGATGGCCTTGTATCGGCACCTTCCAGCGAGGCGAGCGTGTCAGGTTCAGGCGCTGTGACACGCGGGGCGCTCCCGGGGGCGGCGACGGGTTCACTGGCCGGCAGGCTGGCCTGTGTATCGTCCCGCGCGCCATTGAATTCAGACCCGGCGGGCACGTCCACCGCCGTTGCTTCCGGTTTTGACCCCCGTATCACCGGGCCACCAGCGATCAGCGACAAGCCAACAGCGCCGCCAACCGCGACGACAAGCCCGAGGGCTGCTCCACCCAGAAATCCCCTAGCCACTGCTTTTTCCTCACTTTTCCTGTCCTTCGGGACAGTGCGCCCCCTTGACGGTGACGGGCAAGCCTGAACATGTATACCGCGACCCGGGCCCCGGCCTCCAGCCCCTCAGTTACGAAAGTCGGCAAGATGCTGCTCTTGATAGATAATTACGACAGTTTCACCTACAACCTCGTGCATTATCTTGGGGAACTAGGTGCCGAAGTGGTGGTTCGGCGCAATGATGCACTGACCGTACAGGATGCAATGGCTATGAAACCCGCCGGTATTCTGCTTTCTCCCGGGCCTTGTGACCCGGATCAGGCAGGAATTTGTCTGGCCATGACCGCCGCAGCGGCTGAAACCAAAACGCCGCTAATGGGTGTTTGCCTGGGACATCAGACCATCGGCCAATCTTTTGGCGGTAACGTCGTGCGCTGTCACGAGATCGTCCATGGCAAGATGGGCCAGATTAGCCATACCGGCAAAGGGGTCTTTGACGGGTTACCCAGCCCGTTCCAAGCCACGCGCTATCATTCGCTGGTCGTCGACCGGGAATCCCTGCCCAGTTGCCTTGAGGTGACCGCCGAGCTGGACGACGGCACCATCATGGGCCTGCAACACCGCGAGTTGCCGATTCATGGCGTGCAGTTCCACCCCGAATCCATCGCGTCCGAGCACGGCCACGCGATGCTGCAGAATTTCCTTAACGAAATGAAGGTGCCGGCATGAGTGATCGCCTGAAACCCCTGATCGGCGCCGCCGCCGACCGCCCCCTGAGTGGTGACGAGGCGACCCAGGCCTTTACCATTCTGTTCAATGGCGAGGCCACGCCAAGCCAGATCGGTGGGTTGTTGATGGCGCTCAGAACCCGCGGTGAAACGGTCGAGGAATATGCCGCCGCCGCTGCCGTAATGCGCTCGAAGTGCCACGCCGTGACCGCGCCTGCGGGTGCGATGGACATCGTCGGCACCGGTGGTGACGGTAAGGGCACGCTCAATATCTCGACTGCCACAGCCTTTGTCGTCGCCGGAGCAGGCGTGCCCATCGCCAAGCATGGAAACCGCAATCTCAGCTCGAAATCCGGCGCGGCGGATGCCTTGGGCGAAATGGGAATCAACGTTATGATCGGCGCGAAAGTCGTTGAAAAAGCAATGGAAAGCTGCGGTATTGCCTTCATGATGGCGCCCATGCACCACCCCGCCATGGCCCATGTCGGTCCCACGAGGGCCGAGCTTGGCACCCGTACAATTTTCAACATCCTCGGCCCCCTGACCAACCCTGCGGGCGTCAAGCGCCAACTGACCGGTGCGTTTTCCCGCGATCTGATCCGTCCCATGGCGGAAACCCTTGGTCAGTTGGGATCCGAGCGCGCCTGGTTGGTGCATGGCTCCGATGGCACCGACGAGATGACCATAACCGGCGCCACCTGGCTGGCCGCGCTGGAGGAGGATGGCAGCGTGCGCGAGGCTGAATTACATCCCGAGGATTTCGGCCTGCCGGTACATCCGTTCGAAGACATCCTTGGCGGTACTCCTGCCGAAAACGCTGAAGCGTTCCGCGCTCTTCTGGACGGCGCCCCCTCGGCCTATCGCGACGCGGTTCTATTGAATGCTGCGGCCGCGCTGAACGTGGCGGGTAAAGTCGATGATCTACGTGACGGAGTTGCCATAGCCCGCGAAAGCATTGATTCCGGCGCGGCCAAGGCCAAGGTCGAGTGCCTGGCCCAAGCGACGCAAAGCGTCTGATGCAATTCGACGTCAGCCGTCTGGGCGATTGGGCCGATTTGTCCTTCTTTGCCGATGATCTGCCTGCCATTGAGGCAACACTGGCGCGGGAAGACGATCCGATCTACCCGCCCGCAGATCGGGTTTTTGCCGCGCTGGAACACACGCCACCTGACGCGGTCAAGGTGTTGATCTTGGGCCAGGACCCCTATCATACACCCGGCAAGGCCGACGGGTTGGCCTTTTCAATCCCCTCGGAATTTGGCGGAAATCTTGCAAGCTTAGGGAGCATTTTCAAGGAGTTGCGTAGCGACCTTAATGTAACAAGAACATCCAGCGAACTGAGGGATTGGGCCGATCAGGGCGTATTGTTGCTCAACACCGTCCTCACCGTGCCCGAAGGTCGTGCCAATGGCCACAAGTCGGTCGGCTGGTCGACACTGGTACATCAGGTGCTTGGCCGGTTGGATGCTCAACCCCGGGCACTTCTGCTCTGGGGCAAGCCCGCGCAAGCCCTCGGAAAGCGTATGAAAAACCCTGATCACCTACGGATCGAATCCCCGCACCCATCCCCCCTCTCAGCCCATCGTGGTTTCTTTGGCTCACGCCCGTTTTCACAGGTGAATGCGTGGTTGCAGCGGCGCGGCGACAAGGCCATAAACTGGGGCGATCCAAAGCCGGAGGCCCCATGACCGAAACCGTTCTCGACAAGATCAAGGCCTACAAGCTTGAAGAAGTGGCCACTGACAAACTCGCCAAACCGCTCGAAGCGGTCGAGGCCGAGGCCAAGGCCGCAAGCCCCGTGCGCCCCTTTGCCGATGCGCTTTTCGATGCGTCGCGCGAAGGCTACGGGCTGATCGCCGAAATAAAGAAGGCCAGCCCCTCTAAAGGCTTGATCCGTCCCGATTTCGATCCGCCCGCCCTGGCCCGGGCCTACGAGGCAGGCGGTGCCACTTGCTTGTCGGTGTTGACCGATACGCCCTCTTTCCAGGGTGCAAAGGACTTCCTTGTCCAAGCCCGTGCGGCCTGCTCGCTACCCGCCCTGCGCAAGGATTTCATGTATGACACCTACCAGGTGGCTGAGGCGCGTGCCCTAGGGGCCGACTGTGTCCTGATCATCATGGCCAGTGTTAGCGACGCCCAGGCGATCGAGCTTGAAGAGGCAGCCTTTACATGGGGCATGGACGTACTGATCGAGGTCCACGACGAGGCCGAACTGGAACGCGCCAGCGCGCTGAAATCGCGGCTGGTGGGGATCAACAACCGTAACCTCAAGACTTTCGAAACCACGCTGGATACCACGCGTCGTCTTAGCAAACTGGTCCCTGCCGACCGGATGATCGTCTGCGAAAGCGGTCTGTTCAGCCCGGACGACCTTGCCGATATGGCCCGCTATGGCGCGCGCACTTTCCTGATCGGGGAAAGCCTGATGCGGCAGGACGATGTCGCCGCCGCTACCAAGGCTCTGCTGGCCCGCCCACTCAGCCCCGGAGGTATGTGACATGGTCGAGAAAGCAAATGAACTCAGCCACTTCGACGCCAAGGGTGATGCCCATATGGTCGACGTCTCGGACAAAGCTACCACCGCACGGGTTGCTGTGGCCCGTGGTCAGGTCTCCATGGCGCAAGAGACCTTTGCATTGATCTCGGAAGGCCGCGCCAAGAAGGGAGACGTCCTTTCAGTGGCGCGTCTGGCGGGTATCATGGGCGCCAAGAAAACCCCGGACCTGATCCCGCTTTGCCATCCGCTGGCAATCACAAAGGTGGCGGTCGAACTGACGCTTGATCCCGATCTACCCGGTGTGCAGATCGAGGCCACGGTCAAGACGACCGGCCAGACCGGTGTCGAGATGGAGGCGCTCACTGCCGTGTCGGTCGCCGGGTTGACCGTCTATGACATGGTCAAGGCTGTGGACAAGGCAATGGTCGTTTCCGACATCCGCGTTGCCCTGAAAGATGGCGGCAAATCAGGGCGTTACGAGGCATCATGATATCCGTTGATGAGGCCCTCGGCCATCTCTTCTCGCTGACTTCGCCGCTCGAGGTCGAAACCGTCCCGCTGATCGAGGCTGCGGGCCGGGTGCTGGCCCAGCCGGTCCGGGCGGGCCGCAATCAGCCGCCCTTTTCGGCCAGCGCGATGGACGGCTATGCCATTATAGGCGACGAGGCTGATCTGCATGCGCAATTCAAGGTGATTGGCGAAAGCGCCGCCGGTCATGGCTTTGACGGCACGGTAAAACCCGGCACCACCGTGAGAATCTTCACCGGCGCGCCCGTGCCCGAGGGTGCCACCCACGTGGTTATCCAAGAAGACGTCGAGCGGCGCGGCGACCTGATCACCATCACCGCCCCGCAAGACGGACACAATATCCGTGCTCTTGGCAATGATTTCCGCGTCGGCGATGCGGTCGACGCCCCCTGCCTTTTGTCGCCCGAAGATGTCGCCCTTCTTGCCGCCATGAACTTTGCCGAAGTGCCAGTCACTCGCCGCCCTGTGGTGGCGCTGATCTCGACCGGGGACGAGTTGGTCATGCCCGGGGAAACCCCCGGACCTGATCAGATCATCGCCTCGAACACCTTTGGCCTGCATGCCCTGCTCTCCAAGCTTGGCGCCGAACCGCGCCTGCTGCCAATTGCCCGCGACAACCGTGACAGCCTTGAAACCACGTTTAAGCTGGCTGAGGGCGCCGACCTGATCGTCACCATCGGTGGGGCCTCGGTGGGTGATCATGACCTCGTTGGCGACGTGGCCGAAGCGATGGGCATGGAACGCGCCTTCTACAAGATCGCCATGCGGCCCGGCAAACCGCTGATGGCCGGGCGGATGGGCGATGCGGTGATGGTAGGTCTGCCCGGCAACCCGGTTTCGGCCATGGTGTGCGGCCATATCTTTTTGGCTCCAATGATCCGCGCCTTTCTGGGGCTTGGCACCGCGCCCACCCCGGCCCGAACTGCGCGCCTGACCCGCGCCATGGGACCCAATGGCCCACGCCAGCATTACCAACGCGCCTTGGTCGACGGCAACGCGATCACCGTCTTCAACCGTCAGGACAGCTCGCTTCTGTCGGTGCTCTCGCGCGCCAACGCGCTCGCGATTTCTCCGCCTCATGCCGAGGAAATGCCCGAAGGCAGCGACATCGCCTATATCCCGTTCTGATTCCGTTCCGTTTCTTGTCTGTATCGGCCCTACCCCCGGTTTGTTCTCAAAATTATTGACACAAACCGGGAACATGCGTAGAACAAACGCCAATACACGCCCGAAATGGGCCGAAAAACGGAGGCAGGGACATGCTAACCCGCAAACAGCTCGATCTATTGGCATTTATTCAAAAACGGCTTCAGCGTGACGGCGTACCGCCATCGTTTGACGAGATGAAAGAGGCGCTGGACCTTCGGTCTAAATCCGGCATTCACCGTCTGATCACGGCGCTTGAGGAACGCGGCTTCATCCGCCGACTGGCGCATCGCGCACGCGCCATCGAGATTGTCAAACTGCCCGAGTCGTTGGGTGGGGAACCCACCGGGTTCCAACCCCGAGTGATCGACGGCGACCGCCCCGATGCGCCGCCCCCACCTGGCGCGATGACCGTGGAAAGCGCCGCGGCCGAATTGCCACTGATGGGCAAGATCGCCGCCGGTGTCCCGATCGAGGCGATCAGCCATGTGGAAAACAACGTGACCGTACCGCAATCCATGCTGTCAGGCAGCGGCGAGCATTACGCGCTCGAGGTCAAGGGCGATTCGATGATCGAGGCGGGGATCAACAGCGGCGACGTTGTGATCATTCGCGAGACCAACACCGCCGACAATGGCGACATCGTCGTCGCCCTCGTCGAGGATCACGAGGCCACGCTGAAACGCTTTTTCCGCAAGGGTGGCAATGCCATCGCGCTCGAAGCCGCAAACCCGGCCTATGAAACCCGCATCCTGCCCGATGACAAGGTCAAGGTGCAGGGCAAGCTGGTTGGCCTGATCCGCACCTACTAGCCACTACCGCGCGCGTCTGCGCTGCTGATTCCACAACCGCTCGCCACTAACCTCCCGGGCGGTGACGATTCTTGGGCCTTTTCCTGTGTCCGGATAAATCGCCAGCGCACCCGAGCGGCGCAATCTGCGTGCGTCATACACCTCGCAAGGCAACGGGCCGTCGATGCGCTTATTGCTCACCACGACCTCTCCGGCGGTGCACACCAACCCTTGCAAAGCTGAATTCTCGGTCACGTGGCGAATTTTCCAGCTGTCGCCCACCATCGACCAGCGCGCCGCTGCCAGTTCCTGATCGACCGGATCACCATCATTCTCAAGCCAATTCCTGGCGACAAACCCTGCGCCGCGCGGTTTGCTCAGGGCTCGGCCTTTCTCAGTCAGGATTCCAACTAAGCCACCGCTACCGGCGACCAGGACCGCGGGACGCGGCGTCAGTACCCACAGTGCCATGGCAAGTATAATCGGGGCACAGCCGACAAACCGCAGCCGCCCATGCCAGATCACCACTATCAGGGCCCCGATTGCAAATAGCGGAAGAACCGTCCAACTCGGGCTTGGCACCGCACCGCGCGTGCCTTCCAGTTCCGCAACAAAGGCGGCCACCCCAAGTATCCAGTCAACGCCAAGCCCGACGCATTTTAACGCCGGTGCCTCGAGCCCGAAAGGCAACAGGATAGCAGCCAAAAGCGCCGCCGGGATCACCAACACCCCCATAAAAGGCACCGACAACAGATTGGCAATCAGCCCGAAATGAGAAATCTGATTAAAATGCGCCGCCGCAATCGGCGCCGTGGCCAGCCCCGCAACTGCTGAAGAAATTGCTGTAGCCGCAATCGGTCTCATCCAACCTGGCCCAAGTCCGATTTCCGCCTCGCGCAAATATCGGAAAACGGCCACCAGGGCCGTGGTGGCGGCAAAAGACATCTGAAACCCTGGCCCAAGCAGCGCCTCGGGCCAAAGCACCAGCACGATCACTGCCGCCAGCGCCACAGCCCACAAGGATATGACGCGGCGATCCGCAACCACCGCCAAGAGGGCCACACCAACCATGACAAAGGCGCGTTCGGTGGCGATATTGCCCCCCGACAAGGCCAGGTATCCAGCAGCCACTACCAACGCCATCAAGGCCGCCAGTTTCTTCACCGGCACCCGCAGCCCCAACCCAGGCCAGAGGTTTAATCCCAGGCGAAATACAGCAAAGACGAACCCGGTCAACAACCCCATATGTAACCCGGAAATAGCGAGCAAATGCGCAAGGTTGGTAGTGCGCAGGTTCTGCAAGGTCTCCTGCCCGATCCCGGTTCTATCTCCAGACATGATCGCAGCGGCAAAGGCCCCGGTATCGCCGGGCAGCACCGCTTGCACCCGCGCCGACAATCCCAACCGCGCTCGCAGTAGCCACTGCGCCCAACCTCCAGAAGTCTCGGGTGCGACCAGGATCAGCAACGGTGTGCGCGAATACCCCACCGCTCCCAGTTTCTGAAACCATGCGTGACGCTGGAAGTCGAATCCGCTGGGCTCGACCGGCCCCGACGGGGGCGAAAGGTTCGCCGTTACTATCACCCGCGCACCGGGTTCTAGCGCGACTCCGCCTTCCCCGTGCAGAGAAACACGCACCCGCTCCGGTGTCCTGTCTGGGGCCACCTTCGACAGGATCACCTGATCCAAAAGTACACGCATTGCACCGCTGCCGGACCGATCAATCCCGATGACCCGCCCCTCGACCGGGCCGTAGTAACGCCAACCCAACACAGGGTGCTGCACCACGTGTGCCCGCGTCATGGCCAGGCCGAACCCGACCGCGCCGATACAGATCGCCCACACTAATGGGACCCAGCCCGATCTCCAACGCAACGTCGCCACGACTTGTAGAAGAATAGCTATCGTCAACCAGGGCAGCCATCCAAGCCCGGGCTCAAAACCGAGTCCGAAATACAGGCCGATCCCAAACGCCAAGAAGACCGGCACCCAGGCAAACAAATGGCCTCGCTGCCGCAGCAACACCATTTCGAGACCGGCTAGACGGCGCATCCCTTGTTCTTCCCCCGTCGGAAAGATAGACAAGCTCAAAACCTATCCCGACCATGGTTACCGAAAGATTAACGCCTGATGTCCCAGCCGATCGTCACCCGTTTTGCGCCCTCACCAACCGGTTATCTCCACATTGGCGGTGCCCGCACCGCGCTGTTCAACTGGCTGTATGCCCGCGGCCGCGGCGGTAAATTCCTGTTACGCATCGAAGACACCGACCGTTCTCGCTCGACCCCCGAGGCGACCGAAGCGATCATCAAAGGTATGGAATGGCTTGGCCTTGACCATGATGGTGAAGTGATAAGCCAGTTCGAACAGGCTGCGCGCCACGCCGAGGTCGCCAACCAGATGCTCGCCGATGGCAACGCCTACAAGTGTTTCTCCACGCAAGAGGAAATCCAGGCTTTCCGCGAGGAAGCCAGGACCGAGAAGCGCTCGACCCTGTTCCAGAGCCCCTGGCGTGATGCCGATCCCAGCACCCAACCAGATGCCCCCTTTGCCATCCGGCTCAAGGCCCCACGCGAGGGGCAAACGGTGATCCGTGATCAGGTCCAGGGCGACGTGACCATCCGCAACGACCAGCTTGATGACATGATTTTGCTGCGCAGCGACGGCACCCCGGTCTACATGCTGGCCGTGGTGGTGGATGACCATGACATGGGCGTGACCCATGTGATCCGGGGAGACGACCACCTCAACAACGCCGCCCGCCAACAATTGGTTTACCAGGCAATGGGCTGGAACGTTCCGGTCTGGGCGCATATCCCGCTAATTCATGGGCCCGACGGCAAGAAGCTTTCCAAGCGCCACGGCGCGCTTGGCGTCGAGGAATACCAGGCTATGGGTTACCCGGCAGCAGGCATGCGCAACTATCTCGCGCGGCTGGGCTGGAGCCATGGCGATGACGAGTTCTTTTCCGACGCGCAGGCGAAAGCGTGGTTCGACCTAAGCGGAATCGGCAAATCGCCGGCACGGTTCGATTTCAAGAAGCTTGAAAACATATGTGGCCAGCATATTGCAGCCACCGAAAATGCTGCACTGCTGCATGAGCTGATGGCATTTCTGGCTGCCACCGGGAAACCCGCGCTGAGTGACACAAAAGTATCACTATTCGAAAGCGCCATGAGCGTGCTTAAAGAGCGCGCCAAGACCTTCCCGGAACTGATTGATAAAGCATCATTTATTACCAGTGACCGACCAATCCAACCGGACGAGAAGGCAGCTAAAAACCTTGACGTTGCATCCCGTGGTATACTGAATGAATTGACGCCGCATCTGCAAAATGTTAGCTGGTCCCGAGACGATCTAGAACGGGTCTTGAACCAGTTCGCCGAAAACCGAGGCACCAAATTCGGTAAGCTTGCCGGGCCCTTGCGGGCCGCCCTAGCGGGCCGCGCCGCAACCCCAAGCGTGTTTGACATGATGTTGGTGCTGGGCCGCGACGAGACAATCGCACGCCTCTCGGACGCCGCGACAGGGTAAGAAATTTACCTTCTGTTCAGCCTGTTTGAATAGGAAATACCCCGCGCCCACGCATGCGGGCCATACAGGAATTGATGGAGGAAACGCGATGACGGACAGCTCGAAAACAGCCACATTGACTATTGATGGTCAAACCTACGAGTTGCCGATGCATTCGCCAACCGCCGGTCCAGACGTGATCGATATTCGCAGGCTCTATGGTGAGGCCGGCGTGTTCACCTATGATCCCGGCTTCACTTCGACCGCGTCCTGCGACAGCACCATCACCTTCATCGATGGCGCCAAGGGCGAACTCCTGCACCGCGGCTACCCGATCGACCAACTGGCTGGAAAATCGCATTACCTCGAAGTGTGTTATCTGCTGCTTTACGGTGAACTACCCACCGCAGCAGAACTGGAAGATTTCGAAAACACCATCACCCGTCACACCATGATCCACGAGCAGATGCATAACTTCTTCCGTGGCTTCCGCCGGGATGCCCACCCGATGGCCACCATGGTGGGCGTGATTGGTGCGATGTCAGCCTTCTATCACGACTCGACCGATATTTCTGACCCGCGGCAGCGTGAAATCGCATCGCACCGAATGATCGCGAAGATGCCGACCATTGCCGCGATGGCCTACAAGTATTCGATCGGGCAACCGTTCGTCTACCCGCGCAACGATCTCGATTACGCGGCCAACTTCCTCTACATGTGCTTCTCGGTTCCGTCTGAGGACTATGTGGTCGACCCGATCCTGGCCCGTGCTATGGACCGTATCTTCACCCTTCATGCGGATCACGAACAGAACGCTTCGACCTCAACCGTGCGTCTGGCATCGTCGTCCGGGGCCAACCCGTTCGCCTGTATCGCCGCCGGCATCGCCTGTCTCTGGGGCCCGGCCCATGGTGGCGCCAACCAGGCCTGCCTTGAGATGCTCAAGGAAATCGGCAGCGTCGACCGAATCCCCGAATACATTGCCCGCGCCAAGGACAAGAACGACCCGTTCCGCCTGATGGGCTTTGGCCACCGGGTTTACAAGAACTTCGATCCGCGCGCGACGGTGATGAAACAGTCCGCTGACGAGGTGCTTGACCTTCTGGGCGTCGAGAACAATCCCATCCTTCAGGTCGCCAAGGCGCTGGAACAACAAGCACTGGAAGATCCGTATTTCGCCGACAAAAAGCTGTTCCCGAACGTGGACTTCTATTCCGGCATCATTCTCGAGGCGATGGGCTTTCCGACCTCGATGTTTACACCGATCTTTGCGCTGTCACGCACCGTAGGCTGGATTTCCCAGTGGAAGGAACAGCTGTCGGACCCGGCCCACAAGATTGGCCGTCCGAGACAGCTATACTTCGGTGAAACCGCCCGCGACTATGTCGACGTGGAAGACCGCTAATTGATAAAACGCCCCGGCCAAAGCCGGGGCGTTTTCATTTCGTAGGTGTTGGTTTGGGCAGCTCTAGCGTCCTTCGAAATGGGCCGGACGTTTTTCCAAAAACGCCACAACCCCTTCCATGAAATCGCGGCTCCGCCCCGCCTTGCCCTGCAATTTCGCCTCATTGGCCAATTGCCCGTCCAGCGAATTGTCCCATGCCTCGCGAATGGCCCTCTTGGTCAGCTGGAACGCCCGCGTCGGCCCCTTGGCCAGATGCTCGGCCCGGGACCGCCAGCGCGCCTCAAACTCTTCATCTGAAACACATTCCCAAATCATGCCCCAGTCGTCGGCCTGGCGCGCGGTGATCTTGTCGGCAAAAAGCGCGGCCCCCATGGCCTTGGCCCCGCCCATGTTGCGAGGCAGCCAATAGGTGCCGCCAGCATCAGGGATCAAGCCGATCCGGGTAAAGGCCTGCAGGAAATAGGCGCTCTCAGCGGCAATCACCACATCGGCCGCCAACGCAAGATTGGCCCCTGCGCCGGCTGCAGCACCGTTAACTGCCGAAATCACCGGCAAGGAATGGTCCGAAATAGCCCGCAGCATCGGATTGTATTCATCTCTCAGCCCCCGCTCCAGATCGAGCCCACCAACGCTGGCATCCCCCAGATCCTGGCCCGAGCAGAAGGCGTTTCCGGCCCCGGTCAGCACGATCACCCGCGCGCCGTCGGTTTCCGCATGGCCCATGGCATCCGTGATCTCGGCCCGCATCTGCGCAGTCAACGCGTTCATCTTATCCGGACGGTTCAGCGTGATGACGCAGATATTGTCAGTTACGTCATAGGTGATGGCTTGGTACACCATGGCCGTGGTCTCCTGTTGCGAATGTCCATGATCCTGCCCGAAAACCCCACCCCGGCAGAAGGGAAACCCGACGTCACCCTTTCATGATTTCGTCAAGTCGCTTGGCTTCGTCCACGCTCAGAGCTTCTTCCCCCCGGGCCGGAATCCGGGAGCGGCGACGCAGGTAGAGCACCCCGCCAAGCGCCGCGATTACCATCATAACCGGCCCTGCCAGATACAGCACCTTGTTCGACCCAGACGCCGTGGGCTTCAGCAGCACATATTCGCCGTAACGATCAACCAGGAAACTCATGGTCTCTTCATTGCTGTCCCCGGCCAGCAAGCGTTCGCGTACCTCGATCCGCAGATCACGTGCCAGGTCGGCATTGGAATCGTCGATGTTCTCGTTGCGGCAGACAAGGCAGCGCAGCCCCTTGGAAATCTCGCGTGCCCGCGCTTCAAGCGCCGGGTCGTCCAGCATCTCGTCCGGTTCCACAGCCCAGACCGGGCTGGCCAGCACCATCAAGATCAGGATCAGACGTTTCATTCTGCCGGCACTCCCACGGCTCTGGTCTTGCGCGCACCCGCGGCAACACGGTAGCGCCGGTCGCTCAAGGACAGCGCCCCGCCAAGTGCCATCAGAATCGATCCACCCCAGATCCAGTTCGCCAGCGGTTTGTAATAGGCCCGCATCGCCCAGCCGCCGCCGGCTTGCGGATCGCCGATCACAACGTAGACATCCCGCAGGAAGCCGTTGTCAATGGCGGCCTCGGTCGTGGGCTGTCCACTGACCGGATAGACCCGTTTCTCGGGGGTCAGGGTCGAGATTTCGCGACCATCCTTAGACAGGGTCACGATCGCCAAGGTCGAGATATAGTTCGCCCCCGGCAAACGCTCGACCCCATCAAGGGTGATGGTGTACCCTGCCAGATCATAGCTTTCGCCTTCCTGGACCACGCGGATATCTTCGGCCTCCCAGGCCAGCAATCCTGCAACCCCGACCATGGTCACGCCCAGCCCGGAATGGGCCACCGTCTTGCCCCAATCGGCCCGCGGCAGACGGAACAGGCGTTTGCCGCCCGCACTGCGCGCCCACAGGTCGACCAGAGACCCCGCCACCAGCCAAGTTCCCAGCATCAGGCCAATCGGCCCTAGCCCGGATTTCTCGGTCTGAATCGCCCAAAGAAGAGCACCAACAGCCACCGCCAGGATCATAGCGGGGATCAGTTTTCGGATCACGCGGCCCAGTCGCGCCCGTTTCCAAGGCAACATGGCGCCGATGGGGAGAACAAGCCCCAGTGCCACCATGAAAGGGGTGAAAGCCTGATTGAAGAACGGCTCGCCCACCGACAGTTTGCGGTCAAAGAACATCTCACTCACCAGCGGCCAGATCGTGCCAACAAAGACGACAAAGGCAGCGACACCAAGAAGGATGTTGTTGACGACCAGAGCCGATTCCCGGCTGACCATGCCGAACACACCCTTCGCCTCCATCACTGATGCGCGCGCTGCGAACAGTGTCAGCGCCCCACCGACAAAGACGCACAAGATCAACAGAAGGAAGACGCCGCGCTCAGGGTCGGTCGCAAAGGCATGCACCGAGGTTATGATACCCGAACGGGTGATGAACGCTCCGATCAGCGAGAAACCGAAGGCGATGATCGCCAGCAGAACCGTCCAGCTCTTCAGGGATTCGCGTTTTTCAACAACAATAGCGGAGTGAAGAAGCGCCACCGCCACCAGCCAGGGCATGAAGGAGGCGTTTTCCACCGGGTCCCAGAACCAGAATCCACCCCAGCCCAGCTCGTAATAGGCCCACCACGACCCCAGACCGATACCGATGGTCAGGAAAATCCACGCCGCCAGCGTCCACGGACGGACCCAACGGCCCCAGGCCGCATCGACCCGACCTTCGATCAGGGCAGCGACAGCAAAGGAAAACGCCATCGAAAGGCCCACATAACCGAGGTAAAGAAACGGCGGGTGGAAGGCGAGGCCCGGATCCTGCAACAGCGGATTCAGACCGCGCCCGTCGAACGGTGCCACTTCGGTGCGCAGGAACGGGTTCGAAGTGAACAGGACAAAGGCCAGGAAGGCGACGCCGATCATCCCCTGAACCGCCAGGATTCGCGCGCGCAACGTAGGTGGCAGGTTGCCGCCAAACCATTGCGCCATGGCTCCAAACAAAGTGACTATGAGCACCCACAGCAGCATTGAGCCCTCGTGGTTTCCCCAAACACCGGTGACCTTGTAAAGCATCGGCTTGGCCGAGTGGCTGTTGGTCACCACCAGTTGCAGCGAGAAATCCGAAGTGATGAATGCGTACATCAAGGCGCCAAAGGCAAGCGCCACCAACAGAAATTGCGTATTAGCCGCTGGTTCCGCCACAGCCATCCAGCCGGGCCAGCGCTTGTGTGCGCCGATGAGGGGGACCACCGCCTGAATGCAAGCGATCATGAGGGCCAAGATAAGGGCGAAATGTCCGAGTTCTGCTATCATAAGCCCGTTATAGGCGGGCACGCGGCAAGGTCCAATCCCAATCTTATGTCCGGCCTGTTCACTTTGTCGCGGGTTATCGCCCCTGATCAGCGTCACGTGCCCAATCCGCCAGCGCCGGGTTGTTGGCAGTCTCCAGACTATCCAATGTCAAAACCGCATCTGCGCCGGTACCGGCCATGGCCGGTCGCTGGGCACCGCGTTCCAGGGAGTCCAACGTCTGCAAGTTCCCCACCACCCGCGGAGTCATTGCCAGGGTGCGGGTAACATGGCGCTGGAACTCCTGCCCCTTAGCCTGATGTCGCGCGCCGAAATAGAAGCTGACAATCGCGCCCAACAACCACCACAGCGGTTCGGGCACCAATGCAACCCCCTGCATTCGCGCGGCAAACCAAACCGGGTCAACCATGGCCGACACGAACAGCCCCAGCGTACCAAGCGCCAGGGCCGGCCGCGGCAGGCGGTTGATGGCATCCATCACCCGGTCAAACAGCCCCCGTACAGGTTGGTTGAATTCGTCACCGAATTGGGCCAGCGCAGCACCCTGTAGCTTTACCTCCCGAGCCGAGGCAGCTTCGGCATTTTCTTGAAACACTTCGGCCGTTTCCTTCACCACGTTGCGGCCATTGCCGAAGACCAATGTAAACGCACGTTCAATCAGCCCCATCGCGCCACTCTTTCGCGAAATTCCTGATCACTCAGGTGATACTCAGGCGAAATGAACTCCTCGGCCCGCCTTATCCACCCGCCCTTACCGCCTTTGCGGGTGCGGGCGAATTTGCGGGACTTGGCCCGTCGATCCGCCAGCCGGAAGTAATAGTTCCGCCGGGCGATTCCATAAGCGTCGGCGAAGTGATTCGGCGCCTCGCGCGCCGCTGCCTTGGCCGCCTGCACAGTGATCGGGCCGATCACACCGTCTATGCTGATCTCGTGGCCCATCTGCCTGAGCAGCCGCTGCAGGATCTTGACCGCGTTGGCGCCGGCGTTGACATACATGTCGAAAACGCTGGCCTGCAGCACCTTGGGCAACGCGTTGACACGTAGTTGCTGAAAGTAGTGCTGGATGAAAACCTCGACGGCCTGCCCTCGGCTCAGTGCTTGCACATCACGCGCATCGATATCGCCGTCGCGGTCCAGATCCAAACCTAGGCGCTGCATCGTATGAATGGTCACGCCGTAGTTTGTCGCCCCGCCGGGATCGTCCGGATCATTCACATAGCCGCCCTCGCGGGCGACGATCTCTTCAGCAATGTCTTGAACAGATTTCATACCAAAGGCCCTTCCCGAAGTTGCGGGAAAAGCGTGCGACGAATTGGTTAACCACGAATTTAGCTATCGCCCGGCTCTTGGTAGACACCCTGTTCTTTTAGGGCATCCACAACTTCACGCGGCATGTAGCTCTCATCGTGTTTGGCAAGGATTTCAGTAGCTTGGAATACACCATCCACGTATTTCCCGGTGCCGATCATGCCCTGGTTCTCGGCGAACAGGTCCGGCAGAACTCCGGTATAAGCCACCTTGATACTGCCACCGCCATCGGTGACGTTGAAGGTCACGGTCTCACCCTGGCCGCGCACAAGCGTCCCCTCTTCTACCAGTCCGCCAAGGCGGAAGGTCTCGGTCGCCGCCGGCGGTTCCTCGGCCACCTGCGTGGGCGAGCGGAAAAAGTTGATCCCGTCGCGCATGGCATAGCCGATCAGACCAGTGGAAATCGCCAGAGCCACGGCGGCCAAAACGATCACCTGAACCCGGCGTTTCTTCTTCAAACCCTTCATAAACGACCTCCTTCTGGCCTCTTATGGGAAGCACGGCGCAAGCATCAGACCGCGCGTCTCTTCATGACCTAACATCAGATTGGCATTCTGCAAGGCCTGCCCACTGCTACCTTTTGTCAGATTATCCAATGCACCCACAACAATGGCCCGGCCCGCAATCCGATCACCAGTCACCCCGATGTGGCAAAAATTCGATCCCCGCACATGGTGCGTGCTGGGGACCTCGCCAAAGGGCAGCACCATGATGAATGGCTCATTCACATAGGCCGCGCTCAGCGCCGCATGCACAGCGTCGGCCTCGCCGTTGACATAGGTGGTCGCCAGAATACCCCGGTTGGCCGGGATCAGGTGCGGGGTGAACTGCACTTTGACGTCACGGCCTGCCAAAAGGCTGAATTCCTGGTCGAACTCGCCAAGATGCCGGTGCGTGCCGCCAACGGCATAGGCGTTGTACCCCTCCGAAAGCTCGGCATGCAGCAGGTTTTCTTTTAGCGACCGCCCGGCCCCCGACACGCCGCATTTCAAATCGAGAATGATGTCATCAAGCCCTATAACACCAGCGGAAATCAGCGGCCGCAGAACATATTGCCCAGTGGCTGCGTTGCAGCCCGTTCCAGCCACCAGCCGTGCATCCCTGATGCCGTCGCGATAGAACTCTGTCAGCCCATAAACCGCTTCTTTCTGCATCTCGACTGCCGAATGCGGGTTGCCGTACCATTTTTCATAGGCGTCCGGATCACGCAGCCGAAAATCGGCGCTCAAATCGACGATCTTCAAATCATTCGGCAGGCCAGAAATCACCTCTTGCGAGGTCTTGTGCGGCAGTGCGCAGAAACACAAATCGATCTCGCTGAAATCAATCTGGTCAAACGAAACCATGTCGGGCAGGTCCAGGTGGCGCAGATGCGGGAATACCTGAGCAAGGCTCTGACCGGCCTTGGAAAAGGCCCCAAGCGCGGCGATTTCCATCCCGCCATGGGTGGAGATGAGCCGGATAAGTTCGGCGCCGGTGTAACCAGAAGCGCCCAGAATGGCGATTTTATGGGTCATGACGAACCCTTTCTCATGTCTTGTTGTGTGTGTCTGTGACAAAAATCAAGTTGCAGCTCAAGCTGCTTCGAACTCGATTCTTCGTCGCAAAAACTGAGTCGCGCGAGTCGACACCGTCCTGGCATCACCGGTTGTCAGAAATTTCGACACCTCACCCTGCCCCTTCATCTTGGGGTGCCGCTCAAGGTAGTCGGCAAGGCTTTCTGCCACCAGCTTGGCCTGGCTATAGACACTGACATCCGCGCCCAATGCCTCCTGGAATTCCTTTTCCATCAACGGGTAGTGAGTGCAGCCCAGAATTGCCGCCTGCGGATCCGGCATCTTGCGTTTAAGGGCATCCACGTGGCTACGCACCAGCGCCTCGGCCAGAATCATGTCACCGTCTTCGATGGCATCCACCACCCCGCCACAGGCCTGCGCCTCGACATCCACACCAATCGCCCTGAAGGCCAACTCGCGCTGAAACGCCCGGCTCGCCACCGTCGCTGGCGTGGCAAATAGCGCAACATGTTTGACTTCGACTTCTCTCGGTGGGGAATTGTCACCCCATTGCCGCTCCGTCAACGCCTCGATCAGTGGTACGAACACCCCCAGCACCCGCTTGTCCGCTGGAATCCAGCTTTCCTGCATCCGCCGCAGCGCCGCCGCGCTCGCGGTGTTGCAGGCCAGAATGACCAGGTCGCAGCCCTCGTCCCAAAGCCGTTTCACTGCCTTGCAGGTCAGGTCATAGACATCATCGGCATCCCGCACCCCGTAGGGCGCATGGGCATTGTCACCGAAATAGACAAAAGGCTGGTCCGGCATCCGGGCGCTCACCGCGTCCAATACCGTCAGGCCTCCTAGGCCGCTATCAAAAATGCCTACTGCCATCCGTTCATCGCGCCAAGCGCGCCCTGTCCATCATCACGAGACACGGGGTGGTCTCGGGAATAGCACATAAGACGAATTCGCCCGGAAATCCATGACCCAGTTTGCGTCCAATGCGCGCGCTAAAACGTGTTGCACGGATCACGCGGCTCACCGGCTATTGCAGACGCAAATCACGGCGCATTTTGGTCAACGCCAACGGGACATGTCGCATGAGACGGGGCACAAAAATTGCCATCCACGCTGGACCGTGGTTCTATTGTTTCAATCTGGAAAGATTGCATAACTCATGGAGATTTGAATGAAGCAGGTCATAACATCGCTTTGGGGCGCCCTTGTTCTTCTTGCTTTCGGACTCGCCACTCCAGCCATGTCCGGCGTGGTCTTTGAGGTCGAGACCACATATGTCGTGATCAATCACGAGGAACAGTATTCGATTTTTCCGGCGGACCGAAAACCGCCGGCAGGCTGGAAGAAAACTGGCAAGGCCTGTCGCGTGAACGAATGCCTGAAACACATTGAGAGGGTTTGGACCGATATGCGACCGTTATCGATCCGCAAATCGGTCGAAAATCAGCTCAGCCAGCATTTGAAAAAGAAGTAACTACTCAGCGGCAATCTTCGTTGTGCCTGGAATGTGTTGCAGCAGCTCAGCACGCCGGTTTGCTGCCTGTTCGATATTGGCCATTTTCACCGGACCAAATCCGCGGATCGACAGGGGTAATTCGGCCAGCTCTACGATCATTGCCATATTGTCCGCATTCGCGCGCGGCAGCCATTTGGCCATATCCGCCTCGTAATCCTTGATCAGGGCGCGTTCCAAGCGACGTTCCTCTGTTCTACCAAAGGGATCGAACACTGTGCCGCGCAGCCGTTTCATCTTTGCCAGCAGCCGAATCCACTTGTCCATCTTGGGTCCGTATTCCTTTTTCAGCGGACGCCCGCCCGGCCCGTCCTTGGAGATCATCGGTGGCGCCATGTGATAGGACATCCTGAAATCGCCTTCGAACTGCTCTTCTGCCTTTTTCCGCGTCGCGAGGTGCAGCCGCGCCACCTCGTATTCATCCTTGTAGGCCAATAGTTTGTGATAGCCCTTGGCGACGGCCTCTTTCAGTGTCCCATCCTCAATCCCGTCCACAAGCTCACGGTACTTCCGGGCCAACCCGGCGCCCTGATACGCGGTCAGGTGTTCTGCACGGAAGGTAATCTTGTCTTCCAATGTCTGGGGCAACTCCACAACCGTCGGTGCCAGTAGCTTCTGCACCTCTTGCGGGTGAAGCACGGCCCATCGGCCGAAATCAAAGGCTTTCTTGTTGCGTTCAACGGCGGCATCGTTCAGCTCAATGGCCGTCATGAACGCGGCCCGAGACAGTGGGATCAGACCCAACTGCCACGCCGCGCCGCACAGCATCTGGTTCGAAAAGATCGAATCCCCCAGGAGCTTCTCCGCAAGCAGCGAAGCATCGAACATGGTCAGGCCGTTACGCAACCGCGCCTCAAGCGCTAATGTTAGCCGGTCGCCAGGAATCCTGAATTCAGCATTTCGGGCAAAATCTCCTGTCATGATTTCGTGTGAATTGACAACAGCACCGGTTTTCCCGGACTTGGTCAATCCGATGGTTTTGGCCCCGGCGGTCACGACCAGATCACCACCTATCAATGTGTCAGCCTCGCCGGTAGCAACACGGACAGCAGAAATATCATCCGGTTTTTCGCCAATGCGCAAGTGAATGTGCACCGCTCCGCCCTTTTGGGCCAGGCCCGCCATCTCCATCATGCCAGCTGCTTTGCCGTCGACATGCGCAGCCATTGCAATCCCAGCACCGATGGTCACTACGCCTGTGCCCCCCACGCCAGTCAGCACGATGTTGAACGTACCGTCGATCTTCGGAAGTTCCGGTTCCGGCAGGTCCGGCAGATCAATTTCAATTGTTTGCTGCTTGCGGATCGTCGCCCCTTCTAGCGTCACGAAACTGGGACAGAACCCCTTGAGACAGCTGAAATCCTTGTTGCAGCTCGACTGATCAATCGCCCGCTTACGACCCAGCTCGGTCTCGACCGGTACGATGGAAACACAGTTCGACTGGAGGCCGCAATCACCGCACCCCTCGCAGATATCGGTATTGATGAAGACCCGCTTGTCGATATCCGGAAAGGTGCCACGTTTGCGGCGACGGCGTTTTTCGGCGGCGCAGGTCTGCACATAAAGAATGGCCGACACGCCATTGATCTTGCTGTACCTTTCTTGCACTTCTTCCAGTTCAGCTCGCTCGACCTTCTCGATGTTTTCCGGGAAGGTACCAAGGTTGATTTCTTCCTTCTCATCGTAGACCAATGCCACGTTGGTCACGCCGAACGCCTTCAACTCTGCTGCGATCTGCTGCGCTGACAACCCCCCTTCATGGGTTTGCCCGCCTGTCATCGCCACTGCGTCGTTAAACAGAATCTTGTAGGTCATGGTCGTACCGCTAGCGACTGCGGCGCGGATAGCCTGAAGGCCGGAATGGTTATAGGTGCCGTCACCTAGATTCTGGAACACGTGGGTGCGGGTTGAAAACGGTGCCTCGCCAATCCAGTTCGCCCCTTCACCGCCCATATGGGTGTAACCCAACGTATCACGCTCCATCCACTGCACCATGAAATGGCAGCCAATCCCGGCATAGGCGCGGCTGCCCTCTGGCACCTTGGTTGAGGTGTTATGCGGACAGCCGGAACAGAAATAGGCCAGCCGCGAAGTGATCTCCTCGGCATTGTCGGCGCGCTTGGCCTCATCGAGCTCGGCCAGACCCGCTTTGACTCCGTCGGTGCCTCGGCCTTCTTCGATCAGGATATTACCCAGCTTCTCGGCGATCATCACAGGATCCAGGGCCCAGCGAGTCGGGAACAGTTCCTCGCCGCCCTGCCCCTTGTACCAACCGTAAACCCGCCGCCCTTGGCGATTGTCGAAAATCGCTTCCTTTATCTGCACTTCTAGAAGTTTGCGTTTTTCCTCAACCACCACGATCAGATCGAGCCCCTCGGCCCAGTCATTGAAGCCCTTCATGTCCAGTGGCCAGACCTGGCCGACCTTGTAAGTGGAGATTCCCAGCCGCTCGGCCTCGCTCTCGTCTATCCCCAACAGCGCAAGGGCATGTTCCAGATCCAGCCAGTTCTTGCCATGGCTCACCAGCCCGATCTTGGCGCCCGGTTTGCCCCAAACCCGCTTGTCTATCTTGTTCGCATGGGCGAAGGCCTCGGCCGCGTGACGCTTGTAGTCGATCAGCCGAGCCTCCTGCTCGATGCGATCATCCAGCAGCTTGATATTCAGCCCCCCATCGGGCATTTCGAACTCTGGTGTAACAAATTGCAGCCGATCCGGATCGCCGTCGACCACCGCAGTCGCCTCGATCGTGTCCTTCATTACCTTGAGTCCGACCCAGACCCCGGCAAACCGGCTCAGAGCGTAACCATATAGACCGTAGTCGAGGATTTCCTGGACGCCGGCAGGACTCACCACTGGCATATACGCGTCGATTAGTGCCCATTCGCTTTGATGCAGCACAGTTGAGCTTTCGCCCGTGTGGTCGTCCCCCATCGCGACCAGAACACCGCCATTGGGCGAGGTGCCCGCCATGTTGGCATGGCGAAACACATCTCCGGTCCGATCCACTCCCGGTCCCTTGCCGTACCAAAGACCGAAGACACCATCGAACTTGCCTTCGCCGCGCAACTCGGCTTGTTGGCTGCCCCACAGGGCCGTTGCCGCCAGATCCTCGTTCAACCCTGCCTCGAACTTTACGTCGTAATCCGTCAGAAGCGCCTCGACCCGGCCCATCTGCATATCCACCGCACCCAAGGGTGAACCACGGTACCCGGTGACATAGCCGGCCGTATTCATCCCCCCAGCCATGTCGCGGTGTTTTTGGGTCAGCATCAGCCTGACCAATGCCTGCGTGCCATTCAGCAGGACTTGATCCTTGTCCAGATCGTATCGATCCTGCAAACTCACGTGTTCCCTGGTCATCGCGCGCCTCCCCTGAAATGGCCTTAAACATGGGCCGCTCCCTGACCCGAAGTATATGCGGATTTTAGGTCATAAACTTTGACCTACCAATCAAAATTTGTCATTCTAACGCGACGTAGGGGTGATATCAGGCAAATTGCGCAGAGATTGCTTGCCAACAGCGCCCGGCAACAAGAAAGTTACGAGTATGGATTGGGACAAGCTAAGAATATTTCACGCGGTGGCGGACGCGGGTAGTCTGACTCATGCTGGCGATGCCTTGCATCTCAGCCAATCGGCGGTATCCAGGCAGATCAGGGCGCTGGAAGAAGCGCTCAACACCACTCTGTTTCACCGCCACGCACGCGGACTGATTCTCACCGAACAGGGAGAATTGTTGTTCGATGCGACCAAGGCCATGGCCAAGCGCCTCGACACTGCAACCGCGCGAATCCGTGACAGCGAAGAGGAAGTCTTCGGAGAATTGCGCGTCACCACGACCACCGGTTTCGGTACGCTTTGGTTGGCCCCACGCCTGACGGCGCTTTACGACAAGTATCCCGACCTCAAGATCGACCTCATGCTAGAGGAGCGGGTTCTTGATCTGCCCATGCGCGAGGCCGATGTCGCAATCCGCATGAAAGAGCCAAGCCAGGCCGACCTGATCCGCAAACGGTTAATGACAGTACGCATGAGACTGTACGCGACGCCCGACTATCTGGAACGCGAGGGGACTCCGGCAGGATTGGATGACTTCGGCACCCACCGTTTGATCAGTATGAACGTCGACACCGCACAGGTCGGTGCCGGGGCTTCGCTGGTGCAGCATTTGCTCACCTATGAAATCGCGTCAATGTTGACAGTCAACAATTACTTCGGCGTTTTGCAGGGGGTTCTGAACGATCTTGGGATTGGCGTTTTACCAGATTATGTGACGCGCGATTTTCCGAATCTCGTGCGCGTTCTGCCGGAAGTCGAATCGGGGGAAATCCCTGTTTTCCTCGCCTTTCCGGAAGAACTGCGCCATTCCAAGCGGGTTGCCGCCTTTCGTGAATTCGTCCAAGACGAGATCATCGCATATCGTAAACAGGTTAAAAATCAGGCAGTTGCGCCCTGAATCCATGCTGTCATGCGGAAAACGCATACCAGCCATGCTGCACCTGCGGCATAATAATCCTTGAATATGAGCACACCGCCGCTTATTTCATCACTCGACGGTGATGCTTGCATCACTTTCATACCTCCCTGTTGGACTTCGGCCGAGCTTATTGCTCGGCCTTTTTTTTGACCACTCCTCACCGTTTGGATCGTGGCTCTTGGTGAAGTCGCTTGATGTGGTGCAAGCTCTCGAGAATTGAAACCGTTAAAAATCATTGGCACAGCGTACGTAAGTTGAAAGCTGCGTCTTTTCCGGCTCCGCTTCGTTTGAAGATGTTTCCGCAAAAGTACAGGGCATGCTTCGCACTTGGCGCGTCGCGGCTGCACTAACCACAGCGTCAAGCAAAGTTACTTTGGCCAGTGCCAGAGACGCCTTGCCCCCGGCTTCCGCCGGAAATGTCGATATGCTCTATTGTGGAACATTTGAACCGTTCGCGGGTGGTCGATGATGCCTTCACGCACCCGCTGGTCGCATGTCACCTTGCTTGCAACGAATATGGGGGAGCGGCCTATTTAGGCGTACCGGTAATGTGGGTTCAAGGTCGCCAATTCACGTTGGTACTCTGTGCGCTTGAAATCAATCACCGCACCTGGTGTGCATCCGAACTGGAAGGGCTGAATGCAGGTGCGCAGCGTATCCGCGAACTGTCATCGAAAATCCCACTGCTCTGACTCGACTTGCCTCAGCCTTCGATCACCGGCAACCCACCTGTCGAGCGCGGCGACAACCACTCGGCTCCGGTTTCATGGATCACGACATTTTCTTCATGCACCAGGAACAGCCCAGGCACCGTCTCAATTCCCGGTTCCAATGTGATCACCATGCCCGCCTCAAGTACGCTGTGATCGTGTGGGCTCAGAGACAACCCCTCGGTCAGTTGCATTCCCAAACCGTGGCCCAACCGCCCAGCCGTTTCGCCCGACCCAACAATACCAGCCATAACCTGCCACAGTTCGCAGGCTGTTACTCCGGGTTTAGCCGCCTCGAACGCGGCCTCCGTCGCCTCGAGCAACCGGTCCCAAGCGTCCCGAGCGCGTGCATCCACATGGCCAATGGCGACATTGCGGTCATAATCGCAGAAATACCCATCCCACACCGCGCCGGTGTCCAGCATCAGGACATCACCTTCCTGAAGAGGCTGCGCCCCCGCCGGGGAAATCACATCCGCATAGCCCATCGGCCCAGCTCCACCCGCAAGATACGGCACCCAATCAGCCCCTTCCTGGAGCAAAAGCGCCTGAAAGCCGCGGAACACCTCTTCCATCGGAGCACCGACGCGTACCACTTCTTCCAGCCGGTCGAACGCACGGCCTGCAATGGTGCAGGCCTTAGCAATCTTGGCTATCTCCTCCTCGGACTTGATCGCCCGCAGACCGGCCATCAAGCCGCCATCGGTGACAATCTCCACACCCGCTGCCTCAATCCGACGAAGATCCTGCAAAGGCATCCGCAACGTGCTTTCTGCTCCCATCGGCATACCCACCGGCCCACCCTGCGCCATTTCGCGCAACGCCTCACTCAGCAGGCTGACACCATCATCGCCGGGATCCGGCGCGGCCCAGGTGCGGATATCACTGATCCAGCTCTGCGCCATCAACGCCTGGCCGATCGACGGGATCACCGCCACCGGATCGCCAGACACCGGCACAATCAGAAACCAGGGGCGACTAGGGCTTTCCCAAAACCGCGTCAGGAACCCAGTGAAATAGCGCACTTCCGGCTCGGTGGTCAGAAAAAGCGCAGTCAACCCCGCCTTCACCATTGCCGCCTGCGCCCGCGCCACCCGCGCACGGTACTCCTCTTCCGGAAATCCGCGCTTCGGACTCATTCCGGTGCCTCACTGAGAATGCACAGCACCCGCGCCTCCGGCCCCAGCGGCTCCCCCGCCAGTAGCGCCGCCAACCCGGCCCCGCCTGACGGCGTGCTCTCAAGCCCCGCCTCTGTCAGCACCGGCATCGCCGCTTCGGCCTCTTCCTCGCTGATCAGCGTGAACCGGTCGGCATCACGCGCCAGTCCTTTCAACGCGATCAGCGACGGCTCCTTGCAATCCAGCCGGCCCATCGACGACACCGGCCCCTGTGTCTCGACACAACGCCCAGCCTTAACGCTTTCCAAAAGCGCCGGGGCTGCTTCGGGCTCTACAACGATGATCTTTGGTTCGCTGCCCCATTTCTCTCGGAAATAGGCGGCGCAGGCCCCGGCCAGCCCGCCAACACCAGCCTGCAAGAAGATATGGGTCGGTGGCTCACCCATCTCGCGTACCGTCTCGTCGGCCAGTGCCAGATAGCCTTCCATCACTCTGAAGGGCCGCTCCATGTAGCCCGGCCAAGAACTGTCCGACAGAAGCTCCCAGCCGTTCTCCTCGGCCGCTTTTTGCGCGGCCGCCATGCTTTCCTCGTAAATCGCGCCTTCACGCACCACCGTGGCCTCGAACGCCTCGAGCCGGTCTTGGAAATCTTGCGGCACGCTCTCGGCAAGATAGATTACCGCCTTGGCCCCAAATGCCAGCGCGCCCGCCGTCACCGACAGCCCATGATTGCCTGCACTGGCGCAGACATAAGTCCGCCCCTTGGCCTTGCCCTCCTCGGCATCACGGGCAATGGCATAGGCCGCGCCAAGCGCTTTGAACGAGCCAAGCGTCATACGGAACCGTTCATCCTTGACGAACACCTCGCCCGCGCCGCCGAAATCCTCCAACCGGGTCAGCGGCGTCGCTTCGGCCAGCGGGCAGCGCGCCAACAGCGCCCCCACCGCATTTGCATCCACGCTCGGAAACGGCACCTCGCTCAGGCTGTCGTGATCCAGGCCCTGTCCGCTGTGTGGATTATCGTAAACCTGCATGTTCGTTCTCCCCCCAAAATCGCTGTCACCTTCCGCATTTCTCATCGGACCCGCAACCCCTGTCGCACCGCCCTTTTCCGCCTTTCCGAAAAGACTCCTCTGCACTACGCCACAACACCGATTTCACCCGCAATCCCCGTCCGGCCATGTCCTTTTGCGCCAGCCCAGGTGAAAAAAGCGTCATTCCCGCTTTCCTGCGCGGTTGCGCCCCTTCCATGCCGCGCGCCCATGGCTTAAGAGACCCGCAATCGCGCCATTTGGGGAAGAGCACATGACCGAACCCGCCATCACCGAAGAGCTGATCGAAGCCCACGGATTGAAGCCCGACGAATACGAGCGAATTCTCGAAATCATCGGCCGCGAGCCCACGTTCACCGAGTTGGGCATCTTCTCGGCGATGTGGAACGAGCATTGTTCCTACAAATCCTCCAAGAAATGGCTACGCACCCTGCCCACCCAGGGTCCGCAGGTCATCTGCGGCCCCGGCGAAAACGCCGGTGTAGTCGATATCGGTGACAACCAGGCCGTGATCTTCAAGATGGAGAGCCACAACCACCCTTCGTACATCGAGCCCTACCAAGGTGCGGCCACCGGCGTGGGTGGCATCCTGCGCGACGTCTTCACCATGGGCGCCCGGCCCATCGCGGCGATGAACTCGCTCAGCTTCGGTGAGATCGGCCACCACAAGACCAGACAACTGGTGCACGGCGTTGTCGAGGGTGTGGGCGGCTACGGCAACTGTTTCGGCGTCCCAACTGTGGGCGGTGAGGTCCGGTTCGACCCGGCTTACAACGGCAACTGCCTTGTAAACGCCTTTGCCGCCGGCCTGGCGGACGCGGATAAGATCTTCTACTCGGCCGCCTCAGGCATCGGTATGCCTGTTGTCTACCTCGGTGCCAAGACCGGCCGAGACGGCGTCGGCGGCGCAACCATGGCCAGTGCCGAGTTCGACGAAAGCATCGAGGAAAAGCGCCCCACGGTTCAGGTTGGCGACCCCTTCACCGAGAAACGCCTGATGGAGGCCACGCTGGAGCTGATGCAAACCGGCGCGGTGATCTCGATCCAGGACATGGGCGCGGCGGGCCTGACATGTTCTGCTGTGGAAATGGGCGACAAGGGCGGCCTCGGTGTCAAGCTGCAACTCGACGATGTGCCGCAGCGCGAAGAGAACATGACCGCCTACGAGATGATGCTCTCGGAGAGCCAGGAACGCATGCTTATGGTCCTGCGCCCGGAGAAAGAGGCCGAAGCCCGCGCAGTGTTCGAGAAATGGGACCTCGATTTCGCCATCGTCGGCGAAACCATCCCCGAAGACCGCTTCCTCATCCTGCATGGCAACGAGGTTAAAGCTGACCTGCCGTTGGCGACCCTGTCGGGCAGCGCCCCCGAATATGACCGCCCTTGGGTGCCGACCGAAGCGGCTGATCCGCTGGATACCTCCACCGTCCCGGGGATCGACCCCATTGACGGGCTCAAGGCGCTGATCTCCTCCCCCAACTATGCGGCCAAACAGTGGGTTTACGAACAGTACGACACCATGGTCATGGCCGACACCGTGCGCAACCCGGGCCTTGGCGCGGGTGTGATTAGGGTGCATGACACCGGCAAGATGCTGGCTTTCACCTCGGACGTCTCGCCCCGTTACGTCAAAGCCAACCCCACCGAGGGCGGCAAACAGGCCGTGGCCGAGGCCTATCGCAACCTCACCGCAGTCGGCGCCACGCCGCTGGCCTCGACCGACAACCTCAATTTTGGCAACCCCGAAAAGCCTGAGATCATGGGCCAGTTCGTCGGCGCGATCAAAGGCATCGGCGAGGCGGTTGCCGCCCTCGACATGCCGATCGTGTCGGGCAACGTCTCACTCTACAATGAAACCGACGGCACCGGCATCCTGCCCACGCCGACCATCGCCGCTGTTGGACTAATCAAATCGGAAGAAGATGCGATTCTCGATGGCGCCCGCGATGGCCACGTCGCTTTGGTCATCGGTGAAACCAACGGCCATTTAGGACAATCCGCCCTTCTGGCCGAAGTCTTCAACCGCGTCGAAGGTGATGCCCCCAGCGTCAACCTTGAAGCCGAGAAGAAACACGGCGACTTCATCCGCGCCAATGTCGAGCTGATCAAGGCGTGCACCGACCTTTCCGACGGTGGTATGGCGCTTGCCGCTTTTGAGATGGCTGAGGCTGCTGGTGTGGGCGTTCAGCTTGATGAGGCGGACACAGCTCAGCTCTTTGGTGAGGACCAGGCGCGTTACCTCGTGGCCTGCAACTTCGATCAGGCCGAAGGGCTGATGCTCGCCGCTGGTCAGGCCGGAGTACCGATAGCCAGCGTCGGCCGCTTTACCGGCGGCAATGTCCGTATCGGCGGTTCCGAAGCCTCACTGGAAGAGCTCTCTGCGCTCTACCGTTCCGCATTCGAAGAGGCCGTGGGCTGAGCCCCGTTCTGCCAGAGCTAACCCCGGATTGCGCAACCTGCGCGGCCTATTGTTGTGTCGCGCTGGCTTTTGATCGTGGTGACAGTTTCGCCATCGACAAGCCGGCAGGTACCCCTTGCCCCAACCTCAACCGGCGTCTTTGTGCAATCCACGAAGATCTTGACCAACAGGGTTTTTCGGGCTGCATCCGCTATCAATGCGCCGGAGCCGGACAGCGGGCGCTTGCCTTGCATGGCAGCGCAAGCTGGCAGGATGACCTCACCCGCCTCGCCGCACAAAGTGATACATTCCGCCACCTGCGTATCCTGCATGACCTAATTCAACTTCTGATCACCGCACAGGTCCTGCCTTTACCGCCAGAGACCGAGGCAGAACGCCAATCGCTTCTCAGCGCACTCTGCCCAACTGAGATGACGTCAGAATCGGCCGCCCACCTCGCCACCGGTCCGCTGCCTGACATGGTGCGCGGTTACCTCAAATCACTCGCCGCGTTCGCAGCAAGCAATCCTGCGTCAAATACATAGCTTTTCGTCGCACCGGGCGCTTCACGCCTTGCACCGCCCTGACACGCCGCCTAAATTAAACCCAACAGGATTGATAAGGAATACCCACATGGCCGTTCATGCCCAGGAACTCGAAGACCTGCTCCGCGCCGCTTTTCCCGATGCCGAGATCGCTGTTGATGGCGCCGATGGCCGTCACATGTCGGCCATGGTTGTTGATGAGAGCTTTCGTGGCAAGAACCGGGTCCAGCAACAACGCGCCGTCTATGCCGCTTTGAAGGGTAAGATGGACGGCTCAGACGGTGAACTGCACGCGCTGGCCCTGACCACCCGCGCACCGGACTAATCCAAGAACATCCCTCTATCGAACAGGAAAACCAAAATGAGCGACGCAAAAACCCGGATCGACGAAACCGTCAAAGCCAATGACGTGGTGCTTTACATGAAAGGTACCAAGACGATGCCGCAATGCGGGTTCTCGTCCCGCGTGGCCGGCGTGCTGAACTACATGGGCGTCGATTTCGCCGATGTTAACGTGCTGGAAGACGAAGCTATCCGCCAGGGCATCAAGGACTATTCCGACTGGCCTACCATTCCCCAGCTCTACGTCAAGGGCGAGTTCGTCGGCGGCTGTGACATCATCACCGAGATGACCCTCTCGGGCGAGCTCGACACCCTGTTCGAGGAAAGCGGCGTCACTTACGACAAGGACGCCGCCAACAAGATCCGCGAAGCCAACGGATAGATGATTCCGTAGGGTGCGCATTCACTGCGCACCTTACCCCCGCTTTGCGATCTTGAGCCAGATCCCATCCTTTCCGCGCACCGTCAGATGCGCCACCGGCATGGCCGGGCGTTCGGGCACCAGTTCGAACCGATAGGCCCGCACCATCATCGACAGCAATAACGGCCCTTCGACCATGGCAAATCCCGATCCTGTGCAGACCCTCTGGCCTGCGGAAAACGGGATATAGGCTTTACGCTGGCAATCCTTGCCATTCGGCGTATGCCAGCGGGCTGGATCGAACTCGTCCGGGCGCTCCCACAACCGCTCATGGCGATGCAGGTGCCAGGGTGACAGAACGATCTGGCTGCCCTCGGGCACATCGCGATCCCGGAAATGCTCGGGGCATGATGCTTCGCGCACCATCATCGGCACCGGTGGATAAAGCCGCATTGCTTCGCGGAACACGTCGCGGCTAAGCTTCAGCTTGGACATCGTTGAAAAAAATATCTTTTCCGGCTCGAGCTCGAACTGCGCCTCGACGGCGAGCTTGTCCTGCCATTCGGGATGCATTGCCAACAGATAAAGCGACCAGGCCAGCGCGCTGGCGCTGGTCTCATGCCCTGCAAGGAAGAAGATCGCCACCTGGTCGACCATTTCCTCGGTATCGAACACATCACCCGTCAGCGGATCAGCCGTGGTCATGATCTTGGTGGCAAGATCATCCGGCGCTGTCCCTGCCGTGATCTCGTCCATCCGCTGGGCGGTCAGCCGGGTGATCAACCCGCGAATGTCGCGCGCCGTGCTCTTGGTTTGACGGCTGTGAAACCGTGGAAACCAGCGCGGCAAAGGCAGCACCGCCCCAAGGTTCAACACTGGTTGCGCCCGTTGGTGCTCCTTGAACTTGGAAAACACCGCCCCTGCAATCTCGTGCTCAATCGGGATCGAGAACAGTGTGCGGAAAATCACGTCCGCCGCCGCGTGGCTGGTCTGGGCCTCGATTTCTTGTGGCGTTCCGTCGGCCAGCGCCTCCAACCGCGCAACTGCCGCCATCCCAGCATCCCACATGGCTGGGAAGACATCACGTAACCGTCCGCCCTCGAAGGCCGGGTCGATGATGCGGCGCTGACGTTTCCAGGTCTCGCCGTTGGTGATGAAGACCGAATTGCCCAACAGCGGCGCCAGCCCTTCGCGGATACGGTTAGATTTCGGAAAATCATCAGGTCGTTTGCGCAGCACTAGATCCACCAATGCTGGGTCATTGCACATGTAGGAGCGAAAAAACGGTGTGCGGAACTCGGCCATCCACGCGCGATAGAGCCGTGTGGGCTGGGCCGAAAGAATGTCCTGACGGAACAGTTTCGCATATCGTCTAAGGGATACTTTTCCTTGTCTCGCCGGGGGTTTGGGAGGCAATGCTGTCATTGGGCACCTACACTGGTGTACTTATTGACGGGCATCTCGATCCGGCTTTTCGAAGCGTTGCGACCGGTATATCGTACGCCCAACGCGATTGGGCCTGCCGTGATCCGGAAATAGTCGTAATCCCCCACCCGATCAAAGGCACAGAGATACTGGAAGTGTAGCCTGAAAAATCGCCAGCGCAGCTCCTTCCAGCGTTCTGGGCTCAACGTCTGGGTAAAGGCAGCGGAAAACACCAGTGGCCAGCGCTTGCCTTGCTCCGGCGCCACACCCGACACCGAAACCGGATCGCACAGCGCAAAGGCACAACCATCGCCGGGTGCAGTGACATCAACCCAGGTCAGCTCGTCGCGCTGGCATAGAAATAGAAGGTCACCCCGAAGCCGTGACGCTTGCGGCAAGAAAGACACCATTGGCACCACCTGCCCCAGCGACAGGAAGGACAGCACCGGTCCGCGCTCGGGCACCCGCCCCTCCCGGATCAGATCGGCCAGGATTGACACTGCCAGATGCGCACCCGAGGAATGGCCGACAACCAGCACCTCGTCACTGTCGCCTTGCAGCGCCTCGGCAATCCGATCGGCAAACGCACCCATTCGGGCCTCCAATTCGGGTGGATTGGCGCCCTTGGATTGGGCCGAATAGGCATAATCATGCATCAGGTAATAGGCAAAGAATTTGCTATCGCGTTTGCGGAACCACTCCAGAACGAAGGGTACGATCACCAGCCCACCCCAAGCCGCCCACGGATGGATCAGCGCCAGACCACGTCCGATCCCCCAGGCCAACACCAGCGCCAATAAAAGCTGCACCAATAGGAACACCACCGGGTAGAGCGCCGCAATCACCGGCCCCTTCCTGAGCCGCATTAGGCGGCGCAAGGCCCCGCTGGCGATATAGGTCCATGCAGTGCGGGCCAGCTGCACATAGGTGGCGATTACCCCCAATCCCATGGACTCGCGCACGATATCGGACCAGACCAGCACTTCGAAATCGGCCTCGGTTTCGTGCCCGTCCATGCGGCCCGTCACGTGCCATCCATAAGGCCCGTCCCCCTGTTTTGCCGATAATTCGATTTCGTATTTGGATATCTCTGCCTGCGCCGCGCCTTCCTTGCGAAAAAGCTCACGATAGCGGCGCGGGTGTATAGGGTCATAGCCAGGAATATAGAATACCCGGCGGCGGACTACACTGCTCTGGCCCTCGTTACCCATGGGGCATGCCTTCGGCTCTTTCCACGTATGTGTATGACGTTACCTGATCACTGGGGGAAGAAGAAGGTTGCATTGCATCATGAACCGGGGTCAAGTTATCAGCTCAGCCCACCAAGTACAGCGCGCGCTGCGCGCAGCCCCGGTGGCTCGGACCCACGGCCCAACCGCTCCATGGTCAATTCCAGGGCTTCGCGCTGTGCCTCGGGCGCATCCAATACCTTCAGCAACGCTTCGGCCATCGGTGCCGGCTGACATGCCTTCCCGATGAACTCGGGCACCAACCGCGTCTCGGAAACCAGTGACACAAGCGTCACCGTGTCGACCTTAAGCATCCGCGGAATTATCTGCCGCGATAGCCAGCCCATGTCATAGCCGATCACCATCGGCGTCCCCGCGGCCGCCAATTCCAGCGAGACCGTCCCCGACGCCGCCAGCGCCGTGTCCGCTGCCCGAAATGCCGCCCGCTTCACGTCGGCAAAACCCGCTTCATCCTGCCCACGCGGGTCGAGCAGAACCGGATTACCTGGCCATTCTGCAAGGATATCCTGCAACATTGCGGCCACGGGTGGGGCCGCAGGGATCACCGCTCGCAATCCGGGCCGTGCAGCAACCACTTTCTCCAATGTCTGTCCGAACCGTCCGGCAAGGCGCGACACCTCCCCCCGGCGCGAACCGGGCAGGATCAGCAGCATCTCACCGTCAATGCCATGTGCATCACGGAATGCTGTGGCCTCGGCCTCGCTTGCCACTGGCTCACTCACCACCGGATGCCCGACAAAATCGCATTCCATCCCGGCAGCCTGCATGTAAGGCGGCTCGAACGGCAACAGCGCCAGAACCTGATCTATATGACGCGCCATCTTCGCCGCGCGGCCCGCCCGCCAGGCCCAGACAGATGGCGCCACGTAATGCACCGTGCGTATGCCGCTGACGGGTTTGACCTTCTTTGCCACCCGCAGGCAGAAATCCGGGCTGTCGATGGTGACCATCACGTCCGGTTGCCATTCCAAGACATCCGCCACCACTTGGTCCCGGCGCCTGAACAGGTGGCGCAACCTGGGCAGCACCTCGGCCAACCCCATCACGCTCAGCTCGTCCATAGAGAACAGGCTTTCCAGCCCCTCTGCCGCCATCCGCGGCCCGCCAACGCCCTTGAATTCCACGTCCGGGGCCAGTTCCTTGAGCCCTGCCATCAAGGCCCCGCCCAGCTTGTCGCCAGACAGTTCCCCGGCGATCAGGTAGACCTTCACGGGCTCACCCAGAGGAACATCCCCATCGCATCGAGGATTGCCAGGGTCTGGGTCTGATCCAGCACAATCACCCCGCCCGATTTGATCACTATACCGTCCAATCCCGCCTCGGCCGCACGAATGGCCGTACCGGGGCCGATAGTGGGCAGATCGGCGCGGGTGTCTTGTCCGGGTTTGGGCGCCTTGTAGAGGATGGCACCGGCGCCTGGCGCATCATGCACCATGCCCGACAGCTCCGCCAGCCACGTTGCCAATTCCTCGGACAGACCGCCAGTGCTGACCATCATCTCATCGGCCCGTGCGGGCCGCTCGTAGTCCAGTGCCAGCGCCGTCAGCATCGCGTCGGTCCCGGTCTCGTTCTCACGGGCGATCACATCGCCCTTACGCATCACGCAAGCCTGGCCTAGATCTGCGCGCCCCATTTCGGCCAGAACTTCCTCGGCCGCATTGGCGTCATGGCGATGTCCTTCCCGTGGATTACGAACCGTCAGAACACCGGGTGACGGCAGCAGGTGCGGGGCCAGCTCATGCGCAGCACGGATGGTGAACCCGGTTTGTTCGAATATCGACAGCACCACGCGCAGCGCACCGTCATCGCCCTTTTGCAGCGCCTCCATAAACAGTGGTACCAGCGGCTTGGTTTCATCATCCAGCGCCGCTGGATCAAGCGCGGGCCGGTCGATGGACCCACACAGGCAAATCTCGCTCACCCCGGCCTCTCCCAGTGTCAGTAACAGCGTGCCTAGGGTTTCCAGCCGGAACCAGTGATCGACATCCAAGCCCTCGGGCCGTCTGTTGCCTTCGAGCGAACATACCAATGGTGCCTGGTCCTGCACCGCTGCCACTCGTCGAGGCAGATCGCCTCCCCCTGCTATCAGCGCCAGCATCGCCTCACCCCGGAGTCAGGAATGACCGGTCACTGCCGGCGGTCACGAACTCGACAATCTGGCGGACATAGTCGCTTTCCGTCTCTTCACCCAAACGGCGCGCGCGGTCCTGAAACGCACCGTCACCTTGCGCCAGCATCTGGAATGCCGCGCGCAGAGCGGTAATGTCGCTTCGGTCCACTCCGCGACGCTTTAGCCCAACGAGATTCAACCCATCCAGTTCGCCGCGCGGCCCCTGCACCAATCCATGCGGGATCACATCATTGGTCACCATGCTCAGCGCGCCGATGATCGCCCCCCGACCGATCCGCACCCATTGGTGAATGCCGCACAACCCGCCGACGATGACGTCATCCTCGATCAAGCAATGCCCGGCTATGGCCGAATTGTTGACGATGATCACCCGATCGCCGATCTGGGCGTCATGGGCCACATGGCACCCGGCCATGAACAACCCATCATCGCCAATCCGGGTGATGCCGCCGCCGCCCTCGGTGCCGGTGTTCATGGTAACGTGTTCACGAATGCGGTTTCGCGCGCCGACGATCAGGCGGGTCTTTTCCCCATGGAATTTCAGGTCCTGCGGGATTTCGCCGATCACCGAGAATGGAAAGACAACCGTATCTTCGCCAATCTCAGTATCACCGGTCACCACCACATGCGATTTCAGCACGACCCTGGGGGCGAGTGTCACATCCGGCCCAACCACGCAGAATGGGCCGATGATGCAACCCTCGGCAATCTCGGCCCCCGGCTCGATCACGGCCGAAGGGTGTATCTGCGCCGTGGCGCTCATCCCTGGCCGCCTGCATTGAAATCGACGTAAGCCGCAAACTCTGCCTCTGCGGCCACCTCATCGCCAACAACGGCGCGGCCGTGGAACTTGAAAATCTTACCGCCGGGCTTGCCACGCACTGTGGTGACATGCATTTCCAGTACGTCGCCGGGCACCACCTTGCGGCGGAATTTGCACTTGTCGACTGACATGAAATAAATCAGCAGGTCGGTGTCGATGATGTCCATTCCCACCCCCAGCATGACACCAGCGGTCTGAGCCATGGCCTCAATAATAGTGACGCCGGGCATGATCGGAGTGCCGGGGAAGTGGCCTTGGAAATGCGGCTCGTTCATGGTGACATTCTTGATGCCACGGGCGCTTTGAAATCCGTCGATATCCTCAACCTTGTCCACCAGAAGGAACGGATAACGGTGCGGAAGAATACGTTGAATAAGCCCGATATCCGCGCTTTTGAGATCTGCCATGATTTGTCCCTTCCTGTGCGGCCTGCCCCAGTGAGTCGTGGAAGCAATTTGCCTTCGTTTTGCAAGGATTTGCCGTCAAAGGCTTTAGCAATTCGGCCAGGGCGGGGCAAGCCGGACCGCCGCGTGAACCGGTCAGTCCTGCGCCGGTGCCTCTTGTGATGGATTGGTCGTGTTATTCGGTTGCGCGGGCTCGGATGGCGTGGTCGCCGGGACCGCGATGTTGCCCCCATCCCCAATCGCCAGATCGATCCGGCGCACCGCCTCGCTGGTTACGTCGACGGCCTCGGCGCGCCACAATACCGCCCGCAAGTCCAGAAGAACAGCAGCCCTGCTTGCCGCCATCATTTCCTCCAGAACCGGACCCGCCACCGTCAGAAACTGACGCTGGGCATTGTCGGCATCCGCTTGCCAGGCATTGGCCTTGGCGACTTGTTCGTTACGGATTCGCTGGACCTTTTCGTGAAATGCGTCCGCCTTGGCCCGAAACACCTCGGGTTCCAACTCGGATCGCTCCTGCGTCAGGGCCAGTTCCTCGGCCTCCAACTCGCCTTCCATCTGACGGTTTTCCTGGGACAATTCATCGTGCCGCGCCTTCAGTTCCGCCTGGACACGTTGCCCGAACCGGGTTTCTGCAAACAGACGGTTCGGGTCGATCAGCAGAATCGCGCTGTCAGGCAACCCAAACTCCTGCGCCCTCGTCCCCTGCGCCGGAAGAACCGTCAAAACGGCAGCGATCCCCAGCATCAGCCATTTGGCCACGCAGGTGATCGCGGTTGTTTTCCTTCGATGCCTTTTGGTTCCGACCGTGTTCACCGGCCCAACCTCAGAACTCGGTCGAAATGGTCAGCTCGAACAGCTGCTCCTGGTCCCAGGCCTGTTTCTTGAGCGGCTTGGACCAGTTCATCCGCAGCGGCCCGACCGGGGTTTTCCAGAACAGAGAGAGCCCCAGCACCTGCCGTGCGCCGCCATTAACCACAAACGTGCCGGGCGCCGCCGTGCGGTCCAGCCCCCAAACCGAGCCGATGTCGTAGAACACGCCGCCCTGGAGCCCGTATTCTTCAGGCAGGCCAAGCGGGAAGATCGCCTCGAACTGTGCCGTTGCATAGTAATTGCCGCCAAGGGCCTCGTTATAGGTGGCACCAACACAGCCGGCGGTATCACATTGCCGAGGACCAATCCCGTCGGCGTCAAAGCCGCGCATGATATTGTTGCCATAGAGGAAGCGGTCAATCGCGCGCGAGGCAGTTCCGCCACGATGGTTCAACATACCGGCCGCAAACGTGGCGCGCAGAGTCACTTCCTCGTTCAGAACCTTGGTCTGCGCGATAAGCTTGGCCGTCGACTTGACGAATTGCACGTCACCGCCCATGCCACCGAAATCCTGAGTGAAATCGACAAAGTAGCCTGCATTCGGATTTAGCCCACCACGGCGGGTGTCATACGAGAACGAATAGCCGATCGAGCTTGAAGTGCGGTAGCCAAGTTGCGCTTCGGTCGCAAGGATACTGGGTTGCGGTGCTGGCAGCGGAGGGGCGGGAAACGTTGGTCCGGAGCCAACGTAGTTGCGCATCTGCGAATGATCTAATTTGTAGTTCAAACCCACGCGCGCGTTTTCACTGATCGGGAACTCCAATCCGAACCCGAGATAACCGCGCTGCGTATCATATGGCGCAGAAAGGGTACTATCCGTCACCGCATACCCGAGGTTGAAATGCAGCGCGACATCGCGACCAAGAAAGGCCGGTTCGACAAAATCAAAATTGTAGCTCTGCTTGTCGCCAGCCCCCGAAATCCCCATGTTCAACTGTTGCCCACGACCCAGGAAGTTGGTTTCGGTAAACTCGACCGCAAGACCAAAACCGTCATCGGTGGAGTAGGATCCGCCAAAGCTCAACGACCCGGTGGTTGTTTCTTCGACGTCCACGTCGACCACGACCTGATCCGGCGAAGAACCTTCACGTGCGTTCACATCCGCCTTGCCGAAATAGCCAAGCGCGCGAATACGCTCGGCGCTTTCACGGATTTCACGCGGGTTGAACGGATCGCCCTCGACGATCTTGAACTGACGCCGCACCACCCGGTCCAGCGTGGTAGCGTTGCCTTCGATGTCGATCCGTTCGACAAAAATCCGCGGCCCTTTGGTCAGAATAAACTCTACGTCCAGGGTCAGGTCGCGATCATTGCGGGTGATCCGCGGCTCGACCCGCAGGAAGTCGATGCCCTTTTTGATGGCATAGCGCTCCATCCGGGCAATCGAATTCTCCACCAGGCTGGGCGAATAGACCACACCCGGCCGGACTTTGAGGATCGAGTGGAACTCATCAGCGTCCGCCGCATCCATATCCGAAGTCGTGGTGATCTCGCCAAATCGGAACTGCTGACCCTCTTCCACGTTGAAGGTCAGAAGATAACCGTCACGCTCACGCATCAACTCGGCATTAACGCCAGTTGTGCGGAAATCAACGTAACCTCGGCTAAGGTAGAAATCGCGCAGCACCTGTTGGTCGAACTGCAGACGATCCTCGACATAGCTGTCCTTTTTGATCAGCGCACGCAAAAGCCCGGCTTGCTTGGTCTCAAGCACACGGCGCAGGCGACGGTCCGAATACGCACGGTTGCCGACAAAGCCGATACGTTCGATCTCGGTCACACCGCCTTCGAAAATCTCGAATACCAGGTCGACCCGGTTGTCGGACCGACGAATGATTTTCGGGTTGATCCGAGCCCCGATCCTGGCGTTCTGATTATAGGCTTCGGCCAGAGTTTCCGCGTCGCGTTCGGCTTTGGTCGGGCTGAATACCAGACGCGGCTTGGATTCGATGAACGCTTCCAGATCATCGTCCTTTAGCCGCCGATTACCTTCAAACCGGATGCGGTTGATGGTCGGAAACTCTTTGACCGCAATCACCAGCTTGCTGCCACGTGGCTCAATCGTCACACTCTCGAAAAGGCCCGAGCCCAAAATCCGTTGATAAGCATCGTTCAACTGCGATGCAGACACCGTCTCACCGCGGGCGATTCCCGCGTAAGACAGGATGGTTCCGGCCTCGATCCGCTTGTTCCCTTCGATGGAAACGCTGCTGAAACGATAGCTCTGCGCATCTGCGGCTTGTGGCAGCGCCGCGAAAAGCGTTGTAATTGCAAGAAAAAGCGCAACGGTGAGTTCTTGAATTTTCACTGCATGGCCTGTGCGAGCCGATTGCCGACTCTGTTTTTTTTCTGTCATGGTTCTACCCGATCAGACACCCCTTTTGAAACCTGACTAAAGGGTATGGAGGGTCTTGTCAAAACCATGAAAAAGGCGCCCCGAAGGACGCCCGTCAACTTACCGAAGTTTTGCCTTCCACTGCCCGCTCAGAGCGAGCCGATCCAGGCCCCGGCCAGCAATGCCAGCCCGATGGTGCCAATATAGAGAATGCGGTCCCAATTCAGATCCCACAACAGGTGCAATCCGCGATATCCGTTTGTGATCGTTTGCATCGGTTCACTCTCTTCCTAGGTTCGTCTTGAAACCGAATGTGCAGGGCGAATATGTCAAACGCAGGCAGCAAATTGGGCAAGAATGTGGCATTCACCACATTGACCCCGGTTATTAGCCCGTTTCACACCATATCTTGTGGTTGCGTCAGGGACAAAACAGATCGTTCGACAGAGCAAACAGCATCACCGATAGCACCAGAGTCAGCCCTAATGTCATCAGAATACGCAGCGCTTTTTCCGACGGTGGGCGTCCGACAACGGCTTCAAACGCATAGAAAACCAGATGCCCGCCATCCAGAACCGGGATCGGGAACAGGTTCAAAAGCCCCACCGCAGTGCTGAGCACGGCAATAAACCAGACAAAGCTTTCTCCTCCCTGGCTGGCCATCTGGCCGGACACTTGGGCGATGCCGATCGGCCCCGACATGTTGCAGCTGGAAATCGCCCCGGTGATCATGTGCCACAGGCCTGAAATCGAGCCGGTAATGATCCGCCAGGTCTGTTTCACCCCACCAGTCACAGCAGCGCCCAGCCCCGCCGTTTCGGTGGCCGGTTCAAAGAACATGCCACCGGCGATGCCGATCCGCCAATAGGTCTTGAAACCGCCATCATCCTGCGGTTCGTCCACCCGACGCGGCACAAGCGTGAAATCCATCACCGTACCGGCGCGCCAGACCTTCAATACCATCGGTTGGCCGTTGCCGCCCTCGACCCGTTCTTTCAACTGGCTGAAGGCAAAAATCTCCGTGCCATCGATACTGGTGATCACGTCACCCACTTCCAACCCGATATCAAAAGCCACCGATTGCGGCGCCAGTCGTGTCACGATCGGTGGATTTGGATAAGGCCCGCCCACGGTAATCTCGGCCCCATCGCGGCGCACGCGATACTCAAGCGTCGGTTCGACTGGCAATGCGTCGTTGAAAGCCCCAAGAGCGACAGGATCATCAAACCCGGGAAGCGCCTGCCCTCCAATAGAGATCAGCTCGTCGCCGGGAACCAATTCCTGCACCTCCGCCGGCAACGGGCGCAATTCACCCACGGTCAACGGTTCGCGGGTCTGGCCCTGGGTCAGAATCACACCGGTGAACACGATAATTGACAGCGCGAAATTGAAAACCGGTCCAGCAGCCACCGTGGCCGCCCGCGCCCAGAGTGGCGCCCCCGACATGGTGTGGCGTCGTTCCTCTTCGGTCAGGTCGGCCACCACCTCTTCATCGGTGCCGGCCGAGGCCGCATTGGCATCGCCCAGGAACTTTACGTACCCACCAAATGGCAGCGCCGCGACTTGCCAACGAGTGCCGTGCTTGTCCATACGCGACCACAGCACCGGGCCAAACCCAAGGCTGAACACCTCGGCCTTGATCCCCGACCAGCGGCCAACGATATAATGGCCGTATTCATGCACGGCCACGATGACCGACAGGGCCACCACAAAGGCGATGATGTAAAAAGCGGTACCGCTTAGTTGCGGGAAGATTGCTGCGATATCCAAAGCTTTGCCCTGTTCTGCGCCCGGCCCCTACAGCCCAGCGGCGATGAATTCTGTTGCGCGGATACGGGCCATGTGGTCCGCCGCTGCGACGTTATCAAGGGTCATTTCGGCATCAATGAGGCCCAAATCCGACTCCAGCGCGGAAAGTACCTTATCAACGACAACGGTCATTGCGGTAAATTTGACCCGACGCGCGATGAAAGCATCCAGCGCGATTTCCTTGGCCGCGTTGAACACGGCCCCCGACAGCCCCCCCCGTGTCATGACGTCACGCGCCAGTCTCAATGCCGGGTAGCGTACTATGTCCGGCGCGCTGAAGTTTAACTGCCCGATCTGCGCAAGGTCCAGCCGATCCACCGGAAGATCCGCCCTTTCCGGCCAATTCAGCGCATAGCCGATAGCATGGCGCATGTCGCTTACACCCAGATGCGCCATCAATGCACCATCACGAAACCGCACCAGCGCATGGACAAGGCTCTCGGGATGCACCAACACTTCGATCATCTCCGGATTAATGCCGAAATACTCGCGGGTTTCGATCACTTCCAGTGCCTTGTTGAACATCGAAGCCGAATCAATGGTGATCCGTTGCCCCATGTCCCAATTCGGGTGTTGGCTGGCCTGTTCCACCGTCGCTTCGGCCAGTTTTTCCAAGGGCCAGTTGCGAAATGCCCCGCCGCTGGCAGTGATGATGATCCGCTCGACCGCCTCCATCTCTTCGCCCACCAGCGCCTGAAACACTGCCGAATGCTCACTGTCTACCGGCAACACAGTCGCGCCATGGGTCTTGGCCGTCTCCATCAACAAGGATCCCGCGGTCACCAGCGATTCCTTGTTGGCCAACGCCAATGTTGCCCCGTGTTCAACTGCCCGCAGGCCGGGTTTCAGCCCTGCAGCGCCGACGATCGCGCTCATCACCCAATCCGCAGGCCTTTCGGCGGCTTCCATCAAAGCTAATTCACCCGCGGCAGCCTGAACCCCTGACCCGCTCAAGGCGTCCTGCAAGTCACCCAGCAACTCCTCGTGTGCAGTTACTGCCAGGTCGGCTTTCAGCCGGATAGCATCCTCGGCCAGCCGGGCAATGTTGCGCCCACCGGAGAGGGCGACAACATCAAACCCGTCCGGCTCGCGCGCTATCAGGTCGATCGTCGATTGCCCGATCGACCCCGTGGCACCGAATATGGAAACCTTTCTCATCCCAGACCCGCAACCATGAGCCAGAGTGTGACCGCCACAGATGCGCCCAACATGGCATCGAACCGGTCCATCACGCCACCATGGCCGGGAATCAGGTTGGAACTGTCCTTGATCTTCATCTTGCGCTTGATCGCGCTTTCGGCGGCATCGCCCATCTGGCTGGCGAAGGACAGCACCGCCCCTGCCAACATCATTAATGACACCGAATGCTCATAGGCGCTGGCATACCACAAGCTGACCAATGCTGCCGCGATCCATCCGGCGATGATCCCGGCCCAGGTCTTCTTTGGGCTCACTTTAGGCCAAAATTTCGGCCCGCCGATGATTCGGCCTGCGAAATACCCGGCAATATCAGTGGCAATCACAACACCGACCAGCCACAGTGCCGGAGGCAGCCCGCCTTCGTTGCGCAGGGTCACCAGCCCGTAAACCCCAAGGAAAATCAATGCGGTATAGCCACCAACGATCAGCGGGTACTTTCCCGTGCGCCCGATCAGAACAATCAGAAGCAGGCCAAGGATGATCACTGCCACCCCGCCCGGCACGAAAAGCGCGGCGGCTAGCGCAAATCCGGCCAGTGCTGCCTCTTGCCGCGCTGCCGTCTCGTGCCTGGGGCGCACCATGCGCATCAACTCCCAAACGGCCAACCCACCGATCAACACGCCAAGGGCGGCAAACACATAGCCGCCCAGCCACAGTGCCACGGCGCCCACTGCGACCATCGCCAACCCCGAGGCCACGCGCGGCGCCAGATCGCCCCATTTCCCAGTATCGCTCATGTCTTCACCCCTCCGAACCTGCGGTCACGGGCACCGTATTTCGTCACCAGACCGGCAAAGATATCAGCCGAGAAATCCGGCCACAGCGTGTCGATGAATTCATATTCGGCATAGGCCGACTGCCACAGCAGGAAATTCGAAATCCGCGCTTCTCCCGACGTTCGGACCACCAAGTCAGGATCGGGCAAAACACAAGTATCCAAATATTTTGGCAGGGTTTCTTCATCCACTGTCTCCGGATCCAGCCGCCCGGCCGCCACATCTTGGGCCAGCCGCTTGGTGGCCCGTGCCACCTCGTCACGGCCGCCGTAATTCAGTGCAATCGTCAAATGCACCTTGTCATTGTCGGACGTCAGTTCTTCCAACTCGTCCATCAGCGCCTGCAGCTTCTTGTCGAGCCGCACCCGGTCGCCGATGAACCGCACCCGCACACCCTCTTCCTTGAGCGCCCGGGTTTCCTTGGTGATGTAACGGCGAAACAAGCTCATCAGCCCGGCCACCTCGACCTGGGTCCGCTTCCAGTTTTCCGTCGAAAACGCGAATATCGTCAGGTACTTGACGCCCAGATCGGGGCAGGCCTCGACAATCTCACGCACCCGACGCGCACCCGCATGATGACCAAAAAGCCGCGGACGTCCGCGCTGCGTAGCCCAGCGGCCATTGCCGTCCATGATGATGGCCACATGGCGTGGGCCGGATGCGGGTTTCGAGCCTGTGTCGTCTTTCGCGGCCATGGCCCACCCTTTCGATTTGGTCTCTGACCATTCGCGGCTGAAACCGCCCTCAGGACGGTCTCCCAGACGCGGCTTACACCTGCATGATTTCTTCTTGCTTGTGCTCCAGCGCCTCGTCGACCAGCTTGACGAACTTGTCGGTCAGCCCCTGGACTTCGTCATGCCAGAACCGCTGATCGTCCTCGCTCATGTCGTCCTTGTGCTTCTTGATTTGTTCCATGCCGTTATGACGGACATGACGGATCGCAACGCGTGCGCTTTCAGCATATTGCGCAGCGACCCGGGTCAACTCGCGGCGGCGCTCCTCGTTCAATTCTGGAATGGGCAGCATCACGATCGTGCCGTTGGTTTGCGGATTGATCCCCAAGCCGCTGTTCATGATGGCTTTTTCCACGGCGCCGACCAGCGACTTGTCCCACACGTTGATCGTCACCATGCGCGGTTCGGGCACGTTCACGGTACCCACCTGATTCAGCGGTGTCTGTGCGCCATAGGCATCTACCGTCACCGGATCCAGCATCGAAGCACTGGCCCGACCTGTCCGAAGCGAGGCAAACTCGGTCCTCAGCGCACCCATCGCCCCCGTCATCCGACGTTCCAGATCATCGGTATCCAGCATGAATTCTTCGTTGGACATGTTTTGCTCTCCCCTGGTCTTATGCGGGCTTCCGGCGACCGTTTTGCCCTATCCGCCCACCGTTGTATAGGTGCCTTTCCCGGCCAGGATGCCACGGAACCCGCCCGGTTCATCCAGCGAGAAGACGATGATCGGCAGGCTGTTGTCGCGCGCCAACGCTATGGCACTGGCATCCATCACCTTCAGGTGCTTGGTCAACACGTCATCATAGCTGATCTTGTCATACCGTACCGCATCCGGGTTGCCCACTGGATCCTTGTTATAAACCCCGTCCACCTTGGTGCCCTTGAAAATCGCTTCGCAGGCCATCTCGCTGGCCCGCAGCGTCGCCGCGGTATCGGTGGTGAAATAAGGATTTCCGGTGCCTGCAGCAAAAATGCAGACCCGCTTCTTTTCCAAATGCCGCACCGCACGGCGGCGAATGTAAGGCTCGCAAACCTGGTCCATCGGGATCGCCGAAATAACCCGTGTGAACACGCCCAGCGATTCCAACGCCGCCTGCATACCTAGAGCATTCATTACTGTTGCCAGCATCCCCATGTAATCAGCAGTCGTCCGCTCCATCCCCTGCGCACTGCCCTGAAGGCCACGGAAAATGTTGCCGCCACCAATCACCATGCAGATCTCGACCCCCATATCGTGGACCGATTTCACCTCTTCAGCGATTCGCTGAACCGTGGGCGGATGCAGCCCATAGCCCTGATCCCCCATCAGCGCCTCACCCGATATTTTCAACATCACACGTTTGAACGTGGTCTCGGTTTCGGGCGCGGCGGGATCGCTCATGGCATACTCCATCTGGGCAGCTTTGTGAAATTTGCCGCAAGATGTCGGAAATCGGCGCCGGTTTCAATCGGCTTTCGGCAACGCATTGCGGCCTTGCGCGTAAATCCCGGATCGGGCAAGCCCAAGGCATGATCAACCTTGACGACATCCCTGCCGACCGCCCGGTGCTGATCGCCGGCCCCACCGCCAGCGGTAAATCCGCGCTTGCGCTGGAGATAGCCGAGACACAAGGCGGAACCATCATCAACGCCGACGCGCTGCAGGTCTTTGCCAACTGGCAAATTCTGACCGCCCGCCCACCGCATGAAGACTTGATCCGAGCGCCCCATGCGCTTTACGGCCACGTCCCCGCAGATGTCGACTATTCCGTCGGCCACTGGCTGCGTGATTTAGATTCCTACCTGTCAACGACCCGTCCGATCATCGTCGGCGGGACCGGGCTCTACTTCACCGCCCTAACCGAAGGTCTCGCCCAGATCCCTCCGACGCCGCCGGATATCCGCGCCCACGCCGATACGCTTGGCCGCGAAGAGATGCTGGCTGCGCTGGATCCCGAGACCGCCGACCGCATCGACCGATTGAACCGGATGCGCGTGCAACGCGCCTGGGAGGTGCAGCGTGCCACAGGTCGCGGGCTGGCGGACTGGCAGGATGACACGCCGCCGCCAAGGCTGCCTCTCTCCGCCATCACCCCCTTGGTGATCGACGCCCCCAAGGAATGGCTGACCCCGCGGATCGAACGGCGTTTCGATCTGATGCTCGATGCTGGCGCCCTTGACGAAGCGCGGGCCAACCTGGCCCACTGGGACCCGAACCACCCGTCGTCTCGCGCCATCGGTGCACCCGAACTCATTGCCCATCTGCGCGGCGAACTGTCCCTGAATCAGGCCCGCGATGCCGCCATCATCGCCACGCGCCAATACGCCAAGCGCCAACGCACCTGGTTCCGGGCGCGGATGAAGGAATGGAACGCCCTGCAGGCGGCTTGACGATTTACATCATTTTTGGACAATACTTGGCGATGTCCAACGCAATTCCTGTCACATTCCGTACAATATTAAAATGAACGACGACATTCCACGCACGCACCCTCTGGCCCGGATCTCTGGTGGCGAAAGCTGGAGAATGTCCCTGCCCCACAGCACTGATTACGCCCGGCTCATTTGGCTGGCACGAGGCCACGGACAAATGATGATGGATGGGATACAACTTGCGGCATCGCCGAATATGGCGATCTTTGTTCCGGCCGAAACTCTCTTTTCGATGAGCGTTACCGGACCGCTTTTTGGAACGATGCTGTCGATCCCGGTTGGAGCTGACATCCCGTTGCCCCAGCATGCCCACGGGATACGGGTGCCATCCGCTCAAACTCAATCCGAATTGACGACATTGCTGGATGATATGATGCGCGAGCAGCAACGTGGCCTTGATTTTCACGCCCAGGCTGCTCGTGCTTACGCGATACTGATTTCGGTTTGGCTACGCCGCACCAGTCTGGTGGCGCCCCCTTTACCCGACCTGCGCGCAGACCAACGCCTGTCCCAGCGGTTTGCCCGCTTGATTGTGCGCGAATTTCGCAATGGCAAGCCGATGTCCTGGTTCGCCGAGCAGCTCGACGTGACCCCGGGCCATCTCAGCCGCGCCTGCAAACATGCCAGCGGTCAAAGTGCCTCAAACCTCCTCACCGGGCGGGTCTTGCATGAAACACGCCGACTGCTCGCCGACAGCTCGTACAAAATCGGTCGGATCGCTGCATATCTTGGATTTCGCAGCGCTTCGCATTTCACCCGTTTCGTACAGAATCAGACCGCCGCCTCACCCACGCGGTTGCGTATCGATGCCCCCCGCAGACGCGACTCTTCAGCCTAAGCCGTACCTGTCACAATAATTTTTGTGCATTTTCAACGGCTCGCACCCGTTTCTCATAAAACCGCTACGCGCCTTCAAAACTGACGCCATTGTCGGTTTACGACCCCGAAAGTGTCGTTTTTTTGATCCGAAATGCCGAAACCCACCGTTGACGGCACGGGGGTAAACATGCGGGAATGGTCCTCGCAATATTGGGGGAGAGTATTGCGAGCGGGGATGCCTCGCCTCTGCCCCAGATACGAATGAATAATGTCTACCGTGTCACAGGGAGAACAAGATGACGCAAATCACCGAGAATTCGAAACCGGTCCACAAGGCAGCTCTGATGCACGCTGAAGAAGTTAAGGCGGGCAAACTCAGCCGTCGTGAGTTTCTGACGCGCACCACCGCTCTTGGTGTGTCCGCCGCAGGCGCCTATGGCCTTCTAGGACTCGAAACCCCTGCCCATGCCGGCTCGCATGGAGTTAAGCGCGGCGGCACAGCTCGCATTCAAATGGAAGTTCGCGCATTCAAGGATCCACGCACATTTGACTGGACCCAAATTGCCTTCGTCGCCGCTGGCACGCTGGAATACATGGTCGAGTACAACAACGACGGTACCTTCCGCGGCATGTTGGTCGAAGGCTGGGACGTCAACGAAGATGCAACCGTTTACACTCTGCATGTCCGTCAGGGCGTCAAGTGGAACAACGGCGACGACTTCACTGCCGAAGATGTTGCTCGTAACATCGAAGGCTGGTGCGACAAGTCGGTCGAAGGCAACTCGATGGCCGGCCGTATGGCTTCGCTGATCGACGCGGACTCGGGCAAGGCCCGCGACGGCGCGATTAAAGTGGACGGCAACAAGGTTATCCTGACCTGCTCGACCCCAGACATCACCATCATCCCGGGCATGGCTGACTACCCGGCTGCGGTCGTGCACAAAGATATCGACCCCGCCGCAGGCTATGAGGCGCTCGTCGGCACCGGCCCGATGAAAGTCGATAGTGTCGAGGTTGGCGTCAAGGCCGTGATGAAAAAGACCGACCACGCCTGGTGGGGTGACACCGCGTTCGAAGAAGGTGGCTTCTATCTCGACACCATCGAATGCATCGACTATGGCACCGATCCGGCAGCCTGGGTCGCTGGTGCCGAAGCCGAAGAGGTCGACATCTTCTGGGAAACCGTGGGAGACTATGTCGACATTATGGACGGTCTGGGTTGGAACAAGTCGGAAATCGCGACCGGTTCGACCATCGTGATCCGCCCCAACCAGCACGCCAAAGACGAAGATGGCAATCTTCTTTACGGCGACAAACGTGCGCGTCAGGCCATTTCAATGGCGGTCGACAACGCGATCTGCCTGGAACTCGGGAACTCGAACAACGGTATCGCGGCCGACAACCACCATGCTGCTCCGGTCCACCCGGAAACCGACCCGAACGTCGGTCGTCTGCCGCATGACCCGGCCAAAGCGGCCGAGCTGTGGAAAGCCGCCGGTATGGCCGACAAGGAGATCGAACTGCACTCGATCGACGATGACTGGCGCAAGAACACCACCGACGCGGTGGCGGCTCAGCTGCGCGACGCAGGCATCAAGGTCAAACGGACGATCCTTCCCGGTTCGACGTTCTGGAACGACTGGGCCAAGTATCCCTTCAGCTCGACCAACTGGAACCACCGTCCGCTGGCCACCCAGGTCTGGGGTCTGGCCTACCGTTCGGGTGAAGCCTGGAACGAGTTCGGTTATGAAAACCCCGAGTTCGACGCGCTGCTGGCCGAGGCCAATGCGATTGCGGATGCCGATGCGCGCCGCGCGGTTGCGGCTAAGTGTCAGGCGATCCTGGTCGAAGACGGTGTGACGATCCAACCGTACTGGCGTTCGCTCTATCGTCACTACAACGACAACGTGGGCGGCTGCGACATGCACATCGCCTACCTGCCGCAGATCTACAAGTGGCACTCGAAGGCCTGATCTGCAAATACTAACAGGGCGCGCCACATCGGCGCGCCCTTTCCTTCCGGCGGGACGAAAACAACAATCCGCCGAAAACAGGCAGGCCTAAGAATCTGGCCGCCATGCCACCAACAGGGGCAACCATGGGACTCTTTATTCTACGCCGGGTGGGCGTGATGATACTGACGGCTTTATGCCTGACGTACATCGTCTTCTTCCTCACCAACCTCTATCCGAACCTTGAAAAACTGGCCAAGACCCAGGGCAACTTCCGCATGTCGGACGAAGCCGTGGCCTCGTGGCTGGAAAAGGGCGGATACCTGCAATCCACACCCAAGAAATATGCCGAATGGCTGGGCGTGGTTCCCTCTTACCGACACACTGATGCCGAAGGGGCCGTTACCGGGCGCTGCATCTATCCCGGAGTCGACCCCGAGAAAGCAGGCCGTTATTGCGGCATTCTCCAAGGGTACTGGGGCTTTTCATCCGTGTTCAAGGACGAGGTCGGCGCGATCATTGGCGTCCGGCTGGGACTTACCGGCAAGCTGATGCTCTGGGTCATGCTGCTGATGGTCCCATCGGCCCTGATCGTCGGCGTGTTGGCCGGGATGCGCGAAGGTTCGCGCACCGACCGCACGCTCTCGACCATGTCAATCGCTACCACGGCGACGCCGGAATACGTCTCGGGTGTGATTTTCATCGCATTGCTGGCGAGTTCGAAATACGGGCTTTCTCCGATGCTGGCCGAGGCCGGGCTGATCGAGGGCAAAACCCTGTTCAAGGGCACCGCAACAAGCGCAATGAAGTCGGCGAATTTCAACAATTTCTTCCTGCCGGTTCTGACCATTTCTCTGTACGGCATGGGCTATATCGCCCGGATGACGCGGGCCTCGATGGCCGAGGTGATGACCGCTCAATACATCCGGACCGCCCGCCTGAAAGGCGTCAGCTTCCGCAACATCGTGATGAAACACGCGCTTCGCAACGCACTCATCGCGCCCTTCACCGTCATCATGCTTCAGATACCCTGGCTTCTGAACGGCGTCGTCATTGTCGAGACGCTATTCAACTACAAGGGCTTCGGCTGGACCCTGGTTCAGGCGGCAAGCAACAACGACATCGAACTCCTGCTTGGGGTTTCGGTTGTCTCGGTCGTGGTCGTTCTGATCACACAGCTGATTTCTGACATCGGCTATGTGTTCCTGAACCCGCGTATCCGCATTTCATAAGGGAGGGCTGGCAATGGAACCGCTTACCTGGTTTGGCGCTTACGGCGCAACTATCGCCCCCCTAATGATGGTGGCAATCACTCTGGCCGTTGTGACGGGGCTTGGCGCCGCGCTCCTGGCCTTTACCAACTCGTCCCCGCGGGCCAGCTTCTCGCTGTTCAATGGTGTCGCCGTTCTTCTCTTGCTGATCGTCGGCTTTATGTATGTCTACGCAGCCATGTCGGGCAGCGGCGGTGGCATGTCGATGACCACCCTACGCAACATACTGATCGGCATTGCACTGCTGGGTCTCTTCGCCGCGATGTTGGCCTACTTCCTGGACACGTTCTTTGACGATCCTGCCGCCTTCATGGGCACAGTGTTCAAATACGCCGTCTATGTGGTCGGCGCCTTGATCGTTCTTTGGCTGGTAGTGACGCTTTTGTTCCAAGGTTCTGGCTACAAGGAATATCTTGCCGGTCTTGACGAAAACGCAATGCCCCCGTCCGAGGACCTGGCGCGCGAGAAATTCGTCCGCACGATCCAGACACGGGGTATTTTGGCGTCGATCGTAGTTCGGTTCTGGCCGGTCATTGCGGCGCTTGTCGTGCTCTTTGCCGTATCGATCCACTTCAAGCGCAAGCTCGGTCTTTATGGCAAGCTGTTTGACAACGTGATCGGGATGATCGGCTTCGGCCTCGTCATGTTCTGGGTGTTCACCGCACTGTTTGCCGGAGCCTTTGACATGATCGCCACACATGGCGCTCTGGATCAGGTATCTGGGCTCAAGAACAAAGTGCCCGGCACCCCGATGCGCAGTTACGAGGAAGGGGTTTATCCCTACTACCTTCTGGGAGGTGACCTCTTGGCCCGGGACGTCTTTACCCGCATGGTCAAAGGCAGCTCGATCGTAATTGTGATTGCCCCGATGGCGACTCTTTTTGCCTTCATGGTCGGCATCACGCTGGGCCTTCCTGCCGGGTATTTCGGCAAGAAGCTCGATGCGACCCTCAGCTTTGTCGCCAACCTGATCCTGGCCTTTCCGGTGATCCTGTTGTTCTTTCTGCTGGTGACACCGGAAATCCGCGCAACTGGCCTGCCACAATACATGGCCATGTTCCTGTTCGTGTTCCCAGTGATCTTCTTGGCCATCCTGATCCACTCGCGATTCAGAACCGAGCCAAACAAGAACATGAAATGGATGGCGATCGTGCTGATCCCGGCGATCTTGGTCTACATGTCGGTCATCAACTCGGACGCCCAGGATTCGAAGATGGGCTGGTGGCCACTGGACCTCTTCGAGATCGACCCCGGCATCCTTGTCGTGTTCGTCTCGGTGGTCTTCGTCAACTCGCCCACCGTGTTCCGGATCGTGCGTGGCCTGGTGTTGGACATCCAGACCCGCGACTATGTCGCCGCCGCCCAGACACGCGGCGAGCGCCCGTGGTACATCATGCTTTGGGAAATCCTGCCCAATGCTCGTGGACCGCTGATCGTCGATTTCTGCCTACGGATCGGTTACACCACGATCCTCCTCGGAACCCTTGGCTTTTTTGGACTTGGTCTTGAATCGGAAAGCCCCGACTGGGGGTCGACCATCAACTCGGGCCGGAAACTGCTTTCGGTCTATCCTCACCCTGCCCTGCCGCCTGCCTTTGCGCTTCTGACCCTGGTTCTGGGTCTGAACCTGCTGGCCGACGGCCTGCGTGAAGAATCGCTCAAGGATTGATGATCCATGAGCTACGCGAACGGTAAGGTAACAAAACGCGCTGGCGCCGAGACCCTCTCTCGGCGCCCGACAGATGCCAGACGGAAACCAGACGGATTCCATACACTGTCGAAACGCGTGAAAGGAGAAAGTTAATGTCGAAGATACACGACTACACCGGCCCCATCCTTGAGATCGACAAACTGTCGATTTCCTTCTTCACCCGACTGCGGGAAATTCCCGCTGTGATGGACTTTTCGGTCAAAGTGGCTCCGGGTGAAGCTGTTGGTTTGGTTGGTGAATCCGGTTGCGGTAAATCCACCGTGGCGCTCGGCGTCATGCGCGATCTGGGCAAAAACGGCCGCATCGTCGGCGGATCGATAAAGTTTAAGGGGCGCGACATGGAACACATGTCGCCCGAAGAACTCCGCGATATACGTGGCAACGAAATTGCCATGATTTATCAAGAACCTATGGCCTCTTTGAACCCCGCCATGCGGATCGGCAAACAGCTGATGGAAGTGCCGATGATTCACGAAGGGGTCAGCGAACACGAGGCCTATCAACGCGCGCTCGAAGTGGTCACGGACGTGAAACTCCCCGACCCCGAGCGGATGCTGAAAAGCTTCCCGCACCAACTTTCCGGCGGTCAACAGCAACGGATCGTGATCGCTATGGCCTTGATGTCAAAGCCTTCATTGCTGATCCTCGATGAGCCGACCACTGCGCTTGACGTGACCGTTGAGGCCGCCGTTGTGGAACTGGTCAAGGACCTCGGAAAAAAATACGGCACTTCGATGCTGTTCATCTCACACAACCTTGGCCTGATTCTGGAAACCTGCGACCGGATCTGCGTGATGTATTCCGGCGAGGCGGTCGAACGCGGTGACATCGATACCGTGTTCAACAAGATGCAACACCCTTATACGCAAGCTCTTTTCCGCTCGATCCCGCTTCCGGGTGCCGACAAGAACTCGCGCCCACTGATCGCCATTCCGGGCAACTTCCCACTACCACATGAGCGTCCTCAGGGGTGTAATTTCGGGCCACGCTGCGACTATTTCGAAGGCGGTCTCTGCGATCAGGAGTTTATCCCGATGTATCCCGCCGGTGACGGTAGCGACGATCACGAAACCCGCTGCCTGAGGTTCCAAGAAATCGATTGGAACGCACCGCTCGAACTTGCTGAAACCAAGAAAAAAGGCGAGATCGGCAAGGTCGTTCTCAAGATGGACAATCTCAAGAAATACTATGAGGTCGCCGCCAACGCCCTCTTTGGCGGGGGTGAGAAACGCGTGGTCAAAGCCAACGAGACCCTCAGTTTCGAAGCCCACGAAAGCGAAACCCTTGCCATTGTGGGAGAATCCGGCTGTGGCAAGTCGACATTCGCCAAGGTGCTGATGGGGCTGGAAACTGCCACGGACGGGGTCATCGAACTTGATGGCAACAGCATTGAGGCGGTGCCAATCGAGGACCGCGACACCCAGACGGTGGCTGACATCCAGATGGTGTTCCAGAACCCATTCGATACGCTAAACCCATCAATGACCGTGGGCCGTCAAATCATTCGGGCGCTGGAGATTTTCGACATCGGCGACAGCGACGCTGACCGGAAGGACCGGATGTTGAAGCTTCTCGACCTGGTAAAACTGCCTCGTGCATTCGCAGAACGCATGCCACGGCAGCTTTCAGGCGGACAGAAACAGCGTGTTGGCATCGCCCGCGCCTTTGCTGGCGGGGCGCGGATTGTTGTAGCCGACGAACCAGTTAGCGCGCTTGACGTATCGGTTCAGGCGGCTGTAACCGACCTGTTGATGGAGATTCAGCGCGAAGAGAAAACCACCCTTCTCTTCATCAGCCATGACCTGTCCATCGTGCGCTATCTCAGCGACCGGGTCATGGTGATGTACCTGGGCCACGTGGTTGAGCTGGGCTCGACTGACGAGGTCTTCGCGCCACCTTACCACCCCTACACCGAAGCGCTTCTCTCGGCCGTTCCCATCGCCGACACCTCCATCGAGAAAAAACACATCGTTCTCGAAGGCGATATTCCGTCGGCTATGAACCCGCCCCCGGGCTGCCCTTTCCAAACACGTTGCAAATGGAAAGACAAAGTTGCTGGCGGTCTGTGTGAAAGCGAAGTGCCGCCAGTTCGGCAACTCTCGGAAGGGCATCAAATCAAATGCCACTTGGATGACGACGCGCTCAAGGAAATGGAGCCAGTCATTAAGCTTGCCGAAGCGGCAGAATGAAAATGAGGCGGCCAAATCGGCCGCCTCACATCTTACCGATGGCCGGCGTTATTCATCGTCTTCCTTGGCTTTGGCAGCCTCAATTTCCTCTGGCGATGCCACGATGATTTTTGGTGAACACCGTCTGTGTTCGTACCTCTTTAACAACCCTTCATTGCGGCGTTGATATGCACGGGCTTCTTCACCAGCAGCCCCTTTCACGTCCATAAAGAACAGGGCCGGGAAAAAGATGAGCCCCCCAACGACACCCGCCGCGACGTTGTCACCTTGTTTCTTCTTCTTCTCGTCGACCAACTTGAGGATGGCCGCGTTGTTCACGGAAATTTCTTGACGAAGTTCCTTGCAGGACAGTTTCGCGTCGCCGTCTTGAACAATTTCTACTGGATTTGGCTTGCGTCCGGCACAGGCGCTAAGCGCCAGCGAAGAAACAACCAGTAAACCGATAACGTTTTTCAACTTAGTATCCTCTCAACTTTTCCGCGATAGGGCTATCCATCTCGCAATCTATGAACAACCTACTAGCAATTAACCCACTGCATTTGCAGGTTGGCTGTTGCCAATGAGCGTCACGGCCAGGTGGTGTACAGTCGATTTTCTCCTTGATGGTTACATTTGTAACTTTTAACACCTCAACAACATTTGAAAAAGGAGCGCCACAAATGAAGATCGAACAGATTCACCACGTCGCCTATCGTTGCAAGGACGCCAAGGAAACCGTCGAATGGTATCGCGACATGCTGGGCATGGATTTCATCCTGGCCATTGCCGAGGACCACGTGCCCTCGACCCACGAACCCGACCCCTACATGCATATCTTCATGGATGCCGGCATGGGTAACGTGCTGGCGTTTTTCGAACTGCCGACCAAGCCGGAAATGGGCCGTGATCCGAACACGCCGATCTGGGTGCAGCATATCGCCTTCAAGGTGAAGGACCACGCTGAACTTATTGAATTCAAAGAACATCTCGAGGCCAAGGGAGTCGAAGTTCTGGGCGTGACCGACCATTCGATTTTCCACTCGATTTATTTCTTTGACCCCAACGGCCACCGTATCGAACTCGCCTGCCCGGACCCCAAGGAAGATGCGATGCTTGAAAAGCTCGACGCCGTGAAATGGGAAATGCTCGAGGAATGGAGCCGCACAAAGAAGGCACCAAAACACGCCGAGTGGATGCACGCCAAAGAACTGAGTGACGTCTGACATCGAGCGGCGGTAACAGCAAAAAGGCCGGGTCAATCGCCCGGCCTTTTCGCATTCAGTGTCAGGATTAGCTGCCCCAGATAATTTTCACGTAATTGCGAGTTTCCTTGTAGGGTGGAACCCCACCGTATTTCGTCACCGCACCGGGCCCGGCGTTGTAGGCTGCTAACGCCAGCCGCCACGACCCGAACTTGCGGTATTGCTGTTTTAAGTAGCGTGCACCACCATCCAGGTTTTCATATGGGTCATGGGGGTTTACACCCAGTTTCCGTGCGGTCCCGGGCATCAGCTGCGCCAACCCGATCGCGCCCTTGTGCGATTTGGCTGACACTTTCCAGCCCGATTCTTGCTGCACCAGCCGTAAGAACAAGTCGGTTGGCACGCCATGCCGTTGAGCCGCGGCCTTAGCCATGCTCAGGTATGGCCCGCGGTACTTGCCACGATAGGATTTCGGGCTGCTGCCCCATTTCGTGGGTGTATGCACTGTTGGTGGCTGCAACCGCACCGAGGCGTTATACTGACTACGCGCCCGCGTATCGAGAAGTTTTGTCTGTGATTTGAATGACTTCGACCGCTTGTTCGCGAACAGGTCGGCCTGCGCCCCCAGAGGGGCAGCCAAGGCGAGCACAAGCGATAAACCAATAATCCGACGCATGACCCGAATAGACCCCCAAAATGCGTGTGCACCTCTATATATGGTTTGTACGGAAATTCCAGACCAAGCATGCCGCAACGCTTTGCGACGGCATGATTTTGCTTCTCCATCGGCACGGTTGTTAGGATTTGACTCGCATTTTAAGCTTTTCTTCACTGCTTTCGGGTGGTGTAACGCTTGTTAACGACAAACGGGGATTCTTGAGGAGAACGCAATGGCCGGCTCATTGAACAAGGTAATGCTAATCGGCAATCTGGGCCGCGACCCCGAGGTGCGCACGTTTCAAAATGGCGGTAAAGTGTGCAATCTGCGCATTGCCACCTCGGAGACCTGGAAAGACCGCAGTACCGGGGAACGCCGTGAAAAGACCGAATGGCATTCTGTCGCAATTTTCTCGGAAGGGTTGGTCCGGGTCTGCGAGCAATACCTGCGCAAGGGCTCCAAGGTCTATATCGAGGGCCAGCTGCAAACCCGTAAATGGCAAGATCAGTCCGGTGCAGATCGCTATTCAACCGAGGTCGTTCTGCAAGGCTTCAACGGCACATTGGTGATGCTGGACGGCCGCAGCGGTGGCGGTGACGGTGGTGGCGCTTCTGGCGGCGGCGATTACGGTGGCTATGACAGTGGCCCGACCGGCAACCCCGCTGGTGGAGGAGCACCCAGCCGCGACTATGACGACGAAATTCCGTTCTAAGCGACAAGCCAGGACATCAAAGCAAGGGCTGCCCCAACTCTGGGCGGCCCTTTTTCTATGGAAGAACCAACAACACCACGCTGAGACCCAGCATAGGCAGCGAAAGCGCGCAGGCAATCAGAAACGGCACCCACGGCGTTGGCCGAGGTGGAGGCAGGGTGTGACCGTAAACAGGTGAGCCGCGCGGATGGAACATACTGGTCAGTTAACCACGGTTTAGGTTTCTTCTGCGTTAATGCCACCATGAGTTTTCACAGCAACATTTCTGTCGATAGCGCGTTCGAGCCGCCCACCCCATCACAATCACAGCTTTACTGTCGGATGCTGCGCAAAATGGGGCGTGATGTTCTGCGGCTCGATCTCAACGGTGTTGGCCTGGGGCGGCTTATCCTGCGCGATCTGGGACCCTTGGGAAAGATTGCCCTGATGCCCGGGGGACCACGCTGGCGGCAGGGCCTGTCGATCACCGCGCGCCGCGATGTGCTGGCCGATCTCCCCCGGCTGGCCCGACACCATTGCATCCGCGCGCTGATCACCAATTGCGCCACCCCATTGGACGAGCGCATCCTGCGCATCTCCGGACATCTGCCGCTGGTGACCGGCGGGTATCATGCGCAACTTGACCTGGGGGGGAGCAGCAAAACACGGCGGGCCCGCATGCAGGGCAAATGGCGCAATCGGCTTTGCCATGCCGAAAACCATGGAATCACGGTCAACCGTGCCCGTTTTGACCCGCGCCGCCACGGCTGGCTGCTAGAGGCCGAGGCCAAGCAACGTCAAACCCGTGGCTATCGCGGGTTGCCGCTTGGATTTGTCAGCGTTGCGGCCGAAACCGCTCCCAACCAGGTGCAGCTTTTCATCGCATCGCAAAGGGGAACACGTCTGGGGGCAATGCTGTTTTTAATGCACGAAGGCACCGCAACTTTTCACATCGGCCACCTCACCGACACGGGTCGCGGCTGCTCGGCGCATAACCTTCTTCTGTGGCAGGCCGCAACCTGGCTGGCACGCAAAGACACGACCTGGATCGACCTTGGCCCGTTGGAAACGGAAACCTCTGCCGGGCTGGCTCGGTTCAAACTGGGCAGCGGCGCGCAACCGGTTCAACGCGGGGCAAGTTGCCTGTACAGTGCCGTTACCTCCCCCCTTGGACGCCTGACCGCGGGATTCAGCCGCAAAGCCGCTCGTGGGATTGCAGGGCAAACCGGTCAGTCATCCCGCTGATATAATCTGACACCAACCGCGCCAGGGCCAGTTCATCCTTGGCCTCTGCGACGTCCCCATACCAGCGGTTCGGCAGCAGGTCAGGCCGCTGCAGATACAGCGGGAACAGGTCCTCGACCACCTGTGTCACCTTCTTGCGCATCTCCACCACACTGGGCGCGCGATACATGCGCTGAAACAGAAAATCTCGGATCACGCTCAGATCCGTCCGGAGCCCGGAGGAAAACTGAACCATCATCCGCCCGGCCCCGCGAATCTCGGCCGCGCTTTGTGGGTCTAGTTCCGTCAGGTTGCAGCGGCTTTCGGTGATGACATCCTCGACCAGAACGCCAAAGAACCGGCGCAGTGCCTCGTGCCAACGGCGATAGGGTTCCAACCCGGGATAGGTTTGATCCACCTCTGCAAAACACGCCTCCAGGATCGGCAATTGCATCACCTCTTCGACTGTGAACAGCCCGGCGCGCAGACCGTCATGCAGATCGTGGTTGTTGTAGGCAATATCGTCGCTCAGCGCTGCTACCTGCGCTTCGGCCCCGGCGTGCGTGCCAAGCTCTAAATCGTGACGCGCGTCGTACTCGGTCAGCGCGTAGGGCAAATCGCCGACCACCGGACCATTGTGCTTGGCAATCGCTTCCAGTGTCTCCCAGGTCAGGTTCAGCCCGTCCCATTCGGCGTAATGTCGTTCCAGCGCAGTAACGATGCGAATTGCCTGGGCATTGTGGTCGTACCCGCCAAAAGGGGCCATAAGCGCATCGAGTGCATCCTCACCCGTATGACCAAACGGCGTGTGACCAAGATCATGGGCCAGCGCCACGGCCTCGGTCAGTTCCGAGTTAAGCCCAAGAGCGCTGGCGATAGTGCGTGCAACCTGTGCCACTTCGATCGTATGGGTCAGGCGGGTGCGAAAATAATCCCCCTCATGCTCAATAAAGACCTGGGTTTTATGTTTTAGCCGCCGAAAGGCGCTGGAATGGATAATCCGATCGCGATCCCGTTGAAAACAGGACCGAAACGCGCTTTCTGGTTCGGCATATAGCCGTCCCCGGCTTTGACTGGGATCGGTTGCAAAAATTGCGGGGGCCTGCATGGTTTCTCTGCCTGTTCTTGCCCGTGCTGTTATCCGTGCTTATATTGCATCCGCGCACGCAGGAAAACAGCCTTAGGAGACACCATGCAAATCCCACCCAACGTTACGGACCGTGCGTTTGAACGGCTTTCCGAAATCGGTGCGTCAGCCGAAGGCAAAGCCCTGCGCGTGGCGGTAGAAGGCGGCGGATGCTCGGGCTTTCAATACAATATCGACCTTGATGACCCGAAGGATGAGGACATGATACTAGAGGGGCGCGGTGAAAAGGTCGTGGTCGATGCGGTATCGCTTCCATTTCTGGCCGGTGCGACGATTGATTTCACCGAGGAACTTATCGGCGCAAGGTTCGTGATCGACAACCCCAATGCCACTGCCTCCTGCGGTTGCGGCACCTCGTTTTCGATTTAAGCCCGCACCACATGCCGGGCAATCAGGCGCGCAATCGGCACTTCATAGGCCAGGAACAGGCCTGAAAGTACGATGATGCCTGCGCCGAGATATGTCTGCGCCGTAGGCCATTCGCCAAACACCCAGGCCCCGATCAGCACCATCCAGACGAACTGCAGCTTCAAAAGCGACGTGACCGCGTGTGCAGGCAAACCCCGCAACGCCACCACCAACAGCCAGCGCGCCGCAAAAAGCACGGCACCATACCCCATCGCCAAGCTCAAATCGATCAGGGGCATCGTTCGCCAGACAAAGGGCAGCGCCAGAGCCATCACGGTTAACAGCGCCAGGTTGGGATAAAGCACCTGCGCCAACCCGTTGCTTTCAAACCTGCTGATATAGCGCGAAAGAATGATCGATACGGTACCAAAGAACGCGGCGAGAAAGGCAACCATATGACCAAAACCCAACTGCGCAAATCCCGTGGGGAACAGGCAGAGAACGCCGACGAACCCGGCGCCAAGCGCCCCCCATGCGACCGGCGTAACCTGCTCGCCCAACATCGACCCTGCCAGAAGCGCGGCGAAAAGGGGCATCAAGCCGATGAACAGGAACACATCGGCGAACCCGAGGTGGCGAAAGGCAAGAAAGAAAAAAATTGTTGCTAGAACCGTGAACGCCGCCCGCAAGGCCATGGCCCGCGGGCGGATTGTCGACAATGGCTCCCCACCCGGCTTAAGGCGCGCGCTGATTAGGCACAGGGAAACCACCACTGCGCCTGATAAGGCATACATCTGTGGCGCCGCATAACCCGTCGCCAGGGCCTTGGTCATACCATCGGCCAAGGCAATCAACGCGGTGTAGACCACCACAAGGCTCGCGGCACGAGAGACAAGTACAGTCACACCCCCTGCCCCGAACGCTAGGAATCGTCGCTGTAGGACGCGACATCAATCCGGATTCCGCCCTTCCTGCACGTACGAAACCGGCAAAGAAAGCCTCGAAGTCGCTGCTGGCAGTTTCGGCCCGGAGCAAAAACTCTTGGGCCTCTTCCGACAAAGAATCTACCACGTGATGACGCATCGTGCTCCAATCCGCGTGACGCGTGTCCATTTCAAACAGACATTCGGACATCCCGCGCAGCGGCGCGGTCCCCGAATAGGGCCGGCGAAACTGCATCCGCCCTGGCGTGAAACCTTTTGCAAATGCGTCCGCGCCCGAAACCGCCATTAACCAATTACAGACGAAGAACTCGTGATAATCATCCTGCACCGACAGGGCATCGCCGCTTTCAACTTCGAAGCCGCGGGTATGGGCGACAAGCCACTCTTCCCAGATCGCGGGAGGGGCTGTCCCGGCGTAACGCGTAGCGATGCAGATCTCGGCCAGAAGGTCGGCGTTAAGATCAAGAAAGGCCAGGGTTCCGGCAAAATCCAGGCTTTGCCGCACCTCGTCGTCGAGCCCTGGGTCCTTGCGGCCATATTCGCTGAGATAGAAAACCGTATGGGTCAATTCATAAGCGGCCTTCTTGTTGGGAATGGCAAAACTCGCCGAACGGGAAACGAAATCACGCAATCGATCGTCGAGGCCCTGATCCTTCACCAATGGGTCGATCCCGCGACGCAGCATCAATCGGCGCGCCTCGGCCCGTAGTAAGTCGCTCATCTCGGCCCGGGCCAGTTCCTGATCATTTGCCCAAGTCACTAAGGCCGACCCCTTTTTTGCCCTCTATCCCGAGATCCTCAAGATCAAGACAGATTGACAGCAAAAAGCGGTAGTATTGCGGGAAAACCGCAAGCCGCTTGTCGACCTGGGCATAGAACCCTGCGTGCACGGCAAGTGTCTCGGGCGCGATACGCGCACCCATACATTCGAGAATGTTCAAAAGCTCGGCGTTTTCTTTGAGCCAGAAGACATCGTCACCAAAGCGCCGTTCGCGGGCAAAACTGGTCAGCAATGCGGTATGACCTTGATCTTGGCGTTGGATCCGGGACGGGACATTCAGGTGTACGACATTGGACATGTTGATTACTCCTTTCACAATCTCGGGCGAGCCAAACGCCCCGTCTCGGGTTCCGTTTCGGTCAGGCTCCCGAGGTGAACATGCGAGTGGCATCCCCACCAAGGGCATCGCTCGCCGTGCTCGGCGCCGCACCCGACGTAAAGGCTTCGACCGCATCGCCGTGGGTTGTATCGGGTGCCGCCGTGGGGAACGCACCAGAGGTAAACGCCTCTACGGCTTCACCAGTGATCGTTACACTGCTGCCGGACGGGGCCGCACCTGACGTAAAGGCCTCGACCGCGTTGCCGCTGATCGCCTCGTTGCTGCCAGTCGGGGCGGCGCCCGATGTGAACATCTCGACCGCATTACCGTCCAAGGCCGTGTTTGACGCCAACGGACCGGCGCCGGAGGTGAAGAGAGCCGTGGCATCTCCTGCATGCGTGGCGTGGGTCGTCCCAGGGGCCGCACCCGAGGTGAACATTTCAACGGCCTCGCCAGCCAGACCGTCCCCCGAAGCACAGGGGGCGGCACCAGACGTGAACATCGTACATCCCTCACCCATGTGCAGGCTGGACTCGGGCATGATCTCATTGGCGATTTCGTCGGTTTTGCGAAGTGCAGACATTTTCTTCTCCCTACAGGTTTGTTGCCTCTTTAAGATGCACGTTTAACGGGTTTTGATTAGAAAAACTTACTACTTACACGTGTTTTTCCTTTTGCCTAAGTCAAGGTTCTCCGGTAACAAATTGAATTAATGTAGTTTTTGAAAATCGAGAGATTTTGGAGAAATCATGCTCGGCATGGGTTGCCAGCGGTCACCATCGAGCAGATCAAATCACAGCGAACCAGGTGAATGCCGAATCGAACTAGCCGTGAGCAGTGAGTCTTCGCGACAATCCAGAGAACAATTCTGTGTTTCAATTGACGTCCGAAACACACTAAAACCGTGTGAACGGAGGCGCTCATGAAAATAGCAACATTCAACATCAACGGGATCAAAGCTCGAATTGGCGCGCTCAGCGACTGGCTAAGTGAGGCACGGCCCGACGTAGCTTTGCTGCAGGAAATCAAGTCGGTCGACGAGAATTTCCCCCGTGAGCACTTCGAGGACATGGGCTACATCGTCGAAACCCATGGTCAGAAGAGTTTCAACGGCGTAGCGATCCTGTCGAAACTTCCGCTTGAGGATGTGCGCCGCGGTTTGCCAGGAGATGAAAGCGACGAACAGGCCCGCTGGATCGAGGCCACGGTGATCGGTCAGCGGGCGGTGCGCGTCTGCGGCCTCTATCTACCCAACGGCAACCCGGTGCCGGGGCCGAAATACGACTACAAACTGGCCTGGATGGATCGTCTCCATACCCATGCTCTAGACCTTCTAGCCAGCGAAGAGCCCGTGCTGATGGCGGGCGATTACAACATCATCCCTCAGGACGAAGATGCCGCCCGCCCCGAGGCCTGGCAGGAAGACGCGCTGGCCCGCCCCGAAAGTCGCGCCGCCTTTCGCCGCATCCTGAACCTCGGCTTTACCGAGGCGTTCCGTGCGCGGGTGCATGGCCCCGAGCATTATTCGTTCTGGGACTATCAGGCCGGCGCCTGGAATCGTAATGACGGCATTCGCATCGACCATTTCCTACTCAGCTCGCAATGCGCCGACCTGTTGGAAGATTGCCAGATCGATAAGGAATTCCGAGGCCGCGAAAAGCCATCGGATCATGTGCCAGTCTGGGTGCGACTAGCAGCTTAACCCGCCCCGCGCAGATAATTCGCCAGCATCCGGGTTGAACCGTCCTTGTTGTGCCCATCGTCCTCGCCGGACAAAACCGGGCCAAGTGCAGTGGCCAATTCCTTACCCAGTTCCACGCCCCATTGGTCAAAGGAATTGATGCCAAGGATTGCCCCTTCAACAAACACCCGGTGTTCGTAGAGCGCCACGATACGGCCCAAAGTGCGTGGGTCGAGCCGTTCGTAAATCAGTGTGGTTGATGGCCGGTTGCCCGCGAATACCCGCTGTGCAGCCTGCGTCTCCAACTCATTCCCTTCATAGCCAAGACTGCTGGCAATCTCTCGTGCGGTCTCCAGCGAACGCCCCACCATCAGCGCCTCGGACTGGGCCAGGCAATTGGCCTGCAACAACAGGTGGTGATGTGCCAGTTCCGGTTCGTGCCCCACGCGGCCGACCAAGAACTCGCACGGCACCACCTGTGTGCCCTGATGCAGCAGTTGATAGAACGCATGTTGCCCGTTCGTGCCCGGCTCGCCCCAGACCACCGGGCCGGTCTCGCGGGGCAATGCCGCGCCAGCCTTGGTCACCCGCTTGCCATTGCTCTCCATTTCCAATTGCTGGAGATAGGCCGGCAGCCGCAGCAGCCGTTGCTCGTATGGCAACACCGCACGGGTGGGATAGCCCATTCCCTGATGGTGCCATACACCCACCAATGCCAGCAGAATCGGCAGGTTATCGGCCAAAGGTGCCGCGCGAAAATGCGCATCCATCTCGGCCCCACCGGCCAGGAATTCATCGAAATCCTCGGGGCCCACGGCCAGCATGAGAGACAACCCGATCGGCCCCCAGACCGAATACCGCCCGCCAACAAAGTCACCAAACCCGAATGTCCGTGCTTCGGGGATGCCAAAGGCGGCCGTTCGGTCCGGGCGGGACGACAGAGCCACGAATTGCACTGCCGGATCGGCAACGCTTTCCGCCATCCACAACCGCACGGTTTCAGCATTGGTCATTGTTTCGATAGTGGTAAAGGTCTTGGAGGCCACAATCACAAGCGTGGTCGCCGGGTCCAACCCACGCAACGTATCGGTCGCGTCCGCCCCATCCACGTTCGAAATGAAATGCACCCGCGGCCCATTGCAGTAAGGGGTCAGCGCTATGTTTGCCATCACCGGCCCGAGATCCGAACCGCCGATTCCGATATTGACCACATCAGTAATCGGCCCGCCCTGCCCTTTGAACGCGCCGCTGCGCACGTCTTTCACGAAACCCTGCATTCGGCTCAAGGTTTCACGGATCTCAGGCATGATATCCTGCCCGTCGACGTCAATTCGAGCATCAAGGTTGCGCAATGCCGTGTGCAAAACTGCGCGATCTTCGGTTGTGTTGATCTTGTCCGCAGCGAACATCGCATCGCGCTGTGCCTCAACACCCGTTGCGCTGGCCAAGTCAACCAGGATACCCAATGCCGCACCATTCAGGGCCGTCTTGGAATAATCGAACAACATGCCGCACGCCTGCAGCGAAAACATCGCTGCACGATCGGGGGCTTCAAACAAAGCCTCGATTCGGCGGCCTTGCGCCGCTTCAGCATGCGCTTCCATGGCACTCCAAGCTTTTTCGATACTCATGTCATGGGCTCCAATGTACGGTGCAATCACTTAGAACCGACGATACCGGCGCCTCGCTGGCTGGCAAATTCTGGGCCTTCTCCAAGGCATTGCGCTTGGCCGTACCGGTGATCATGAGGTGTTTAGACAGGGCTGCGTTCAACACCCGCGCCGACATGCTGACCCGCGGTTCCGGTGCGCCATCGGCCCGGATTGGAATCAGAATTGGTGCATCAGGTGCCAGCGCGGTGGCCAGGTTGTCGCCTCCGGGAAACAACGACGCCGTATGCATATCCACTCCCATCCCCAACAGTAAAACCGAGATCGGCAGGCACGGGATCAAACCGCTTTCAATCTCGGCCAGGACCTCTTCTGGATCATCCGCCGGAACGAAAAGCGGATGGAAACGCGCCTCCGCCGCCCTCCCGACCAACAGCCGTTCTTTGATCAACCGCGCGTTCGAACGCAAGTTCACCTCAGGCAGCCAACGCTCGTCGCTCAGCGCCACATCGACCCGAGGCCAGTCCAGGTCGGCGCCGCTCAGACTGTCGAAAACCGGTCCGGGCGTGGTACCGCCCGCAACGACCAGCGTGGCACGCCCACCCCCCATCAACACGCTTTCCAACTCGCCCGCGATGGTATTTGCCAGATCCAGCGCCATCATCTCGGCATCGGCATATTCGATTAGTTTCACTTGCGTATCTCCCGCCAACGCCGCCCGTCACGATGCATCAGAGCCAGCGCCTCAGTCGGCCCGGAACTTCCGGAATCGTAAGGCAATGGCGTTGCGCCACCCTCCAACCACTCCTTGATGATCGGATCGGTCCAGGCCCAAGCTGCCTCAACCTCGTCGCCGCGCATGAACAACGTCTGATTCCCCCGGATCACATCCATGATCAGACGCTCATAGGCATCGGCTGCGAACTGTGTGTCCGGACCGAGGGCCTCGGCAAAAGACATGTCCAGTGGCACATCGACCAGCCGCATGCCACCGGGGCCTGGTTCCTTGATTGTCACGCCAAGTTCGATTCCCTCGTTGGGCTGCAATACAATGGTCAGGATATTGCGATGCCGTCCGGCTTCGGCCCCGAAAATCGAGTGCGGCGCATCCTTGAACACGACGGCGATCTCACTGGTGCGGGCGCGCAAACGCTTGCCAGTGCGCAGGTAGAAGGGCGTGCCCGCCCACCGCCAGTTCGAAATATGGGCTTTGAGCGCGACAAAGCTCTCCGTGTTCGACTTGGCGTCGCCCACTGTTTCCAAATATCCAGGCCTGTCGCCATCATCGAGATATTGACCGCGTACAATATCGTCCGGTGTCACGTGATCCAGCGCACGAATGACCTTGAGCTTTTCATCGCGAACCGCGTCCGGGTCGAACTTGGCCGGGGGCTCCATCGCGATCAGGCACAAAAGCTGCATCATGTGGTTTTGCACCATGTCGCGCATGGCACCCGCGCGGTCATAGTATTCCTCGCGCCCTGCGACCCCCACGGTTTCGGCCACGGTGAACTGGATATGGTCAATATACTGGCTGTTCCACAGCGGCTCGAACAACATGTTGCCGAACCGGATGGCCATTAGGTTCTGCACTGTTTCCTTGCCCAGGTAATGGTCAATCCGGTAGATCTGGCTCTCGTCGAAATGGCGCGCAAGGGTCGCGTTCAGCTCTTCTGCTGTCTGTTGATCGCGCCCAAAGGGTTTTTCTACCACGATTCGGGCTTCGCCCCCGCCCATCCCGTAATCCCGCAGCCGCTCGGCCAAATCGCCAAACAGCGATGGACCAACCGAAAAGTAAAACGCGCGTACATGTGAGGGATCGGTCATTCCCGCCAGCGCGTTCCAGCCGGTGTCACCGCGCGCATCCAACGTGACGTAGGAAACGGTCTTGAGGAATTTCGCAATCGCTGCCGGCTCGCAACGTTGGTCGGTAACAAATTCGACAATCGCCTCCTGAACAAATTGGCGATAGGCATCACCGTCTAACTCGGTGCGGGCTGCGCCAATAATGCGACCTCCCCCTTCCATCTGTCCGTCACAGAAGCGGCGGAACAGCGCGGGAAGTATCTTGCGGCGAGCCAGGTCGCCGGTTCCTCCGAATATGATCAGATCGAACGGCTCAACCGGAATGACGCGCGAAACCATGGAGGGAAATCCTTTTTGTCACTCTATCGCACAATTTCCAATCTGTTCCTAGGAATAGCAGCGAAATGTTAGCGATAGCATTAGCCCCATGAAGGCCGCTACACAATCCTTGCCGCACCCATCCAATGGAAAGTGAAACTAACACTTAGTTCACAAAACCGTCACTTTGTCCGACCTGTCTTCACCTATGGTCCTACGGGCGTTAGCAAGGGCCAAGGAAACGAAAGCAACAGGTTTATGAAAGACCAACTGTCTGGTACCGACCCGGCCGCGAACCAGGGTAAATTCATCGATAAACTGACAACCGCGGATGGCAGTGCGCGGGCCCACGTCGCGCTGACCCGGCCCGAGACCCTGTGGTTTAACACCGGGACGCTATGCAACATCACCTGCGCCAACTGCTATATCGACAGCTCCCCACTCAACGACTCGCTGGTCTATATCACGACACGCGAGGTCGTGGCATTTCTGGACCAGATCGAGACCCGCAAGTGGCCGGTGCGCGAGATCGGCTTCACCGGCGGTGAACCGTTCATGAACCCGGACATCATCATCATGCTTCGCGCCGCACTTGAACGCGGCTTCGACGTGTTGGTTTTGACCAATGCCATGCGGCCGATGATGCGTAAACGGGTTCAGGCCGGTTTGCACGACTTAAACGCGAATTTTCCCGGGAAGCTAACGCTCCGCATATCCCTGGATCATCACCGGGCCGATTTGCATGACGCCGAGCGCGGCGCGGGCAGTTTCGCCAAGACGATTGAAGGCATGCAATGGCTGCGAGATATGGGCATCACTATGGCCGTAGCGGGGCGCACACTTTGGGGCGAAAGCGAAGCCGAGACACGCGCGGGATTTGCCGCGCTCTACGCCAAACATGGTTTCGAGATTGATCCGCAACACCCGGGCCAAACGGTTCTTTTTCCGGAAATGGACATTCAGGCCGAAGTTCCTGAAATCACCACCGCCTGCTGGGGTATCCTGGGCAAATCTCCCGAAGACGTAATGTGCGCCAGCTCACGTATGGTGGTTAAACGCAAGGGCGCGGACCAACCCACGGTACTGGCCTGCACCCTTCTGGCTTACGACCCGCAATTCGAAATGGGTAGGACGCTGGAAGAGGCCGAGGCCGATGTCTCACTCAACCACCCACACTGCGCTAAATTCTGTGTACTGGGCGGAGCGTCCTGTTCCGCGTGAGTTTCCCTTCAAGTGCGGTGATTTTTCTCGTCCGCCGAGCGGTTGACCGAGCTGAGCGCTCTGTTACCCATGGAACATGACCCATGACGAGCTTTTAAAATCGCTGCCCCCGGACACGCGCGCAAGCCTTCACGAAATGTCGGATGCCGCCGGGTTGCAACATTTGGCCGGGCATCTTAGCGGGCTGGCCGTGACAGGCGCTTGGATCGGGACTGGAGCGCCGCTGTGGTGGTTGGCCCTGCCGCTGCACGGGGCACTTCTGGTTTTTCTGTTCACACTGCAACATGAGTGCACCCACAAGACCCCCTTTGCCAGCAGGCCATTGAACGAAAGTGTAGGCCACATCACAGGTTTCGTGATTTTGCAGCCGTTCCTGTGGTTCCGCTACTTTCACCTGGCCCATCACCGTCACACCAACGATCCTGACAACGACCCGGAGCTCACCGCAGGGGCCAAACCCGCAACCCGCCGTGCCTATTTGTGGCATGTATCCGGTCTTCCGGTCTGGTCATGGCTTGGCCGCCAGATGTTCGAAAACGCCTTCGGCACACCTCAGAGCCCCTATCTGCCCGCCCGTGTCCTGCCTCGGTTGCGTCGCGAGGCGCGTTTCATGCTGGCGGGTTATGGACTGATCCTGCTGATCGCCCCCGGCCCGGCCTTTTGGCTCTGGATCTTGCCGATGATGTTGGGGCAACCTTTGCTGCGGCTCTACCTGCTCGCCGAGCATGGTCGCTGCCCGCATGTGGCCAACATGCTGGAAAACTCGCGCACCACCTACACCACGCGGGCCATTCGCTTCATCGCATGGAACATGCCCTATCATATCGAGCATCACAGCGCCCCGAACGTGCCGTTTCATCACCTGCCCGAATTGCACCGGCACATGCGCGATCACCTGATAAGCACCTCGCAGGGCTATGTCGCCTTTACCCGCGACTATGTCTCGACACTTGAGGGGTAGCTGATCTCGCCCCCCCCCACCGCAGCCCGCACGCCGGTGGTTGATGGGCAAGATGTCGGCAGACCCCGCGCCACGCGTACTGCAAGATAGGCAAATGCTTGCGCTTCCAGCATGTCGCCATCAAGGCCGACCGCTTCCACCGGATTCACCGGGCAATCCATCGCTGCGGTCAGCATCTGCATCATCACCGGGTTCTTGCGCCCGCCGCCAGTGACCAGCAGCTGCTGTGGCGCGGCCGGAACATGTTCCATCGCCCGCAACACCGCCGCCGCCGACATCCCTGTCAGGGTTGCAGCCGCGTCGGCGTCGTTAAGCTCGCGCACCAACCCGATCATGTCGGAAAAACTGTCCCGGTCCAGAGATTTGGGCGGAATGCGATAAAAATACGGATCATCAAGGAACAACTCCAACGCCCCGTCTTCTACCTTGCCCTTGCGGGCGACCGCGCCGTCCATGTCACACGGCTTGCCCAAGCGCGCCTGCATAAGATCATTGATAGGCGCATTGGCTGGCCCGGTGTCAAAGGCCAGTAAGGCGCCATTCTCCTCGGGGCGCGACTTGCCCGGGTCCACCCAGGTGATATTGCCTACACCACCAAGATTTAGGAAGGCGACCGGGTTCTCTGCCTCTATCCATTGCGCGCAGGCAAAGTGAAAAAACGGGGCCAGTGGCGCACCTTCGCCCCCCAGGCGCACGTCGGTGCTGCGGAAATCCCAGGCTACGGGCAGGCCCAACTCATACGCCAGCCGGGCACCATCGCCAATCTGGTGCGTGCCGCGCCCGCGCGGATCGTGCGCCAAGGTCTGGCCGTGAAAGCCAACGATATCCACACCGTCGAACCCGCGAAGAGCTTCGATATGGGCGGCCTCGACAATCTCGCGTGCTGCATCCACATCCGCCCCTGGCCACTTGCCCAAAGCGGCATGCAGTACTTCACGCTCATCGTCCGAATAGGCCCGATAGCGGCTGCCACCAAAGCCGAAGATTGTCTCGCCATCGGTCTCGATAATCGCCGCATCCACACCGTCCAGCGAGGTGCCGCTCATCGCGCCCAATGCGATCACCCGTCCCGGCTTCAACATGGTCTTTCCCTCGTGTCCTGCCCGCCCTATACAGGCCCGCGAAGAATAAGGGACGAACCACATGACCTACCACCCCAAATCGGACTTTATGGCAGTGATGATCGAGCGCGGCTTCTTGGCTGATTGCACCGATTACCAGGGCCTAGACGAAGCGCTGTCCAAGGGTGTGGTACCGGCTTATATCGGTTTTGATGCCACGGCCAAGTCACTTCACGTCGGCTCACTCATCCAGATCATGATGCTGCGCTGGTTGCAGAAGACCGGCCACAAGCCGATCACGCTGATGGGCGGCGGCACCACCAAGGTGGGCGATCCGTCGTTCCGAGCTGATGAGCGACCCTTGCTCACGCCTGAGCAGATCGACGACAATATCTCGGGCATCAAGAAGGTGTTCTCGGCCTATGTATCCTATGATGACGGCCCCACCGGCGCGTTGATGATCAACAACGCCGAATGGCTGGATGATTTGAACTACCTCGAGTTCCTGCGCGACATCGGACGGCACTTCTCAGTCAACCGGATGCTGTCGTTCGAATCGGTAAAATCGCGGCTCGATCGCGAGCAATCGCTGAGCTTCCTCGAGTTCAACTACATGATCCTGCAGGCCTATGACTTCCTGGAACTGAATCGGCGGTACGGCTGTCTGCTACAAATGGGCGGCTCGGACCAATGGGGCAATATCGTCAATGGGATCGACCTGACACGGCGGGTGCTGGATCAGGAGGTCTATGGCCTGACCTCACCGCTGCTGACCACCTCTGACGGCAAGAAGATGGGCAAAAGCCTTGATGGTGCGGTCTGGCTCAATGGCGACATGCTGAGCCCTTATGAGTTCTGGCAATTCTGGCGCAATACCACCGATGCCGACGTGGGGCGGTTTCTCAAGCTCTACACTGAGTTACCCATCGATGAATGCGACCGTCTGGGCACCCTTGGCGGGGCCGAAATCAACGATGCCAAGATCGTGCTGGCCAACGAGGTCACAGCGCTCTTGCATGGACGAGAGGCGGCAGAGGCGGCAGAGGCCACGGCCCGCGAAGTGTTCGAGAAGGGCGGGATCGGGGACGATCTGCCCACAATCGAACTGAGTGCCGAGGAAATCGGTGACGGGATTTCTATTGTGCAGTTGATCGTGAAATCTGGGTTGGCGAAATCCGGAAAGGACGCCAAACGCCTGATCGCGGAAAAAGGTGCCCGCGTTGACGACGACCTGCTTCTTAACGCTGGGCTGATGGTTACCACGGAAGATTTATCAGCCCCCATGAAGCTTTCGGCAGGTAAGAAGCGTCACGCGCTGGTCAAACTGGCTGATTGATCGCAGGCCGCACTAACCCATCCCGAATCCGCTTGGACAAGCGGTACAGAAATCGCTTGGACAGCGTTTCAAAGCTTGCAGAGCATACGGTCTACAGCGGCTTTATCTTCAACCGAGTCACCCGGTTTTCCTGCCGCGCCATTACCTCGAACCGAAACCCGTGGAAGGAAAAAACCTGTCCCGGCGTCGGAATTGTCTGGGCCTCGTGAATGACGAGGCCCGCCACGGTATTTGCATCCTCGTCCGGCAGCGCCCAATCGGTCGCCCGGTTCAGATCACGGATCGTCATTGCTCCGTCGATGATAAACTGTCCATCTTCTGTCTTGCCAATCGGGTGATCGGCATCCGGGTCGAATTCGTCCGTGATTTCCCCAACAATCTCTTCCAGAATATCTTCCAGAGTGATCAACCCCTGAATCGAACCATACTCATCAACAACCAAGGCAAAATGGGTTCGACGGCGCAGGAATTGACGCATCTGGTCATCCAGCGTGGTGGTTTCTGGGACGAAGTACGGCTTCATGGCCACATCCGCGATTCTGAAATCCCCCAGCCCATTGGGCGACGGGTCATCGCCGAGCATCAGCTTGTGCATCGCCCGAAGCAGGTCCTTGGCGTGAACCACGCCGATAATGTTGTCCGGATGGCCCTGGAACACCGGCATTCGTGTGTGGTTGCTTTCCAGGCATTGTGCCAAGATGGCCTCGGGCTCGTGATCGGCGTCGATCATTTCAATGCCCGAGCGGTGCAACATGATCTCTTCCACCACCCGGTCGGCCAGATCGAGCGCGCCAAGGATCCGGTCGCGGTCTTCCTTTTCGACCACACCTTCGGAATGGCCCAGTTGCAGGGCGCCGGCGATTTCCTCGCGCACGGCCAGGATGTGACTGTCAGGATCGGTTTGCACGCCAAATACTCGCAACATGCCGCGCACCAGCCAGCGCACTGCGCTGACAACCGGGGCGAAGATCAGCACAACGATCTTGATCGGGCGCGACACAAGCCCGGCGGCGGCTTCGGCATTGGTGATGGCGTAGGTCTTGGGCAGCACTTCGGCGAAGATCAGCACCAACAGCGTCATCACCAGCGTCGCCAATGCCACGCCGCCTTCGCCGAACAGGCGCGAAAACAGGGCCGTGGCCAGCGACGCCGCAAGGATATTCACAAGATTGTTGCCCAAAAGGACCGACCCGATCAGACGCTCATTGTCTTCAGTGATTTCAAGCGCCCGTTTTGCGCCGATGGCACCCTTGTCGGCCTGCGCCCGCAGCTTGCCGCGTGACGCCGCTGTCAATGCGGTCTCGCTGCCCGAAAAGAAGCCGGAAAGAACAAGAAGAAACAGGATCGCCGCACAGGTGATCCAGAACGCGCTGTCATAAAGCGCTGCAGAAGGTTCCATTGCCGTCATTCGTTGATTAACTCTGAAAACTGTTATGGGCTTGGCAGGCGTCGCATTCAAGAGGCCGGCATCTTCAGGCCGCGTGGTGGTGCAGATCGGCAAACCGCCCGCACCATCCAGAATTGCCTTTTCGTATCGAAGTAATCAGTCCTTGCGTCGGTCCTTGGTCCCGGACAGCGGATGGTGCTCAAGCACCAGTTCACGCAAACGCTCGTCCAGAACATGAGTGTAAATCTCGGTTGTCGCTACATCGGCGTGACCCAGCATCACCTGGATTGACCGCAAATCTGCTCCGCCAGCCAACAAATGCGTTGCGAAAGCGTGGCGCAACGTATGTGGTGTAACCTTTGACGGGGTAACCCCGGCCAAAACCGCCAATTCTTTTATCAGCGCATAGAAACGGTGCCGTGTCAGATGCCCGGTTTTGCCACGCGAGGGAAACAGAAAACGCGACGGCGGATGGCGCTTCTTGCGTGCTTCTTCCTCGGCCTGATCCCGATCGACCAGCCACGCCGCCAAGGCCTCACGCGCCGGGGGAGACAGCGGCACCATCCGCTCCTTGCCCCCTTTGCCCAGCACCAGAAGCATACGAGGATCCCCCCGTGCCGCCATGACCGGCAACGAAACGAGTTCGCTCACCCGCATGCCCGTTGCGTACAAAAGCTCCATCAGGCATTGATTGCGCAGCCGGTCCGCATCACTCCGACCGTGACTTCGCGCGGCCTCCAGCAACCGGTCAACCTCATCATGACTCAGTGTCTTGGGCAGCCGTTTGGTGCGCCCCGGCCCCTTGATTTCAATGGCCGGATTGTCGTCGCGCAGACCTTCCTCGAAGGCAAAGCGATACAGCTGCTTGATGGCCGACAATCGGCGTGCCTTGGTCGACGCGGCAAAACCCTGGTCATCACAATGCACCAGATAGGATTCGATATCGTCGCGCTTGGCCGCGGCAACGTCCCCGCCCCGCCCTGTCAACCAGCTATCGAAATCCATCAGGTCCCGCCCATAGGCCAATAGCGTGTTTTCCGCTGCCCCCAACTCGGCCGCCTGAGCCTCTAGAAACGGGGATATCCAATTGCTCGCTGCCATGACGTCACCCGCCCTGGTTCAGCAGCATGAGTTGCAGCGCCGCACGCCGTGCGGTGTCTTCCAACCCAATTGCGCGAAAGCCGCGCAACGCGGCCTCGATATCCGCAAGGTTCCCCGCGACACCGCTTGAAAACAGCGACATGGTCTTCAGGATGGCCTCGCCCAGCTTGCCTTCCGCCAAGAGCCCCTCAAGCGCCGTGGGCACCATACTGTCCCCGAATGCGCGCGAAATCACACGCCCCAGAGGATCGCGTGTTATCGCCTCCTGAGGCACCCCGCGCGCCAACGCGGCCAGAAACCGCTCTTCATCGTTTTCAAGCCGCATTTTCGAGGCAATCGTCTCGTAGTCCGGCGATAACAACCCGACCGTCAGCGCCAGAACATGCGCGTCACCTGCCAACGGCAGTCGCGCCAAACCCTTGGCGTAAAACCGGGCAAAAGGAACTTCGAGATGCGCTTCCTGCATCGCCTTCCAAGCGGCCGGCAAGGTGACGGCAACCGCCCCCGGATCACCTGACTTCATGGCGATGTCAAACCGCTGCAAGGCCTCAACCCGATCCCATATCCCTCCGGACGCAGCCGGATGGCGCGCGGTATAGACATCAATCAATCGGTTTTCCGACAGGGCCCCGGTCCGGCTCAGACGCTCTGCGGCTTCCAGCTCAGCTTTCCAACCCGAGGTGTCACGCAGATCGGCCATGGCATAGGCCCGCGGCAATGGCGCCGTCGCCATCGGCACGCCCGCTGCCTCGGACAAGCGAAACAAAAGTGGTGTCACATCGGCGGGTGGCGCCGGATCACCGAGTTCTTCAATTAGTTCCGGGTCGATAAACAGGCTGATTAACTGTTCCTCGGAGGGCCGCATCAATCCCAGCACCCGACCGGTGTCCAACATCACCGCAGCGGCGTTCCAATCCCCACCGCGCGCCAGGCAATACACCCGGCTGGCGGTATCCGCACTCAGATGCGGATGCGCGTTCAGACGATTGCAGGCTTCTTCTTCGGTGCCACTCATCAGGGCGAGGTCAAACCACAGTTTGAACAGCGCCGGCGTGTCCGGTCCCGCCCGTTCGATCAGTGCCTGCGCAGGTTCCACCGCCCCAAGCTCCCACAGTTTTCCGATCCGCGCTGCCAACATAAGGTGCCCAACCCCCGCGTCATGCGGCGGTTCGGCCTCGGCCAGTAGCAGTGTATACAAAAGCGACTGCATCGCCGGCATGCCAAGAACATCCTGCCCCCGCAGCGCTCTAACCAAATCGCCACTCTGGCTGTTTTGCCACAGGGTTGACGGCAACCCGGTAACTGAGGCGGGCAACAGCCCCACCGCGTCACGACCGGCTTCATCCAGCGTGCGCACAGAGACATCCGGCGACACCGCACTCTCTGTTACGTCGGGTTCCTGACCGACTGTTTCGCCACCGGGAACGGCCATGGGACCAACCCGACTTGTCACAGGCAGCGGGTTGTTGAGCCACTCGATCGCCGAAAGTGGCTGCTGCGCAATCGCAGCACCGCTCAGGCCCAGAACGACGCTCTGGACCGCAATTTGTGTGGCAATCAGGGCCTTAAGAGGCGTCCAGTTCAATGGTCTGACGAATCTCCTGGGTCGGCGGTGAAAAATCCGCGCCGAAAAACGGACCGACATAGGCATAGGCAACCAGTGCAATTCCCCCAAGAACTGCCAGTATTAACAACCATTTGATGATGCGCCCCATAGTACACTGCCCATGTGTTCGTGTGTATTTGCCAAACTTATAACTGGCCTTTTGGCCAAGATCACGTCATTCAGACGTCCAACCGGGAATTTGGCGACCGAACGCCGACTGTCCCGGCCGAATTTAGCAGGAATGAGAGCGGGCAACAGGGCCGAGCGCGCATGGGTTGGACAGTCAAGAAGACGATCGTTCTCGTGGGAATGATGGGGGCAGGAAAAACCGCTGTGGGCAAAGCCTTGGCCGCGCGCTTTGATGTGCCCTTTCTCGATTCCGATACCGAAATTCAGGACGCCGCCAACATGACCATCGCCGAAATCTTTGAACGCGACGGTGAGGCCTTCTTTCGCGTCAAGGAAAGCGAGGTGCTCGAACGGCTGCTGGATGACCAGACCAAGGGTGTTTTGTCCACCGGCGGAGGGGCCTTCCTGGCCGAAGCCAATCGCAGGATGATCAGCGCCAAGGGCGTATCCGTCTGCCTGCAAGCCGATCTCGAGCTGCTGTGGAACCGAGTGAAACACAAAACCACGCGCCCCCTACTGCGCACTGCCAACCCGCGCGCTACCCTAGCCGAGCTTTACGACCAGCGCGCCGACATCTATGCGCTTGCTGACCTTTCGGTCGAGGCCCACCAGGACTATTCAATCGAAGATATGACCGACCGGGTTATCGCGGCGTTAACGGCCCGGCCCGACGTTCTGGAGAGAACCTGAGATGAGAGAACGCGTTCATGTGGACCTGGCGGAACGATCCTATGACATCGAAATCGGTCCTGGCCTTCTGACCGTCGCGGGCCGCCTGATTCGCCCGCTGCTTTCCCGCAATTTCGTGGCCGTGATCACCGACGAAACCGTCGCAGACCTGCATCTCGATACGCTCCGTGCCGGTTTGGCCTCTGAGGGGATCGAAATGGTGTCGTTGGCCCTGCCCGCCGGTGAAAGTACAAAAAGTTGGCCGCATTTCACCCGCGCGGTGGAATGGTTGCTGGAACAAAAAGTTGAGCGCAATGACATGGTTGTGGCGCTCGGCGGCGGGGTGATTGGCGACCTGGTGGGTTTTGCCGCTGCCGTGTTGCGTCGGGGCGTGCGGTTTGTGCAGGTGCCCACCACTCTATTGGCCCAGGTCGACAGTTCGGTCGGAGGCAAGACCGGGATCAACGCGCCGCAGGGCAAGAACCTGATCGGTGCCTTCCACCAGCCCAGCCTGGTGCTGGCCGATACGGACGTTTTGGGCACGCTCACCGAACGCGATTACCTGGCAGGTTACGGCGAGGTGATGAAATACGGGCTGTTGGGAGATATAGACTTTTTTCAATGGCTTGAAGGCAATGCTTCACGTGCCGCCGCTGGCGATATGGAGGCCCGTATTGCCGCTGTCAAACGCTCCTGCGAGATGAAGGCCGAGATTGTTGCCCGCGATGAAACCGAACAGGGCGACCGGGCGCTGTTGAACCTAGGGCATACGTTTTGCCATTCCCTTGAGGCAGCGACCGGCTACTCCGACAGACTCTTGCACGGTGAAGGGGTTGCCATTGGCTGTGCGCTGGCCTTCGAGGTCTCAGCGCGTATGGGCCTGTGCAGCCAGGAAGACCCAAGCCGCGTTCGCGCCCATCTCAACGACATGAAGATGAAGACTGATCTTGCTGATATTGCAGGAGATTTGCCAAACTCGGAAGGGTTGATCGACCTGATGATGCAGGACAAGAAAGTCAAGGACGGCAAGATCAACTTCATCATGGCGCGCGGTATCGGTGAGGCCTTTGTCACCTCTGACGTCGATCTCGCCCTGGTCCGGCAGGTGCTGGACGAACAGCTCGCGGCCAAGGGTTAACGGCACCGCACGGTCAAAAAGCGGTGTATGGCATCCGTCTGCTATCTGTCGGGTATCCGTCTGGCAAATTTCCAGACACAGGTTAACGACACCAAAGGTTAACCCACCGAACGCAACCGATCCTCACGCGCGCAACCGCTCGCCATTCGGATCAAATGGCGGTTCGTTCAGAATACGCGCCTTGTGTGGACGACCCAGGATCATCACTTCGATCTCGTCCCCCGGACCCGCATCCTGGACGAAACCAAGCGCCAGACTCATCCCGACCGTGTAGCCATATGCCCCCGATGTGACCTTCCCGATCCCCTTGCCGTTCTTGAAGATCGGCTCGCCACCGGTGGCGTCGGCATTCGATGCGGTTACGTCCGTCTCGTCGACCGCAAGAAGAACCAACGTTTCGCGGGCGTCGTTGTTCAAGGTCTCTTCCACCGCCGGTTTGTGCAGGAAGTCCTTCTCCAGCTTGACCAGCCGGTCCAGCCCCACCTCTTGCGGCCAGTACTCCGGGCTATACTCGCGGCTCCACGATCCGTATCCCTTTTCGATCCGCAACGACATCAGCGCCCGTGATCCCACCGGCACGGCCCCGACATCTCGGCCTGCTTCAAGAAGCGCCTGATAGAGCTTCACCTGATCGGTTTCGGCGCAATGCAGCTCCCAACCCAGATCGCCAGTGAAGGATACCCGGATCGCCAGACACTCGACCCCGCCCAGCTCAATCCGTTTCGAGCGCATGAAGGGAAAATCATCGGTCGCAAGTGATGCATTGGTCATCCGCTGCAGCATCTCGCGCGATTTCGGCCCAGCCACGTTGAAACCGCAAATCGCCTCGGTCATCGGCTCAAATCGCGTGCCTTCGGGCAAGGGCACCATGTCATAGAACCGTTTCTGATAACGCTCGGCCATGCCGGAACTGACAACCCAGAACTCTTCCTCGCCCAAACGCGTGACCGTGGCGTCGCCAGCAATCCCGCCGCGTTTGCCGATCAGAGGCGTCAGGCAGGACCGCCCCACCACTTTGGGCATTTTGTTGGCAAAGACCGCGTTCAGCCAGTCCTCGGCCCCTGCCCCTGACACCCGGTATTTGGCAAAGTTCGAGATGTCGATAATCCCGGCGCATTCACGCAGGGCGCGGCATTCCGCGCCCACCGGGTCAAACCAGTTCTGTCGGGTAAAGCCGTTGGTGTCTTGCGTCCCAGGGATATCGGCATACCACAGCGGGTGTTCCCAGCCGTAATTGAGGCCAAAGACCGCCCCCATGTCCTTTTGCATCTGGAAAACGGGCCGGGTCCGTACCGGGCGGCCCGCGTCGCGTTCTTCGTTGGGGAAATGGATGCTGAACCGGTGTGCATACTGGTTCTCGACCCGCGCCTTGGTAAACGCCTTGTCGGCCCAATGGCCGAACCGGGTCACGTCCCAGGCAAACATGTCCATGCTGGTCTCGCCCTCGACAATCCATTCGGCGGCCAGCTTGCCCATGCCGCCCGATTGCGAGAACCCGGGAATAATCCCGTTGCAGCAGAAATAGTTCGACAGCTCCGGCACCGGACCGAACAACACGTTGCTGTCCGGCGACCAGATCATCGGGCCGTTGATCACCCGCTTGATGCCAGCCTCGCCCACCGCGGGCACCCTTTCGATGGCGCGCATCATGTTGTCCTCGATCCGCTCCAGATCGTCGGCGAAGAGTTCATGGCCAAAGTCCGGCGGGGTGCCGTCCTCGGCCCAGAATTTCATGTTGCGCTCGTAAGCGCCGACCAGAAGACCAAGCCCCTCCTGGCGCAGATAGTATTCGCCGTCGCGGTCGGCCACGGACGGCAACCGTCGGTCCATCCCGGCAATCTCGGCAATGGTTTCGGTCACGAAATACTGGTGTTCGGTCGGTTGCAGCGGCAGCTCCACCCCCGCCATCGCCGCCACCTCGCGCCCCCAAAGGCCGGCGGCATTGATCACCCAATCGGTGCGGATGTCGCCCTTGGCCGTGCGCACGATCCAGCTGCCATCCGGCTGCTGCTCGGTCCCGGTTACCGGATTGAACCGCATGATCTCGGCCCCGTTCTGGCGTGCGCCGACGGCATAGGCGTTGGTCACACCGCTTGGGTCGACATTGCCGCCATCGGGTTCGTACATGATGCAGCGGATGCCATCGAAATCGACCAGCGGATGCAGGCGTTCGGCCTCGTCCCGGTCGATCTGGTGGAAATTCATGCCGTAAAGCTTTGCCTTGGCGGCCTGCAGCATCAACTGGTGTTCGCGGTCCTCTGTCTGTGCCAGGTACAACGATCCGGGCTGGAACACGCCGCAGCTTTGGCCGGTTTCGGCCTCCAGCTCATTGTAGAGGTTCATGGTATAGTGCTGAATGCGGGTGATGTTGGTGTTGTCGTGCAACCCATGAATATTCGCCGCCGCATGCCAGGTGCTGCCGCTCGTCAGTTCGTCACGTTCGAGCAGAACCACGTCGGTCCATCCCAGCTTGGTCAGGTGATACAGGATCGAACACCCGATAACCCCGCCCCCGATTACAACGGCCTGTGCATGGCTGCGCATGTGACGCCCCTTTTCAACGTTCTGTCCTGCGCTCAGCATGGCCAGCCTGCGGGGCGTGATAATGCCGAAACGCGACATTTTTCGTCGCATTGTGTCGCCGCCCTCTGTGGGGATTGAGTCACAGCGGCGTGGTTTTCCGGCGTGACCGCTTGGCGCGGTGACCGGGTTCGGGCCAAATGGCCGAAAAACCAATTCTTGGGGCAATTGATATGAGTACGCCATCGGCACTTTGCCTGACTTTTGACGATAATTTCGTGGACTCCTGGCACCAGGCCGCGCCGCTGTTTGAGAAATACGGTGCGCGGGTCACCTTTTTCTTGTGCTGGCCGGAACGGATCACTCCGAAACAGCGTGATCTGCTGATGTCGCTGCAGGATATGGGTCACGAGATCGGGTTTCACACGCGCAGCCACGTGCGCCTGCCAAAATACCTGCAAACCCACAGCCTGGAAGACTACGTGTCCGATCAGATCGACGACGGACTCGATTGGATGCATAAGCTGGGTTTATCGCCACGCAGCTTTTCCTTCCCCTATTTCCGCTTTCGCCCCAAACTGATCGAGCCGCTTTTGGAACGGTTCGATATCCTGCGGCTGGAAGGTCCCTATGATGAATATCAGGACTCGCTCAGTCCTCGGTGGGGCAATCGCACGGTCAACACCTATTGCTTTACCGACAAGACAGGGATGGAGCTGTCCAACGCCTATTTCGCCGACCGGTTCGAGTGGCTGCGCCAACACGGCGGCGTCGGCGTGACCTGCGGGCATTTCATCGGAGCCACCGGCAACAAGTTCGCCCGGATGCGTTGTACCGAGGATGACCTGGAGGGGATCCTGGCGCTTGCGCGGGCTTATGATTTTGAATTCACCACGATGAGTGAGTTGGCCGCGCCCCAGCCCAAAGGACAACAGCAGGCCGCCTGACCTAGGTGGCACACTCCTGCCGGGCGGTGTTCCGTTTGCGCCCAAATCTGTCGCATTTCGCTTTGACCTTTGACAGGCCAAGCCGCAGGATCGCGCCACCACATGGCGGAGGTCCAAATGAAAACCAGCACACGGGTTGTTGTCATCGGGGGCGGCGTTGTCGGCTGCTCGGTACTGTATCATTTGACCAAACTCGGCTGGTCCGACGTGATGCTTGTGGAACGTTCGGACCTGACCAGCGGCAGCACCTGGCACGCGGCGGGCGGGTTTCACACCCTGAACGGCGATACCAACATGGCCGCGCTTCAGGGTTATACCATCCGGCTTTACAAGGAGCTGGAAGAGATCACCGGCATGTCCTGCGGGCTGCACCATGTCGGCGGCGTGACCCTGGCCGACAACCAAGACCGGATGGACATGCTTTTGGCCGAACGGGCCAAGCATCGGTACATGGGGCTTGAGACCGAGATCGTCGGACCGGATGAAATCAAGAAAATTGCGCCCGTCACCAATGTCGATGGCGTGATCGGCGCGCTTTACGACCCGCTGGATGGGCATCTTGACCCGTCCGGCACGACCCACGCCTATGCCAAGGCCGCCCGCATGGGCGGGGCTGTGATCGAAACCCACTGCATGGTGCGCGAGACAAACCAGCGCGCAGATGGCACATGGGACGTCGTGACCGACAAGGGCACGATCCATGCGGAACATGTAGTCAACGCGGGTGGCCTGTGGGCGCGTGAAGTGGGCGCCATGGCCGGTGTCTATTTCCCGCTGCACCCGATGGAGCACCAGTATCTGGTGACCGAAGACGTGCCGATGATCGTCGAGATGATGAAGGACGGCATCGAACACCCGCACGTGATGGACCCCGCCGGGGAAAGCTATCTGCGGCAGGAAGGCAACGGGCTGTGCATCGGGTTTTACGAACAGCCCTGCCGCCCCTGGGCCGTCGAGGGCACCAGCTGGGATTTCGGCCAGGACCTGCTGCCCGATGATTTCGACAAGATCGAGGACAGTATCGAGTTTGCCTACAAACGATTCCCCGATCTTGAACGCGCCGGTGTCAAGAACGTAATCCACGGGCCATTTACGTTCGCGCCCGATGGCAACCCGCTGGTCGGCCCGGTGCCGGGCATGCGCAACTACTGGTCGGCCTGCGCGGTGATGGCCGGGTTCAGTCAAGGTGGCGGCGTCGGGTTGATGCTCGCGCAATGGATGGTCGAAGGCGAATGCGAGCGCGACACCTTCGCGATGGATTGCGCCCGGTTCGGCGACTGGATCACCCCCGGCTATACACGGCCCAAGGTGATCGAGAACTATCAGAAACGCTTTTCGGTCAGCTATCCTAATGAGGAACTGCCCGCCGCCCGGCCCCTGCGGCAGACACCGATGTATGACATCTTTGACCAAATGGGTGCGGTCTGGGGCGCGCAATACGGGTTGGAAGTACCGAACTACTTTGCTGAGGGCGACGAGCCGCGGTACGAGACGCCCTCGTTCCGTCGCTCCAACGCCTGGGAGGCCACCAAGCGCGAGGTCAAGGCGGTGCGCGAGGCTGTCGGCATCAACGAGGTGCACAATTTCGGCAAATACCTTGTCACGGGGGCAAATGCGCGGGGCTGGCTGGACCGTATCATGGCCGGGCGCCTGCCCAAGCCGGGGCGGCTTTCGCTGACCCCGATGCTGAGTGAAAAAGGCCGGCTAATCGGAGATTTCACCATTTCCTGCCTCAGCGACGAGGCCTTCCAACTCACCGCCAGCTATGGCTCTCAGGCCTATCACATGCGTTGGTTCGAGCAACACGAGGCCGATGGCGTGCATGTCGAGAACATCTCGGACCGGCTGAACGGTTTCCAGATTGCCGGACCAAAGGCGCGCGAGGTGCTGCAGGACTGCACGCTGAGCGACATTTCGGACATGCGCTTCATGGACATCCGCCACCTCACCGTTGGCATGGTCGATTGTCTCGTGCAGCGGGTCTCATATACCGGCGATCTGGGGTTTGAAATCTACTGCGATCCTATGGCACAACGCAGCCTGTGGCAGACGCTTTGGGACGCGGGTCAGGCGCACGGGATGAAACCGTTCGGCATGCGGGCGATGATGTCGCTCAGGCTCGACAAGTTCTTCGGTTCGTGGCAGCGCGAGTTCTCGCCCGATTACACGCCCGGTGAAACCGGTATGGATCGCTTTATCAACTGGTCGAAAGAGGTTGATTTTATTGGGAAACATGCCGCATTAGCCGAACGGGAAAAAGGCGCTGAACGCACCCTTGTCGCCTTCGAGATCGACGCCGATGACGCCGATGTCGTCGCCTATGAGCCGATCTGGCATGATGGTGCGGTGATCGGCTTCTGTACCTCGGGTGGCTACTCGCATCACGCGGGCAAGAGCATCGCCATGGGGTTGATCCCCACCGATGTAGCTGAAGACGGGCTTGCGGTCGAGATCGAAATCCTTGGCCAGATGCGCGCGGCGATCCAAATCTCCACCCCGCTTTTTGATGCAGACGGGGCCAGGATGCGCGGTTAACATGCCGCCATGAGCGATGTTCTGATCCTGATCCCTGCCGCCGGTGCCTCGCGCCGGATGCAGGGCCGTGACAAACTTCTGGAGCAGATCGACGGCGAGGCAATCCTGACACGCCAGACCCGCCGGGCGCTTGCCACCGGCACCGATGTCCTGGTCACTCTGTCACGGGATCATCCGGACAGGCGCGCGGTGCTGACGCCACTCGACGCAGCGGAACTGACCCTGCTCACAATCGACGGGTCCGAGGGGATGGCGATCTCTTTTCGAACAGCGGCGTCATACGCTTCGGACCACGACTATACCGGTGTACTGGTGGCCTTGCCGGACATGCCCGATCTGGGCACGGGCGATCTTTGCCATGTCCTGGACACCTTTCGCACCGATCCGACAAAGGTCCATCGCGCAACGAGTTCGGATGGCCGACCCGGCCATCCCGTTGTTATTCCGAAACGTCTGTTCCCCCGACTTGCGGAACTCAGGGGCGATCAAGGCGCGCGTATGGCTTTGAGAGAGGAAACCCCGCGCCTGATTGCCTTGCCGGGCGTCCGCGCACTGATCGATCTTGACACACCGCAAGAATGGGCGGCCTGGAGGGATGGGACCGGTCAACACGCAGGAAATCACAAGCCTTAGGAGGCCAATTCGGTCGGCGGCGAGGCGGCCTCCCGCATGCATGGGGGCAGGATAATCTCGTCCACACCCTGAAAGACGATTGTGTCGGCTCCGTCGGTGATCGAGCCGCAATCCGGGCTCGACCAGTCAATGTCGACCGGATAGGTCAACTGTGACAAATCGATTTTCTGATAGGATTGGCCCGATGGGCCACCGATGATCTTGTCTTCACCTACACCGAGAAGGCGTGGTTTCAGAACAAAAACGCCATCATGTTGGCTGCCATCCATATCTACTGTCCTTGGGCGCATATTGACGGGAAATGCAAGTTCGGGTCTCATTGCTGCTCGCTCTACTGATTACTTGTCTTCCGGCAGCCTCTTTATGGGCCGCTTACATGGAAACGGTTACATGGAAACAATCGCGCCCGGATGTGGCCAGTTTTTACCAACACCGGGGGGTTTTTGCGGTCAAGCCGCGTTTTTATTGCGGAAAAACACCAAAAACGGGAAGGGATTTTCACCCCTTCCCGGTGTCCGAGCAAAAGGCATGGATGCCCGGACGCTGCATATTTCGGTTGTCTCTGTCAGATACCCGAGGCCGCGTCTTCGATCGGCCCCGAACGGTTGTTGTATCAACCCGTTGCCCGGCCGCTTCTCAGTGCGCTAGCAAACGGGCTTCGTGTTTCTTCAGTGACCGGCGTGCGGCCTGGAAACTGTTAATGCCTTTCTTGCTGTTCAGTTCGGGAAAGAGCGCGAACACCTCTTCGCGCTGTGGCTGGCCAAGCCGTTCAAGCGACGCCACGCCAGGCTGAAAGCTTTCGCTCCAGGCACCGTTCGAAAGCACCACCTCGTGCCGATCGAACAGAATGTGCACATATGTCACGCCCAGAGTGCCGACCTCGTCCACGCCCTTCAGGTCGGTCAAGTGCTTGGCCGCGGCCAGAACTTCACGCTCTTCAAAGTATAGCTGCGCCTTGTCACCGGTCGTCAGCACGCGATGCTGCGGCGACACTATGAGGTCGTATTCCGGCAGATTATCGCCAAGCGCGCCCTTCTGGATCAGGATCGGACGTAGATTCGGCTGGCGGGCGAGTTGGTGGCCGGTCAGGTTCTTCGAACCTATCCAGCGAATCTCCTGAATGGCGTTGTCGCGGGTAATGATCCTGTCGCCCTCTCGCAACTCTTCAACCAGACGCTCACCCTTGAGCGTGGCAATCATCGTTCCCGGTGTAAAACAATCGATGCTCTCGATGTCGCGGAAGGCCATGGTCTCATTCGATGCACCGGAGGATTCAAAGGCGTCGACGCTGCCATCGTCCGTGTCGGTACCGTGGACTCCGGAAAGCTCCCAATTGACCATCTGATCAGCCATAGTACGGACCCTTTCAATCGTGCCGGGAACGCCCTCCCCGGCCTTTGACCACGCGCCCAATCGCGGTACGGGCGCGCAAACGTCAGCTTCTTGCACAACGCGTCGGAACGAAATGAAAAGGCAAAGCAACCTTAGACGGGGGTTTCACACCGGTCTGGCGGCTTTCTCGCGGGGCCGGACCCTGTGGCGGATCACAGCTGACACTCCTTTTCGCATCCTCCAATGCATCACAGTTCAGCGGCCGCCCCATGGCCAAGAAACATGCCCCCAGTCGAGCAACGACAGTGATACCTTCCAAACCGGACCCAACAAACCGGAATTTGACCGAAAAAAGGCAGTTTCGGCCCCCTTTCCGCCCAATTCCGGCAGGAATTCGCCGAGATTTTAACGCGTTACCGGTGATTGTTTCCGTATGCGAATGACAACAGGAAACGGGATTACGCCAATGTTTAAAAGCTTGAACCGCAAAATCGGCGGGGTCCTGTCGCACGGGATAGCCCGGTGATCCGTTTCCAGCACGGAAACAATCGCCCATGTCGCAATTGTGGCAAAAAATGGACTCCGCGCCACATAACCTTGTGTGGATTGACCACTGTTGCAGAACCAATTCTCCAAATTCCTTCAAATTGGCCACGATCACAATGGATCGCCAGGAAAACGAGGTCGAATCGGATCGCGCTTTTCGATCCATGCCGGGGGCCGGGAAAAGCGACTACTGGTCCTTGCGGACGCGGCTGAATGAAAAACGCCATGGTACCCAAGGCCGGACTCGAACCGGCAAGGCCGTTAAGCCGGGGGATTTTGAATCCCCTGTGTCTACCAATTCCACCACTTGGGCATTTGGCATGGCGTCCCCCCATGTAGCGCGATGGTGCGCGGTGGAAAAGAGCAAAAACGCGTTCCAGCCACCGCAGATGTCGGCTTCCTCCGGGGCATTTTGCATTCTCCCCTCCGTTCGAGTGTGATAGAGGCAAGACAACGGCTCGGCACAACCATGAACCGGGCAAAGAAAAACGAGCAGACATCCATGTTACGCGGCCTTTACACCTGGACCATGCAGCTTGCGGATCATCCGCGCGCCATGTGGGTGTTGGCTCTGATTGCCTTTATTGAAAGCTCGGTCTTCCCGATCCCGCCGGACGTGATCATGATACCGATGATTCTGGCCCGCCCCAACCGCGCCTTCGCCATTGCCGGGGTGGCACTGGTGGCTTCGGTTCTGGGTGGGCTTCTGGGCTATGCCATCGGCGCGCTGGCATACGAGCAAATCGGCCAGCCGATCCTGGCCAGCATGGGCAAGGCCGAGGCGATGGAATCCTTCAACACCCGATTCAACGATTTCGGCTTCTGGGCGGTGCTGACAGCGGGCATGACCCCCTTCCCCTACAAGGTGATCACCATCATGTCGGGTTGGACCGGCATGCCGCTGGGCACTTTCATCGCCACCTCGATCCTGGCGCGGGGGTTGCGTTTCTTCATCGTGGCCGCCCTGCTATGGAAGTACGGCGCACCCATTCGTGATTTCATCGAGCGCCGCCTTGGTCTTATGTTCATCTTGTTTGTGGCCCTGCTTCTGGGCGGATTCTATGTGGTGAGGTACCTATGAACCTTCTGACACGCCCCAACCTGGTCTTCCTTGCCGCCGGCGGATCCGCTGCGCTGATGCTTGGTGCGCTGTTTTTTCAATACGTGATGAAACTGCCGCCCTGCGAGCTGTGCTATTGGCAGCGCTATCCGCATATCGCCGCAATCGCCATCGGCATGCTGGCCCTGATGATCCCGGGGCGCGGTCTGCCGCTTCTGGGGGCTCTGGCGGCGCTGACCACAAGTGGTATCGGCGTCTACCACACCGGGGTTGAACGCGCCTGGTGGAAAGGTCCAGAAAGCTGCACTGGCGGCGGCGATGCCCTGGGCGGCCTGTCCGGCAGCGATCTTCTCAGCATGGATACCCCTACCGGGATCGTCATGTGCGACGAGGTGCCGTGGGAGATGTTCACCCTGTCCATGGCCAGTTGGAACGCGATTGCTTCGTTTGGTCTTGTGCTGATCTGGCTGCTTGCGGCGCGCAGCCGGGTCTGACCCTTCATTCGATCTGTCAAGCGCAGCCCCCGGCCTTGGGGTCCACCGGAGGCTGCTCGGGCTATGCCCGCCTAGGGGTTAGGCGGATCAGCCGTCCGAAATGGGTTTGATCAACCCGGACTCTTGCGCGGCCTGCATTTCACCGTCATCCAGCGCACCGTCGCCATTGGTGTCCATCTCCGAGAACGCTTCGGCCGTGGTGTCGGTGTAGACCGCCTGCATCTCTTCGATGGTGATCATACCGTCACCGTTGGCGTCGAGTTCGACGGCGGCAAAGGCAAGTGTCGGGCTGAGGATCAGGCCAAGCGCGGCCAGGGTTTTGCTCATATGGGTCATTGTTCCGTGTCTCCATTGTTGGTCTTGGGAAAGCATCCTTGCTTTCGCCGCCAACTGGCCCCAGGTGACGCCGCAACGAAACCCCTGCGCTGCGGGCTGCCCGTTTCACGCCAATCGCCGCCGGAAACTCCACTCGCCCCAAGCGGGTATCAGCCGGGTAAAATTCCGCCGATCCAAGCGGGCAGAATTGCGCCTGCGTAACCTGCGGATTTCAGCGGCAATCAGCCATGAAACCTTGTGACCGGGGCTCGGCAGAACCCCGCCGCCCCGCCCTTACGCTCTGCTGAGCGCAGCGGGGACCGGCGGCGAATGCAGTACGAAAAAAGGGGGGCCAATGGCCCCCCGTTAGTTTCGCCGTTCAGGCTCACTCATTAGTTTACCGCCCGGTTTTTGCCTGCGGCCTGAACGTCGTCAGGGGCGAGCGCACCCGCCCCGGATCTCTTTAGCTACACCCGCTCGTCGCGCCGCAGGTGTTGCATTTCATGCAGGTGCCGTTGCGCACCAGCGTGTAGTTGCCGCAATCGCCACAGGCTTCACCCTCGTAGCCCTGCATCTTGGCCTTGGTGCGCGCGTCCATCTGGGTCGATGCGCTGGCAACGGTTTCCGTCGCCGTGGCCGAGGTGCTGCGGGTCTTGACGTTGACCAGCATGGTGGCGTCCCCGCCCCCGCCCGAATTCGACTTGGCGGTCTCGGGCACCAGCGTTTGCAGCGCCACTTCCGGGTCGGCCCCGTCGAGCGCCGTGGCGCCGACGGATTGACCACCGTTCAGCACCACAAGTTCCTGCGGCAGACGCTTGCGCAGATAGCCGGTCGAGCTGATCTGTTTCAGCACTTCGAGCGAGCGGGTTGCAGCGGTTTCCGACATCTCGGCGATGTTGGACACCCCTTCCTCTTCGCCGCGACCCAGGTCATCAAACGCGGTGCCTTCGGGTTTGATATGCGCCAGGTCGGTGCGGTCGAGATAGCTGACAGCCAGTTCGCGGAAGATATAGTCGAGGATCGAGGTCGCGTTCTTGATCGAGTCATTGCCCTGCACCATGCCGGCCGGTTCGAACTTGGTGAAGGTGAATGCATCGACGAACTCTTCCAGCGGCACGCCGTATTGCAGACCGACCGACACGGCGATGGCAAAGTTGTTCATCATCGCCCGGAAGCCGGCACCTTCCTTGTGCATGTCAATGAAGATTTCGCCCAACTGGCCGTCTTCATACTCGCCGGTGCGCAGGTAAACCTTGTGGCCCCCGACAACCGCCTTCTGGGTATAGCCCTTGCGGCGTTCCGGCATCTTCTCGCGGTGCGACTTGACGATTTCCTTGACGATCACCTTTTCGATGATCTTCTCGGCCAGTACCGTGGCTTTCTCTTGCGGCGAGCCGCTTTCCAGAACCTCTGCCGCCTCTTCGTCATCCTCGACCAGAGCCGCTGCCAAAGGCTGGCTCAGTTTCGAGCCGTCACGATAGAGCGCGTTGGCCTTGATGCCGAGCGACCACGACAGCTCGTATGCCTTCTGGCAATCCTCGATGGTGGCATCGTTGGGCATGTTGATCGTTTTACTGATCGCCCCCGAGATAAAGCTCTGTGCTGCCGCCATCATGGTGATGTGGCTGTCGACGCTGAGATAACGCTTGCCCTTCTTGCCGCAGGGGTTGGCGCAATCGAAAATCGGGTAGTGTTCGGTTTTCAGATGTGGCGCACCCTCAAGGGTCATGGTGCCACACACGTGGTCATTGGCCCCGTCAATGTCGGCGCGGGCATAGCCCAGGTGTCGCAGCATGTCGAACGTCGGATCATTCAGCTTCTCAGCCGGAATGCCCAGCGTCTTGGTGCAAAAATCCTCGCCCAGGGTCCACTGGTTGAACACGAAGCGGATATCGAAGGCGGTCTCCAGCGCCGCCTCGATCTTGTCCAGTTCCGGCTGACCAAAGCCATGACCGATCAGCGAGGTATGGTTGATCCCCGGCGCATTGCCAAGCGTGCCGTGACCCACCGCATAGCCGATGATTTCTTCGATCTGGGCGCTGCCATAGCCGAGTTTTTCAAGCGCGGCAGGCACCGACTGGTTGATGATCTTGAAATAACCGCCACCGGCCAGCTTCTTGAATTTCACCAGGGCGAAATCGGGCTCGATGCCTGTGGTGTCGCAATCCATCACCAGGCCGATGGTGCCGGTGGGCGCAATCACAGAAACCTGTGCGTTGCGATAGCCGTGGACCTCGCCCAGACGATGGGCCTCGTCCCACACCGCCATGGCCAGATCGACCAGCTTCGCATCCGGACAGTTTGCCAGGTCGAGCGGCACCGGCTTGATCGCCAGACCTTCGTAGCCTTCCGTCGCGCCATAGGCGGCGTTGCGGTGGTTGCGGATGACGCGCAGCATGTGCTCGGCATTGCGCTCGTAACTTGGGAACGGACCCAGCTCGCCAGCCATCTCGGCCGAGGTGGCATAGCTGACACCGGTCATGATCGCGGTCAGCGCACCGCCAAGGGCGCGGCCTTCGTCGCTGTCATAGCCCAGCCCCATGTTCATCAGCAGGCCGCCGATGTTGGCATAGCCAAGGCCCAGCGTGCGGAAGTCATAGGAGAGTTGGGCAATTTCCTTGGACGGGAACTGCGCCATCATCACCGAGATTTCCAGCGTGATCGTCCACAGACGGGTCACATGCATGTAGTCCTCGGCCTGGAACACACCATCCTTGAGGAAGGTCAGCAGGTTCATCGACGCCAGGTTACAGGCGGTATCATCCAGGAACATGTATTCGGAACAAGGGTTTGAACCGCGAATCTCACCGTCTTCGGGGCAAGTGTGCCACGAGTTGATGGTGTCGTGATACTGGATGCCCGGATCGGCACAGGCCCAGGCTGCGTGGCCGACCTGCTCCCACAGATCGCGCGCCTTGATGGTCTTGGCGACGCTGCCGTCGGTGCGGCGGATCAGCTCCCAATCGGCGTCCTCTTCAACCGCCTTGAGGAAGGCGTCGGTGACGCGGATCGAGTTGTTCGAGTTCTGGCCCGAGACCGAGGCATAGGCCTCGCTATCCCAATCGGTGTCATAGGTCGGGAACTCGATGCTGGCGTAACCCTGCTTGGCATAATCCAGCACGCGCTTGACGTAGGTTTCCGGGATCGCGACCTTCTTGGCCTCGCGGATCGCCGTTTTCAGCGCCTCGTTCTTCTTGGGATCAACCGCGTCATTCAGATCGCCATCCCATTTTCCAATGGCACCAAAGATGAGGTTGAGCTTCTCTTCGTGCATCTTCGAGCCGGCGACGATCGAAGCAACCTTCTGCTCTTCCTTGACCTTCCAGTTGATGTATTCCTCGATATCCGGGTGGTCGGCGTCGACGATCACCATCTTGGCCGCGCGGCGCGTGGTGCCACCCGACTTGATCGCGCCCGCTGCCCGGTCACCGATTTTCAGGAATCCCATCAGGCCACTGGATTTGCCGCCACCCGACAGCGCTTCGCCATCGGCGCGCAAGCTGGAGAAGTTGGTGCCCGTACCAGAGCCATATTTGAACAGACGCGCCTCACGCACCCAGAGGTCCATGATGCCGCCGTCGCCCACGAGATCATCACCGACCGACTGGATGAAGCAGGCATGCGGCTGCGGATGTTCGTAGGATGATTTCGAGCGGGTCAGCTTCTTGCTTTCGTGATCGACATAGTAATGCCCCTGCGCCGGGCCATCGATGCCATAGGCCCAGTGCAGACCGGTGTTGAACCATTGCGGGCTGTTCGGGGCCGCGCGTTGGGTCGCCAGCATGTGGCGCATTTCGTCGAAATAGGCGCTCGCGTCTTCCACGGTGGTGAAATAGCCACCCTTCCAGCCCCAGTAGGCCCAGGCCCCTGCCAGCCGGTCGAAAACCTGCTTCGAGCTGGTTTCGCCACCAATCTCGACATCGTCGCCATCGGGAACCGAGCGCCAAAGGAATTCGGGCACGCCCTTTTCCTTGACCTTCTTCAACCGCGCCGGAACGCCCGCTTTCCGGAAGTATTTCTGTGCAATCACGTCCGAGGCCACCTGGCTCCAGCTTGCGGGTACTTCCACCTCGTCCAGCTTGAATACGGTGGTGCCGTCCGGGTTTCGAATTTCCGAAGTGGTTTTTACGAATTCCAGTTCCGCGTATGCGTCCTGACCTGCCTTGGTGAATTTTCTTTCAATTTTCATTGCTGCCCCATAGTCCCAGCGTTGTTTCCCCAATGCCCAGCAATCGCCGTTCCGATTGACCAGACACACCAGAGTCGGGGTTTCAGCAAAGGCAAATCTTAACCGGGCGCGTACCGCATCCTCTGCGCCACGCAATCTGTCCAGCGTTAGTCGCCGGTTAGTTTAACGGTTTCTTTTTTGTCCCTGCCTAGCTCTCGCGCCACTATATGTTGTGGCTCCCTCACCGGCCTGCACAATTTGCCGTGACACCCCATATGGGTCAACTTCTTTATTTATAAATTTCCCGGATTTTGTTGTTGACCGTAACAGAGCCACAACCCCTTGTGCGCGCCGAGGTGATTCATCCACAAGCTCGGCGACCGGAAACAGGCTTGGACTTGACCTTGGGTGAACATGGCGAAACAGTAGGTTTTCGGCTGAGTTATGGGCCTTTCCCGAGGTTTCGCTAAAACTTTCGGATCGCGGCGCAGGACAGAGTCGTTAACAATTTGGGCGATGGTAAAAAAAATTTGCGGTCTTCGAGATTGCATCGCCATTCGTGGAAAAAGGAACACATGTTGAAGTCAAAGTTGCGAATCTCCTTTGCACTTCCGCTTGTGGCCGCACTTCTTGCCGGCTGCGAAACCGCAACATCAGAAGTCGCTGTTCCGGGTAGGAACATGCAGGTGACGTCGGCCTTCTTCAGCGAAGACCCCGAGCGGTTGATCAACGCCGCCCGCCGCGCCTGCAGCAGTCCGAACGAAGAATTCATCCGCCCCCGCGCCGGCGTCGCCCAATGTCGCCTTCTGATGGACCCGGAGGCCACGGCGGCAGTGATTCTCCAATTCGACGGCGTGATCGAGGATCTGCCGCAACTGGTGATCAGCCTGTCATCCGCCAGAGCGGGCGACGGCCATGTTGTTTCGGGCTGCGCCTTTGTCAAGGTGCCGCAGCGAAACGGCCAAGTTCTGCGCGTGGTGCAGGAGGACCGTAAAATCCAGTTGAAATTGAGCCAGATGCTTGATGCCGTCGGCGGCAAACCGGTTCGCGACGTGCCCGAAGAATTCGCCGAACGCTGCTACAGCCTGTGATCCCGACTCGTCAGAGTTCGGTCAGACTGCGTGCAATTAGTTCCTTCATGACCTCGTTGGCCCCGCCATAAATCTTCTGCACCCGCGAATCCGCATACATCTGCGCGATGGGATACTCCATCATGTAGCCGTAACCGCCATGCAACTGCAGGCACTCATCCACCGCGTCACATTGCATCTGTGTGCACCACCATTTCGCCATGCTGGCTGTGGTCGCGTCCAGCTCGCCACGCATGTGCCGCGCCACGCAATCATCGACAAAAACCCGCGCAACATGGGTGATGGTTTTGACCTCGGCCAGTTTGAACCGCGTGTTCTGAAGCGCCAGAAGCGGTTTGCCGAAGGCCTTGCGCTCGGATGTATAGGCCACGGTTTCCTGCAAGGCTTTCTCCATCACGGCCACTGCACCGATGGCAATCACCAGCCGTTCCTGGGGCAAAGCCTTCATCAACTGATAGAAGCCCTGCCCCTCTTCACCCCCCAACAGATTCTCGGGGCCGACCCGAACATTGTCGAAGAACAGTTCGGACGTGTCCTGGCTCTTGAGCCCGAGTTTTTCCAGGTTCCGTCCGCGGCGAAAGCCTTCCGCCTCGTCGGTTTCCACCACAATCAATGACATGCCCCTGGCCCCGGCCTCGTCCCCGGTTTTTGCCACCACGATCACAAGGTCGGCCTGTTGGCCGTTGGTGATGAAAGTTTTCGAGCCGTTAATCACATATTCATTGCCCTCAAGCCGCGCCGTTGTGCGCACGTTCTGCAAATCCGACCCGGTACCCGGCTCGGTCATGGCGATGGCACAGACCGCTTCACCGGTCGCCATTTTCGGCAACCAGCGTTTCTTCTGATCTTCGGTACCATAATCCAGGATGTAGCCCGCGCAGATTTGCGAATGCACGCTGTTGCCAAACCCGGACACACCCCCGGCACGAAACTGTTCGGTGGTAATGATCGCCTCGTGGCGAAAATCGCCGCCCATACCGCCATATTCTTCCGGCACGCTTGCACAGAGCAGCCCCATCTCGCCGGCCTTCATCCAGAAATCACGGTCGATATGGCCCTGTTTCTGCCAGCGTCCCTCATGCGGGACCATCTCGGCCATGTAGAACTTGGAAATGGCGTCGCCAAACATGCGCAACTCGTCATCCATCCAGGCGGGTTCATATCCACTCATGCGGCGTCTCCCTCATCCATGCCCAACTCGGCCAGTATCTCTTTTGTGTGGTCCCCCCGCATCGGGATCGGTGGCGGGGTCCATTCCGCCGTGCCCAAAAACCGCGGCGCCGGGGCGGCCTGCAACACACCATCGTTCTCGTGCCAGGTCTTGCGCGCAAGGTTCATCTCGTGCGCCGCGGCCTCTTCGGGATTAAGAACCGGTGCAACGCACGCATCCGTCCCCAGGAACAGCGTTTCCCAATGGGCACGCGGTTTCTCGGCAAACATCGCCGCCAGTCGTTCGGTCAACGCGGGCCAACTTCGTTTGTCATATTGCGCCCTGAATGCCTCATCCTCGGCCAGTCCCATCAGGTCCAGGAAGATTGCATAGAATTTCGGCTCCAGACATTGCACGCTCATGAAACCACCGTCTGACGTGGAATACGACCGGCTCCAGTGCGGCCCATCCAACAAGTTGGCCCCGCGCGTCACGCCAAAGTTCCCGGTCTGGCGCATGGTCATCATCAGGTTCATCATATGCGCCGAGCCATCATAGATCGCGGCGTCCACCACTGTGCCCTGACCTGTGGCCCGCGCCCGCATGATCCCGGCCAGAATCCCAACCGCCAGATACATCGACCCGCCACCGATATCGCCCACCAGTGTCGGCGGCGTGAATGGCGCGTCGCCCGCATCCGAGGCATACCACGCGGCACCCGCCATTGAGATGTAATTGAGATCATGACCGGCCGCCGTTGAGAGCGGCCCTTCCTGGCCCCAGCCGGTCATGCGACCAAAAACCAGGCCTGGATTCCGTGCGTGACAGGCCTTTGGGCCGATCCCCAGCTTTTCCATAACCCCGGGCCGAAACCCTTCGATCAGGCCATCGGCGCTCGCGACCAGCGCCATGAAAATCTCGATGTCAGCCGGATCTTTGAGGTTCAATTCGATCGAGCGTTTTCCGCGATCCAAAATCGACTGCTCAGGCATGCCCGGCGTCGCGGCACCGCCCTTGCGATGCACCACGATCACCTCGGCCCCCAGATCCGCCAACAACATCCCGGTGAACGGTCCCGGTCCGAGCCCTTCGACCTCGACGATTCGAACACCCTGCAGCACGACAGTCTCCCTTCCAGCTTCCGCCCCATCAAAGCACGAAATCCGCCCTGTTGCGCAAGGTCCGCCAGCCTAGCTACGTGACGTCACCCGCAGGTGCCGTGTGACCGACTCCGTGTCCTTGGTACATGCTGGAAAATCCAGGGTTGCACCCGCGCATTCGACACGGAACCGCCCTGCGGAAAGCCCTGAGCGACCTGGCGCATGCCTATTTCGAACAGCAAATCCGCCTGTCGGAATTCAGGCAGAACGCGCGCAAGCTGTCGCTGAGCCAGCTTAACGCCGAGGTGAACCTGCGCCGGTCGGAATTGAATGAAGCCCGTTCGAACTACCAGACCCGGGTCGAGTTGGACGCCGTAGACCGGGACTATGTCTATCTGGCCGGCGAAGTTGGCGCCCAAGGCCGTTACACCATGCCATTCGGACGCAAGGCCAGCCTTGCCGACGCGCTCTTTGACAGCGCCCAAGGCGTTCCGACCAAAACCGGGAACATTGCCGAAGTTTACGTTCTGCGCGGTGCCCAATCCGGTTCGGGAGTAACGGCCCGGCATCTCGATGCGCGCAACGTGGCGAACCTCGTCCTTGCGACAAGGTTCGAACTCCGCCCGAACGACATCGTCTTCGTTGCCGAGCAACCGGTGACCCGGTGGGGCCGCGTGATCAACCAGATCACACCTTCCCTGATCACATCTTCGGTGGGTGCGGTTACCGACTAGACGCGCCTGGTTTCGGGGTTGTCTGTCAATACCCGTCTGCGCCCCGGACACTCAATGTGTCGGGGCGGGCGGATGTCAAAGGCCGTGACGAGATCAGAGGCCGAGCTTTGATCGCGTCGCCCGCACGTTGCTTTGGAATTTGTAGCCGCGCACCATGCCCGCGTCGTTGTCGACCGGCCACCATTCGGAATCGCCGGGCCACGAACGCCAGACTTTCCCTGCACGATCAACGACATGCGAGATGCAAACCGTCTCACCCTTGGATTTTCCAGCGCGGTTTCCATTGGGCCAGTACCAGTTCAGGTTTTGGCAAAGGACCCCCTGGTTATCGACCGTCCATTTTCCGGCGCCAAGGTTTTCTGGTTGTTCCTGGCACCATGCCCGCGCCTGCCAATTGGGCGCGAAATAGATGCCGCCGCCACAGTTTTCCTCCCACATGTCGGTTTTCCCGGCATAGATCTGGGCGATTTTCTGGGCCGTCGCCGGCTGTGCTCCACGAGGCATCTTGTCTGCGACCGCGACCGCGGGAACCGAGAAGAGAAGAAATAGAACTGCAAGTCTGCGAATCATGACGTTTTCCTCCGAAAGCTGTCAATTGAGGCCATACAAATGCCTCTTTCGCGAAAAGTCGGTCAAGAATTGGGTTGGAGATACACCGTTTCCAAATCGAAGACACCGGCGCGAATCGTGCGCAGGCACTTTTTTGACTGATTCCCGGATGAATCGCCTGTTATCGACGGTTTTTGCCGCCCAATTGCGGCCATAGGCCAATCCCTTTGGTTCCGAAACGTAAACAATCATCGCGGACTGGGCCTCATTGCTGTCAAATTGTGAGCGAATTTCTCCTCATTCTCGACATATTTGCGAATTTTCTGCCCAAATTTTGCCACATCAGATACTGTCATCAGGTGGGGGCAGACGCCGATTCTGTTGAAACGGCTCTGACGGGGTTTTTGATCTCATGCGCGAAATGAGACCGACCAGAAACAAACGTGATCTGCATTCGCGAAAGCGACCAGAGACACATGTTGAGACCGACCGGAGGCAGAGGACTGCATCCCGGCGTCAAGGCTGTGGGTGCATCTGATGGCAAATGGTAGGTACACGTTTCTGTTCGACGTCGAGGAATCAAGCCGGGATCTGGTTTTCTACGACGCCTCACGGGTCCGCAAGAAGCGGGTGCGCCGGTTGGCCCTGTCGGTGATCTTCGTCGCGGTGGTCTGGCTCGGCGTGTTCTTTGCCGGAACCATCTCCCTGTCCGGCGTGATCGACGAGATTGCGCTGTGGTGGAACATCAAGACAATCGACACGGTCCAACCCCAGGACACCACGGGCAAAGAAGCAAAGCATGATCACTCGCATGACAGCAAGGCAACGTTTCGCGAAAGCCGTGCATTCTGGGCGGCCAATGCGGCGGAACTGAACCAAGGCAACTGCGGCGGAGCGGTTTCGACAGCTGCCAACACCAATGGTGGGCGGGTTATTGGCTATGTCCCAACGGCACTGCAGTGGGCGCCGTCCTCGCTCGAAATGAGCTGCGACACGCTTGATGTCGTTGTTACCGACTGGATTACCATCAAGGTCATCGATGGCCAATTGAACCCGGTTCTTGCCAGCAACAGCGTCCGCGAAGCCGTCGAAACCTACTTGAACACTGCCACTCACAACCCCGAACTCATGCCGTCGGTCATTCTCGACACCGGCTATGACGTCGATGGGTTTCTTGCCCGGATGAGCATGCCGCAAACCCGCGCCACACTCGTCAGCGACCTCGCAGACCTGACAGCGCAGCTTGACGCCACCGGCCTGTGCCTCGACTTCCGGCAATTGAACGCGGCCCAGTTGCTGACGCAGGAACGCCTGTTCGCTGACCTCGCACAAAAGCTCAAGACCGGCGGGCATCAGGCCTGCGGCATCTTTGGTGCTGGTCAGGACGTGTGGTCCGACAACCGTATCACCCGGCATTTCGATACCGTCATCCTCAAGGCCTTCCAGGATCCCTGGGTCGGCAGCCCCCCTGCCCCTCTGTCCGGCGACGCCTGGTTCGCCGACACGGTTCAACGCGCCTTGACCGTCGTTGGCACCGACCGGTTGACCATCGCATTGGGCAGTTTTGCCGCCGATTGGGCCACTGGCAAACCGGTCCCGCAAAAGCTGGCCTTTGCCGAAGCCATGACCCGGATGGCGGAAAGCAAGACCAAACCGGTCTTCAGCCCGGAAACCGGCAACACGTTCGCAACCTACCGCGATACCGACGGTCGCAATCACAAGCTCTGGGTTCTGGACGCGGCATCGTTCCACAACCAATTGCAGACCCTCAAGTCGCTGGGCCTGGAAGATGTCGCGGTCTGGTCGCTTGGAACCGAGGACCCCGGCATCTGGACTGCCCTGCAAAGTGGCGGCGCCTCGGCCGAAGCACTGGCATCGAACCTGTCCAAGCTGCGCTTCCGCAACTATGTCGCGTATCGCGGCGAAGGCGCGTTTCTTCGCGTAAGCGCCCGACCGCGTAATGGTTTTCGCACGGTGAATATCGATACGAACACCGGCCGCATCGCGGACATCGCCTACGAACAAACCCCACGACCCTACATTCTCGAGCGTTATGGCCAGCCGGAATTGCACAAGCTTGTCCTGACCTTCGATGACGGCCCGCACGAGACATATACCCGCGACATCCTCGATGTGCTGGAGGAAACCCAGACACCGGGTGCGTTTTTCGTTGTCGGCACGCAGGTTCTGGAAGAGCCGGACCTGCTGCAACGGATGATCGACGAGGGCCACGAGGTTGGCTCGCACACCTATTCGCACCCACGCATGGATCAGATCTCGTGGTCGCGCGGCGATCTTGAGCTTGGCATGATGAAAAAGCTGATTGCCGGCTACACCGGGCGCACCACATCACTTTACCGCGAACCGTTCCTGCGCGCCGGTGGTCCGATCACCGAAGACCGCGTCTGGTCGCTTGAAAAGGTCCAGGCCTCGGGCGGGATCATTTCCGGAATGGAGATCGTCCCGAAAGACTGGGAAGGTCTGTCGGCACAGGCCATCGCGAAATACGTCATCGACGAGGTCAACAACGGCGTTGGCAATGTCATCGTGTTGCATGACGGTGGCCAGGACAGAACCGCAACCGTCGAAGCCCTGCCGATCATTATCGGCACGCTCAAGGCGCAAGGCTATGAGTTCACCTCGCTGGCCGACCTTCTGGGCACCACGCCGGCGGCTCTGATGCCCGCAGCAGATGGTGAATGGGTGTTGTTCGACCGGGTCTCGTTCGGCTTTTTCTCGGCGACCTGGTTCAGCCTCAAGACCATTTTCTGGGTGGTTTTGGCCATCGGCGTTGTCCGGACGCTGATCATCCTGATCCTTGCCCTTCTCCGCCGCCGGTCGCGCCCGGTCGACGATGGTTTTGAACCCAAGGTGACGGTCGTGATCCCGGCCCACAACGAAGAAAAGGTCATCAACCGCTGCGTCAACAGCGTGCTGGCCAGCGATTACGGCAATTTCGACGTGATGATCATCGACGATGGCTCGACCGACGGAACCTTCGACAAATTGCTGCGCTTCCTCCACAATCCACGCATCCAGGTTTTTGCCCAGTTAAATCAGGGCAAATGGAGCGCCCTGAACGCCGCCGTTGCCAATACCGACTCCGAGGTGATCGTTTGTATCGACGCCGATACCCAGATCGCGCCTGACGCCATCCGCCACTTGGCCCGGCAGTTCAGCAACCCGAAAATCGGCGCTGTGGCCGGCAAGATCACGGTTGGCAACCGCCGCAACCTGCTGACCCGGCTTCAGGCTCTGGAATATGTCACCGCGCAGAATTTCGATCGCCGTGCCTATGACCTGGTCAACGGCATGCTGGTCGTGCCGGGGGCCATCGGTGCATGGCGCGTCGCGGCGGTGCGTGATGCCGGGCGCTATTGCAACGACACGATGACCGAAGACGCCGATCTGACCGTTGCCGTCAACCGCTTCGGCTACCGCGTGACCTATGAGGAAAAGGCCGTTGCCTATACCGAAGCACCGGAATCCGTCAGCCAGCTTCTGACCCAACGCCTGCGCTGGTCGCTCGGCATGTTCCAGACCTCGTGGAAGCACAAGGGCGCCTTCCGCCAGGGCCGCGCGGTCGGGCTGTTTTCGATCCCGGACATGCTGATCTTTGGCTACCTCTTCCCGCTGCTTGCGCCGATTGCCGATATCTTTGTGGTCATCCTGCTCTACAAGCTCTTGGCCGGCACCTGGAGCGGCGAGGTTGGCGCCGCGGTTTCGTCCGCCCCCAATCACCTGATCCTGGCCTACCTGATCCTGCCAATGCTTGATCTCGTGGTTGCGGCCTACGCCCTGAAATCCGATGGCCAGGAAAAGATGCGGCTGCTCTGGCTGTTCCCGTTCCAGCGGTTCTTCTATCGCCAATTGCTCTACTTCTCGGTTTATCGTTCCGTGCTGCGCGCCATCACCGGCACGCTTGCAGGCTGGGGGCAAATGAAACGAACCGGTTATGAACCCGTCCGGAGGCCTGCGTGATGAAACGACGGAGTTTTCTCAAATCCGCGGCGGCCACCGGACTGTTCGCCGCCGGTTCCGGATATCCGGTGCAGGCAAGCCCGGTCATCACCTCCACAAGTATCGTGCTGACCGATATCTCAGCTGATACCGATCCAGTTTTTCTTGGTGCTTTCGCGGCAAACCTTGCGGAGTTCGGCATACCGATCACTTGCGTTCTGGACCAACGGGACGCGGCCGCTGGCAAACAGGAATTGATGCGCTCGGTTCAGGCGCTTGTTCAAATCGGCGGCGGGGTCGAATTCGCTTTGAACATACCCGAGCTTTCGACCATGACGCCCTATTTCCAATCCCGTGCCATATTCGAAGCCAAGAAGGCCCTGGCCAAGATCCTAACGCCGCAGAATCTGCCCGGCACCATCCAGACGGTGCTGTGTCATGAAACCGAGGCGCCAACCAACCCGGCCGGTGTGCGCGCTGCCGGCGTGTTCAGCGTTGTCGTGTTGCCGAAAAGCGAACGACCCGTGCGTTCCGAGGCATGGCAAGACGCCTCGGTGCGGTTTTCCGGTGGCTACCGGATATCTCCGCGCAAGGAATTCGTTTTCGACCGCGATATGGTGGGCAGCGAAAACAAGTTGATCTATTTCGTCTCGGCGCGCGATGTGTCTGCGGCAAGCGAAGGGCAGTTGCTCGGCTGGAGCACGCGCCTGGGTCAGGCCCTTGCGCAGCGTGAAGCCGCCGGTCAACTTGCCCTGATGCCCCTGCCCGACATGCGGTTGCGCGATAATTTCGTGAACGAGCGGCTGGTCTCGGTCCTGATCGACCTGCCGGAAACCCCAACCGACGCCGAACGGCGCGCGGTTAGCGATCTTTCCGAAAGGCTCGCGCAAACCGGAATTCCGGTGACGACCAAACATGCGGGAACACACTTCTGGTCCAGTATGCAGGATGGCGTGGAAACGCTGTCGCCGATCACCACAACCTGCAAGCCGGGGCACCCGGTCGGCCTGTCGGCGAGGACCGAGATCAAACCCGGTTTCGGGTTGCAGCTTGTCTCGGACGATCCTCACCTTTCCGGGGTAGAGGGATGCGGATTTCTCAAGCTTTCCGTCACTGAAGTCCGAAGTGACACGGCCGCAGGCGAGTTGTCGGAGCGCATTGCGCAGAAACGCGACAAGGTCATCCTGATACGAACCGACCAGATTTCCACGCCGGTTGCCCGTCGACGCATTCAGGTGGCCCTGTCCGATCTGCGCCACGATGCGGTCACCCGGTATGTCGGACTGCACGACATGGTCGCCCAGATGCATTCCAACGGTCCGGTGGAAACACGCCACCGGCTGACGCGCGCGGCGATCGCCGGTTCGGCGGCAAAGGCGGCGGCCAAGCCCGCCCAGAACCTGCACCCGCAACTGCTCGAAGATGCCAAACACGCCTGGAGCTTCATCGAAAAATACACCAACCGCACAACCGGCCTGTGCCCGGCAACCGTCAACCAGGGCGCCGGCGGCAGCATTCACGAAGCGGTCACTATGTGGGATGTGGGCAGCAACATCAACGCCATCGCAGCCGCTGCCGAACTCGGGTTGATCGACAAGAAACAAGCCATCAAGCGAATGAAACGAATCTTGCCCAACATCACCGGCCGGCGCACCGAAAACCGGTTGTTGCCGCAGGGCTGGATCAGGACAGATCGCTTTCACTGGGGCGATTGGACCTTTGACGGCTGCGACGCCGGGCGGCTTCTGTCCGCTCTGGACGTGTTCCGCCGCCGCGTAGGCCTGGAAAAGGAGCTCGAAAAACAAGTGGCCGCCTGGGAGTTCGACAAGGTCATTACCAACCGCGAACTCCACTCGTTCAAGGAACGCAAGCTGATCACGACGTATAACTCGCATTGCGCCCACTACCTTGCCCTGGCGTTCCGCCGATGGGGCTACGATATCGTCTCTCCCTACGAGACGTTCACCGGCGGATCACCGGCCGATGGCGAGGTGGCGCTGCTCGAAACCGTTGCCGCCATTGGCCCGCTGGGCGCTGAACCTCTTCTGCTCGAAGCGATCGAGCTGGGAATGTCGCCCGAAAGCTCCTATCTGGCGGACGTGCTTTATTACGCCCAGGAGGAAGAGTATCACGACACCGGACGGCTGGTCTGCGTCTCGGAAACACCCATCGACCAGAAGCCCTGGTTCATCTACCAGGGGCTTCAACTGGGGGCCGGGCCGCGCGCCTGGCGGCTTGATACGGTCGGGCATGAACCGCAATACCTGACCGCCGAGGCCGCGGACAAGCTGCTCTCCTTCTCGACCAAGGCCGCGTATCTCTGGGCTGCCTACAAGCCCGGCGCGCTTTCCGAAAAACTTCTTGCGCGGGCGCGCGCGACGGCCCGCAACAAGACCGGCTTCGCGTCGAGCATCAATCTGAAGGCAAACAAGACCTCGACCAATTATACCGATCTGAACACCAATTCGGTCATCCTTCAGGCCGTCGCGCATAGCCTGCACGGAACAGGGTGATCCAGTTAGCCGCCGTCACACGGCGACCTCCGGATTGTCCGCATCTCAAATCGCTCGACACGTCGACAGGGAAATCTCTCCCGCCTGAACCGGCATGCCGCGGGCGGGGTTGATCACGGCTGCCTGCACCCCGGTGATCGACGCCATGCACCGATCCGCTTGGCGCGCACTGACCGAACGGCCACCGACATAGATGTCCAGCCAGGGCAACCCGGAATAGCCCGAGTGGCACGGGCCGTTTTGCGGGCGCGGGCCATCGCCGCACAGATCCTCCACGATCCCGTATTTCTGTATCCTTGGGAAGTAGAACCGGGTGCCGGCCGGAAAGTCCATCCGGCTGCGCCCGCCCCGTTTCGAGTGGCCGACGGCAACCGTGATCGGATCATTGTAGGTGCCGGTGCCGCCTGCCTGGCGATGGATCACAGGCCGGGCAATGCGCGCTGACCCTCGCGGCGTGTTGTCCCAGTAACTATAGCCCGTCAGATATATCTGCATGGGGACAGCCCGGTTAGGCGCGGTTCGGACCGGTGTCACACCAACGGCCACCCCGGACGTCGACACAAAGGCATTCCGCGTCGGTGTCTGTTTCGACGACGTGCACCCGGCAACACCCACTGCGAAAATCCCGAATACCGCTGCACGCAAAAGCTGATTTCCCATGAAAACCTCCTGAAGCTGATCGCGGGCGTCAACGCCCAATGGGACCGGGACACGCGGTTCGCTGCCCTAGCGCACAAAGCTTCGAAGAGAGGGGTAAACCAGCCGTTTACACGACCGTGGAATGAACCTGCAATTTTGTTAAAATAGAATGACTCGGCGGGCGGGTTACCCCGGTATCAACGCGGATGGGATAAGGTGAATCGCGGTCGGTGTCGGTCTGAAGCAAACAGTATCCGGTGGTGACACCGCCGACGTTTCGGCTACAAGACGCGACCGCAACGTACAAATACCATGCACTGCCGAAACTGCGGATCTACCGCGAAATCGCCAGTCGACTCACCCGCTTCAGAACACGCCGACGCAATGCCGAGGCTGGCATTAGACTGCGCTCAACCGACGTGCGGATCGCGACGTCTGTTTGCTCTGACCGGGATATGTGTCGGATCGGGAACCCGCATTGCCCGGGTCACCAGCTACTGTGATAAAATGCGAGACGAGCCCACCCTTGCAGACGGGCTCGCCCCAGAATCTTGTAGCTTGTCGCGGCCGCCATCGCCTTCAAAGTGATCGCCCACTACGCTGCCACCGGCGGCCCCGAGATTGAACGTGGTGCCCGGTAGGAAGCCACTCAGCGTAACGGTCAGGGACGCGGAAGCCGTCGGTGTCGGTCAACACAGCGTCCAGCTGAACCGCCACGTCCTCACCCGCGACGCCATCAGAAACCGCAGGCCCATCGACCAGACGGAAATACAACTCTCCCGCCCCGTGATTGGTGCCCCAGACCGCAACGACAGTCCCGTCTTCCAGCGTCGTCAGAACCGGGTTTCCGCAATTGGAACCGCGTCAGGCACCGTTGTAATGGGCAAAAACCTCGGTCTCGCCGTCTTTTCTGATCAGCAAAACGCTATACGTATCTCGTTCACTTTCCGGACCCATTCCTGGCGAACCATAAGGCATACCTGGAACCGTCAGGCCGATTGCGTCCGGGCGTTCTGCCAACAAGCGCCGAACATCCGCCGGTGGAACATGGCCTTCGACAAAGTATCCATCAATCGTCGCAGTATGGCATGAGGCAAGTTCTTCGGTGATGCCGTTCCTGAGCTTGTAGCCATAGAGGGCTTCGTTCGACGCGTTCTGCACGGTCACATCAAACCCTGACATGCGCATGATCTTGATCCAAGCGCCGCAACATCCGCAGTCGGGGTCTTTGATGACATGGAGCGTGGAGTTGTTTTGAGCTAGCGCAGGCAGCGAAGACGCGACAAAGGCGGCTGCGGCACCCATCAAAACGTTCCGGCGATTTGTCTTCAATGTTTGCATGGCGTTTCCCCTTATTGTGTCCAGAACCAGTACGACGCGGTTGAACCTAGCCTTGAAGCCGACTGTGGCCTTGTCATTGGTATTACGTTCACACGCTTCGCTCCATGACTTTGCTCAAGCCTCACAAAGAGGTGATTGTCTTGACGTTCCAGCACAGTAACGGAGTAGCGGTGAATTTGAAGGTCATTGAAGACACGTAATGACCGTCTTCAACGTTCCCGACATTGGATGCGATCACAGCAAAGCCACGATTGAAAAGGCGATTGGGGAAACAGAGGCTTCCGCGACGGTCTCATTTGACAGGGTCGCCTGCGAGATCGGCGTTTCAAGCTGTCTTACGGACGAAGGCGTGGCGGCGCTACTGAACAAGGAAGGTTATCCCAGCACGATCACCGTCTAGACTCAGTGCATACCGTGACCGGTCGCAATACCGAGATGGTGTTCGCGGTGGTGATCACCGACGGCCATCAGGCCGAAAAACCCAAGCGCCTGTATCTGACGCGGATTCTCCTTCGACCTGACCGTCCATACAAGCGCGTCTCCGTCATGCACGACAATACTGTCCCAGCCTGTTTCCGCTGCGAGAACAGGGCCATGCGCAGGTATCATGCGCGATACGGCCGCGCCACCCTCTCCGGTCAACCGGATGCGCATTTCCAGCCCGTCTTCAACCAACGACGTCTCAGTTTCGGCATGCATTACCAGCTTGTCCATGTCGACGAGATGGGCCCGTAGACCTTCGATATCGACTTGTGTCCAATCGGTTTCCGGCGAATGCCGGAGCAGAGCGACGATTTCCGCAATGGCAGCAAACGCGCCCTGGCCTGGTTCGGCAATCCCAGGTGCCGTTGGAGCGGAATGTGCTCCTGAATGCGTGTGGCCTGACTGCGCTGCCGCCGCGATGGCAGTGGCAGTAAGAATTGCTGCGGCTATGACAATGCGCTTCATGTTGCCTGAATCCTTTCGTGGCTTTCTGTTTTCGATTGTGCTGAATTGAGGGGGCTTAAATATGATAGAAATCACAAAGAGTGTGGATGCCATGCTCCCCCCACCGTTCGACCACCTGCCCGCAACGGCGGCTAGCACCAAGAAATTGGACGCCGGAGAACGGCTTTTTCTGCAGGGGGACAAGACCACATCGATTTACTTTCTGGCGTCGGGAGACATCCGGCTTGTTCGATACGGAGAAGCTGGCCATCTCGTGCCGGTCTTTCGCGCTGCCGCTGGCGATACATTCGCAGAAGCGGCCCTGTTTTCACCGACCTATCATTGCAATGCTGTCGCGCAGACGCCTTCGACGGTCATCGCCCTGAACAAAACCGAAATCCTGCAAGCGATGGCGCAGGATCCGCTCTTTGGGCTTGCTCTGGCACAGAGATTTGCGGGACAGGTGCAGAGGTATCGCCGCAAGCTGGAAATCCTCGCCATCCCAAAAGCGGAAGATCGGGTTTTTGCCGCACTCTCCGACGGATGGCTCACCGGCAAAGTGGTCGACTTTGCCAGTGAGATTGGGCTTTCGCACGAGGCTACTTTTCGGGCGCTTGCACAGCTTGTACGCAAAGGGCGCGCCGTTAAAGTGGCGCGCGGGCTTTATCGGGTTGCTGCGTGGTAGTCACCGGTCGGCCCGGATTTCTGCAATCAGGCGTTTGATTTCCTCTTCCGGCACCAGACCGGGTGCGAGCGCGTCGCCAATCACGAAGGATGGTGTGCCGTTGAAACCGAGATTGGACGCCAGCATCATTGAAATCCGGATATGGTCATCCACTTCAGGTGCCTCCATATCGACCTTCAATTTGGCCAAGTCGAGCCCGAGGTCACGCGCCACTTGCATAACTGTTGCTTCGTTGGCTTTTGGTTTCATTTCCATCATTGCCCAGTGGAATTCTTCATACTTTCCCTGATTCCGCGCGGCCAAAGCGGCCCGGGCTGCAAAGACCGACCCCTCGCCCAGGATCGGCCATTCCCGGTAGACGACGCGGACCCCGGTATCGTCTCCGATCACGTTCTGGATGACGGGCGCAGCACGTTTGCAGTAGGGGCAGTTGTAGTCGAAAAACTCGACGATCGTGACATCGCCAGCCGGGTTTCCAATGACTGGCGCATTGGCGTCGTTTTCCAGCAAGTCGCGTTGCTCGGAAAGGACGCTTTGGGCAGTAGCGGCTTCTGCCTCGGCTTCGCGCTTCTGCAGAATATCAACCGCCTGCATGATGATTTCCGGGTTTTCCAGGATCGCTTCCAGGGCCAGCCGCTTCACGTCGTCTTTGGTCAACTCATCCGCTTGCGCGATGGCCGCTCCAAACGACAAGATGGCCGCAAGTATCCATGCAAATACGTTTCTCATATCAATCTGATCCCCATTTCATTGCTTCTGTGCGTTGCTGCTGAGCCATCCGTTCGCGTTTCGGCCAGGTCGATTTGATGTAGGCAAGGATGTCCCAGATATCCTGATCCGACAGGCTTTCTTCAAAACCCGGCATGCCGCTTTTGGCGCTGGTTATTCCGGCACGCTCCAGCGTGATCTGCCCGCCAAGTTTGGTATAGCTGAACAGCATCGTGTCATCGTGGTGCCAGGTGTGCCCGGTCTTGTCATGCGGCGGCGCAGGCAGGACACCATTTTCGTCGGGCGTGCGCCAATTTGGTTGGCCTTCAAGGTCAACACCATGACAACTGGCGCAGCTTTCCGCATAAAGATTGGCACCGCGTGACGGATCGGAGTTTTCGGGCTGTTCCTGCGAAAGTCCGGGACTGGCATACGCAAGCCAAGCCAAAACCGCCGCAGCGAGTGGTTGCTTCATTAAAGTTTCCTTTCTCATGTAACTCGCAGCCAGGTTTTCATCCCGGCGGCCTGATGCGACAGCATGTGGCAGTGCAACAGCCAATCACCGGGGTTGTCGGCGACAAAGGCAATCTCGCGCGTTTCTCGCGCATCCATCAGGATGGTGTCTTTCAGAGGGCCAAACGTTCCATCAGGTAGGACCTCCTGGAAATGCGTGCCGTGCAAATGCATGGCATGCGGGAACACGGTGTTGTTTTGCATCGGTATCCGGATGGTTTCGCCCCGTTGCGCCGTGATCAGAGGCGCCTCGGGCAAACCCACCTCGCCGTTGAACGTCCAGATCTGACCTTCCCGGACCAGTTCCTGCGGGCTCATCACGCGGCCTTTGTATTTGCCCTGACGCAATCCCCCCATTGCTCCGCCTTCCATGTTCAGCGGAACCGAACGCGCGGCCTTGAGGTCAGTCAGCCGTTCGATCGGGTTGCCGGGAAGGCGTGGCACCGGACCGCGCGGGGTTTTCGCGTGCTGTCCGGTCACTTCGATTTCTTCCAGCAGATAGCCGGTGTCGCGTTCGTGAATGACCAGTTGCACCGTTTCCCCGACGGCTGCCGTGACATCGACAATCAGGTCTGCGCGTTCGGCCGGGCCAAACACCATCACCTCGGGGGTTTCCAGCGTTTCCAATGGCATGCCGTCGCGGGCAACGATCTTGCCGGCAACGCCGTTCAGCGAAACCGACATGATCCGGTCCGTTGCCACGTTGACGAAGCGGAGCCTCAACCGTTGGTTTTGCTCAACCGTACTAATCTGCGGGGCCAAATGCGCATGAATGTAATTGCCCATGCGCCCGGCATGGGTCCAATCATGCATCGCTCCGAAATCGTCGGTGATCTGCGCCTTTTTGCTCAGCCGCCAGTCGTCCAGCACGATGGTGACATCGTGGTCGACCTCCGGTGGCTGCTCCTCATCCACGATCAAGACACCGTAGAGGCCGCGAGCAACCTGTTCGGTGGATTGGTTGTGCGAGTGGTACCAATAGGTTCCCGCATCCTTCAGAGGCAGCTCGTAAAGGAACTCACCGCCCTGTGCGACGGCGTCCTGCGTCATGCCCGGCACACCATCCATTGCATTAGGCACCCGCAACCCGTGCCAATGTACCGAGGTCGGTTGCGGCAGGTTGTTGACCAGCCGCCTTTGCAGCACGTCGCCCTGCCTTGCCCGGATCATCGGCCCCGGCACGCCTCCGCCAAATCCCCAAATCTCGGTCTCGGGATAATCTCCGAATTCCGCGGTGATCAGGCGCACGCGCCCCGGCTTGGCCTCTAGCGTGGGGGGGGCCGTCGCGGCCCTCCCGACGCTCGGCACAAGAGACATTGCCGTTGCGCCTGCCATGAATTTCCGGCGATTGAGTTCCACACGCATTCCTTTCTTTGCGAATTCCATCATTGTTTTGACCTCACCCACCCGAATGATCGTCAAGCAGGTAGGTGGCCATGGCCCGGCGATCTTCTTCGGTCAGAAAGCTCGTTCCATAGAGAACCACCTCGCCCATAGCGCCGCCAAACGCATCGCCATCGGGCGTGATGCCGGTGCGCAAAGCGAAGGCCAGGCTGTCAAGCGTCCAACCCTTCTTTTTCAAGGAGTCAAAGTCGATCGCTGGGGCCTTGCCTCCGCCCGGCAAGGCATCGCTGCCTTTGAAGTGCTCGGTATCAGACTTTCTGGCCCCTGCGAAGTTGCGGCCAGTGTGACAGGCAGCGCAATGCGCGGCGCCTTCGACCAACAAACGCCCGCGATTCCAAACATCATCATTGCCCGGAATGGGATTGGTTCTGGGAGGCTCCAGAAACGCCGCCCGCCATAGCTTCAGACCCCACCGTTGATTGAATGGGAAGGTCATGTCCTGATCTTGCGAAGCCTTTGCCATTGGCGGGACCGTTTGGAAGGCCGCCCAGAGATCGGCAATGTCCTGATCGGTGAAATTGCCATAGAATGGATAGGTGAAGGCCGGATAATAGGGCTGGCCATCCGGGGAAATCCCTTGACGAACCGCCACCGCGAACTGCTCCAATGTCCACCCCCCGATCCCGTGCACTTTGTCAGTTGTCAGGTTGGGCGAGTAGAGCGTGCCGAACGGTGTCTCAAACTTTACACCGCCCGCCAGCGGAGCACCTCCTCCAGCGACATCCGTGTGACAGGCGATACAGCCCGAGGCGCGCGCAAGATAGGCACCGCGGTCTACATTTCCGGCCAAATCAAAGGGTCGGGGCGGCACGCCGATCGGCCATGCCACCACCGCAGCCAGACCCGCCGACGCCATAACGGCACCGGCAAGGCCCAAACGAATGATACGTTTCATCTGACAGGCTCATTCAGTGCGGAAACGCGTATGGCATGCTGAACAGGTCTGGCTCAGCATCATGAACACGCCATCGGCTGGCATTTGTGCCAGGGCACCAGGATCAGGTTGCCCGCCCATCATGCCACCACCTCCCATCATGCCACCACCCATCATGGTACCAGAGCCCATCATGGTGCCAGAGCCCATCATGCCAGACCCCATAGTGGTGGTGTTGCCCATCATCCCACCTTGCGCCGTGCCAGTCATCATCAGCCCGTTTTTTGATGCCGATGCCAGACCGTCGGAGAAGGTTTGCAATTGATCTGCCAAGGCCGTGAAGGTTGCCCAATCCTGCCAGATTTCGGGCTTTGCCACTGAGGGTTTGTCGAGCGAACCTTCAGGGAACAGCTTGGTCAGGGCATTCCCGGCATGTGCCGCGATATTCTTTGCCTCGCGGCGAACGGTGGCCGCGTCATAGGCCGTTTTGCCCTGCATCATCGGCGTCAGCACTTTCATGGCTTCCTTCATGACGCCCATTCCGTCCATACGTTCCTTGACGATGCCGGTTGCGCCGCCGTGTGCCAGGGCGGCGGCGGAAATGATCGACGCGGCGATGGCGCCGGCTGTCAGTTTCGAGATTTTCATGATCTTGTCCTGTCAAAAATTGAAATCAGCGCCCGACTGCGGGCGCATTGTTTTTTTGAATCAGGACAAAACTCGCGGCGGTGGTGGATCGTAAAGCGTAATGGACAACGCCCGCAACACAGGCGACGAAATCACCGCTCGGGCGGTGGGGGCGCTGAGTTGAGGCGCAGAATAGGCAGCAATCATCACCGCGACACCGCTGCAAAACGTACCGCCATGGCAATGCCCGGGATGGCCACTTTCTGCATGCGCCTCTTCAAGAGATTGTTCCGCTGCGGCAGGCGGAGAAGCGTCGTGAGTCCCATGGGCGTATGCCTGATCGGCGAACAGAAACAGGCCCGCAAAAAGCACTGTTACCGCCGCCATCCACTGCCCAAATCTGAAGCCGCTCAAAATCACCGCCTAATTGATCCCGTTTTCCCGTTGCAATTCGCGAACATAGGCTACGATGCCTTTGACATCGGCGCGGGTCAAGCCTTCCACTGGGGCCATGCTGCCAAATCGCCAATGATGGGACCGTACTCCATTTTGAACGGCCAGAAAGAAAGCGGCATCGCCGTGGTGGCTGGGCTCGTAAATCTTGTGCACCAAAGGTGGCCCGGCACCATCAAGGCCGGTTGCGTTCTCACCGTGGCAAGCGGCGCAATTGCCGTTGAACGCAATCTCGCCAATCTTGGCGAGTGCGCTCAGGTCATCTGGCACTTTCACGGATACCATCGGCGCACCGGCCCCCGAAGCTGCCGGGGTTGCGAGTGATCCCGACCGCCCGCTAGCCGGATCTTGACTGGCATTCAAAAAAATCACCGCAGCGCCTGCAACAACGACCCCGCCGATCAACAAAGTTAGCTTGTCCATTCTAGCCTCTTCAACGGATGATCAGATCAGTTTCACCTGCGTGCCGATGGTCGCACGTTCGAAAACTTCTTCGATGTGTTCGTTGTAAAGGCCGATGCACCCGTTGGACGAGCGCCTGCCGATCTTGCGCGTGTCATGGGTGCCGTGGATTCGGTAATACTGCCAGGACAGGTACAAGGCCCGCGAGCCCATCGGGTTCTGAGGGTCGCCGCCCTTTATCACGGTCGGCCATTCAGGGTTGCGCTTGCGCATTGACGGTGTAGGCGCCCAACTCGGGTTCTTCCGTTTCTCGACGATCTCGGTATATCCGCGCTTGGTCAGTTCGTCCGTCAACGGTACGGATGTCGGGTAAATCCGCATCTCGCCGTCCTCGGTCCAATGCTGCAACACGCGGGTGGTCGTGTCGGAAATGATGATGCCACGTCCCAGGCGTTCGAAGTGATCCGGCCAGTCATGGATTGTGAAGGACGACACATTGCGGCGAACAGCCGTCGTTTCCTCCTGAACCTCTGCAGAAACCGTGGATTGAGCGTGCACCACCGAAGCAGGAAACACGCCGACTGCGCTGGCGCTAAACAAAAGCCGCCGACGCGTGATCGTGTATTGATTACTGGCGCCTGTCATGACTGCCCCTTCGTTTGTCCGGGCAATATGCGCCCGGTTTCGATGCGTTTGATTGGTTCCAGCGCAGGAACGTCAATAAGCGGGCAGATCACGATGTGGTGAAATTGTCGGCTAGTGTCGTTGTTTAGGTCCCGATGGTGCAAATCCAAAGGGGTTGAACATCAAAGGTGTAGCTCCTTAGCGAACAAACCATTGACAGTGTGGCACCGACTCAATGGAAGCACGTTCTTGTATAAGACCGCCAAGGCCGCCATACGATCGCTCGACGGAACCGGCCTTTTTGTCCCGCATTGCCAACCTTGAGAGTAACTACAGCGAAACTCTGTTATGCGGGGCAACGCGGGCCTTGCCCGATCCGGATAAATCGGCCGCGATAGTTAGCCCATACCTGCCCTTCTCCTGATGCAATGTGAATGCAACCGACGATCGGCAGGTACGGATTATGGTAGCCTTTGCAGCACAGGCGAGCGAAGGAGTTCCAGTGCGTGTTCGTCTTTGGCTTTTTCCACCTCTTAGCTTCCAACATTTTAGCTTCCAACATTTGCCGCGCTAAGGCCCGGAGATCGTGACCATCGATCAGGTATGGTGTGTTGTCTGCCAAAACCCGCGGGCCCGTCTTGATCCAACTTCGGATAGTCGCGACCGAGCAGTTCAGCGTTTTCGCCGCTTGACGGATCAACCTCCAGGTAGTGACCGGTTCCGTCGCCATGATGCCCTGACCCCAGATGCGCCACCAGATTCTTGGTCAGCTTTCCAGTAAGGGCTATTGCCCAAATCACCTCACTTTCTACCACTCAAGGAAAGCAAATGAGGCAAATCGAAGAAAGCGCGTACAATAACTCTCCGCGGAGAAATCCCGACAGAACATGGGAGTACATCCAAATACAGCAAACTATCCAAATGGTGAGAAGAGAAAAAGTGGCGGTGCTGTCAGACGGATGCGAACCAGTCTCTGCAAGGACAGCGGCGCTGCTCTTTATGACGCGCCAACTTGGCGCCATTCAGCGAGAGCGGCGGCACGGTTGAGCTTGAAACTTGCGCGTGAGTAAAGATGGCGTTCCTGATTGAAATGATTGTGAACTGATGAGTGAACGGTGATGAATTTCTGTAAACTTCGCATTCGGCGGAAACGCAACATCGCCCGCTCTCTTCGTCGAAAAGGTAAGTGTGAATTCTCGGCCCGGTTATTCAACCAGCGCCCGGTTTCCTGTCGGTCAGCATTGCCGATAACCTTCATCGCGGGGCTATAAGAGCGTAATTTGTCGGTCACGATTACTTGTGGTTTTCCAAAGCGCTTCATTGTTTTCCTGAGGAATTTCAATGCAGCTTTGCGATCACGACGCTTGGTGACATAGGATTCCAACACTTCGCCTTCGTGATCAACTGCGCGCCACAGATAGTGGGTTTCACCATAGATCTTTACGAAAACTTCGTCGAGATGCCATTGCCAATTCGAATGGGCACGAAGTTGCTGAACCCGTTTTCTTCGGATCTCTGACGCGAATATCGGACCGAACCGGTTCCACCAGAAGCGCACGGTTTCGTGGCTGATGTCGATACCGCGCTCGTACAGCAGGTCTTCGACATTCCGAAGCGAAAGTGGAAAGCGAACATACAGCATCACCGCCAGGCGAATGATTTCGGGACTGCTGTGAAAGTACTTGTACGGGTCACGTTTTGTCATGGGTGGACGTTACAAAACCACCCTACCCTGCTCAACTCGAATCCTTCTGACAGGACCCGTCGATCTGCTGCCTGAGGTCGCCCGGCAGGTAGTAGTTCTCCAGCAAGATGCGGTTTTTCAGGGTCTGGTGCCAT
>NZ_JAWHTC010000007.1:0-140550 GCF_032586155.1 Aliisedimentitalea sp. MJ-SS2
GAAGATGTGCTTGCCACCACCCCGGTGGATCAACGCATGGCCACGGCCGGGGATATCCTCACCCGCAACGCCACCCGTCAGCTCGACCATGCCATCGCCACGCGCACACCGCCGCCCCTCGAACTCGGGCTGCTCCAGCACGGCATGATCGCATTCGGCGAAACCGCCGGGATTAACACGCTGAAGAAATAGGAAGTGACTTTGGGCCTTAAGCAAGTGGAAAAGACACTATGCCTGCAAGGTAGTTCCGCATGGGAAGATAGGGCAACGCAAACCAATCTCCGTTGTGCTTTGCAAAGATGAGCCGAGGTGAGATCGTAGGCAGGAGGTGGCAACAGATGCGAGATTTCGGCGACGAGAAATAGCAAGCGTTGGTTCAGAAAGCTCTAATTTGGCAAGTGGCGCCAGCCACCCAGAACCTAGTTGTTCGCGGAAATCACCAGATTTTTGTTAGACTTCCAAACGGTGGACTTGACGGCATTGGATGCATGACTTACGTGTCTTGGCGCTGAGCGGGCGTCGTATACTGGCTATTACCTCAGCCTTCCAAGCTGATGAAGCGGGTTCGATTCCCGCCGCCCGCTCCAAGAGTTCTTTTCCGACACATAACCTGCAAAAATTGGCGACGACGCCATTTATAAAATTGTATTTGCAAAGAAAATCATGATTTGCAATCATGTCTTCCAAGCTTAAGGTGCGGGTTCGATTCCCGCTACCCGCTCCAAGAAACTCACCCGATTTGACCGTTGCTTGACCGCGCCGCGTGCCAGCGGCGCGTCATATCGTGGCTTGACCGCGGGGGTTTGCGCGGCCATGAAGCCCGGCAAGGTGCGAACATAGGGTTTTCCACGCGGAACCCCAGTAGATGAGGAGCCGCAAATGGCCAGGAAACCGGTGCAGAACGGGGGCGAAGCTGAGCGCGAGAAGTCCAAGCGTGTTGGCGCGTTGAGAGGCTTGGGTCCGTTTCTGGGTCCGTATCGTGTGCTGGTGGTTCTGGCAGGTCTGGCGCTGATCATGACGGCGTCGCTGTCGCTGGCGCTGCCGATGGCGGTGCGCCGGGTGGTGGACAATTTCGGCACCGAGAACGATGCGATCCTCGACAAGTATTTCCTGGCCGCGATTGCGATTGCCGCGTTGCTCGCCGTTGGCACCGGGCTTCGCTATGCGCTGGTCACGCGATTGGGCGAGCGGGTGGTGGCCGATATCCGCATGGCGGTGTTCAACCGGGTGATCGCGATGAGCCCCGGTTTCTTCGAGAAAACCATGACCGGCGAGGTGCTGAGCCGGATCACGACGGATACCACGCTGATCCTGTCGGTGATTGGTTCATCGGTGTCGGTCGCTTTGCGTAACGTGTTGATTTTCCTAGGTGGAATGGTGCTGATGCTGCTGACGTCGGCCAAGCTGACCGGGCTGGTTCTTCTCATTGTACCGCTGGTGATCGTGCCTATCCTGGTGATGGGGCGGCGGCTCAGGGTGTTGAGCCGGGAAAACCAGGACTGGATTGCAGCCAGTTCCGGCAGCGCCAGCGAGGCGCTGACCAGCGTGCAGACGGTGCAGGCCTTTACCCACGAGGCCGCCAGCCGTGGCCAGTTCAGCGACGTCACCGAGAAGAGCTATGACGTGGCGCGCAAGCGGATCACGGTGCGCGCGGTGATGACCGTGCTGGTGATGTTCCTGGTCTTTACCGGCGTCGTGGGCGTGCTTTGGATTGGCGCGCGCGATGTGCGCATGGACGCGATGTCGTCTGGAGAGCTGGTTCAGTTTGTCATCTATGCGGTCCTTGTGGCGGGCGCGGTGGCCGCGCTGAGCGAGATCTGGGGCGAGTTGCAGCGTGCGGCGGGTGCCACCGAGCGGCTTGTCGAGCTGTTGGAAACACAAGACGCGGTGCGTGACCCGGAAACGCCTGAAAGTATGGCAAAACCGGTCAAGGGTGAAATTACCTTTGAAGATGTTACTTTTTCCTATGCGTCGCGCCCGGAGACCCCGGCGTTGCACGAAGTGGACCTGAATATCCAACCCGGCGAGACCGTGGCGCTGGTCGGCCCGTCAGGGGCCGGCAAGACCACAATCGTGCAGATGGTTCAGCGCTTCTATGATCCCGAAGGAGGGCGGGTGCTCGTCGACGGGCAGGATGTGAAGACCCTGGCACGGGAAGACTATCGCGGGGCGATGGCCCTGGTGCCACAGGACCCGGTGATCTTTGCTGCCTCGGCGCGTGACAACATCCGGTTTGGCCGCGAAGACGCGACCGATGCCGAGGTCGAAGCGGCCGCGCGCGCGGCGGCGGCACATGAGTTTATTGCTGCGCTGCCAGAGGGTTACGACAGCCCGCTGGGGGAACGCGGGGTGCTGCTCTCGGGTGGTCAGAAACAGCGGATTGCCATTGCCCGCGCCATCCTGCGCGACGCGCCGATCCTGCTTCTGGACGAGGCGACAAGTGCTTTGGATGCGGAAAGCGAACGCGCGGTGCAGGCGGCTGTGGATGCCCTGTCGGAAGGGCGCACGACCATCGTCGTGGCGCACCGTCTGGCGACGGTGAAAAAGGCCGACCGGATCGTTGTGATGGAGGCCGGCCGCGTGGTCGCCATGGGCAGCCATGACGAACTGGTGGCCGAAGGCGGGCTTTATGCGCGGCTCGCCAAGCTGCAATTCACCGATGGGGGCGCGGCGGGTTAACCAAGCCCTGCTGCAACGGCCCGGTAGGTTAACGCCGTGAATTAACCGAAAATGAAGGTGCTGGTATCCGTCTGCTTTCTGTCGGGTATCTGTCTGGCGTTCGGTGGTGCAGGGATTGGTTCAGGGATAGGTTAACGCCGCGTGCAGTGGGTTGCCAAGCAGAGCCCGCGCGGCATCCAGGCCGCAGGCTGCGGTAAGATCACCATCCCGCGGTCTGGTGATCTTGAGGCTTGTTCTCGAACGAGGAAATGTTAGGCGGCCTGCCAGCGGTTTTCCAGATGGCCCAGGATCTCGCCCCGGGTCTGGCGATAGGCGTCGAGCTTGGCCTCGCGGGTCTCGCCAGCGCCCGAGGGATCGGTGATCGGCCAGAATTCGACCACCGTATGAGTGCCGCGGGTCAGGTCGAGCGCGGCAGCATGGGAGGCGGGCGAAAGCGCCACGATCATGTCATAGGACGAGAGGTCATCACCGATCTCGGACATTTCCTCGAAACTGCGCGAGCGGTGCAGTGACAGTTCGACGCCGATCTCGGCACAAACCGAGATGGAAAAGCCGTCGATTTCGCGGTCATTGCGGAGCCCGGCCGATTGCAGGTAGGCCGAGACGCCATAGAGTTTCTTGGCGATACCTTCGGCCATCGGCGAGCGGACCGAGTTGTGATCGCAGCAGAAGAGGATCGATTGCGGCAGTTTTTCCGCCTTGGCACCGGGTTGGGGATCGGCCACGCGCATCATCCCCCGAAATGCAACACGCAGACCAGGGTAAAGAGGCGCCGCGCGGTGTCATTGTCGATATCAGCTTTGCCCTCAAGCCGTTCCGTCAGGATGCGGGCGCCTTCGTTGTGGATTCCCCGCCGGGCCATGTCGATGGTTTCGATCTGGCTGGGCGGCATGTTCTTGACCGCGTCATAGTAGCTTTCGCAGATCGCCCAGTAATCCTTGACCACTTGGCGGAAGGGCGAAAGCGACAGGTGGAACTCGGCCGCGTTGTCGCCCTTTGCCGTGTCGATGTCGAAGACCAGCCGCTTTTCACGAATCGACAGGTCGACATGATACGGACCGTCAGGCACCTGCCTGTCGTCGCGCTTGGGCAGGGTGAAACTGTTTTCCTCGAGAAGGTCGAACATAGCAACCTTGCGCTCCTGCTCGATCTCGGGCGTGGGCGGTGGCAGGTTCGAATCGTCGAGCTCGATCTGGGCAATATGGGACATGGGCGACCTTTGAACGGATGCACAGCCCGTCTAACAGCCGCTCATGGTTCTTGGCAATCACTTCGCTGTGGTGTGGCGTCAATTGGAAATGCCGACGGCGCGACGCAGCCACACCGGCTCGCTGAGCTGGCGAGCAAGGAAGGCGGCCACATCGCGGCGGGCAATCTTGAGCGTCAGGCGGCGTTCGGAGGGGCCAAAGCCGATCTTGAACCGACCGATGGGGGATTTGTCGTTAAAGGCGCTGGGCCGCACGATTGTCCAATCAAGACCGCTGGCGCGGACCAGGTTTTCCTGAAGCTCGTGGTCAAGGAAGACCGGGCGCAACAGCGCGCCGAACATGATCCGTTTCCAGAAGAAGTTGAGATTGGCCCAGCTTTCATGGGCGCCCAGCGTCGATTGACAGATCAGGCGGCGGACACCGTGTTGGTGCATGCCCTGGATCACGTTGAGCGTGCCCTGCGAACGAATCGTGCTTTTGCGCGAGGCCCCAGCGCCGAGGGTGACGACGACCGCGTCGTGACCGGCGATGGTGTTGGCCACGGTTGCAGCGTCGGTGGCGTCGCCCTTGGCCAGGGTCAGGCGGGGATTTGACAGGTCGTCCATCCGTTCGGGGCGCCGCGCAAAGGCGGTGACGTCATACCCGTCGGTGAGGAGTTGTTTGACCGCGAGGCGGCCGATGGAACCGGTGGCACCGAATACGATGACTTTCATGGTTTGGTCTCCTGTTCGATTTGCTTGACATGGTGTCAAGTTGACAGGGGATACATATGGGGTAACTTGACATCATGTCAAGTGATGCGAATCCAACCCGAACGAGAATCTTGCAGGCGGCACAGCAACTGCTGGAACAAGGCGATGGCGGGCAGGTCCGGATGTCGGACATTGCCAAGGCCGCCAAGATCAGCCGCCAGGGGCTTTACCTGCATTTCGCAACACGGGCTGAGCTGCTGGTGGCGCTGACCCGTTGGATGGACGAAGTGAACGATGTCGACCGGCGCCTTGCGGCCAGTCGGCAGGCGCGTGATGGCGAGACCCGGCTGGCGGCCTTTGTCGAGGCCTGGGGCAATTACATCCCGATGATCCATGGTGTGGGCCGGGCGTTGATGGCGATGTCAGACAGCGACGCCGAGGCCGCAGCGGCCTGGGCCGAGCGGATGCAAGCGGTGCGCCATGGCTGCGCGGCAGCGGTTGCGGCGCTGAAGGATCAGGGCGTGTTGCGTGACGGGCTGAGCGAGGAGCGGGCGACCGATCTTTTCTGGACGCTCATGTCGGTGCGCAATTGGGAGCAGCTGCGCCAGGGCTGTGGCTGGACACAGGCGGACTACGTCGTCGAGATGCAGCGATTGGCACGGGCCGCACTTGTCGAGTTGCCCTGACCAATCCTGCATTCATTAAGTCGGCCGAGCGAAAAGATCAGGGCTGATTGAGATGATTGAGCCGGGCGCGGACCGACAGGCCGTGCGCCTCAAGGCTTTCGCTGATGGCGAGGGTCTCGGCAGCGGGGCCGATGGCGCGCAGGGCCTCGGGTGTCATCTGTGACAAGGTGGTGCGCTTGAGGAAATCCAAAACGTTGAGGCCAGAGGAGAACCGGGCCGAACGCGCCGTGGGCAGCACGTGGTTGGGTCCGCCGACATAGTCGCCGATCGCCTCGGGAGTCCAGGCGCCAAGGAAGATGGCGCCAGCATGGGTGATCTCGTCAGCCAGCTTCATCGGCTCGGCGACGCAAAGTTCGAGGTGTTCGGGGGCGACGCGGTTGCTGAGTTCTGCTGCCGTCGCCAGGTCCGGCACGGTGATCACCGCGCCATAGTCGCGCCAGCTTGCCCCGGCGATTTCGCGCCGTTCAAGAGTCTGGAGATGGCGGTTGATGGCGACTTGTACGGCCTTGGCCATGGCCGGGCTGTCGGTGACCAGGATGGATTGCGCGCTTTCGTCGTGCTCGGCCTGGCTGAGCATGTCGAGGGCTATCCAGTCGGGATCGTTGTCGGCGTCGGCGATGACCAGGATTTCCGACGGCCCTGCGATCATGTCGATGCCGACGCGGCCAAAGACCCGGCGTTTGGCGGCGGCGACAAAGGCGTTTCCGGGGCCGGTAATCTTGTCCACCGGGCGGATGGTTTCGGTGCCATAGGCCAGCGCGGCAATCGCCTGGGCCCCGCCGACGCGGTAAATTTCATCAACGCCGGAGATTTGCGCGGCGAGGATCACCAGCGGGTTAACCTCGCCGTCCGGTGTAGGGCAGGTGATGGCTAGGCGTTCAACCCCGGCGACCTTGGCCGGGATGGCGTTCATCAGCACGGACGACGGATACGATGCCAACCCGCCGGGTACGTAGAGCCCGGCCGCCGAGACCGGGGTGAAGCGCCAGCCGAGGGTCGCGCCGGTCTCGTCCTGCCAGAGCGCGTCCTCGGGCATCTGGCGGGCGTGATAGGCGCGGATCCGTTCGGCGGCCAGTTCCAGCGAGGCGCGCTCGTGATCGGGCACGGCGGCGCAGTGCATGGCGATCTCTTCTTGGGAAAAGCGCATGGTGTCGGGCGTCAAAGCCAGCCGGTCGAACTTGGCGGTGAGCGCGATCAGGGCGTCGTCGCCGTCACGGCGGACTTGGGAGATGATCCCGGAGACGACGTCATCAACATCGGCGCTGTCTTCGCGTTTGGCGCCCAAAAGGGCGGCGAACTGGGTTTCGAAATCGGCCTGGGCGGCATCAAGAACGACGGGCATGGGGCACTCCTTTGGATCGCGCAGGACTCATAGGTGGCAGAGCAGGGAGGAACAAGCCCCCTCGTCCGGGCTCCCGCCCACCCACCCCGCCCGGACGAGGGGGCTGGGCGTTTCGTTTTCACGACGTGTGCAGGGCCGTGCCGGGGACATGAGTATTTGAACAAAGAAAGAGGATGGGCGTCCTTGTTTCCTTCTTGGGAAGGGGGTTTGCATGCCGACGGAAAATTTTGAGGTCATCTGTCGGGTGAGCACCCGCCGAGCGCCAACTCGGTGCCACCAGATACCATGCGGGGCCGAGCGAAGCGAGGCCCCCGGGCGACGCCGTCAGGCGGCGCAAACCCTTGCGACAATAATCAGCGTTTGCGGTCGCGGCGCGACGACATCGGCTGGAAGGCCACGCCGACATGGGCCTCGCAATAGGGTTTGCCCGATTGCACCGGCAGGCCACAGAACCAGAAATCCTCGGTTGCGGGATCGCCGACGGGCCATTTGCAGGTCCGTTCGGTCAACTCCATCAGCGTGAGTTTCTTGGCTTTCTTTTCGACCTCGTTGACCTTGGCCAACGCCTCGGGCGAAATCTCGTTGGCAGACGGCTGCGGCGGCAGCGGCTGGCCGGCCGGGATGATGGCCTTGCGCGCAGGAGAGGGTGTCGGTCTGGCCTCGGGCTCGGCCGCAGTCGCCTTGGCTGCGGGGGCCTCCTTGGCGGCCGGTTTGGCCCTGGTCCGGGTTGCACGTGGTTTGGCCTCGGCTTTGGCCGCGGTTTTCTTGGCGTCGGTTTTGCCGCCGGTGGCGCGGTTCGAAAGCCCTAGGCGGTGGACCTTGCCGATCACCGCGTTGCGGGTGACGCCGCCAAGTTCCTTGGCGATCTGGCTGGCCGACTGGCCTTCGCCCCACATCTTTTTCAAAAGCTCAACGCGTTCGTCGGTCCAGGACATGAGGTTTCCTCAACTTGAAAAGGCGGCCACAGCTGTTGGGCCGCCACAGAATGTAATCCGGTCATCCGGTCAGCGCCCTATTCTAGTCATCAACGGGACGAGCGCAAGGTGGCATATCTGGTGTAATCCGCCCCGAAAGCCGGTAGATTCAGCCATTCCGCCGGGCGAGGCGGGCCGCACGCGTCTCGCGCCATGCCAGAAGCGCGGCGCCGGCGATGATGATGGCCGCGCCCAGCACGGTGATGGTGTCGGGCAGGCGGGCGAAAACAGCGGTATCAAAGGCTGCGGCAAAGATAAGCGTGGCATAGGCAAAGGGGGCGACGAGGCTGGCCTCGGCCCGGGCCATGGCGTTGACATATGCCATCTGCGCCAGTGCCATCAGGATGCCGACACCGACAAGAGCCATCCATTGTTCGGGCGAGGGTATGGCCCAAACCGGGATCACCGCCAGCGAGGCAATGATCAGGCCGAGCGAATTGTTGATGAAGAGAATCTGCAACGGGCCTTCGCGACCCGAGAGCAGCTTGATCAGGGTGATTTCGAGCCCCATCACAACGGCGGCGGCCAGCGCCAGCAGGGCAGCAGGCTGAAAGCTGGCGGGGGTTGGTCGCAGGAGTACCAGCGCGCCGATCAGGGCAATCCCCGCGGCTGCCCATCGCACCGGGCCGACCCGTTCGCCCAGCAGTGGAATGGCCAGCATCATCGCAAAGACCGGGTTGAGGAAGCTGATTGCGGTGGCATCGGCCATCGGGATGAAAGCGACAGCGGCAAACATCAGGCTGACCCCGCCCCAACCCGAAAGCGTGCGCAGGGCGTGCAGTTTCAGGTTCGGCTGTCGGATTCTGAGCCGCATCACCACCGCCAGAGAGGCCACAAGCATCCAGGCAAAGAGGAACCGGCCGTGGCTGACCTGCAAGGGATGCAGCGGCTCGCCCAGAGTATCGGTGCCCGCCAGTTTCGCCATCAGCGTCGAACCCGCGATGAACAGGCACGCGGTCAGCATCAGGCCCACGGCGAGGGGCGGGTTCGGGACAATCGGGCGGGCCATGCGCCTTGGTGTGCCGGATTTAACGCCGGTGCAAGCGAAATGGAATAGCTTCGTGGATCAGGGTCTGCCCATCACTTTCTGTAGGTTAATTCGCAGACCGGATCGGGGCCCGTCCGGAAGCCGGGTATCGACGAGAAGATATAGGTGACTGGCTGCCCGTTTCTCAACGCAAGGGGATCGCCGCCGAAATACTCCACATCCGCCGGACGGTTCAGAAACGCCTGCCAAGGGGTCTCTCCTTGAAGGTTCACGATCCTCCTGTCGGCCCCAAGTGCCATCAGAGCCGAAGCAATGTCACCGTGTCCTTCCCGAACGGCCAAATGCAGCGCAGTGTCGCCGTTGTTGTCCTGCGCGTCCAACTCGGCCCCGGCGATAAACAGACAATCCAGCGCCTTGGCATCAGGTTCTTCCCCCCCCGCCAGGGCGTGCAAAGGTGTTTGCCCGCCGTTGTCCCGCACGTTCGGGTCCGCGCGATATTCCAACAGTGCAGGCACGGTGTTGTAGTTCAGATAGTTTTGCCCCGCGACCAGATGCAGCGGCGTTTCCCCGTTTTCCAGCGGCAGGTTTACGTCTGCCCCGATCTTGGCCAAAGTATAGATTTGCGGATATCCCCCACGCAGCGCAGCAAGGTGGATGGGCGCGAATCCTTGCGAATTGCGATCATTCACATCCAAGCCAAGATGGGCAATCAGCGGGCCGATGATGTAATTTTCATCCTGCCACGACATATAGTGCATTATCCCGTCGCTCTTTTCCGTCACCTGCGTTGGGTCTGCACCTTTTTCCAGAAGGTACAAAACCCGGTCCATCCTTTCGTTGATTTTCGCGTCACGCTCGCTGTCGGCCATATGGGCTGTAATCCCCAAATGCTTGGTCGCGGTCATCCCCAAAAGACTGTCTCCTCGGGAACTGAAGACGTTTGGATCCGCGCCCGCCTCGATCAGGAAAACGACATCTTCCCAACGGTAAAAAAGGAGCGACAACTGGGCCAGTGTGAAACGGCGCTTTTTTGTGATCGGCAACAGGGCATCCAAGTCGCGACCTTCGATCTGGCTGGCCTCAAGGGGCGGGCGGTCTCGGTCCTTCCAGAACGACATTTCGCAAAACTGACCACAGTCGTCTGCATTGCCAGTACTGGCCCAAAGCGCAAAAAGGACTGCGGCAATCATTTGTCTCTTCATTCGCTCTCTCCCCGACGAAAAGCGTAAACCGCGCAAACATGATATCAATGTGACAAAGAACCGCCCGGCTGTGCGACGGTGTTACGTTGAAGTGCGTGACCTCACCGGTAGGGTGCAGGCGGGGCAGACCAAGTGCTTTACTCTTGGCCTGGTTTGCTGTAGCTCGCGGTCCATGACCAAGACCCGAGCATATCGCCAGATCCGACGCCGACGCTAACCCGTCGGCCGTCCACTCTTGTTCATCTGACGCCGCAAGCGGCGCACACCATCAAAAATCGTTGACGAAACGCCCCTGCTCAGGCACTCACGGGGCTTCTTTAGATAAAGGATGATCGCCATGATCTCTTCGGTTCTGCCAACCTATTCCCGCGCCCCTTTGGAGTTTGTCAAAGGTGAAGGCAGCTGGCTGGTGGAGCGCGACGGGCGACGTTTTCTTGACCTCGGGAGCGGCATCGCAGTGAACGCGCTGGGCCATGCCAATCCCGAGCTGGTCGAGGTGCTGACCCGGCAGGCGAACGATCTGTGGCATGTGTCGAACCTCTATCACATTCCCCAGCAGGAGGCGCTGGCGGATGCGCTGGTCGACAAGACCTTTGCCGACACCGTGTTTTTCACCAATTCGGGCACCGAGGCCTGTGAACTGGCGGTGAAGATGGTGCGCAAGTATTTCTATGAGAAAGGCGCGCCTGAACGGGTCGAGATCATCGGTTTCGAGGGCTCGTTCCATGGCCGATCCTCGGCGGGGATTGCCGCGGCCGGGGCCGAGAAGATGACCAAGGGGTTCGGGCCGCTGCTGCCCGGGTTCAAGCATCTCGACTGGGGCGATATGGCGGCGCTGAAGGCGGCCATTGATGAAAACACGGCCGCCGTGATCCTGGAGCCGGTGCAGGGCGAGGGCGGTATTCGCCCGATGGCCGACGAGACGCTGCGCGAGGTCCGCGCGATCTGTGACGCGGCGGGCATTCTGCTGATCCTCGACGAGGTGCAATGCGGCATGGGCCGGACCGGCAAGCTTTTCGCCCATGAGTGGGCCGGGATCACCCCGGATGTAATGATGGTGGCCAAGGGCATCGGCGGGGGCTTCCCGCTGGGGGCTGTGCTGGCCACCGAGGACGCTGCCAGCGGCATGACCGCGGGCACCCATGGCAGCACCTATGGCGGCAACCCGCTGGGCTGTGCCGTGGGCGGCAAGGTGATGGAGATCGTCTCGGGGCCTGCGTTCCTTGAAGAGGTGAATGCCCGCGCGGGCGCGCTGCGTCAAAGGCTCGAAGGGCTGGTGGCGGCGCATCCTGACGTTTTCGAGGAAGTGCGCGGCACCGGGCTGATGCTGGGGTTGAAATGCAAGGTGACGAACCTTGACCTGGTGAATGCCGGTTACGAGGCCGAAGTGATCACCGTGCCCGCCGCCGACAACGTGGTGCGCCTGCTGCCGCCGCTGAACATCACCGAGGAAGAGATTGCCGAAGCGGTGAACCGCCTGGACAAGGCCGCAAGTGCGCTCGAAGCCGCCTCTTCCTCTTGCTGAAAATATCCCGGGGGGTCCGGGGGGCTGGCCCCCCGGCACCGTCCCATGACATTGGACCGAACCTATGAACCATTTCCTTGATATCCACAAAACCGACGCTGACGACCTGCACGGCATGATCAGCCATGCGCGTGACATGAAGGACGCACGCCGGGGCCGTCCCAAGGGCGCAGTGGATGACGATCAGCCCCTGGCCGGGCACATGGTGGCGCTGATCTTCGAAAAACCCTCGACCCGGACCCGGGTCAGTTTCGACGTGGGTGTGCGCCAGATGGGTGGTGAAACCATGGTGCTCAGCGGCGCCGACATGCAGCTGGGTCATGGCGAGACCATTGCCGACACCGCCCGCGTGCTGAGCCGCTATGTCGACCTGATCATGATCCGGACCTTTGACGAAAGCGTTCTGTTGGAGCTGGCGGAATATTCGCAAGTGCCGGTGATCAACGGGCTGACCGACCGCACCCATCCCTGTCAGATTATGGCCGACGTGATGACCTATGAGGAGCATCGCGGGCCGATCAGGGGCAAGAAGGTGGTGTGGTGCGGCGATGGCAACAATGTCTGTGCCAGCGTCCTGCATGCCGCCGGGCAGTTCGGGTTCGATGTGACCTTCACCGGCCCGGCGCAGTTCGACCCGGAGCCCGAGTTCATTGGGCTGGCGCGCGAGAAAGGGTCGAAGGTGATCATCGAGCGCGATGCGCAGAAGGCGGTCGAGGGTGCTGACCTGGTGGTTGCCGATACCTGGGTCAGCATGCATGACAGCCAGACCAACCGCGAACGGCGGCACAACCTACTGCGTCCCTACCAGGTGAATGAAGAGCTGATGAGCCATGCCGGCGAGGATGCGTTGTTCATGCATTGCCTGCCGGCGCACCGCGAGGAAGAGGCGACCAGTGCCGTGATGGATGGGCCGCATTCGGTGATCTTTGACGAGGCCGAAAACCGGTTGCATGCCCAAAAGGCGATCATGCGCTGGTGCCTGGGCGTCTGAACCGGAACATCTGATCTGAATGCGCGCCTGGTGGCGCAAGACTTTTCCTGACCCCACCTCCTGGCCTCCGCCCTCGGGGCGGAGGAACATGGGGGCTGTCTACCCCTTTGATTATCCGCCTTTGTGCGTGCCGAGGTGACGGGAGCCTCCGGCGGGGATATTTTAGGCAAAAGGAAGACGTGGGAGGCGTGATGGATCAGCCGAGGATTGTTGCCGCCGGAGCCGGGGCGATTGGGTGTTTTGTTGGCGGGCTCTTGGCCGCGGCGGGGCGTGATGTTGTCCTGTTGGGGCGGGACTGGCTGCGGGATGAGGTGGTCGCGCGCGGGCTGACGTGCAGCGATTTTGACGGGATGGAAGTCTCGGCTGCGCCGGAGGTAGCGGTCGATCCTGGCGTGCTGGCGGGGGCCGATGTTGTTCTGGTCTGCGTCAAGAGCGGGGCCAGTGCCGAGATCGGACGGTTGATTGCGCAACATGCGCCCGAAGGGGCGGTGGTGGTGAGCCTGCAGAACGGGGTGCGCAATGTGGCGGTTTTGCGCGAGGTTCTGGGCGGGCGCGATGTTCGTGGTGGGATGGTCGGGTTCAACGTGGTGCATCGCGGTGAGGGGCGGTTTCATCGCTCGACCAGTGGCGAGGTGATGATCGGGGCCGGGTCGGGGTCGTTGGGCCAGCTATTGGACGTGCCGGGGCTGGAGGTGGAAGAGGTGGGTGACATCGAGGCGGTGCAGCGCGGCAAGTTGATCCTGAATCTGACCAATGCGGTGAATGCGTTGTCGGGGATGGGCTTGCGCGAGATGCTGTTGGATTACGGTTGGCGACGGGTGATGGCGGTACAGATGGGCGAGGCGTTGAAGGTTTTCAAAGCCGCAGGGCTGGAGGTGCGGGTGCCGGCCAAGGCGCCGGGTTGGATGATCCCTTGGATATTGCGTCTGCCGACGGGGCTGTTTCAAAGGGTGGCGGCACCGATGCTGACGGTGGACGCAGGCGCGAAGACCTCGATGGTGGCGGATCTGGAGGCGGGGCGCAGGACCGAGGTGGATGAGTTCCAGGGTGAAATTGTGCGGTTGGGGGCGGCGCATCGGGTGGCGGTGCCGGTCAATGCCTGCGTGTTACAGATGGTTGAGGCGAGAGAGGGCGAACCGGGATTGTCTCCGGTCCGCCCTTCCGAGGTTCTTGGGTAGGGCGGGGTTCAGCCCGCCACTGCCTCAGCCCACGATCGCGTTGAGGATCAGGAAGATCACGCCTGACAGAAGCGCGGCGGCCGGCACGGTGATGACCCAGGCTGCGATGATGGTCATGAAATGCGACCGGCGCACCAGTTTGCGGCGGCGGCGCTCTTCGGGCGCGACACGCAGTTCCGGCGGGCGGGCGTGGTTGTTCTTCTTCATCCGCCGCGAGGTGTCCCATTCACGGAAGAAGCCGACGCCGAAGACACCACCGACCGCGATGTGTGTCGAGCTGACCGGCAGGCCGAGCCAGGAGGCGACGATCACTGTGATGGCGGCTGAGAGCGCCACGCAATAGGCGCGCATCGGGTTGAGCTTGGTGATCTGCGAGCCGACCATGCGGATCAGCTTGGGACCGAAGAGGAAGAGGCCGAAGGAGATGCCGAAGGCGCCGATCACCATGACCCAGACCGGGATGGCGACCTTGGCCGAGAACGAGCCGAACTCGGTTGCGTGTACGATGGCGGCAAGCGGGCCGACGGCGTTGGCGACATCGTTGGCGCCGTGGGCAAAGCTGAGGAGCGCCGCTGACAGCACCAGCGGCATGCCGAACAGCACCTTGAGCGACTTGTTGCGGTTTTCCAGCCCCTTGGCCTGTTTGGCAATGAGCGGGATGGTGACGAGCCAGGCGGCGATTCCCAGCACCAGGCCGATGGTCAGCGCGGTCTGGATGTCGATCTTCATGATCCGCTTGAGGCCCTTGAGGGCCAGATAGGCAGCAAAGGCTCCGGCCATGATGCCAACCAGGATCGGCACCCAGCGTTTGGCGGCGGCGATCTTGTCCTCGCGGTAGATGACGCGCCACTTGATGATGGCCAGGAAGAAGGCGGCGATGGCGCCGCCCAGAACCGGCGAGATCACCCAGGACGCGGCGATCTTGCCCATGGTGGGCCAGTTCACGGCGGCAAATCCGGCGGCGGCGATGCCTGCGCCCATGACGCCACCCACGACCGAGTGGGTGGTCGAGACCGGTGCGCCGACCCAGGTGGCGAGGTTGACCCAGAGCGCGGCAGAGATCAGTGCCGCCATCATCGCCCAGATGAAGATCTGGGCATTTTCCATGGTTTCGGGGGCGATGATGCCCTTGGAAATGGTCGAGACCACGTCACCCCCGGCAATCAGCGCGCCTGCGCTTTCGAAAATGGCGGCAATGGCGATGGCCCCGCCCATGGTGAGCGCATTGGCCCCAACGGCGGGGCCCATGTTGTTGGCCACGTCATTGGCGCCGATGTTGAGCGCCATGTAGGCACCAAAGACGGCGGCGGCGACCACCACCATGTTGATCGGCGTCTGGCCAAACAGCAATCCGGCGCCAACGCCGGCGATGACGATGAAGAGCAAGGAAATGCCGATGCCGACCATCGGGCGGCCGACATATTGCGTGGCGGTTTCGAGATGCGAAAACCGGTGAAGGTCGCGGTCGAGCGTTTCACGGTGGTCGGCATTGGTGTTCGGATCAGTCACGCGTAGGTCCCCCAAGAATCTGCAGGGACGGGGTAGTGCCAGTGGACGATCGGATCAATGAAATTGTCACAAAACCGACAGGAATCTTCTACAATTGGCGGATCAGTTCCTTGAGTTCAGGCTCGTTCACCATGTTGGCAGCTTTTTCGGGGCTGACCCATTTGCGGCGGCGCTCACCTGCTTCGGGGTAGTTGTCTTTCAATTTGGAGACTTCGACCGGGAAGACCAGGGTTTCCACCGGCACCGGCAGGCCGGTGCTAAGTTCCTTTTCATAGCCGTAGCTGCCCAGCGGTTCGTCGGCAACCTGGCCTTGCTTGACGCCGGCCTCTTCCCAGGCTTCCTGCATGGCGGCGCCGGCGGCGTCCTTGCCGTTGATCGGCCAGCCTTTGGGGATGATCCAGCGTCCTGTGTCGCGCGACGTGACCAGCAGGACTTCACGGTTCTTGGCCGTGCCCTGATAGCACAGCGCCGCGACCTGAAGCCGGTCGGGGCGACGCAACAAGGGGCGGACCAGTTCGGTCCAGGCCTTTTTTAAACCATCTGTCATGTGTGAAACTGCACGCCTGTTTTTTTCTTTGTTGGCCCTGCATATAAGGGGTTTCTTGAGAAAATGCAAAGCCTGGTCCGAGATACAGGTTTTGGACGGCTGCATTCCGGGCTGTTTTCTGCGTGCCCGTCGGGATCAGCGGCGGGGCTTGGCGCGCAAGGTTGGGTCTGCCTGGGTCGGGTCTTCGGGCCAGGGGTGTTTCGGATAACGGCCGCGCATGTCCTTGCGCACGTCAGCGTAGGAATTGGCCCAGAAGCCGGGGATGTCCATGGTGGTCTGGACCGGGCGCTGGGCGGGCGACAGCAGCGTGACGCGCAGCGGTTTACTGGCGACCGTGGGGTGGGTTTTTTGGCCGAACATTTCCTGCAGGCGAAGCGATATTTCCGGATGGTCGCCGGAATAGTCGATCGGGATCTTGCGACCCAATGGTGTGGTGAAATGCGGCGGCGTAAGGGTATCGAGACGCTGGGTCTGGGTCCAGTCGAGCATGGCGCGCAGGGCAGGCAACAGATCGAAGCCTTTCCAGTCCTGCGCCGATTTGATTTTTGCCAGATGGGGCAGGAGCCAGGATTCGAGTGTGTCGAGAAGCGTTTCGTCGGACATGTCGGGCAGGTCTTCACCGGCCTCGCGGGCAAGGGCCACGCGGGCACGGAAGCGGTTGGCAGCGCTTGAGGCGCGCAGGCCCAAGTCACGGATGCCGGTGCACATGGCGCGGGCGATGACGTCTGTTGGGGCGTCTTTCCAGATACGATCATCGAGGATGATCGCGCCAAGGCGTTCCTGGCGCCGGGCGACGACACGGCGGTCGCGTTTGGACCAATCGCAGGTGTCGTGCCAGGCGATCTGATCGGCAAAGAGCGCGCGGATTTCGGACTGGGTGATGGCGATGGCTTGCCGGATGCGAGCTTCGCGCGGGTTGCCGTCAGTGTCAGTGATAACGAGGAAGGGGGTGGCGGCGAGCGGATCGCCCTCGTCGAGGATGGCGCCCTTGCCGCCCGACAGGACATAACGGGGTTCGTTGCCCTTGCGGCGTTGGCCTATGCGGTCCGGGTAAGCGAGGGCGGCCATTTCGGCGGTACTCGTCACGCCTTTGGTTGTGTGCCTCGCTGGAACGCGGGCGAGGCGCTTGGCTTCCTGCCGGATACGGTCGAGCCCGGCGCGGTTGGCCTGGTAAGGGCGCGTGTCGGAGAAGCGGCGGAAATCAGCGAGGGCCTCGAGCCGCAGGGTCAGATCGGAGGGCGCAGAGCGCGACAGGGGATCGCGGTCAGCCAGCAGCGCCGCGAGCGGCGCGGCGCCGGGACCGGCAAGTGCCAGCATATGGCCAAGGCGCGGATGCAGCGGCAGGGTGGCGAGGGTCTTGCCGTGCGCGGTGATGCGGGTGTGGGTGTCGAGTGCGCCAAGCATCTGCAGCAGCGATTGCGCCTCGGCGTAGGCACCGGGATTGGGCTGGGTCAGGAAGGGCAGGTCGGTCGGGGTGGCGCCCCAGACGGCCAGTTCCAGGGCCAGGGATGACAGGTCCGCAGCTTCGATCTCGGCCGGGGGAAACGCCGCCAGCGCGCCGTCCTCACCCTTGGTCCAGAGCCGGTAGGCCGCGCCAGGGGCGACGCGACCGGCTCGGCCGGCGCGCTGAGTGGCTTCGGCGCGGGTGACGCGTTCGGTCACAAGCCGCGACATGCCGGATGCGGGGTCGAAGCGGGCGCGTCGGGCGCGGCCTGCGTCGATCACGACGCGGATGTCTTCGATAGTGAGCGAGGTTTCGGCGATGGAGGTGGCGAGCACGATCTTGCGGCCCTGTTCGGCGGGGCGGATCGCGGCGCGCTGGTCTTTGAAGGGCATGGCGCCGAACAGCGGGCGAAGATGTGTGTTTGGCGGGAGCTTGGATTTCAGCAACGCCTCGGTGCGGCGGATTTCGCCTTCGCCGGGCAGGAAGACGAGAATGCCGCCTTCGGTTTCAGAGAGGGCCTGAAGGGTTAGCTCGGCGGTGGCCTGTTCAAGGCGCCGGGTTTTCGGCAGGGGTTTGTCGAGCCATTTGGTGTCGACCGGGAAGGCGCGGCCTTCGGAAGTGATGAGCGGGGCAGCCATCAGCTCGGCCAGTGGTTCGGCATCGAGCGTGGCGGACATGGGCAGAAGGATCAGGTCGTCGCGCAGCGCATCGGCGATTTCAAGGCAGAGGGCGAGGCCGAGGTCGGCGTTGAGGGACCGTTCGTGAAATTCGTCAAACAGCACGGCACCGATACCGGAGAGTTCCGGGTCGGACTGGATCATACGCGTGAGGATGCCTTCGGTGACAACCTCGATTTTCGTCTGTTTTGAAACCTTGGCTTCGCCGCGGATGCGATAACCGACGGTTTCGCCGGGGGTTTCACCCAGGGTTTCGGCCATGCGTTCAGCGCTGGCGCGGGCGGCAAGGCGGCGGGGTTCCAGCATCAGGATGCGCCCCTTGGTCAGGTTGGCCTCGAGCAGGGCCAGGGGGACCACGGTTGTTTTGCCTGCGCCGGGAGGGGCCTGCAACACGGCGCGGCCCTTGTCACGCAGGGCAGAGATCAGGGGCGCAAGCGCGCTGTCGATGGGAAGGCCGGATTGCATGGGCGCTTTATGCGGTACACGACGGGCGGCGTCCATGGTGTGGGGTGGACTTGCGCGGGCGCATTGGGCAAATAGGCCGCGCATTCCCCAAGGAGACGGCTGATGGACATCGCGGCGACCGCAGAAAAGATTGCAAAGGGCGACCGGCGGGCGCTGGCGCGGGCGATCACCATGGTGGAAAGCAGCCGCGACGATCACCGGGCGCAGGCGACCGAGTTGCTGGAGACGTTGAAGCCGCAGGGGCGGCAGGCGGTACGGATTGGCCTGTCGGGCACGCCGGGGGTTGGCAAGTCGACCTTTATCGAGGCCTTTGGCTGTTTGCTGACTGGCAAGGGGCTGAAGGTGGCGGTTTTGGCGGTTGATCCGTCGAGTGCGCGGTCGGGTGGGTCGATTTTGGGTGACAAGACGCGGATGGAGCGGCTGTCGCGCGATCCCAACGCGTTTATTCGGCCTTCTCCGTCGCAAAGCCAATTGGGCGGGGTGGCAAGGCGGACGCGCGAGGCGATCGAGCTGTGCGAGGCGGCGGATTTCGACGTGATCCTGATCGAGACCGTAGGGGTGGGCCAGTCGGAAACCATGGTGGCCGAGATGGCGGACCTGTTCGTGCTGCTGCTGGCCCCGGCGGGGGGCGACGAGTTGCAGGGCGTGAAGCGCGGCATCATGGAGATGGCCGACCTGATCCTGGTCAACAAGGCGGATGGTGATCTGAAACCCGCCGCGACGCGGACCTGTGCAGACTACATGGGCGCGTTGAAACTGCTGCGCAAGCGGCCGCAGGACCCGGCAGGGTTTCCCAAGGCGATGATGGTGTCGGCGCTGGCGGAAGAAGGTTTGAACACGGCCTGGGGCGAGATGTCATCGTTGGTGCAATGGCGGCGCGAGAACGGGCATTTCGACGGGGCGCGGGCGGCGCAGGCGCGGTTCTGGTTCGGCGAAGAGGTGCGGCAGGGGTTGCTGCGGCAGCTTGAAACGCCCGAGGCGCGGGCGGTGATGGCGACGCTGGCCGAAAAGGTGGCAACCGGGGATATGAGCGCCACGCGGGCGGCGGAAGAGGTGCTGGCGCGGTTAGGCGGAGCATAGGCCACGCTGGTCCTTTTGGATTTGTTCATGAGCCGCGCTTTGACGCGGAATCCCGAACGGCCCTTAGCAGAAAGCAAGGCGCATGGCCGCAACGAGCCCATACCACCAATGCTGCGCCTCGAAGGAATGTCTGCAATAGTGATGGAATCATCTGATCCGATAATTCCTGCAGGACATACCATGAAGATTGCGAACCCGCTTCCACTAGTGAAAGACATAAAGAAGTCCAAATGCTTCCAGCCCGCTCTCGCCATATCTACCAGCTATTCGATGTTGGATGTCCAGGGATAGGCTTGCCGCGATTAAGTCGCTCAATACCCGACAGGCGACCGTTGCCGACGCAATCCCACTCAGTGGGTTGATCCAGCGCACAATTCGCGTTTCGAATTCCAAGGACTACGATCAAAAATCTATCGACATGTTGTGCGCGATTTTTGAACCGGAGCCGGTCGCCGAAAGAATTGAAAACGAGCTAATTCTTCTTTGCTTCATGGGCACCGAACTTGTTGGAGCGGTGGGGCTGAAGGATGACTATCTGCGTTCCATGTTCGTGGACCCTACTTATCATGGGCGAGGGTTGGGCAAAATGCTGGTTTCAAGAATTGAAGAGGAGGCACGACAAAAAGCAATCCCGGAAATGATGCTTCATTCATCACTGACTGCGCGGGAATTTTATTCAGCTCTCGGTTATGAATTTGTGGAGTTCCAATCATACCCGGAAGGACCATTCGTCTTGATGAGTAAGCCGCTCCGATAGCAACTTCTGGGAATCAAAAGGAAGGCACGAAGCGCAGTCTCCAGACAGCTCAACGATCGCCCGAGAAAGGCCTTGCAATCCGAAACGCTTGCAAAGAAATTTGCCCGATGTAGTGCGGCCATCAGTTGAATTATCAGTAAGAGCAGACACTCGTTTCCTCGATGCGGACGGCTGTTTTGTCCGCCCTGCAGACATCCGTGTGAAGCGTGACGAACCGCAACTCACGCTATGACTAAACCTTCCATTATGTAGAAAATGCGGCGAGGCGTGAATACTGGTTAGGAATGTGTCGGCTGTTTCCGCTAGCGTCGCATCGTGTCGTTTTCTGACCATTGAAATGACTTTGCCACGCTTGACGGCGGGAAAGGGCGGTTCCTAGGCTTGCACTGAAAGCCAAGGGAGATCGGCCATGAAATCGCACTACAGGGTTGTCGTCATCGGGGGTGGGGTTGTCGGGACCTCGGTTCTCTATCACCTGGCCAAGTTTGGCTGGACCGATGTCTGCCTGATCGAGCGTGGTGAATATGCCTGTGGGTCGTCCTGGCACGCGGCGGGGGGTATTCACGCGCTGAATGCGGACCCGAACATGGCGGCGTTGCAGGCCTATACGATCGATTTGTTGTCCGAGGTGTCGGAAGAGGCCGGAGTTGATATCAACCTGCACATGACCGGTGGCTTGACCCTGGCCGGGACGCCCGAGCGCTGGGAATGGTTGCAGGCCAATTACCGCACCTTCCAGTCGATCGGCATTGATGACTGTCAGTTGATGAGCCCGGAAGAGGCGTTGGAGCGCAACCCGATCATGTCCAAGGAGGGTGTGCTGGGCGCGATGTGGGCGGATCGCGAGGGGTATCTGGATACGACCTCGACGGTGGTGGCCTATGCCACGGCAGCGAAAAAACGCGGCGCCGAGGTGGTATTGCGCAACCGCGTGCTGGAGCTGAACCAGAAGCCCGACGGTTGGGAAGTGGTGACCGAGCAGGGCACCGTGACTTGTGAGCACGTGGTCAACGCGGGCGGCCTTTGGGCCAAACAGTTGGGCCGGATGGCCGGGATCGAACTGCCGGTTTCGCCCTTGAAACACCATTATTTCGTGACCGACACCGTGCCCGAACTGGAGGCGATTGATTTCGAGGTGCCAATGACCGTGGACCTTGAGGGGTTCACCTACACCCGTCAGGACCAGAAGGGGCTGCTGGTCGGCATCTATGAAATCGAGCATGAACACTGGGCCATGGATGGCGCGCCGTGGGATTACGGGCAGGAGCTGTTCCAGGAACAGACCGACCGGATCGAGAACGAGTTGATGTGTGCCTATGCGCGCTATCCGGCGTTGGAAAACGTCGGCATCAAGACCTGGGTCAACGGGGCGTTCACCTTCAGCCCCGATGGCAACCCGCTGGTTGGACCGGTGCCGGGCAAGCGCGGTTATTGGAGCGCCTGTGCGGTGATGGCCGGGTTCCTGCAGGGTGGCGGCGTGGGCAAGACCCTGGCCGAGTGGATGATCCATGGCGAGCCCGAGACCGACGCGTGGTCGATGGATGTGGCGCGTTACGGCGATTATGCGCAGAACAAGCGCTATATCGGCGAGACGACGGGGCAGTTCTATTCCCGCCGCTTCGTGATGTCCTATCCCAACGAGCAGTTGCCCGCCGGGCGGCCGTTGAAGATGGCGCCGGCGCATGACGCGATGAGTGAGGCCGGGTGCCGCTGGGGCGTGTCGTGGGATTTGGAAACGCCGCTATACTTCGCACCGAGCAAGGATTTCGAGGAGAACCTGACGCTGAAACGGTCCAATGCCTTCGATATCGTGGCCGAGGAATGCAAGGCGATCCGCGAGGGTGTTGGGCTGATGGATATTACCGGGTTCTCGCGCTACGAGATTACCGGGCCGAACGCCGAGGCATGGCTGGATAAGCTTTTGTCGACCAAGCTGCCTGGACCGGGACGGGCGCGGCTGGCAGTGATGCTGAGCGAGACCGGGCGGCTCAAGGGCGACCTGACGCTGCTGAATTGGGGTGACGGGACCTACTGGATCATGGGGTCCTATTACTTGCGGGCCTGGCACATGCGGTGGTTCAATGACCATCTGGAGGACGGGGTTTCGGTCCGTGATCTTGGCGAGGAAATGTGCGGGTTTGGCGTTGTCGGACCCAAGGCGCTGGCCGTGGTCGAGAAGCTTGCCGAACGGGATATCAGCGGTCTACCGTTCATGGGTTGTGGCAGGTTCGATATCGGACTGGTGGGCGCCCATGTGGCGCGAATGTCCGTGACCGGCGAGATGGGCTATGAGATCAACTGCCGGATGGGCGACCACATCAAGCTACGGCGGATGCTGCTGGAGGCCGGGGCGGGCGAGGGTATCCGCGAATGCGGCTTCAATGCGATGCTGTCGACACGGCTGGAGAAATCCTTCGGCATCTGGTCGGCAGAGTTCACCCAGGACCGCACGCCGGCGATGACCGGCATGGACCGCTGGATCGCCTGGGACAAGGGCGAGTTCATCGGGCGCGAGGCGGCCTTGGCCGAGCGCGATGGCAATGGGCCGTCGAAGGTGATGGTGACGTTGGAGCTGGAAGATGGGGACGCGGATGCCAGCGGCTATGAGCCGGTCTGGGCCGGGGCGGAGAACCTTGTGGGATTCGTGACATCGGGTGGCTATGGGCATCATTTGAAGAAATCACTGGCGCTGGCGTTGGTGGATCCAGATCGCGCGGCAGAAGGCACCGAGTTGTCGGTGCATGTGGTCGGGGTCGAACGGAAGGCGCGCGTCGTGGCGGCTTCGCCCTATGACCCGCAGGGCAAGGCGATGCGGGGATGATCCTGTTGGTGTTGCGTTTGCGGAAGGGCGCCCCTGCGGTGGTGTCCCGCCCACCCACCCCCGCAGGGGCGCGGATATGAGCGTGCGCACGGGCGGCCGCCGCGGACGCCGGAAAACGGCGGAGGATGCGCCCAAGCGCAAGGTCGATTACCGCAACCTGCGTAATCCATTTCCGCGGATGCGGCTGTTTTCCGATGACCGGATTGCGGCCATTCACGAGGCCTCGCTCGAGGTGCTGGAACGACTGGGCATGAAGGTCCTGCTGCCGGAGGCGCGCAAGCTGTTCAAGGCGGGCGGGGCGAAGGTGGACGACGCCAGCGAGATGGTATTCATCGGGCGCGAGATGGTCGAGGCCGCGCTGGCCACGGCACCGAAGCGGTTTGAGGCAAGGGCCGGGATACGCGCGCGGGACCTGACCTTTGAGTTGGGGCGGCTGATCTTCCAACCCGGGGCCGGATGTCCGCATGCGACCGACCTGGAACGGGGACGCAGGCCCGGCACCGAGCGGGATTTCCGCGAGCTGGTGACGCTGACACAGGCTTTTGACGTGCTGCACATGGTGCCGCCACTGGTCGAGCCACAGGATGTGGCGCCGAATGTACGGCATTACGCGATGACGCAGGCGCAGCTGACCCTGTCGGACAAGCTGCCCTTTGTTTACGCGCGCGGGACACCACAGGTGACGGACGCGTTCGAGATGATCCGCGATTTTCGCGGAGTTACGGATGACGCGTTCGCGGCGACCTCGCATTGCTATACGATCATCAACACCAATTCGCCCCGCGTGCTGGACATTCCAATGGCGCGGGGGCTGATCGATTTCGCCCGCGCGGGGCAGATGAGTATCGTCACGCCGTTCACGTTGATGGGGGCGATGGCGCCGATCACGGTGGCAGGGGCGATGACGCTGAGCCATGCCGAGGCGCTGGCGGCGATCACGCTGACTCAGCTGGCGCGGGCCGGGGCACCGGTGTGCTATGGGACCTTCACCAGCAATGTGGACATGAAGAGCGGCGCGCCGGCGTTTGGCACGCCCGAGCATTTCAAGGCCTCGCTGGTGGCGGGGCAATTGGCGGATTTGGTGGGGTTGCCCTGGCGGTCAGCCAGCGGGTCTGCGGCGAACATGGGCGATGCGCAGGCGGCGAACGAGACCCAGTTCGGGACCTGGGGATGCCTGCTGGGCGGGGCGACGGTGGTGATCCATTCGGCCGGGTGGCTGGAAGGGGGGCTGACGATTTCCTACGAGAAGATGATCACCGATCTGGAAGTGCTGCAGATGGTGGCGGAGATGTGTGCCGAGACCCCGGCGGGCGAGGCCGAGATCGGGTTGGGCGCGCTGGAAGAGGTGCAGCCAAGCGGCCATTTCTTTGGCGCGGCGCACACGATGGAACGCTATCAGACCGAGTTTTACAGTCCCCTGGTCGGCGACTGGTCGAATTTCGGGACTTGGACCGAACGGGGTGCGGTGGATGCGACCACCCGGGCTACGGGCATCTGGAAGCGGATTGTCGAAGAGCGGCAGGGCGCGCCTGAGGTGGACCGTGACCGGGTCGAGGCGTTGGCGGTGTTCATTGCGAAACGCAGTGCAGAAGGGGGCGCGCCGCCGGAGAGTTGAGGCCGTCGCGGAAGGCGCTGTTACGCGGGTCCCGGCCTGCGACCGGGTCCTTTTTTCGTGCAGCCGAAAATCGCGTGTCGCGGATGGGCGGACATGTCGTGGATGGAACAGCCGCGCCAAACGGATGCCCGACAAGTTGACCCTGTTACCGGATCAACGAAGGGCGTCACATGACAAACAGATCGGGCATGGTTCTGGTGTTCCTAGCCGGGGTGCTGTGGTCGACCGTGGGACTTGGCATCCGGATGATCCAGGAGGCCGAAGTGTGGCAGATCATGCTCTATCGATCGATCAGCCTGTCGACCTTTCTGTTCTTTGTCATCCTGTTCCGGTCGGGTCAGAACCCGTTTGCGGCGGCCCGGCGCAACGGGTTTGCCGGGGCGATCGGGGCGCTGGGGCTGGTGTCGGCCTATACCGGCGCGATCTACTCGATCCAGAACACCTCTGTCGCCAATGCGATGCTGCTGTTTGCGGTGGCGCCCTTTGTCACGGCCATTCTTGGGTGGATCGTGTTGGGTGAACGGGTGCGGCGGGCCACGTGGATTGCCATTGTCTTCGGGGTCGCGGGCATCGTCATTATGGTGAGCGACAAGTCGGGCACCGGCACGATGGGTGGCAACCTTGCTGCCTTGTTCTCGGCTGTTGGTTTTGCCGTGTTCACGGTGGCGCTGCGCTGGGGCAAATCATCGGACATGTTGCCGGCGGTGTTCCTGTCGGGGCTGTTTGCCGTCGCCATCACGCTGAGCGTCTGTGCCGCAACCGGTCTGCCGCTGATCCTGACGCCCAACGATGGCGGTGTCGCGCTGGCCATGGGGGTGGGGCAGGTGGGGCTTGGGCTGCTGCTCTACACCATTGGGTCCAAGACGGTTCCGGCGGTGGAGCTGACGCTCTTGTCGATGGCCGAGGTGGTGCTGGGGCCGGTCTGGGTCTGGCTGTTTCTGGGTGAGGCGGTATCGGTGAACACGATGATCGGCGGCGTGATCCTGTTGGCGGCAATCCTGGGTAACGCGGTGTCGGGGATGCGGCGCAAGCCGCCGCCGCAGATGCCATAGCGGGTCGGTTGCGGATTGGCACCGCTGTGGGGCCTGGCATGTTGTGGCGAGTTTTAAACGCAGGGGCTGCAATAGGGCATTTGCTGAGGTTTTCCAGCGCTGGTTGACAAGCGTCACCGGGGTTGGCGGTGTCGGGGTCAAATTGGTGCGTTTCCGTGCGAGTAACTGCGGGGCGTGCCACCGTGGCCCGTACCGCACGATGGGCTCTGCGTGTTCAGAAGCCGGGGAAGCGCGACAGGCCATACCCGGTCAATCCCGGCGCGGCACCGGTTTTCACGAGATCGACCATATGGGCGGCGATGGCAGGCGCCAGGGTTATGCCGCTATGGGTTGCAACAATGATCAGACCATCCGATCCGGGCAGGGGACCGGCGATGGTCAGCCCGTCCTCGGGGTAGGGGCGGACACCGATTTGAAGGTGGCAGTCCTCGAGCCGGACCCTGGTTGGTAAATCGGGGATGACCTGGGCGGCGCGCTTGAGCAGGGCGGTGCCGCCACGCTGCATGGCGGATGGGCTGCGGTCCTCCCAGATGATGCCATCGACATCGTCCGAGCCGATCCGGATGCCGCCATTGGGGGCGGGCAGCATGTGCAGCTCGTTCGTGGTTGAGCCGTAGATCACGCGGGTCAGCGGGTTGGGGGCGATGGGCGGTGTGGTCAGCAAAAGCCCTGGCACCTGGCGAAGGGGAAAGCGGGTTGAAAAACCGTCAAAGCCCGTGAGTTGGGCCAGCAGGGATCCGGTATCTGCTCCGGCGGCAAGGATGACATTTGCGGCATGGATCGAGCCGTTGCTGGTTTCGACCCCCTGTATGGCACCGTCATCATCAGCGATCAGCGCCTGTGCCGGGCAGTTTTCACGGATGTTGGCACCAGCAAGGCGGGCCAATTCAGCGAAGGTGCGAGCCGCTTTGGGGGCGTCGACCACCATGTCGGACGGCAGCAGTAGCGCCTCGGCGTCGGCGGGCAGGCTCAGGGCCGGGGTTTCAGCCTGCAGGGCCGCCCCATCCAGCCATTCACAGGGATAGCCGAACCGCGTAAGCGCGGCAAAATCGTCCTGCATGGCGCGAAACCCGGCCGCATCCGAGCGTGAGACCACCTGAAGCGCGCCGGTCTGGCGGATGCCGATTTGTTCGGCACCATATTCCGCGATCAGTGCCTGGTAACCCGCGACGCCGGCAGCGTTCAGGCGGTGATAGGCGGCGTTAGTCGTCTTGGACGAGGCATTGGCCCAGGCAAAGCTGTTGCCGGTGGTGCCCTCGGCCAGCGTACCTTGTTCCAGCAGTGTCGCGCGCAACCCGGCCCGGGTCAGGGCGTAGGCGATACTGCAGCCGATGATGCCGCCGCCGATGATGATGATTTCCTGTGTCATGGCGGCACGCTGGGTCATGCGATGATCGGGGTCAAGCCAATCCGATAGTTTGTTGGCTCGGGACATATGATCTGGGTCCGATGGTGGCAGGTATTCCGCCACGTGATGCCAAGGGTAAAATCATTTGATTCAGCCACTCGACCAAGAGGGGTGACAAATAAGGTATCCTCGGCTAGCGTGACCCGGCAACCAAAACGGAGGGTGCAATATGTATCGTGGGATCTGGTTCACACTAACCTGAACAGTCCATCCCAGAGCGGACGCTGTTCGGACCGGCAGGCACCCCTGCCCGGAAACAACGTCGTCTGAAAACATATTGTCTTTTTGCTCTGTGAAGGAGCCCCCCGCATGTTCCGCATTTTCGAAAACCTTGTAGACCCCTATTGCGACTACCCGGACGAAGACCGCCCGCCACAGACGCTGTGGCGTTTCATGATGGGCTATTCGCAACCCTTCAAGCGGGTGTTCTGGATGGCCGGGATCATGTCGATCGTGGTGGCCGCGGTCGAGATCGTGCTGATCTATTACATGGGCTGGATCGTCGATATTCTGCAGGGGGATCCGGCGAACGTCTGGGCTGATCATGGCACCACGCTGGTCGTTCTGGCGCTGTTCATCCTGCTTTTGCGCCCGGCGTTCCAGTTGCTGGACGTGCTGCTTCTGAACAACGCGATCCTGCCCAATTTCGGCACGCTGATCCGCTGGCGCGCACACAAGCATGTGCTGCGCCAGTCGGTGGGCTGGTTCGAGAATGACTTTGCCGGTCGGATTGCAAACCGGATCATGCAGACCCCACCCGCCGCTGGCGAGGCGGTGTTCCAGGTGTTTGACGCGCTGACATTCTCGCTGGCCTATGCGGTTGGCGCGGTCATCGTGCTGGGCCAGGCGGATGCGCGGTTGGCGGTGCCGCTGTTGATCTGGCTGGTGGGTTATGGCGCGCTGGTGCGATGGACCGTTGTAAGGGTGGGACCGGCAAGCCAGAAGGCGTCGGACGCACGCAGCGCGGTGACGGGGCGCGTCGTCGATGCCTATACCAATATCCATTCGGTCAAGATGTTCGCCGACACCAAAGCGGAACTGGATTACGCCCGCGAGGCGATTGATCATTCACGCGAAACCTTCCTGGCCGAGATGCGGATTTATACCGTGATGGATTTCGGGCTGGTGGTGTTGAATGGCTTGCTGATCCTCGGGGTTGTCGGCTGGGCGTTGATGCTGTGGATGCAGGGCGCCGCATCCGTGGGGGCCGTTGCGGCGGCGACTGCGCTTGTGTTGCGGTTGAATGCCATGACCGGCTGGATCATGTGGGCGCTGACCAGTTTCTTCCGCCAGTTGGGTGTCGTGAAGGAGGGGATGGAGACCATCGCCCAGCCGATCGACCTTGTGGATGCGCAGGGGGCCAAACCGCTGGCGCTCAGCGACGGGCAGATCGAGATCGATACGGTGTCGCACCATTACGGACGCGATAGTGGCGGGCTGGATCATATCAGCTTGAGCATTGCACCTGGCGAGAAGGTAGGGCTTGTCGGTCGCTCCGGGGCGGGCAAGTCGACCCTGGTCAAGCTTTTGCTGCGGTTTTACGACGTTGAGCACGGTGAGATCCGGATTGACGGGCAGGATATTGCGCAGGTGACGCAGGACAGCCTGCGGCGCCAGATCGGCATGGTGCAGCAGGACAGTTCTTTGCTGCACCGCTCGGTCATGGACAACATCCGTTACGGGCGACCTGAGGCGCGCGAGGACGAGGTGTTTGCTGCCGCCGAACAGGCCGAGGCGCATGACTTCATTCGTGACCTGCGGGATCCGCAGGGGCGGAAGGGTTACGCGGCGCAGGTTGGCGAGCGCGGGGTCAAGCTCAGCGGTGGACAGCGGCAGAGGGTGACGCTGGCACGGGTGATCCTGAAGGATGCGCCGATCCTGTTGCTGGATGAGGCGACATCGGCTTTGGATTCCGAGGTTGAGGCAGCGATCCAGGAGACGCTGTATGGCATGATGCAGGGCAAGACGGTGATTGCCATCGCCCACCGGCTGTCTACCATCGCCCATATGGACCGGATCGTGGTCATGGATCAGGGCCGGATTGTCGAAGAGGGCAGCCATGGCGAATTGCTGCGGAAGAACGGGCTTTATGCCCAGTTCTGGGAGCGCCAGTCGGGCGGGTTCCTTGGTGACGAGGCGGTAGAGCAGGTGGCGGAATGAAACCACAGGACTGGATCGACCCGTTCGCGCGGGCGGATGAAATGCCGCCCGACAACCTCGGTGCGTTTTTTCGCTGGGCGTTGAAAGGGGCCTGGGGGCCGGTGTTGCTGACGGCGCTGGTGTCGATCTCGGGCGGGGTGGCCGAGGTGATTGCGGCGCTGCTGCTGGGCTATCTGATTGATGCCACGCTGGTGGCAGGGCCGGAGGGATTTTTCGCCTCGAACGCCTGGTTGCTGGCGGTGGGCGTGCTGTTCTTCCTTGGCCTCAGACCGGTGTTGTTTGGGGCAAATGCGTTCCTGCAAACGGTTGTGATCCAGCCCAATATCCTGAGCCTGACCCTGTCGCGGTTGCATCGTTTTACCTTGGGCCAGTCGGTGACCTTCTTTGATGACGATTTCGCGGGCCGCATTGCGCAAAAGGAGTTGCAGACCGCGACCGCGCTGAATGACGTGGTGGTCGAGACGATCCAGACAGTTTTGTTTGCCACGGCATCGGTGTTGGGGACGTTGTGGATGGTTACGGCGATTGATTGGCGCATCGGCGTACCGCTGGTGCTGTGGGTTGGTGGCTATATCCTGTTCATCCGCCATTTCATCCCGAAAATCCGCAAGCGCTCCAAGGCGCGGGCGGCGGCACGGGCGGATGTGACCGGGCAGATTGTCGACACGGTGACCAATATCAAGACGGTGAAGCTGTTCGCTCACGCCGATCACGAGGACCGAGCCGCGCTGGGCGCGATTGGCGGCTATCGTCAGCGCTTCATAGAGTTCGGTCGGATGGCGGCGGCGTTCCGGTTCTGGCTAATGACACTGGCCGGGCTGGTGCCGGTGCTTTTGCTGGGCACGGCGCTCTATGTCTGGACGCAGGGCAATATAACGGCCGGGCAAATCGTGGCCACGGGCACGGTGGCAATCCGGCTGGCACAGATGACCGGTTGGGTCAGCTTCGCGATGATGGTGATTTATTCCCATATCGGCGAGGTCGAGGATGGTATCCAGACCCTGACCCGGCGGGTGCGTTTGCCCGAGTTGGACAATGCTGCTTTGGCAGTCTCGCAGGGCGAGATTGCCTTTGACAATGTCAGCTTTGCCTATGGGCGCGAGAGCGGCGGGGTGCAGGATATTGCCCTGACCATTCGCCCCGGCGAGAAGCTGGGAATCGTTGGGGCCAGCGGGGCTGGGAAATCGACCCTCGTGGCGTTGTTGCTGCGGCTTTATGATCCGGAACGCGGTGCGGTGAGGATCGACGGGCAGGCGATTTCGCATGTGAGCGAGATCAGCCTGCGCCGCGCCATTGGCATGGTCACGCAGGAAACTGCGCTGTTCAACCGGACGGCGCGGGACAACATCCTTTATGGTCGTCCTGATGCCAGCGAAGAGGAGTTGCGCGCCGCTGCGGCCAAGGCAGAAGCGGATGAATTTATCCTGGGTCTGGAAGATGGCGAGGGCCGGCAGGGCTATGAGGCGTTCTTGGGCGAACGGGGCGTGAAGCTGAGCGGCGGGCAGCGGCAGCGGATTGCGCTGGCCCGCGCGATCCTGAAGGACGCGCCGATCCTGGTTCTGGACGAGGCAACCTCGGCGCTGGACTCGGAAGTTGAAGCAGCGATCCAAACAGCTCTGACCCGGGTGATGGAGGGCAAGACGGTACTGGCGATTGCGCACCGGTTGAGCACGATTGCCCAGATGGACCGGATCGTGGTTCTGGATGCGGGCCGGATTGTCGAAGAAGGGTCGCACGAGGTCTTGCTGGCGCAGGGTGGCATCTATGCCGGGCTCTGGGCGCACCAGTCAGGCGGGTTCATCGGCATCGAGGAGGCAGCGGAGTAGATCATGACAGATCGCAAGGTGGCATTGGTGACCGGAGGGGCGCGGGGCATCGGGCGGGCGATTGCCTACGATCTTGCGCGTGATCATCGGGTGGTGGCCGTACGGAATACTTCGCCCGGCGAGGGATTACCCGAGGAAATACATTTGATGACGGCGGACTTAGCCGCGGTTGGGAGTTGCAAAGAAGTCGTGGCCGAGGTGATCGACCGGTTCGGGCGGTTGGACGTGATCGTCAACAATGCTGCGGTAATGGCGGAAACGCCGAGAGAGGGTTTCAAGGGCGAAGACTGGCGGCGCATTTTCGATGTTAACGTGATGGTGCCCGCTGACCTTTTGTCGACGGCCCTGCCACATCTGAAACCAGGTGCGGCAATCGTGAACGTATCATCGGTCAACGCGGCGCTGCCGCCGCGTGGGGCGGTGGCCTATGGGGCGAGCAAGGCGGCGCTGGAGCTGTGGACCAAAGGAATGGCCAAGGAGCTGGGGGCAAAGGGGATACGGGTTAATGCCGTGGCACCGGGCGCGATCAACATCCCCGAGGCGCCGCGCAGCAAGGAGTTAACGGACCTGTTTGTCGCGGAAACGGCGCTGGGCCGGATTGGGGTGCCCGAGGATATCGCCCGGGCGGTACGATTCCTGGCTGGCGATGCGGCAGGTTTCATAACCGGTGAGGTGCTGACCGTCTCGGGCGGGTATCGGTTGTAGGTTGACCGGGCGTCGAATGAGGCGCGACACTGGCGTGAAGGCCGGAACCACCCACCCGACGGGTTGCACGATTGGTCAATGTGGGCATCATGGAGACAGAGGAGACGCCCATGCCCCAGAAGGTCATCATCACCTGCGCCGTGACCGGTGCGATCCATACGCCGAGCATGTCACCGCATCTGCCGGTGACGCCAGCCGAGATTGCCGAGGCCGCGATTGGCGCGGCAGAGGCCGGTGCGGCGGTGGTGCATCTGCATGCGCGTGACCCCGAGACCGGCAAGCCCGATCAGACGCCGGAGGCGTTTGAGCCGTTTCTGAAAGTGGTGAAACAGGGCTGCGACGCGGTGGTCAATATCACCACCGGCGGTTCGCCCTTCATGACGGTGGAGGAGCGGGTGAAGCCGGCCGAGACCTTCGCGCCCGAGCTGGCCTCGCTCAACATGGGATCGATCAATTTCGGGCTGTATCCGATGTTGGAGCGGTTCAAGGAGTTTGAGCATGCGTGGGAGCGCGAGCATTTGGAGAACTCGCGTGACCTGGTGTTTCGCAATTCCTTCGAGCAGATCGAATACGTGTTGCGGACGCTTTCGGAAACCGGCACACGGTTCGAGTTTGAATGCTATGACATTGCCCATCTCTACAACCTGGCGCATTTTGCCGACCGTGGGCTGGTGAAGCCGCCGTTCTTTGTCCAGTCGGTGTTTGGCATTCTGGGCGGGATCGGGGCGCATGAAGAGGACGTGGCGCATATGAAGCGCACCGCGGACCGGCTGTTTGGCAAGGATTATCAATGGTCGGTGCTGGGCGCGGGCAAGAACCAGATGCGGGTGGCGAGCCTCGCCGTGGCGATGGGGGGCAATCTGCGGGTTGGTCTTGAGGATTCGCTCTGGGGTGGGCCGGGTCGGTTGGCGCAGTCGAATGCCGAGCAAGTCACGCTGGCGCGTGGCATTGTCGAGGGGTTGGGGCTGGAGATTGCCAGCGCTGACGAGGCGCGAGAGATGCTGGCCTTGAAAGGTGGCGACAAGGTGGCGTTCTGATCGTGCTGGGCGCGGTCAATGGCCGACCGGTACGAGCGCGTCAATTGCACGGATCAGGACGCTCTCATGCCGCCAATCCCCAGCCGAAATGAGCCGGTGCAGTCCGGCACGCTCTGCCATGGTCAGGTCCAGCTTCGACAGTTGCGTCGTGGCGACCATCTGCAGGTCTATGAATCGCATCTTCTGCAGGATCGACATGCAGATCAGAAAGGTCAGAACCCAGACCATAAACAAACCGATGAATGCAAGCGATGACGGCAAGACCGGGTCGAGCCGGGCCAACCCGAACCAGGTCATCAAGTCGACCTGCCAGAAAAACGACCTTAACGCGAAAGCGCCGGACAGCGTGAAAAGCAGAATCGGAACAGATTTGTGAAGATCGTGGCAGGTGTCGAGGTCTTCGATCACCCGGATTGCCTTTTCCAATGTGTCACTCGGATTTTCAGATGTCATGGCGGGCCGATTTGAAAGGTGTCACACGGTCACCGCAGCCGGGTCAAAAGGCCGAGCAACGCGGAGCGGTGATAGGGTACGCGCGCCAGCTTTTCCTTTTGATAACACCTGCGAGCGCAATTGTCGCCGAGACGGTGTTCAAACCCGGGTCGACCTGATACGGACACTTGACGCCCCGAGTGATTCCGCCTAAAGACCGCGAACGGAATTCGGGGCGCTGCGCCAGCGGCGCCCATATGCATTGCGGGACTGGATGAAACGCCCGCACCTGAGATGAGGATTAAGAGATGTCGCGCGTTTGCGAACTGACCGGTAAAGGCCCGATGACTGGCAACAATGTCAGCCACGCCAAAAACAGAACCCGCCGCCGTTTCCTGCCGAACCTGAACGACGTGACGCTGCAGTCGGAAGCGCTGAGCCGTGGCATCAAGCTGCGGATTTCGGCCGCTGCTCTGCGCTCGGTCGATCACCGTGGCGGCCTGGACGCGTTCCTGATGAAAGCCAAGGATGGCGAGCTGTCGGCCAACGCGCTGAAAGTGAAGAAAGAGATCCTGAAGGCACAGGCCGAAGCCTGATCCCGTCCTGATCGGAATTTGAGAACGGCCCTGCCAGGTTGGTGGGGCCGTTTTCTGTCGTGGATTGCCGCCCGAACGCAGCCCGCCCACCCGCCCTGCTGCGTTCGGGCGGCAATTGCGGGAATGGAGTTGCAAATGTAGGTGTGTAGAGAAGGTGCGGGAGCCTCCGGCGGGAGTATTTCGGCCAAGAAAGAGGCTCAGGTTGGTTCTCTTTCTTGGCGTCAAATACTCCAGGGGGTCTGGGGGACTGGTCCCCCCGGGCCTCCGTGGCCTGAACGGATGTGATCCTGCATGCGAAGCATCCCGCTGGATCAGCCCGGCTTGACGATCCGGTTGCGTAGGGTGCCGATCTTTTCTATTTCCAGCTCGAAGGTGTCACCCGGGGACAGGCGTTTGTCGAGTTCCAGGCCGCAGCCGGTGCCGACGGTGCCGGAGCCGATGACCTCGCCGGGGTAGAGCGTTTCAGAGGCCGAGATATGCGCCAGAATGGCGCCGAAATCGTGGTGCATGTCGCGCGAATTGCCGCCGCCCCAACGTTCACCGTTGACCCGCAGTTCCATGTTCAGCCCGACCGGGTGGTCGACCTCGTCCGGGGTCAGAACCCAGGGGCCGAGGATGTTGCCGGTGTCGAAATCCTTGCCCTTGGCGGGGCCTAATGACCCGGGCATTTCGCGCATCTGGGCGTCACGGGCCGAGATGTCGTTGAGGATGGTGTAGCCGAAGATATAATCGTGCGCCTCTTCGGGGCGGATGTTCTTGCCTTGCTTGCCGACGATGATGGCCAGTTCCAGTTCAACGTCGAGATGTTCGGCATAGTCGGGCCAGATCACGTCAGCCTCGTGGCCGATGAAACTCATCCGGTTGCCCTTGTAATAGAGCGGCTGGTCGTACCAGGCCTGGGGTGGGGTGGGGTCGTCCTGACCAAAGGCCTTGAGACAGTTTGTCAGGTGGTCCTCGAACACCAGGCAGTCGCGGTATTGTACCGGCGTCACCGGCGGCAGGAAGATCACGTCAGCCGCATTGATGAAAGCGCGCTTGTTGGCGCGGCGCAGCAGGTGGGTGGCCTGTTCGATACCGTATTCGCCCTCGTCGATCACCGATTGCATGTTGGTGAAAGTATCGGTCTCGTAACGCGCCAGTTCGGCGGCGCGGTCAAGGTCGAGAAAGGTGTCATCATCGAGTGGCGAGACCACCCGCACCTTGCCACCATAGAATACCGATCCGAGCCGCATGTGCTTTCTCCTGTTTCTTGATCCTGCGCGTGAGGCGAGCCTGCCGTATTTTCCGGGCAAAAGACAGCGTGGCATCACGCCTCATGGGGCATATTGAGGGCTGATTGAATTCGGGCCGGTTTTGCGGCATGATCGGTACAAAAGAATAACTGAAAAACCCGAGGCGAAACGAATGCGGATTTTCATTGCTATAACGGCGTGCCTGGCGCTGGTGGCTTGTGGTGGTGGCGGCTACCGCAAAGCGGCGCGTGATGTCGGGCCGAGTAAGGTCAGAACGGTGCCGACGGGCCAGCCCGCATCGAGCCAACCCGCGGTGCGGCGCTTTGCGTCGGGGCCGATCTCGCAGGCGTGTATGGCGTCGGACCGCAAAGCGCGGTCGCGCGAGCGCTGCGGCTGTATCCAGGCGGTGGCCAATGACACGTTGTCGGCGTCCGATCAGCGTTTGGCGGTGACGTTCTATGGTGATCCGCACCGGGCGCAGGTGATCCGCCAGTCGGATGACGCCGGGCATGAACGGTTCTGGCAGACCTACAAGGATTATGCCCAGTCGGCGGCGGCGGTGTGCGGCTGAGCCTTGAAGGGTGTGCTTCAGCGCACCTGTGACGTTCAGCCTTGCTGCAACGCTCGCGCCAAACCGGCGGCGCAGGTTTCGATCAGGTCGAGGGTGCCGTCGAAATCCCTTGTATAATAGGGGTCGGGCACGTGGTCGGCTTGCGTTTCGGGGGCGTAGTCGGTGAACAGGCGCAGCTCGGTTTGGTTGCCGGGGGGGCGCAGGCGCTCGATATTCGAGATGTTTTCCGCGTCCATGCCGATGATCAGGTCGAAAGCGTCGAAATCAGCAGACGAAAACTGTCGCGCACGTAGGGATGACAAGTCGACACCGCGGGCGCTGGCGGCGGTCTGCATCGGGCCATAGGGGGGATTGCCGACGTGCCAGCCTGCCGTCCCGGCACTGTCGACCTTGTGGGCGTCACTGACGACGGCGCGGAACACGCCCTCGGCAGCGGGAGAGCGGCAGATATTTCCGAGGCAGACGAAAAGGACTTTCATGTAGTGGGCTCGCAATTGGTGGTCAGAACCGTAATTCGCCACGCATCATGTGATAATGCAAGGCGATCGAGGGAACGAAGAGCAGAAGCCAGCCGGTGGTGAACCAGACATAGAGCAGCGCTGGCCACCACAGTACGGCGCAGATCAGCCCGATGCCCCCGGCGATGCGCATTGCTGGTTTCTGTTCGACAAAGCGCAGCAGAAAGAGTTGCAACAGGCGGCCGCCATCCAGTGGTTGCACCGGGATCAGATTGAAGATGAAGAACATCAGGTTGAGCGTGGCAAAGAGCGACAGGTAATGGCCCAAGACTCCGCTGCCGCTGCCGTTTTGCCAGACCCAGGCGGCGGCCAGCGATCCCAGGGCCCAGAGGCCGAGATTGACGATCGGGCCCATGGCGACAATGAACTCCTGCTCCCGCGCCGTGGCGGCACGGGCCTGTTCGCAGAAACCTCCGCCGCCATGCAGCACAATGCGGCGCACTGGCACGCCCTGGACCAGCGAGGCCCAGGCATGGCCAAGCTCGTGCAGGTAGATGATTGCAATGATCATCGCCACGACGGTGATCAGCCAGAGCATGTCGCCGCCCGCGCTGAGCCCGAAGCCTGCAAAGAGCAGGAGGAGAAACGCCAGGGTCTGGCCGATTTCCACCGGAACACCGAAGATACCGTTAAAGCGGAGAATAATTGGACCGGTCTGCAACATGAGCGCACAGTGGGCGAGAGTGCAGAAAGGAACAAGAGGGAAAGCGGTTGTGATTGCCGGTTGCGCGCGTAGGGTCAGGGCAGAAGAGGGAGACAGGCATGAGCGGCAAGATTGTCATTCTGACCGGGGCGGGAATTTCCGCCGAAAGCGGGCTGGGCACGTTTCGCGACGTGGACGGGTTGTGGACGCAATATGATCTGAACGAGGTCGCGACGCCCGAAGGGTTCGAGCGCAACCCGAAGCTGGTGCTGGAGTTCTACAACGCGCGGCGGGCGAATTGCCTCGGAGCCGCGCCCAATGCGGCGCATGAGGCGCTGGCCCGGCTACAGGAGGGTTGGGCCGGTGAGGTGGTGATCGTCACCCAGAATGTCGATGATCTGCACGAGCGGGGTGGGGCGCGGGACGTGATCCATATGCACGGGCAGCTCGATCGGGCGTTATGTGCGGATTGCGGGCACCGCTGGGACGCGCCGAAGGAGATGTTTGTCGAGGATGCCTGTCCGAAATGCAGCGCCCCGGCGACGCGGCCGGATATCGTGTGGTTTGGGGAAATTCCGTATGCGATGGACGGGATCATGGACCACCTGGCAGGGTGCGAGACCTTCGTGGCGATCGGCACCAGCGGCGAGGTCTATCCAGCGGCGGGCTTCGTGCATCAGGCGCGGGCGGTGGGGGCCAGAACGGTTGAGATCAACCTTGAGCCGTCCTCGGTCGTGTCGGCGTTTGAGGAGACATGGTTCGGCCCGGCAACCGAGAAGGTGCCCGAATGGGTGGGGCGTCTGTTGGGGTGAGGGATGGCGCGCAATGAATGCGCACCCTACGAAAAAGGCGCCGCGATGACACGCGACGCCCCAGGTGTTTCCGAGAGTGGAACCTCAGTCCGACGACATCTGGCCGCCGTTCATTTTCATCTCGCCATGGTTCATCATACCGTGTTTCGGCTTGCGCTTGAGGTCGACCGGTATTTCAACAGCGACGTCGCCGGCGTTCTTGAACACCAGGGTGACATTGACGGTGTCGCCGTGCTCAAGCTGTTGGTTCAGGCCCATGAACATCACGTGATGGCCGCCGCGTTGCATCGCGATCAAGCCACCTTCGGGCAGTTCGAAGCCTTCTTCGACATGGATCATCTGCATCACGCCGTCGGCGTTTTCGATATGGGTGTGCAGTTCGACTTTTTTCGCGATGTCGGACTTGGCGTCGATCAGGTGATCGGCCTGGCCGGTTTCGTTGTGGATCATCATAAAGGCCGCGCCGGAGGAGGACATCATCGCGCTGACCCGGGCATAGGGATCTTCGACGCGGATGCCGTCGGCAAAGACCGGGGCGGCAAGCATCATGGCGGCCGCGGTAGCGGCGATACGGGTTTTGGTGAACATTTGAGTTCCTGTTTTCTTACGTGGGAGCATGCGGCCGGTTGAGGTCAACTCGGTCTGGCATCGTGTTCAGGGTTTTTTTAGGGATGTGATCGCCAATGCGATCAGGAGAACACGGGCGGCCCACGGGCTGCTGCCGGAACCTCTTGCGCTGAGGCTTGGTGAATCACCTTTGTCGGTATGAGTGTCTCGACGCTTCCCAAAGGACGCACAGGAAACGGTGACGTCTCTGCAACAAAGGCAAAGAGCGACATCGCGCAATCGGGGCAGATATGCGGCGGGTCGACGGGTTGTCCGTTTTCATCAACCGCAACTGAAACGATCCCTTCGCTGGTGCAGAGAATGATCTCGCCCGTAGCGTTGGGCATGCCGCGCGCAACCGCCATGCTTTGGCTCGTGAGAACCAGCATAAGCGTCAGAACGATGCCCGCGTATGTCCTGAGGATCGGTTTCATCAAGGGAAATATAGGCGCTCTGGAAGGCCGCGGAAGGTGACAAAGTGCATCAGGCCAAGGCGGGTGTTTAGTGCCGCGAAAAGGGAAAGGTTTTGACAGGTGGCAATTTGCCTGAATATCATTTGCATACGAACGAGTTTTATCTGTCCTGCAGGGGGACGACATTGGACTATCACGCACCAGGGAGCCTTGACGAGGCGCTGGGCCTTTTGGCCCGGAAAAACATGCGGGTGATTGCGGGGGGCACCGATGTCTACCCGGCGATGGCCGCGGGCGGGCCGGGAACGAACCTGTTGGACGTGACCGGCATTGCGGGAATGCGCGGGATAGACCGAACGAGCGACGGGTGGAGGATCGGGGCGGCGACAACCTGGAGCGACGTGGCCCGGGCAGAGTTGCCGAGAGCGATGGCCGGGTTGCAGGCGGCGGCGCGGCAGGTCGGCAGCCTGCAAATCCAGAATGCGGGGACCGTGGGCGGAAACATTTGTAATGCGTCACCTGCAGCGGACGGGGTGCCGCCGTTGCTAACGCTGGGGGCGGAGGTGGAGGTTGCCGGGCCGGGCGCGTTGCGGCGGATTCCTTTGCAGGCGTTTCTCAAGGGTGTGCGCCAGACAGCGCTGGCTCCGGGCGAGATGGTCGTGGCGTTGCATTTGCCGGAACCGCCCGTGGGGGCCGTGGGCCTGTTCGACAAACTGGGTAGCCGGGAATACCTGGTGATTTCGATTGCCATGGTGGCGATGGTTGTGGGGTGCGATGCGCAAGGCCAGATTGAACGCGCCCGGGTGGCTGTTGGAGCCTGTTCGCCGATTGCAATGCGGCTGGAGGGCCTGGAGGCCGAGATGATCGGGAAGAGGCCCGACGAGGTTGTTGTCGAGCCGGATCATTTGGCGGGGCTGCGCCCGATCGACGATGTGCGCGGCTCGGCCGGCTATAGGCTGGAGGCAGTGCGGGAAATGATCCGGCGGATGCTGGCGGAGGGGACACCATGACCCGGTTTCATCTCAATGGGCGTGATGTGGAGGTGACCCCGCGTGTAGGCGAACGCCTGTCGGAGGCATTGCGCGAGCGGCTGGGGACGAGGGACGTCAAGGTCGGCTGCAACGCCGGGGATTGCGGAGCGTGCACGGTGTTGCTGGATGGCGCGCCGGTTTGCGCCTGCCTGACGCCGGTGGAGCAAGTTGACGGTCGCACGGTCGAGACATTGGCGGGACTGGTAAAAGAAGAGCCGCTGGCCGGGGAGTTGGGCAAGCGGTTTGAGGCGCGCGGCGCGGCGCAATGCGGGATTTGCACGCCGGGGATGATGGTGTCGGCGGTGGCGTTGTTGCGCGATGTGCCGGAACCGAACGAGCAAGAGGTCAAGGATGCGCTGGGCGGGGTACTGTGCCGGTGCACGGGGTATGCCAAGATCATTGATGCGGTGATGGATCGCGGTGTCGTGGCCGGGGCCGATGCGCTGGGTCATGCCGGGGCGGCGATTGAGAAGCTGGATGGCGAACCAAAGGTCAGCGGCACCGAGTTGTTTGGCGATGACGTGGCGCCCGAGGGGACGTTGGTGGTCAAGCTGGTGCGCTCGCCCCACGCAAGGGCGCGGTTCGAGTTTGGCGATCTGGATGGCTATGCCGAGCGGCCGGGGATCGTCGCGGTTCTGACGGCGCTGGACGTGCCGCGGTTGAACCGGTTCGGCACCATTCCGGGGTTCATCGACCAGCCGGTCTTTGCCGAGTTCGAAACCCGGTTCCGGGGCGAAGCGGTGGCCGCCGTGGTGGGAGAGCCCGCGGTCATGGCGGTATTTGAGCCGAATGACTTCCCGGTGACATGGGAGGTATTGCCCCCGGCCGAAGGGATTGAGGCCGCGATGTCGGACGAGGCCGCACAACTACACGAGGGGCACGAAGGCAACGTGATGTGCGGCGGGTTCGTCACCCATGGAGACGCGGAGGCCGGGTTGGCCAAGGCCGATCTGGTCGTCGAGGACCGGTTCGAGACCTCTTACGTCGAACATGGCTATATCGAGCCCGAGGCCGGGTTTGCACAGATGGTGGGCGACCGGCTGGAGGTGCATGCCTGCACCCAGGCGCCGGTGATGGATCAGGATACGCTGGTCGATGTGCTGGGCATGGAACGCGACAAAATCCGTATCGTACCGACAGCGACCGGCGGTGGGTTTGGATCAAAACTCGATGTGTCGGTGCAACCCTACCTGGCGATAGCTGCGCTGAAGACCGGGCAGCCCGTGCGGATGGCGTTTGAACGCTGGGAGGTGATGCAAGCCACAACCAAGCGGCACCCGGCGGATATGCGGGTGAAAATCGGGGCCACCAAGGCCGGCAGGATCAGCGGGTTCCGCTTTGACGGGCTGTTCAACACCGGGGCCTATGCCAGCTGGGGGCCGACCGTGGCAAACCGGGTGCCGGTGCATGCCTCGGGGCCGTATAGGGTGGCGGATTACCGGGCTGAGGCGAAAGGGATTTACACCAACGGGCCGCCCTCGGGAGCATTTCGCGGCTTTGGCGTGCCGCAGGCGGCGGTGGCGCAGGAGAGCCTGTTTGACCGGCTGGCGGATGGGCTGGAGATGGACCGGCTGGAGTTCCGGATTCTGAATGCGCTGGAGAACGGTATGCCGACGGTGTGCGGGCAGGTGTTTGAACAGGGTGTCGGGATCAAGGCATGTTTGCAGGCCCTGCGTGACCCATGGAAGACCGAACGGGCCGAGGCGGCGCGGGTGAACGCGCTGGAGGGGCCAGTGCGGCGCGGTGTCGGCGTGGCGGCGGGCTGGTATGGCTGTGGCAATACTTCGCTGCCCAATCCGTCGACGATCAAGGCCGGGATTCGCGCCGATGGTCAGGTGGTGCTGCATCAGGGGGCTGCGGATGTCGGGCAGGGGGCCAACACGGTGATTGCCCAGCTGTTTGCCACCGCGCTGGGCGTGCCGGTGGGCGCGCTGGAAATCCTCGGCGGTGACACGGATGTAACGCCGGATGCGGGTAAAACCTCGGCCTCGCGCCAGACCTTTGTGACCGGTAACGCGGCGCGGCTGGCGGGCGAGGCGATGCGGCGCGAGTTGCTGGGCCGGGTGAATGCCGGGCCCGAGGCGGAGATCGTGCTGCTTGATGGCGCGGTTGAACTGTACGATGGCGACCGGGTGCATCGGATCGAGTTGCGGGCTCTGGAAGCGGATGGCGAAGGCTATGTGTTGCGGGCGGAAGAGACCTATGACCCGCCAACGAAACCGTTGGACGAGAATGGGCAAGGGGTGCCCTATGCCCAGTTCGGCTATGCCGCGCATTTGTGTGTGATCGAGGTCGACACGGGTCTTGGCACGATGAAGCCGGTGAAGTTCGTGGCGGCGCATGACCTTGGCAAGGCGGTCAACCCGCTGTTGGTCGAGGGCCAGGTGGAAGGCGGGATTGCGCAGGGTCTGGGGATGGCCCTGATGGAGGAATACCTGCCGGGACGGACCGAGAACCTGCATAATTACCTGATGCCGACCATCGGGGATATGCCACCGGTGGAGACTCTGATCATAGAGGAGCCGGACGCGCATGGGCCATATGGCGTCAAGGGGTTGGGGGAGCATGTGCTGATCCCGACCGCGCCATCAATCCTGAATGCAATCCGCGATGCCTGTGGGGTCGAGATGACACGGCTGCCGGTGACGCCTTCGAGACTGAAGGCGGCCTTGAAGGAGATGGAGGATGGCTGAACGACGCGTGCGCGAGGAAAAGATCCGCTGCGATGCCTGTCCGGTGATGTGTTTTATCGCCGACGGCAAACCGGGGGCCTGTGACCGCTATGCCAACCATGGCGGGGAACTGGTGCGGCTGGATCCGTTGACCATTGTTGAGCACTCGGCTGAACTGGTGCCGTTTTTGCAGGGTGATGAGGCCGGGGATTGGGATGGCGATGTGGTGAAGGGGCATCGTCGGTTCGTGACCGCCGTGGGGGCGGGGACGACGTATCCGGATTACAAGCCCGCGCCGTTCATTGTTTCTCAGGAAATCGAAGGGGTCGACATGGTCACCGTGGTGACCGAGGGGATATTTTCTTACTGCGGGGCCAAGGTGAAGATCGACACCGACCGCCATATCGGCGACGAGCGCGACGTCGTGCGCGTGGATGGTGAGCCGATTGGCCATGTGATGACGTCCGAGTATGGCTCGAAGATGCTGTCGCTGGGGGGCGTGGAGCATCTGACAGGCGGGTCTAAGAAGGAAGGCCGGGTCACCTGTGACGCGCTGATGGCGCTGTGCAACCGGGAAGCCGTCGAGATGGTGATCGGGGAAGAGGATCACGCCACCACCGTGATGGTGCAGGCGGGCGAGGCGCCGGTGATCAACGGACAGCGCGAGACTTTGATGCGCGTGGGCTGTGGCTCAGCCGCGATTGGCATGTTTGCCAAACAGTGGCGTGATATCGTCGATGAGGTGGTCGTCGTAGATGACCATATCACCGGCGTTCTGTCAGAGCATCAGGCGGGGCAGGTCTTGGGTGTGCCGCCGACGGGCATACGGATCAAGGGGCGGCGGTCGACGCCGGGGCGCTATTTCCAGGTGGCTGAACCGGGGCTGGGCTGGGGCGGGACCGATATCGAGGACCCGTTGACCATTCTGGATACGTGGAAACCGAACGTGGCCTGGGAAGGGTTGCGGCTGTTCATGGTGTCGACGACCGGTGAGCAATGGGCCTATTACGAGTTGGATTCAGACCTGGTGCCGCAGGCGGGCGAGGCGCCGGAAGCGGTGCGGCTGTCGGCGGAGCGGATTGCGGAGAACTGCGAGCCGTCGGTGTCGTCGGTGCTGTTCATGGGCGGGGCCGGGGGCAGCTTGCGCGCAGGGGTGACGGAAAACCCGGTTCGGCTGACGCGATCCGTACGCGAGGCGCTGGCCAAGGTGAGCTGTGGCGGTGCCGAGGCCTATGTCTGGCCCGGGGGCGGGATCACGGTGATGGCGGACGTGATGGAGATGCCGAGCAATTCGTTTGGCTATGTGCCGACGCCCGCGATCGTCGCCCCGATCGAGTTCACCATGCGAGTGAGCGATTACGCAGCGCTGGGTGGGCATGTCGAGGAAATCCGGCCCGTAGAAGTGGTGTTGGGCGATGAGACTCGCAAGGTCGGGCCCGGTGCCGCGGGCCATGATCCGATGGAGAAGGGGCATTACCGCTGGAGGGATGACGAGTGAGCTATTCCGCCGCGATACTGCCTGGCGAACGGTTGCATTTGCAGCACGGGCCGATTGACCTTGTGATCGGGGTGGATGGAGCTCGCGAGGCCGGGTTTGGGGCGGCGTGTAGCGCGTTTGACGGAGTGTTGGAGGGGTTGGTTGATGAGTTGGAAAGGTTGAGATCCTCGGGATGGCGGGATGAAACCCCGCCCTGCGCAGTTCGCGGGCCGGTCGCGAAAAGAATGGTTCGGGCGGTGGCCGCGCATGAGGGGTTCGTGACGCCGATGGCGGCTGTGGCGGGGGCTGTGGCCGATCACGTGCTGGCGGCAATCCGGGACGTGTCGGGGGTGCGGCGGGCCTATGTCAACAATGGTGGGGATATTGCACTGTGGCTGAACCCGGGGGAGCGGTTTCGGCTTGCTGTTGCCGGGCCGGACGGGGCCGGGTTGGGCCGGGTTTGGATAACGGCTGGTGATGGCATTGGCGGCGTGGCAACCAGCGGGCGCAACGGACGCAGCCTGAGCATGGGGATTGCGGACAGCGTGACAGTTTTGGCAGCGAATGCAGCCAGCGCTGACGTGGCCGCGACCTTAATTGGCAACGCGGTAAATTTGCCGGGGCATGCGGCGATTATGCGTGTGCCTGCGCTGGAACTGCGTCCGGACAGCGATCTGGGGGAGCGGAAGGTGGTTTCCGAGGTCGGCGCGCTGGCGAGATCGGATGTTGCGCGCGCCTTGAGGCGTGGCGTGGATGTGGCCGAGAAGATGCGGCAGCGCGGATTGATCCACGCCGCGGCCTTGTTCCTGCGGGGGCAAAATCGCGTTGTCGGTCAAGAGCCCGGAGTAATTGGAATTGCGGAAAGGGAGCAATTGGATGCCTGAACTGAAGCTCAGGAAGACCATCGAAAGTCGGGAAGAGATCTGGCACGAGGGTGGTGAAGTGGCGGACACGCCCTATGTGCGGGCCTGTGTGATGGCGGTGATCGAGAACCCGTTCGCCGGTGGCTTCGTGCAGGACATTCAGCCCTTCATGGAGGACCTGAAGCCGCTGGGCCTGTCGATGGCGGAACGGTTGATCAAACTGATCGGTGGGGCCGATCTTGTAGAGGGATATGGTAAGGGTGCAATCATCGGCAGCGGCGGAGAAATCGAGCACGGCGCATTATGGCATGCGCCGGGCGGTTACGCGATGCGCCAGCTTCTGGGGGCGGAGCGGTCCAAGGCGATTGTGCCATCGACCAAGAAGGTGGGCGGGGTTGGTGCCCGGCTGGACGTGCCGGTGACCCATATCACCGCGTCCTATGTGCGGTCACATTTTGATAGTATCGAGGTTGGGTGCAATGATGCGCCTAAGCGCGATGAAATTGCGCTGATTCTGGTGATGACCAACGGGGCGCGGGTGCATTCACGTTCGGGCGGGCTTGAGGCCTGGGACATCAAGGGAGAGGACGGATTGCGATGAAAGCCAAGATCAGGAAGCTGGTTGTGACGGTAGAGGAGACCCTGAGCGAAATGGGGCGTGAGATTACACCGCCCACTCGCAAGGCAGTGGCAACGGCAGTGATCGAAAACCCGTTTGCCGGGCGCTATGAAGAGGATTTGAGCGAGTTGATGGAGATCGGTGCCGAGCTGGGTGGCTTGCTGGGCGAGCGCTGCGTGCTGGCGCTCGATATCACGCCGGAGGATGCGGAGAGCTATGGTAAATCGGCGATGGTCGGGGAAAACGGTGAGCTGGAACATGCCGCCGCAATCCTGCACCCGAAGCTAGGGGCGCCTCTTCGCAAGGCGGTTGAGAAGGGCGCGGCGCTGGTGCCGTCATCGAAGAAAATGGGCAGCCCGGGGCAGGTATTGGACGTTCCGTTGGGGCACAAAGATGCAGCCTATGTGCGCAGCCATTTCGACGGGATCGAGGTGATGTTGAACGATGCGCCGCGGGCGAATGAAATCATGGTGGCCGTGGCCGTGACCGATAGCGGGCGACCCTTGCCGCGGGTTGGTGGGCTGGAAGCCAAGGATGCGGAAGGAAAGGATGGACTGAGGTAAAAGCCCCTGAAAGCGGCTCCCACCCGCCGACCCCGCGCTTTCAGGGGGCTTGGTGGCCGAGTTTGGAGCTTTGCCACAAGTTGAGATCACAGGTGCCTCTCATTTCGGTGACAAGCCACCTGCCGAGCAATGGGCGGCGATTATTGGGGCAAGAGGAGGAGCCGAGGGTTGGTAATTTGCGTGTGAAAACGCGCTTTTTCGTGCCAACTCATGTCAATGATGAGAATTTCGGGGGATATTTCCCCGGGGAACCAGCGAGAACAGGCTGGAAATTCGTGTAACAAAAACAATATTTTAATGTGCAACGCACACCTAAAGGGAGATGTGACATGCAAATGATACGACGCAAACTGCTGGGCGCGCTGGCAGCTCTGCCGATGCTGGGGATGATCCCCGGTGCGGCGCAGGCTGAGGGCAAGATCGTCATCGGCGAAATTAATTCCTATACCCGCCTTCCGGCGTTTACCGAGCCTTACAAGAAGGGTTGGACGCTGGCGATGGAAGAGCTGAATGCTGCGGGCGGTATTGATGGCCGGATGATCGAGGTGATCAGCCGCGATGATACCGGCGATCCCGCAACCGCGATCCGGATTGCCGAGGAGCTGACCTCGAAAGAGGGGGCGGTGATGATCTTTGGCACCTTCCTGTCCAACATCGGGTTGGCCGTCGCGGATTTTGCCAAGCAGAAGGAAGTTCTGTTCCTGGCCAGCGAACCGCTGTCAGATGCGATCGTCTGGTCGAAGGGCAACAAGTATACCTACCGTCTGCGGCCTTCGACCCATATGCAGGCGGCGATGCTGGCTGAACGGGCGGCGAAGCTGGGCAAGAAGAAATGGGCCACGGTGGCGCCGAACTATGCCTATGGCAAGGATGCGGTGGCCGCGTTCAAATCCGAGCTGACCAAGTTGCAGCCGGGCGTGGAGTTCGTCGAAGAGCAATGGCCGCCGGTGTTCAAGATCGATGCAGGCAGCACGGTGCGGGCGCTGGAAGCGTCGAAACCCGATGCGATCTTCAACGTGACCTTTGGCGGGGATCTGGCGAAGTTCGTACGCGAAGGCAGCCTGCGCTTCCTGTTTGAGGATCGCACGGTTGTATCCTTGCTGACCGGGGAGCCGGAATACCTGAACCCATTGGGCACCGAGGCGCCAGAAGGCTGGATCGTGACCGGCTATCCGCCGGAACAGATCGAGACGGACGAGCACAAGGCGTTCATGGCGGCCTATGAGGCGCGCTGGGGTGAGGCACCCAAGACCGGGTCGATTGTCGGTTATAACTCGATGCTGGCGATCAAGGCGGTGTTGATGAAGGCCGGATCGGTGGAAACCGAGGCGCTGCTGGCGGCGATGGAAGGGCTGGAAATTCCGACGTCCCCAACCGGGCCGTTCATGTTCCGGGCGGCAGATCACCAGTCGACCATGGGGGCCTATGTGGGTCTGACCACGCAAAAGGATGGTATGGGCATGATGACCGACTGGGCCTATGCCGACGGGGCGGATTACCTGCCGAGTGAAGAAGAGGCGGCCAAGCTGCGGCCGGCCGAATAACAAGGTAAATATGGATCGGGGCGGCGCAAGCCGCCCCGATTTTTCGCACATAGTCGCGATGTGACGGGGGACGGGACGCATGGGATTTTACTTTGCGCAATTGCTGACCGGGCTGGCCAATGCGTCGTCCCTATTCCTGATTGCCTGCGGGCTGTCGATCATTTTCGGGGTCACGCGGATCGTCAACTTTGCCCATGGCTCGTTTTACATGATCGGCGCCTACCTAGCCTATACGTTGGTCACCACGCTGCCACATGGCATTTTCGGGTTCTGGTTCAGCGTAGTCGTGGCGGCGTTGATCGTTGGCGTGGTGGGCTTGTTGATCGAGCTGACCATCCTGCGGCGGATTTACCATGCGCCAGAGCTGTTCCAGCTGGTGGCGACCTTTGGCGTGGTGCTGATTATCCAGGACGTGGCGCTGGCGATCTGGGGGGCGGAGGACCTGTTGGGGCCGCGCGCGCCGGGGCTGGACCGGGCCGTGCGGATCATGGGCGAGCCGATTCCGGAGTATGACCTTGCCCTGATCCTCATCGGGCCGCTGGTGCTAGCCGGCATTTGGGTTTTGTTTCATCGCACCCGCTGGGGTGTGTTGGTGCGGGCAGCGACACAGGATCGCGAGATGGTCGATGCGCTGGGCGTCAATCAAGCGTGGCTGTTTTCCGGTGTCTTTGTGCTCGGGTCGGCGCTGGCGGGGCTGGGCGGCGCGTTGCAAATCCCGCGCGAGGCGGTGAGCCTGCAAATGGATCTGAGCGTGATCGGCGAGGCCTTTGTCGTGGTGGTGATCGGCGGCATGGGCAGTGTGGCCGGGGCCTTCGTGGCGGCGGTTTTGATCAGCGTGCTGAATGCCTTTGCGATTTTGGTATTCCCGCAGATTTCGATCGTGTTGCCTTTCGTGGTGATGGCGGTGGTGCTGATCGTGCGGCCCTATGGGTTGTTTGGCAAACCGGGCAGCGAGCATGGCGGAGCGGAGGAGCCAGAGCAGCCTTTGCGCCTGTTGTCGCCACAGGCCACAATGGTTTTGATGGCGCTGGTAATGGTGCTGGCCGCAAGCCCGGCGGTGGTGAGCGAGTTTTCCACGACCTTGCTGGTCGATGTGATGGTGGCGACGCTGTTTGCCGTGAGCCTGCATTTCATGATGGGACTGGGCGGCATGGTGTCGTTCGGCCATGCGGCCTATTTCGGCGTTGGCGCCTATGGCGCGGCAATGACGGTGAAGTACCTTGGGCTTGGGATGCTGCCCGCGATGGCGATCGGACCTCTGGCGGCTGCCGGAGCCGCACTGGTGTTCGGCTGGTTCTGTGTGCGGCTTAGCGGGGTTTACCTTGCCATGCTGACATTGGCCGCTGCGCAGATCCTGTGGGGCGTGACGTTCCAATGGCAGGAGTTTGCAGGTGGCGACGACGGTATTCTTGGGGTGTGGCCTGACAAGTGGGCGAGCGATGACTGGATCTATTTCTATGTCGCCTTTGTCCTGTGTGTCGGCGGTATATGGTTGATGCGGCGGGTGGCGCATGCGCCGTTCGGATACGGTTTGCGGGGCATTCGCGATAGCGCAATACGCGCCGAGGCGCTTGGTATGGATGTGAAGTTTCACCAATGGATGGGGTTCACTCTGGCCGGAGCTGTGGCGGGTTTGGCAGGGGCGGTCTTTGCCTTTTCCAAGGGATCGGTTTTCCCGGATGTTCTGGGGATCGGGCAGTCGGTCGATGGGTTAATCATGGTGCTATTGGGCGGCATCCATGCGCTGGCCGGACCGATCTTTGGTGCCGGGGTATTCGTTTTGATCGAAGACTGGGTTCTGAAGCTGGATTACTGGCGGTTCATTTTCGGGGCGATCATATTGTTGGTTGTCCTGCTGGCACCCGACGGGGTGGCCGGTGGGGTGGATCGGCTGTTGCGGGCGCTGGGGCTGCGCAAGGAGCGTGAGTCATGAGTGTGCTGGAGGTGCGTGGCCTGTCGAAAAGCTTTGGTGGGTTGGTGGCGGTCGATGATGTTTCCTTTGATCTGCGCAAGGGGGAGTTTTTGGCATTGATCGGGCCCAACGGAGCGGGCAAGACCACCTGTTTCAACATGCTGGGGGGGTATTTGCGACCCGATGCCGGGTCGGTGAAGCTGAGCGGGCAGGAATTGGTCGGGTTGCGACCTCGGCGGATCGTGCGGATGGGGGTGGGGCGGACCTTCCAGATCACCCGGACCTTCCTGTCAATGACGGTGCGCGAGAACGTGCAGATGGCGTTGATCGCACATCACAAGCGGGTCTTTGACATGGTGAGCCGGGCGACGCGGCTTTACGTCGGGGAGGCGGATGCGCTTTTGGACCTGGTTTCAATGAAGGACCAGGGAGATCGGGCCTGTTCGGAATTGGCCTATGGCGATTTGAAACGGCTGGAGTTGGCGATTGCGCTAGCGCATGAGCCGGCTTTGTTGTTGATGGACGAACCGACGGCAGGCATGGCGCCAAGCGAGCGGGTGGAACTGATGGAGCTGACCGCCGGGATCGTGGCCGAGCGCGGGGTGAGCGTTCTGTTTACCGAGCATGACATGGATGTGGTTTTCGCCCATGCGCATCGCATTCTGGTGCTGAACCGTGGCGCGCTGATCGCCGAGGGGACCGGTGACGAGATTCGGGAAAATGCGCTGGTTCAGGAGGTGTATCTGGGCGGGGGTACGGTGTTCGGGGAGGTGGGTCATGCTTGAGGTAACGGGCCTGACGGCGCGCTATGGCCGGGCGCAGATCCTGAACGGGGTGTCGCTTGACCTGAAAGGCCACGAGGTCGTGGCGCTGTTAGGGCGCAACGGTGCAGGCAAGACCACGACGATGAAATGCATCATGGGGCTGCTCGAGACCAAGACCGGAGAGATCCGCTATGACGGGCAGTCGCTAATGAAGCTGCCGCCGCATATGATCTGTCGGGCGGGGCTGGGTTATGTGCCCGAGGAGCGGCGGATTTTCCCGGACTTGACGGTTGAGGAGAACCTTGAGGTGGGACAACGGCCGGCGCGCGAGGATGCACCGGAGTGGAGCCGCGAGCACCTTTTCGAGCTGTTTCCCAACCTGGCGGAGCGGCGCAGCAACCTGGGCAAGCAGCTGTCGGGAGGGGAGCAGCAGATGCTGACGATTGCGCGCACATTGATGGGCAACCCCAAGGCGGTGCTGCTGGATGAACCCAGCGAGGGGATTGCGCCGGTGATCGTGGAACAGATGGCGCGGGTGATTGCCGAGCTGAAAAGCGAAGGGCTGTCGGTGCTCTTGAGCGAGCAGAACCTGCATTTTGCCCGCGCGGTGTCGGATCGGGCAATCATTATCGAGAAGGGTGCCGTCGTCTACGAGGGTGGATTTGACGAGTTGGACGCAAACCCCGAGATTTCGCAGCAATATCTGGCGGTTTAGAGATGGCAGAGAAGGGCTATATTCTGGATGCACAGGTTGGCTATCTATTGCGCTTGGCCAGCCAGCGCCACGCGGCGATTTTCCAGGCCCATGCGGTTGACGGGTTGACCGCGCAGCAATTCGCCGCGTTGGTGCGTATCGGCGAGGTGGGACAGGTGTCGCAGAACCGGTTGGGCCGGGCCGCGGCAATGGATGTGGCAACGATCAAGGGGGTGGTCGACCGGCTGCGCGACAAGGGGTTGGTGAATGCCGAAAAGGACCCGGAGGACAAGCGGCGGGTTCTCATATCGTTGAGCCCGGCCGGATCAGCGCTACTTGAAGCCATGACGGCGCAGGGCCACCGGATCAGTCGCGAAACGCTGGAACCGCTGACGGAAGAGGAAAGTGCGACGCTTTTGGAACTGCTGCGCCGGCTGACCTGAGGAAATCTGCAGCTGTGCTTGATTTGCTAGGGTGTTATGCGTCACGCTGATCCTAATTTCGACTCGTACAATGACTATTTCCAGTTCTGGTGGTGTCGCCATGAGAGCAATTGTTCCATTCCTGGCCGTGTTCGCAGCGTTGTCGGCTTGTGACCAAGCAGCGGTGAACCTTGGCATGAAAAATCCGTCCGGTGCGGAAATCGGCACCTGTGTCGGCTCGTCCGCCCCGTCCTGCCGGTTCCGCAACAGCCCGGTGCGGCTGGAGCAGCAGGCGGTGCGCCTGCCGGGTCGGAAACTGCCGTTTTTCCCGATCGCGGAAGAGCTGGAATTCGTTGACGCGTCAAACCGAAGCTGGATCGCGCCGTCGAAAACCCTGACCGACGGGGCATCGATCCCGCGCATCTTCGTGTCGATTGTCGGCAATCCGACCTCGCAGGAATTTACTAATGCGGCGGCGATCCATGACGCCTATTGCGGGGTTGGAAACGAGGCTGGGCCGAAATTCCACACCGCCGAATGGCGGTCGGTACACCGGATGTTCTATGACGCGTTGCGGGTCGGCGGCACCCCCGAGACCAAGGCCAAGATCATGTATGCCGCCGTCTATATCGGCGGGCCGCGTTGGGGCGGGGTGCGCCAAGGTGGCGGAAACGGCGTTGCCCGCGATACCGTGTCGGACTGGACAAGTGTGTCGGTTTGGAACGGCGATCGGGGTCAGGTATGGCGTCGGGATATGCCGGTAGTCGACGGTGCCGGCAGGTATCGGCGGGACGCTGACGATACGGCGGGCAACGCGGGCCTGTCACCGGGGGCACTGAGGCAAGTGTTGCGCAAGACGATCGGTTTCATCGAGAGCCGCAATCCGACTTTGCCGGAGATCGAGAGCTTTGCCGATGCTTCGCTGAGCCAGGCGGTCGGGGTCAGCGATGTCGGCGGCGAACAGGATGATGGCGCATCCGACACCGGCAATCAATCGCCCGTGGGCGATCCGACAACTGGTGCTCCGGTGGGTGATCCCACCGTGGGTGCGCCGGGCACCGGGGCCTCGACGGCGCCGGCAATCGGGGGCACCCCGGCGGACCCGGCGGGGACAATCTGATCCGTGCCTGCGAAGGCGTTCAAGGATGGGTTTTGGCGGTATCTTTTCTGACGCAGATCAAGGACCGGTTTTGTTCAGTTCGGCAATGTCGCGTCGAACGCGGAATCAAAATACGGAGGGACAGACATGTTCCTGGTCTTCATTGTGCATTTGTTTTTGGGGGCAACCCTTGCCGGAAGCGCCGTCGTGGCGGGGCTGACCATGGGGTATGACACGATGCAGCCGGTGATCGTCGCGGCGTTGATCGGATGGGTCATCTCGATCCCGGCGACCTTCTATGTCGCCAAATTGATCCGGAGCCTCTGAACCGGTTCACGTCAGCCGCCCGTATGGGCGAGCCAGCCGCGCACAGCGGCTTCGAATTCGCGCGGTTTTTCGGCGTGCAGCCAATGCCCTGCGCCCGGTATTTTTGCAAACCGCGCCTTGGGAAAGAGGTGTCTGATCCGGGCGCGGTGTTCCTGCGTGACATAGTCGGACGTGCCACCTGACAGGAACAGGGTCGGGCCGTCGAACTGCGCTTCGATATCGGGGAAAGACAGAATGCCCGGCATTTCGCGGTCGAGCACGTCGAGATTGAGCCGCCAGCGTTTTTCGGCCACATCCAGCGATTGCAGGAAGAAAGGCACCAGCGATGGGTCTTCGACCAGGGGTTCAAGCTGTTGGGCGGCGTCGGACCGTTTCTCGACGCGCGACAGATCGACCTGGCGCATGGCTGCGATGTTGTGGGCCTGGGTATGGCCATAGGCGACGGGTGCGATGTCGGCCACGATCAGGCGGTTCACCAGGTCGGGTCGCGTCAACGCCAGCATCATCGATGATTTGCCGCCCATAGAGTGGCCCATCACGTCAATGGGGGCGCCAAGATGTTTGGCGACCTCGGCCAGATCGCCGGCCATGTCGGCATAGCTTTGGGTCTCGAAAAGCGGGGATTGCCCATGGTTGCGCATGTCAACCGCGACCACCTGGCGTTCCTCCGACAGGCGTTTGGCGATGACGCCCCAGTTGCGGCCAGAGCCAAACAGGCCGTGGGCGATCAGCAGGGGCGGAGTGGTGGTCGGGGCGCCATGGGCAATGGTGTTGAGCATGTCGTCAGCCATAGCGTCAAGGGGATGGCAGGGCAATTACCGGAATCTGGATGCAGGGCGGTTCAGGAGAGGGTAATCTGTTCGCCATGACCGAGTCGGCGGACATCACCAAGCTGCAGAGCGATCTGAAAACGCGCCTGGACCAGAAGCTGGGCCTGAAGCGCGGGTCGCTGGAGAAACGTATGAAAAAGGCCGGGCGGCGGTTGCCGCGCCGGGTGCATCGCGATGCAGCGGCGATCGGTGAGGCGGCCGCGTTGGCAGAACATCCGAAACTGCGCCGCCGGGTCGATGCAGCCGGGATCAAGGCCGCGCATCATCGGATTTCAGAGCACCTGAGCCGGATCGATCCGCGGGAACAGCGCATTCGGTTCTGGCTGGGGGTCCTGGCCGGTCTTGCCTTCAACGTTTTGGCGGTTGCGACCTTGGTTATCGTGGTCCTGAAATGGCGTGGGTTCTTGTAAAACAGTAGAACCGGGACAAAGAAAAAGGGCGGGGATGTCCCCGCCCCGGTGTTCGTTTTTTGGCCCGGTTCAACGCAGGATGGCGTCGCGGTAGCCGGCGCGGCGGACTCGTTTGAGCGCGGCACCGGCCTGGTTCGCGGCGTAGGGTCCGGCCAGTACGATGCGATAGGATTTTCCGCCCTTGGTCAGGGTTCCGAGCCGCACCGGCAGGCCCTTGGCCCGGGCGCGGGCAGCCGCCTTGTCTGCATTGGCGGGCACGCTGTAAGTGCCAATCTGCACATAGCGGGCCTTGGCCGTGACCTTGGGTTTGGTCCGCGTGTTCGAGGGTTTGGCCGCCTTCGACCGGGGCTTGACCGACTTGGTCGAAACCAGCGCGGGCGGGGCCGCTTTCTTGCGGAAGAGTTTGCGGCGTTGTTTTTCTTCCATCTGCGCGGCTTCGGGTAACGTATACCCGGCGGCCTGCATTTCGGCATAGCTGTGATAGGGATATTTCAGGTCGGGATAGCGGTAAGTGACATCCTTCCCCGAAGACCGTTCGATCAGCCTGCGCGGCACGGTGCGTGTCCAGGTCAGCCCCGAGGCATGGATGCCGTCAATTGTCTGGTGCGCGCGCCGTTTGTTCAGCCGATCATCGTCCCAGGCTGCGCGGTAGCCCTCGGGTATCGGCGCGTCGGACTTCATTTCCTGCTGTTGTTCCCAAACGTGCCGGGGCACGACGCGCACCTGATGGGTTCGCGCAGAAACACCGCCCATGCCGGCTTCGACCTGCCGGACAGATACGCGTTTCAGGACGGTCACTTCCTTGCCGTTGCGGATCACCGTCACCGGCTTGCGTAGGATCAGATTGGCCCGTGGTGCGGTCGCCGATACGCCACATTTTGTAGGCGTTCCGTCGGCAGTGACGCATTTGTAAAACCGGTTGCCTTGTGGTGCTGCCGCCACGGGGGCGGGTCTTGCCGGGGTCGCCGCCACGCGGCGCGGTTTCCTGACCGGTTTCGGCGTGGCCTTGCGCACTGGGGCTGGCTTGGCAATCACCTTGCGGGGTGCCGGTTCGGCCGCAGGGGTCGGTTCGGGTTTGGCAGCGGGCGGTTCGGCGGTGGGTTCGGGCGCGGGCTTTGGTTTGACGGTGGGGGCCGGGGTAATGACCTCGACTTCGTCCGTGGAGTCGGATGGGGTGGCGGCAGGTGCGGGCGTTGCGTTGGCGAAGGTCGGTTGATAGCCGCACAAGACCTGACGGTCGCGCGTCACCCGCGGCACCCAGTTCACAAGCCCGTCGATCCCGGCGCGGATATAGACGCAGCCACGGCTGTCCACATACTGTTTGCCCTGATAGGAGGCAGGCGGAAATTCGGCGGGAATCTCGGCCTCGTTCAGCGTTTTCGCCTGAGCAGAAAACTCGGCAACAAAGAGGCCCAGAGATGCAGCGATCACGCCGAATGCAATAGTTCGTGTCTTATTCATGTCTTGCCCCCACAAGATGTGGTGCCAAGATGCACGATCACGGCGAGCGAGTAAAGCGCGATTAGGTTAACAAACCCGCTTGGCGGGCCGAAACCGACGCTGTCACGCCGCGGGCCTATTTGGTGCCGAACATTCGGTCGCCCGCGTCGCCAAGCCCGGGAACAATATAACCTTTTTCATTCAACCGCTCATCGAGGGCGGCGGTGACGATGGGCACGTCCGGATGCGCTTCTTTCATCCGGGCCACACCTTCGGGGGCGGCCAGAAGGCAGAGGAAGCGGATATTTGTGGCGCCCGCCTGTTTCAGCAGGTCAATGGCGGCGGCAGAGCTGTTGCCAGTGGCCAGCATTGGGTCGACGGCGATGACCAGTCGCTCGTTCAGGTGATCAGGCACCTTGAAGTAGTACTGTACCGGTTTGAGTGTTTCCTCGTCGCGATAGAGCCCGACAAAGCCGACCCGGGCCGAGGGGATCAGTTCGAGCATGCCATCGAGTAGGCCGTTGCCCGCCCGCAGGATCGAAATCAGCGCCAGTTTGCGACCTGCCAAGGTGGGGGCCTCCATCTCCTGCAAGGGCGTTTCGATGGTCTTGGTGGTCATGTCCAGTTCATGTGTGACCTCGTAGGCGAGGAACTGGCTGATCTCGCGCAGCAGCTGGCGGAATACGGCGGTTGAGGTGTCCTTCTGACGCATCAGGGTCAGTTTGTGCTGCACAAGGGGATGTTTGACGATGGTGAGGTGGTCTTTCATGGTGTCTCCAGCTTGGCTTGCACGGTTTGTCTGGTGTCCTCGTTGCAGAAGGCTGCTTCAAGGGCAGTTTGATTGAGCTCGGCGAAGTCCGCTTCTCCCCAGCCATAGGCGCGCTCTAACTCTTCGTATTCCCGCGTCATGGTGGTGTGAAAGAAGGGCGGATCATCGGTGCTTACCGTTACCTTTACCCCGGCATCGCGCAGGCGCGCCAGAGGGTGATCGGCGAAAGTCGGGAACAGGCCCAAGGCGACGTTGGAGCCGGGGCAGACCTCGAGCGTGATGTCCTGTTCGATCAGGGTGTCGATCAGGGCGTTATCCTGCGCGGCGGCGACGCCGTGGCCGATGCGCTCGACTTTCAGGTCTTCGATGGCTTCGCGGATGCTTTCAGGCCCGCCCCATTCACCGGCGTGGGTCGTGAGGCGCAACCCGGCCTCGCGGGCGCAGTCAAACGCCCAGGCGTAGTCGCCCTGGTGTCCGACGCTTTCATCACCACCCATGCCATAACCGACGATGAAGTTGCCGGCGGTTTCGGCGGCGCAGATGGCGACGGGTTTGGCGGCCTCCGGGCCGAAATGGCGGACATTGGTGATGATGCCCTTGGTGATGATGCCGTGGATTTGTTCGGCTTGCTTGGCGGCATCCTCGATTTCCGAGAGGTAGTCGCGCCAGGCAGAGACATCACCGCCGCCGCAGAAGTCCGGGGACAGAAAAGTTTCAGCGTAGACGACACCGTTTTCGGCCAGTTCGTCGAGGATTGCCGAGGTCAGGCGGCCATAGTCCTGCGGCGCGGTCAGTACGCTGGTGGCGGCCTCGTAGACCTGCAGGAAATGGGTGAAATCATTGAACGCATAGGAGCCGTCGGATTTGAATATCTTGGAGATGTCGATGGATTTCTCCTTCGACAGGTCTCGGATGAAGGATGGGGGTGCGGCGCCCTCGTGATGCAGGTGAAGTTCGATCTTGGGGAAGCTGCTCCAGCTCATAGGAAGCTCCTTCCTGCGCCGCGTTCGGTGAGGCCGAGGTGGTGAGCGACGCTGGCGCCGATGTCAGCAAACCCGACTTGGCCGATTTTGCCGGGGGCAAGGCCCGCGATCAGGACCGGGACGCGTTCGCGGGTGTGATCGGTGCCAACCCATGTCGGATCGTTGCCGTGATCGGCGGTGATCAGGAGCATGTCACCGTCACGAAGGCGGGGCAGGAGTTTGCCCAGTTCAGCGTCGAACCATTCGAGCGCGCGCCCGTAGCCCGACACATCGCGGCGGTGGCCGAAATTTGTATCGAACTCGACGAAATTGGCAAAGGTGAGCGAGCCGTCGGCGGCGTTGTCGATGCGGTCGGACAGGTGCTGCATCAGATCAGCATCGCTGCCCTTGACGCTGTCGGCGATGCCACGCATCGAGAAGATGTCGCCGATCTTGCCGATGGCATGGGTGTCGCGTCCTGCCGTTTGAGCCCAGTCCAGCAGCGTGGGTGAAGGCGGGGCGATGGCGAGGTCCTTGCGGTTCTTGGTGCGGGTGAAATTGCCGGGTGTGCCGACGAAGGGCCGGGCAATAACGCGGCCGAGTTTCAGGGCGTGGAAGGCGGGGGCGATGTCCTTGCAGAGTTGCAGCAGGCGGTCGAGACCGAAATGTTCCTCGTGCGCGGCGATCTGGATCACGCTGTCGACCGAGGTGTAGACGATAGGCCAGCCGGTTTCGATATGGCGTTGTCCAAAATCGTCGATGACTTTCGTGCCCGAGTAATGGGTGTTGGCAAGGGTGCCGTCCACGCCCGCGGTTTGGCGGATGAGAGCCAGAAGGTCGTCGGGGATGGCGGGGTTGGTGTTGGGGAAATAGTGCCAGTCCCACGGCACAGGAACCCCGGCGATTTCCCAGTGGCCCGAGGGGGTGTCCTTGCCCTTGGAGATCTCTGTCGCCGCGCCCCAGAGGCCGGTGGTGGCCGGGGGCAGATCGGTTTGCAGGCCGCTGGCGAGGGTGGTGGCGTCCCCGAGGCCGAGCGCGGCAAGGTTGGGGACGTTGAGTGGGCCGGTACGGCCTTCTTCGGCTTTTCCTTGTGAGCAAGCCCGCGCGATGTGACCGGCAGTGTTGGCACCGGTGTCGGGCGTGTCGCCGTTGAAGAACTGATCCGCATCCGGCGCGCCACCGATGCCGACCGAGTCCATCACCACAAGAAAGGCGCGAGGCATCAGCCTATCCTTTCATGGATAAGCGGCGGGATGTCTGCCGGTTTCGGGGCGATGGTCATGGCGGCACGCAATTCCGCCTCGGCGCGGTTGGCGCTGTCCTCGCGTGAGGCGTGGATGCGGGCGATGGGTTGGCCCTTGGTGACCTTGGAGCCAAGCGGCAGGAGATCGGAGAGGCCAACCGAGTGGTCGATCATGTCGGTTTCCACTTGCCGTCCGCCGCCAAGACCGACCACGGTCAGGCCAAGGGATTCACCCTGATACGCCGCGATAATGCCGCTTTCCCGTGCCGTGACCTCGCGGATGACCGTGGCTTCGGGCAGGAAGCGTTGCCAGTTGTCGACAAATTGCACCGGGCCGCCCTGGGCCGCGATCATCCGGCCAAAGGCTTCGGCGGCGCGCCCGTCGCGGATGCAGGCGGCGATGGCATTGGCGCCGTCCTGAACGTCCGGGCAAAGACCCGCATTGGCGAGAACCACGCCGCCCAATGCGGCGCAAAGCTCGGCCATTGGGCCGCCGCGTTGTTCGGTCAGGGTGCGCATGACTTCGGCGACTTCCAGTGCGTTGCCAAGGGACGGCACCAAGGGCTGGTTCATGTCCGAGATGATCGCCGTGGTTGGGCAACCGGCGGCATTGGCAGTATTGACGAGGCTGGTGGCGAGCGCCCGGGCATCGTCGGCGGTTTTCATGAAGGCGCCGGAGCCGACTTTTACATCGAGCACCAGCCCTTCGAGCCCGGCGGCGAGTTTCTTTGACAGGATAGAGGCCGTGATCAGATCGAGGCTTTCCACTGTCGCGGTGACATCGCGGATCGCGTAGAGTCGCTTGTCGGCAGGGGCGATTTGGGACGAGGCCGAGACGATGGCGGCGCCGGCGTCCTTAACCACGTGGCGCAGGCCAGATTCGCCCAGATCGGTGCGCAGGCCGGGGATAGATTCGATCTTGTCGAGTGTGCCGCCGGTATGGCCCAAGCCGCGGCCCGAGATCATCGGGACATAGGCACCACAGACCGCAAGTGCAGGGGCAAGCACGAGGCTGACGCAATCGCCGACCCCGCCGGTGGAGTGTTTGTCGAGCACCGGCTTGTCGAGGGTCCATTGCAGCACGTCGCCGCTGTCGCGCATGGCGAGGGTTAGCGCCACGCGGCCTTCCTCTCCGAGACCGTTCAACAGCGCCGCCATGGCAAAGGCCCCGGCTTGGGCATCGCTGACCGATTGATCGGCAAGACCCTTGGCGAACCAGCTCAGCTCATCCTGCGTGGGTGTCTGACCGTCGCGCAGATGGGCGATGATGCGGCGGGCGTCCATTAGCGCTCCAAGTCTGATTGGGAAAAGGCACCGGGCAGCAATTCAGCAATCGTGGTGGTCCGGGTGCTACCTGCGGTGGTCGCGAGGGTGATTTCCACGTGGCCTGTTGCGAATTCGGCCAGCTTCTGGCGGCAACCGCCACAGGGCGGCACCGGATTGGGACTGTCGGCGATGACGGCGGCCTCGGTAAACTCGGTCTCACCGGCGGCGATCATGGCGGCGATGGCCCCGGCCTCGGCGCAGGTGCCTTCGGGGTAGGCCGCATTTTCGACATTGCAGCCGGAATAGATCGTGCCGGATTTGCCCCGGATGGCGGCGCCAACCTTGAAATGTGAATAGGGGGCATAGGCGTTTTCGCGCACGGCGCGGGCAGCGTCGAGAAGGGGCATCAGGCGGTCTCCGTTTTGAAATCACCGGGCAGGGCGACCTCAAGCAGTTCGAGGCCCGCCGATGGATCAGACAGGCGGGTTTTCATAAAGGGCGGTATGACGAAAGCGTCGCCTCGTTCAAGCGGCTGCGGATCGCGCCCCTCGCCTTGCAGCGTCACGGTGCCGGACATGACATAGGTGAAGTGGATGTCCGCGTCATGGGCGGTCCATTGCGGGGCACCATCACCGGGGCGGGCAACCCAGACTCCGGCGACGTTTTGCGTGTTGATGGCAATGGTCGTGTCGCGGGCGATGTAGCCGGGCAGGCGGTGCGGGGCCCAGGGGGCGTCCTTGCCGATATTGTGGACGAACCTCTGGCCATGCCATTCGCGATCAGGCCTTTCATGCGTGGTGGGCAGGTCCATGTCGTGATCAACCTCGGTCACGTGTTCGGCCGGGACGCCGATCTCGATCACCTGCAGATTATCGGAGGCCTCGACCACGCGGTGGCGGATTTCGGGGGGCTGGATAAAGCAGTCGCCGGCATGGATGCGGCGCAATCCGCCCTGGTCTTCGTAAAGCACATCGACCCAGCCTGAGACGCAGAAAATCAGCTGAAAGCCGACCTTGTGGTAATGCACCATATCGGGAACCGGGCCGGCATCGCGAATGCGAATGTGGCTGGCGATTATCGATCCACCTAGGCGGTCCGGGATCAGGTCACGATATTGCATGCCCGCGCGCCCCACGATCCACGGCGCCCCATCGGCGAGGCGGCGGGTTACAAAGGAATGCTGCGTGGCCGGGACGACGAGAGGTGGGTTCAGTTCCTCGATCTCGACGCAGGTGCCGTTGGGCGCTGTCAGACGCCGCTGACCATCGGCGAAATGATCGGGGTTGTCCGACAAGATGCGGATGGTGCCGGGGGCCTCCAGGGCGTCCTTTTCAACGCGGATGCGCAACCCATGGCCGGAAAATACAGCGATACGCGGGGAATCGGCGGGATAGATCATGTCCATCCGCATGCCCAATGTTTGGGTGAAAAACGGGATGTCGTCGCGTAATTCCTGCGTTGGCAGGCGGATTTCGGCCCTTGTTTCACTCATGCTAAGCTCCCCTGAGAAGGCCAAGTCTGCGCGGGGATTCACCTGAATGCAAGACGGGGTCGCGAGGCGGTGTCTCGAAAGCCGGGTTTTATCCGGATCAAAACTAGTTTAATGCTAAACTAAATCGAATCCTGAGAGGCTGGATATGTCGTCGGACCACAAGGAAACCCTGCGCCAGGCGGCGCTTGTCTATCACGAGACCCCGAAGCCGGGGAAGCTGGAGATCCGGGCGACCAAGCCATTGGCGAACGGGCGCGATCTGGCGCGGGCCTATTCGCCGGGGGTGGCCGAGGCGAGTATCGAGATCAAGAATGATCCGGCCAATGCGGCCCGTTACACAGCGCGGGGGAACCTTGTTGCGGTGGTGTCGAACGGGTCGGCGGTGCTGGGGCTGGGCAATATCGGGGCGCTGGCCTCCAAGCCGGTGATGGAAGGCAAGGCGGTTCTGTTCAAGAATTTTGCCGGAATCGATTGCTTTGACATCGAGGTGAACGAGGCGGATCCAGAGCGCCTCGCCGATATTGTCTGCGCGCTGGAGCCGACCTTCGGTGCGATCAACCTGGAAGACATCAAGGCGCCGGATTGCTTTATCGTCGAGAAGCTGTGCCGTGAGCGGATGAACATTCCCGTGTTTCACGACGATCAGCACGGTACGGCAATTGTTGTCGGCGCGGCGGCGACCAATGCGCTGCATGTCGCTGGAAAGAAATTCGAGGATATCAAGATTGTCAGCACCGGCGGTGGGGCGGCTGGGATTGCCTGTCTGAACATGCTGCTCAAGCTGGGCGTGAAGCGCGAAAATGTTTGGCTGTGTGACATTCACGGGCTGGTCTATGAGGGGCGTGAAGAGGATATGAACCCCCAAAAAGCCGCCTATGCGCAAAACAGTGACCTGCGGACGCTGGATCAGGTGGTTGACGGGGCGGATATGTTCCTGGGGCTGTCCGGGCCGGGGGTTTTAATCCCCGAGATGGTGGCGAAGATGACGGCGCAACCGATTGTCTTTGCACTGGCGAACCCGACGCCGGAAATCCTGCCAGATGAGGTGAAGTCGGTCGCTAAGGATGCGATCATCGCTACCGGGCGCAGCGATTTTCCCAACCAGGTCAACAACGTGCTGTGTTTTCCGTTCATCTTTCGCGGGGCGCTTGATGTGGGGGCGACCGAGATTAATGACAAGATGCAGATCGCGTGTATCGACGGGATTGCAGCACTGGCACGGGCGACGACAAGCGCCGAGGCGGCAGCGGCCTATAAGGGTGAGCAGCTGAGCTTCGGAGCGGATTACCTTATTCCGAAGCCGTTTGACCCACGGCTTGTGGGCGTGGTGTCGTCGGCGGTGGCCCAAGCGGCAATGGAGACCGGTGTGGCGACACGGCCGATTGCCGATCTGGACGAGTACCGTGCACGGCTGAACCAGACGGTGTTCAAATCGGCGCTGTTGATGCGGCCAGTGTTCGACGCGGCACGCACAGCCAGCCGCAAGATCGTTTTTGCCGAGGGCGAAGATGAACGGGTGTTGCGCGCGGCGCAGGCGATATTGGAAGAGACGACCGAAACGCCGATCTTGATTGGTCGGCCCGAGGTGATCGAGGCGCGGTGTGCGCGGGCTGGATTGGATATTCGCCCGGGTGCGGACTTTCCCATCGTGAACCCAGAGAACGACCCGCGATATCGGGACTATTGGCAGAGCTATCACGCGATCATGGCGCGGCGCGGGGTGACACCAGATATTGCCCGGGCGGTGATGCGGACCAACACCACGGCGATTGGTGCGGTGATGGTGCATCGCGGAGAGGCGGATTCACTGATTTGCGGCACGTTTGGCGAGTATCGTTGGCATCTGAACTATGTCAGCCAGTTGCTGGCGCAGGGTGGTTTGCGCCCACATGGGGCTTTGAGCCTGATGATCCTGGAGGATGGGCCGCTGTTCATTGCTGATACCCATGTCTGGTCACGGCCCACCCCGGAACAATTGGCCGAGGTGGCAATTGGTGCGGCGCGGCATGTGCGGCGTTTCGGTCTGGAGCCGAAGATTGCCTTCTGCTCGCAATCGCAATTTGGCAACCAGGCCGAGGGGTCAGGCAAACGGCTGCGCGAGGCGATGGCACTCCTCGATACAGCCGCGCGCGATTTTACCTATGAGGGGGAGATGAACGTCGATGCGGCACTGGATGAGGAGTTGCGCGAACGACTGTTGCCCGGGGGGCGGATCGAGGGGGCGGCGAATGTGCTGATCTTCGGTCATGCCGATGCGGCGTCTGCCACGCGCAACATTTTGAAGATGAAGGGCGGGGGGCTGGAGGTTGGTCCGATCCTGATGGGGATGGGCAATCGTGCCCATATCGTCAGCCCGTCGATCACGCCGCGCGGGCTGTTGAACATGGCTGCCGTGGCGGGGACGCCGGTGGAGCATTACGGGTGAGGTGATTCCCGGTTCGGATTTGCACATATGAGTTTGCAAATTTGCAAACGTCAGAACCTATGCAGCCGCCCTGCATATTTTTAGGGGGTTTGCAAAAATTTGCAGGGCGATTGGGCGGGAACTTGCAAACTTCTTGCGGTAATCTGTCACCTGTGTCTCTCTGGCGCTTGCGAGATGAGGGGTTGCCCGCCTATCAGGGGGTAAGCACAGGAGGAGTATACCATGGGATACCGCGAAGTTTATGATGCCTGGAAGGCCGACCCCGAAGCGTTCTGGATGGAGGCCGCACAGGCGATCGACTGGGATCAAGCCCCGTCGAAGGCTCTGTTTGACAAAGGCAACAATCTTTACGAATGGTTTGCCGACGCCAAATGCAACACCTGCTGGAACGCGGTGGACCGTCATGTCGAGGGCGGTCGTGCGGATCAGGTGGCTGTCATTTACGACAGCCCGATCACCGGCCGGAAGCAGCAATTCACCTATGCCGAATTGAAGGATCGGGTGGCGCATCTGGCGGGCGCGCTGAAGGCCAAGGGCGTGGAAAAGGGCGACCGCGTGGTCATCTACATGCCGATGGTGCCGCAGGCGATCGAGGCGATGCTGGCGTGCGGGCGTCTGGGCGCGGTGCATTCGGTGGTGTTCGGCGGGTTTGCCGCCAACGAGTTGGCCGTTCGGATCGACGACGCCAAGCCAAAGGCGATCATCGCGGCAAGCTGTGGGTTGGAGCCGGGCCGTGTGGTGAAATACAAACCACTTCTGGACGGCGCGATTGAGATTGCCAAGCACAAGCCCGAGTTCACCCTGATCCTGCAACGCGAGGAAGAAGTGGCGGAGCTAATCGACGGCCGTGATTTCGACTGGGTCGAGGCGGCTGCGGCGGCCGATCCGGCGGATTGTGTGCCGGTTGAGGGCAATCACCCCTCGTATATCCTTTACACCAGCGGCACCACGGGCGCGCCCAAGGGTGTGATCCGTCACACGGCCGGTCAGCTTGTCGCGCTGAACTGGACCATGAAAAACATCTACAACATGAACCCTGGTGAGGTGTTCTGGGCCGCATCCGACGTGGGCTGGGTCGTGGGGCACAGCTATATCGCCTATGCGCCGCTGATTCACGGCAACACCACCATCGTGTTCGAGGGCAAGCCGGTGGGTACGCCGGATGCGGGCACCTTCTGGCGGGTGATTTCCGAATATGACGTGAAGAGCTTCTTCACCGCGCCGACCGCCTTCCGGGCGGTGAAACGCGAGGACCCAAAGGGCGAGTTCGTCAAGAAGTATGACCTTTCCGGTTTGCGGGTCGTGTACCTGGCGGGCGAGCGGGCCGACCCTGACACGATCGTCTGGGCGCAGGACCAGCTGGGCGTGCCGGTGATCGACCACTGGTGGCAGACCGAAACCGGCTGGTCGATTGCCGCCAACCCGGTGGGGATTGAGATGCTCGACGTGAAACTGGGTAGCCCGTCGGTGCCGATGCCGGGCTATGACGTGCAGGTTTTGGGCGATGACGGCCATCCTTTGCCTGCCGGTGAGCTGGGCGCGATTGCGATCAAGCTGCCACTGCCGCCGGGCACGCTGCCGAACCTGTGGCAGGCCGAGGACCGGTTCCAAAAAAGTTATCTCAACACCTTCCCCGGTTATTACGAGACCGGCGATGCGGGGATGATCGACGAAGATGGCTACCTTTACATCATGGCGCGGACCGATGACGTGATCAACGTGGCGGGGCACCGCCTGTCCACCGGCGGTATGGAAGAGGTTCTGGCGCATCACCCGGACGTGGCCGAATGCGCCGTGATCGGGGTGACGGATCAGCTGAAAGGGCAATTGCCTGTCGGGTTCCTGTGCCTGAACGCCGGGTGCAACCGCCCGCACGAGGAAGTCGTGGCCGAGGTGGTCAAGATGGTGCGCGAGAAGATCGGACCCGTCGCAGCGTTCAAGCTGGCCATTGTAGTGGATCGCCTGCCCAAGACCCGGTCCGGCAAGATCCTGCGTGGCACCATGGTGTCGATTGCGGATGGCACCGAATGGAAGATGCCCGCGACGATTGATGATCCGGCGATCCTTGAAGAGATCGCCGAGGCGCTGCAGACCATCGGCTATGCCAAGTAAGCGCCACACGGAAAACGAGAGGCCCGGACATAAGCTCCGGGCCTTTTTCTTTCGTGGCGTCGCGCTTGACCGGCGTGGCATTTGCGGGCCCTCTTGAGCACCAAGGAGGACCCCGAAATGACCACATCCCGCATCCCCGGATTTCACAACCTCACCCGTGAAGAGCGGCTGGCGAAAGTGGCGGAGCTGGCCGGTTTGGAGGACGCACAGGCCGCCCATCTGATGGCGGCGGCGGCGCATGATGGAGACTTGGCCGATCATCTGAGCGAAAACGTGATTTCGGTCATGTCGGTGCCATTGGGCGTGGCGACGAACCTGGTTGTTGATGGGCGGGACGTGCTGGTACCGATGGCAACCGAAGAAAGCAGCGTGGTGGCGGCGGTGTGCAACGGGGCGCTGGCCTGTCGAGATGCCGGGGGCGTTGTCACGCACGCAGACGAACCATGCATGATTGCGCAGGTGCAGGTGACGGGGCTGGATGATCTGCTTAGGGCACAGGCGATGGTGCACAACAAGAAGCAGGCCATCGCCGGGATATGTGATGCATGCGATCCGATGCTGGTCAAGCTGGGTGGCGGATTTCGCGACTTGGAGGTGCGGGTCGCCGGGCCGTTCCTGGTGGTGCATCTGATCGTTGATGTGCGCGATGCGATGGGGGCCAACGCGGTCAACACCATGGCGGAGCGGCTTGCGCCGAAGCTTGAGGAGTGGACCGGGGGCAAGGTGGGTCTGCGGATCCTGTCGAATCTGGCGGATCGACGGCTGGTGAGGGCGCGGGCCACCTGGCCGGCAGATGTGATCGGGGCGGCGACGGTTGACGGGATCGTGCAGGCTTACGCGTTTGCCGCCCATGACCCCTATCGCGCAGCGACCCATAACAAGGGGATCATGAACGGGGTCGGTGCGGTGGGCCTGGCCACCGGCAACGATACGCGCGCGCTCGAGGCCGGGGCGCATGCCTTTGCAGCCAAAGATGGATACGGACCTTTGACGCGCTATTGGGTCGAAGACGGCGACCTTGTGGGCGAGATCGAGATGCCGATGCCGGTCGGCGTTGTCGGCGGGGCGACAAGGGCGCATCCCACGGCACAGGCGGCGCTCAGGATCATGGGGGCAGGCAATGCTGACCGGCTGGGCCGGGTGATGGCGGCGGTGGGGCTGGTGCAGAATTTTTCGGCTTTGCGGGCCTTGGCGACAGAAGGCATTCAGCGCGGGCACATGGGATTGCATGCGCGCAATGTGGCAATCGCAGCAGGGGCCGTGGGGGATGAGATCGACCGGGTTGCGGCTGATATGATCGCAAGTGGTGAAGTGCGTGAGGATGTGGCGCGAGCGTTGCTTGACCAATAGCGCAGCGTCTTGTCGGAGGACGGCCGGGGCCTTACCACTTTTCTTTCCACGGGCGCAGGTCGAGTTCGTGCGTCCAGGCGCAGCGCGGTTGATTGTGCAGCATGACATAGTTGGCGGCGATGGCATCGGGGTTGAGGATGGTATCGCCTTTGCGCATGTCGTCGACTCCGGGCACGTTTTCTCGGATGAAATTGCTGTCGATGGCCCCGTCGATCACGACATGGGCAACATGAATATTCTGCGGCCCCAGCTCTCGCGCCATGGATTGTGCGAGCGCGCGCAGCGCGTGTTTTGCGCCGGAGAAGGCCGAGAACCCGGCCCCCCCGCGTATCGAGGCGGTGGCGCCGGTGAAGATGATTGTTCCCCGGCCACGGGGCTGCATCACCCGGGCGGCTTCGCGACCCATCAGGAACCCGGCAAAAGCGCCCATTTCCCAGACCTTGCGATAGACCCGTGCAGTGGTCTCGGAGATGCCAAAGCGGACATTCGCTCCGATGTTGAAAATGGCTACTTCGATCGGGCCGACCTCGGCTTCGATCTCTGAAAAGACCCGTTGCATGTCGTCTTCGTCGCGGGCATCGGCGGGAAAGGCGCGGGCCTGACCGCCGTTGGCGCGGATGCTATCGGCAAGGGCTTCGAGCTTCTCGGCGTGGCGCGGGCGGCGTACCAGGCAGGCGGTCATGCCTTCGGCGGCAAAGGCTCGGGCGATCGCGCCGCCGGTGTCGTCTCCGGCGCCGATCACGACGCAAGCAGGTGTCGGGCTCATGGCAAAATCTCCGCTGTGGCTATGCCAAAAGCCTACGAGCGGGCGTGAGCGGCTTGCAATGATTCAATGGCCTAGTCGCCAAAGAGCGGTGTTCTCAGACGAACTGTTCGCGGATCAGACGCTCTTCGAGCCCATGTTCGGGATCGAACAGCAGGTGGTGTTCGACCGACGGCTCCGAGCGGATTTCGACGGTTTCGACATAGAGCACCGAGCGTGAATCGGCATCCGCCATGACCGGGCGTTTCTTGGGTTCCTGCACGTCAATGCGCACATGGGCGGATTTCGGCAGAAGCGCACCGCGCCAGCGCCTCGGGCGGAAGGGAGCAATTGCTGTCAACGCCAGCACGTCCGAGCCGATCGGCAGAATCGGGCCGTGGGCCGAGTAGTTATAGGCGGTTGATCCGGCGGGCGTCGCAACAAGAGCCCCATCGCAGACCAGCTGCTCCATCCGCAACCGCCCGTCGACGGTGATCTTGAGCTTTGCCGCCTGTGGGCCCATCCGCAAAAGCGAGACCTCGTTGATCGCCAGTGCCTCGTGGACTGAGCCATCGCCGCGGGTGGCCTTCATCGAAAGTGGATTGATGACCGTCTCTTCGGCAGCGGCCAGCCGTTCAGGCAGGTCGCTTTCGGAGTATTCATTCATCAGGAACCCTACGGTGCCGCGGTTCATGCCATAGACTGGGGCGTCCATCTCTTGCGTCCGGTGCAGCGTGTGCAGCATGAAACCATCCCCACCGAGAGCCACGATGACGTCGGCCTTGGTCTCGGGTGTATCGCCATAGCGCGCGATCAGCGCGGCGCGTGCGGTCTGGGCCACGGGCGCGTCAGAAGCGGTGAATGCGATTTTCAGGCTCATCGCTGATGTTTCCGATAGTGGTGCGGTATCCCTCACCTGCACGATGAACGCCGCGCTGGCAAGCGGAAGTGTCGGAATCGGGTCTTTCCGCGGCGTAGGCTTTGCGCTAACACCGATCCGCGAAACCCACGCGCGAAACGACAGCGACGGAGACCTGCCACATGTCGAACCCCGGCTTTTTTACCGAAGAGCTTTCCAGCCGTGACCCCGAAATCTTTGGGGCCATCGAAAAGGAACTTGGCCGTCAGCGCGATGAAATCGAGCTGATTGCATCTGAAAACATCGTCAGCCGCGCCGTAATGGAAGCGCAGGGGTCGGTGATGACCAACAAATATGCCGAGGGCTATCCGGGGCGTCGGTACTATGGCGGGTGTCAGTTTGTCGACATCGCCGAGAATCTGGCGATTGACCGCGCCAAGGAACTGTTCGGCTGCGAGTTTGCCAACGTCCAGCCCAACTCTGGCAGCCAAGCCAACCAGGGTGTTTACCAGGCGCTGTTGCAGCCCGGTGATACCATCCTGGGCATGAGCCTGGATGCCGGTGGCCATTTGACCCACGGCGCCAAGCCGAACCAGTCGGGCAAGTGGTTCAACGCCGTGCAATACGGTGTGCGCCCGCAGGACCAGATGCTGGACTATGACCAGGTTGAGGCGCTGGCCAAGGAGCATCAACCCAAGCTGATCATCGCTGGCGGCAGCGCCATCCCGCGTCAGATCGATTTCGCCCGCATGCGCGAGATTGCCGACATGGTTGGCGCGCTCTTGCACGTGGACATGGCGCACTTTGCCGGTCTGGTGGCTGCGGGTGAGCATCCGTCGCCGTTCCCTTATGCGGATGTGGCGACCACCACGACACACAAGACCCTGCGTGGGCCGCGTGGGGGTATGATCCTCACAAATGATGAAGCAATTGCTAAGAAGGTGAACTCTGCCATCTTCCCGGGCATCCAGGGCGGTCCGCTGATGCATGTCATCGCAGGTAAGGCCGTGGCCTTTGGCGAGGCGCTGCGCCCCGATTTCAAGGACTATGCCAAGGCCGTGGTTGCCAACGCGCAAGCGATGGGGGACCAGTTGATGAAGGGTGGCCTGGACCTTGTGACCGGTGGCACCGACACGCATGTTCTGCTGGTCGATCTGCGGCCCAAGGGCGTAAAGGGCAACGCGACCGAAAAGGCGCTGGGCCGGGCCTATATCACTTGCAACAAGAACGGCGTGCCGTTTGACCCGGAAAAACCCACCATCACCAGCGGCGTGCGTCTGGGTTCGCCCGCGGGCACTACGCGCGGGTTTGGCGAGGGTGAGTTCCGCCAGATCGCCGACTGGATCATCGAGGTTGTCGACGGGCTGGCCGCGAATGGCGAAGAGGGCAACGGTGAGGTCGAGGCCAAGGTCAAGGCCGAAGTGGCCGAGATGTGCGCCAAGTTCCCGCTGTATCCGGGGATGTGAATGGTGCGTGAAATCACGCACCCTACGAATTTGGAAAGGCCATCGCAAAACGCGGTGGCCTTTTTTGTTTGCCGGGCGTAGCGTTTTCCAGCCGATAGAAGGGGACAGGCCATGGCGTTGATTTCAGACGATCTTTTGCAAGAGATTCGGGCGCGGTTCGCCCATGTCGACAGCGATCCGTTCCAGGGTGAGCGGGTGTTTTTCGAAAACGCTGGCGGGGCGCTGACGCTGAAATCGGTTGTCGAGACCTCGGCGTTCTATGCGGCCATTCCCGATAACCAGGGGCGGGATAATGTGGCCAGCCATGCGCTGGTCAAGGCGATCACCACGGCGCGTGAGGATATGGCGCTGATGATGAATGCTCCGGGCGGGCAGTTTTTCGTAGGCGAAAGCGGCACCGAGCTGTTGTTCCGGCTGATCTCGGTCGCCTGTCTGAGTGGCGGCAAGGGCCGGGTTCTGGGCTCGACGCTGGAACATCCGGCAAGCCGGAGTGCGGCGGCGCGCTGGGCCGGGATTGCCGGGCAGAAGCATGTATTGGTCGATCATGATGATGCCACAGGTACCGTCGGGGTCGAGGCCTATCTGCCTGAAATCACCGAAGATACCCGGGTCACGACGATCCTGCATACCTCGCCCGTCACGGGGATGGGCGTGGATGTGGCGGCGATTTCGGCGGCGATCCGCAAGGTCGCGCCCGAGTGTTTCATCATTGTCGATGGCATTCAGCACGCAGCGCATGGGCGGATTGATCTGGCGGAAATGGGCGTCGATGGTTACGTGATTTCACCCTACAAGATGTTCTCGCGCCATGGCTACGGGCTGGCCTGGGTGTCGGATCGTCTGGGCTCGGTGCCGCACAATAACCTTTTGAAAGGGCCGGAACAAAACTGGGAAATGGGAACACGGGATACCGGGTCTTATGCGACGTTTTCGGACGTGGTCAACTACCTTGACTGGCTGGGTGGCGAGGTCTCGGACGAGACCGACCGACGCGAGCGGATCAAGGCGGCGGGCGAGGCGATTCATCAGCATGAGGCGCGGCTGACCGAAGCGATGATCCATGGCACCGGCAACCTGAAAGGGCTGGCGGCGATGGAGAGGGTCATGATCGTCGGCGGCGCGGATAACCCGGCGCGCGAGGGGTTGGTTTCCTTTGCGGTTCAAGGGGTTGAGAGCGGCGACGTGGTGGCGCGGCTGAATGCCGAGGGGGTGCGGACGCATATCCGCAAGGCCGATCATTACTCGGGCAATGTGCTGGATCCGCTGGGCTGGCCGTCCTGCATTCGGGTGTCGCTATGCCACTATAATTCCGAGACTGAAGTGGCACGGTTCCTGGGCGTGATGCAGGAGATTGCGGGGTAGCGTACGGTCGGGTTAACGCCGCGATTTGACCGGAATTTTAAGGGCTGGAATCTGTCTGCTATCTGTCGGGTATCCGTCGGGCGTTCGGTCGGGCAGGGATTGGGCAGGAAATGGCTTAACGCAACGTGCGGTTGGATGGCGGGTAGTAGGTTTCCTGATTGACGGAGTTCGCCAAACAGAGCCCGAGCGGAATCAAGGCGCTTGCGCCGCCGCGAGATCACCAGACCGCCCCCTGGGCTGGTGATCTCGCGGCGTCGTCTCATGCCTCGGAATGCCGTATCGTCATCCGCAGCGCCAGCAACAGGGTAGTCACGCTCAGCACCAGCCACAGCCCGCCCCAGAACATCGTCGGGCCGCCGAACTCCTCGGCCAGCATGCGCGCGTCCGAACGCAGCTCGGAGCGGGCCAGCGTGTCAGAGAAAATGTCGAGCGGGACATAAATCATCGAGCTGAGTCCGATCACCCGCAGCACCGCATCGTTGACGAGGTGGCCGGTAAACCGGGCAATCGCCAGCATCACCGCGCCAGTACCGGCACAAAAGATAAAGGCAAAACCTTCACGCACGTAGAGCGTCGCGACGATCAACAGCGTCGCGCCAAGAAGGGCGGTGACCCAGCGGTCGATATTGCCCTTGAGTGCAGCCATGAACAGCGCCAGCCCGATCAGCAGAGACCCGAGATAACCCGAGCTGAGGATCAGGAAGCGGTTGCCGCCGCGGGCCTGAACGAGGCCGCCCTGATGCGGTGTCAGGGAAAGCGATTCCGGGCTGCCCCCGGTGAGAAGCACTGTCAGCAGATGCGCCAGCTCGTGAAAGAACACCGCCAGGATTTTGAGCGGCAACAGGAACGGCGTGGACCACAACACCGTCAGTGCGCTCAAAACGGCAAGAGCGACAAGGCCTGCCTGGTGTTGTCGCAGCAAGCCCTTCATGACAGCGATGCCCGCGCTTCGCCCGGGGTCATGCCGGTCCAGCCCTGGAAGGCGCGATAAAACGAATTCGGGTCGCGATAGGCCAGAAGATACGAGATTTCATGCACACTCATGTCGTCGCGTTTGAGGTAGTGCATCGACAGTTCCGCGCGGGTGGATTCAAGCACAGATTGGAAGCTTTCGCCTTCCTCCTTCAATTTGCGCTGAAGCGAGCGGCGCGACATGGCGAGGCGGTCGCAGACGGCATCGATGGTGGCTTCGCCCGCGGGCAGGATATCAACCAGCGCCCGGCGCACCCGGATCGAGACCGCGAGCCGTTTGTTGCGGTCGTGCATTTGCTGACGCAGATCGGCCTCGATCACGCGGTATTGCTCTTCATTGGCGAATATCATTCGGCGGTCGGCATCCTCGTGCGACAGGCGCATTTCGGGGACCGGGGCGAGATGGGGCGTGACCCCGAAAAACTCGATCACCTCGGGCGGGATGGATGGATTGAGTGGCCCACCCAGGGCCAGGGGCACGATGGCGTGGCCGGTGAAGCTGCGGCAGATCTCGACGAAATAGACCAATTCGAACAGTGAAAAGAGGGCAGGTGCCCGGATGTCCGGCGGCGGGGCCCAGCGTAGCGTCAGGCCACGCTCGTCCCGTTCGGCCGTCATCGTGATCGGCACCACCAGCGGTTTGAACACGGCCAGGCGGTCGAAGCCGGTCTTGATGTCGGGGCTGGAGGCAAAGCCATAGATCGCCGGAATCATCGGGCCGCAGGCAGCGGTCTTGGCGATTTGCAGGGCCAGGCCGGGCCCGCTGGCCTCGTCCTCGGTCGCCTGCCAGAGGGCAAAGAACTGCTCGGCGGTGACGCCTCCATCCTCGGAGAGGAAGTGATCCGGGGCAAGGCCGGCCCGGCGCATGATGCGGGTGTGATCCAGCCCCATGGCCTGGGCCATCTGGATCATCTGGGCGCCAATGGAATAGGTTTCCTGTTTCGCCATTACGGCCTCCTTTTGCCCGGCATGCCTAGGCCAAACCGGGGTGGCATGGCCAGTTGGGCGGCAACGGATGGCACCAAATGAAAGAGTTTTGGCGCGAATTGCAAGTTTCAAATGGCGAGGGATGCCCTAGATTGAGGGGAACCGAATGAGGCGAGGGAAACGCGCGACATGCAGATCAAGGTGAATGGCAAGGCCCACGAGGTGGATGTCGAAGGCGACATGCCGCTGCTGTGGGTTCTGAGGGACGAGTTGGGGATCAAGGGGGTCAAATACGGCTGCGGTGTCGCGGCCTGTGGCGCCTGCACGGTGCATATTGACGGCGTTGCGGAACGCTCGTGCCAGGTGCCGGTTGGTGATGTCGAGGGCGAGATAACCACCATCGAGGGGCTGGGCACGCCGGATGCGATGCATGCGGTTCAGGCCGCCTGGGTGGAGCATCAAGTGGCGCAATGCGGCTATTGCCAGAGCGGGCAGATCATGCAGGCCACCGACCTGCTGTCGAACAGTCCGAACCCGACCGATGAGGAAATCGACGAGGCGATGCAGGGCAACCTGTGCCGTTGCGGTACCTATCCGCGTATTCGCGCCGCGGTGAAAACCGCCGCCAAGACACTGCAGGGGGCCTGAGCCATGGGACGCGTAAAGACGATTGCACGACGGACATTTCTGATCGGCTCGGTTGCCGTTCTGGGCGGTGTGGCTTTCGGGGTCTACCGGGTGAAAACACCCTATGCCAACCCGCTTGAAGACACGCTGGCCGAGGGTGAGGCGACGTTCAACCCCTGGGTTCTGATCGACAGTGAAAAGGTCACGCTGATCACGCCGCATGGCGACAAGGGGCAGGGGGTGGCGTCGATGCAGGCGGCGCTGATCGCCGAGGAAATGGATTTGGACTGGGGCGAGTTCGAAATCGATTTCGGTCAGCCCGACAAGGCCTACTGGAACCGCGCCATGGGTGATGAGGCGGTGCCGTTCATGTCGAGCGACGATGGCCGCATGGCCGAGACGATGCGCGGAATTGCCGGGGGCGCGATCAAGCTTCTGGGAATGCAGGGGACCGGCGGGTCGACCAGCGCGCCGGACAGTTTCGTCAAGCTGCGCGAGGCCGGTGCGATGGCGCGCGAGACGCTGAAGCTGGCGGCCTCGCAAAAGTCGGGCGTGCCGGTGGGCAAGCTGACCACCAGGGGCGGTGCGGTGCACCTGCCGGATGGATCGTCGCTGAAATACACCGAACTGGCGGGCATTGCCGCCGGGATCGACCCGGTGCGCGATATTGCGCTGCGCGACCCGAAAGAGTGGCGCCTTGTCGGCAAGCCGATGCAGCGGCTCGATACCCTTGCCAAATCGACGGGCACGCAGAGCTATGGCATCGACGTGGAACTGGATGGCATGGTCTATGCCACGGTCAAGATGAACCCGCGTCAGGGCGGGATCTTGAATGGGTTCGACGCAACCGAGGCGCGCAAATTGCGTGGCGTGAAGGACGTGATCGAGATCACCGGCGGTGTGGCGGTTGTGGCCGACAATACCTGGCGCGCTTTCCAGGCGGCTGAAGCCATTGAATACGATTGGGGCCCGGCACCGTACCCGGCCGAGATGGAGGACCATTGGGCAGCAATCGGGGCCTCCTTCACCGAGGATCACCTCGACAGCACATGGCGCGATGACGGCGATGCCGGAGCCACAGCCGAAGGCGGGTTCGAAGCGGAGTACCGTGCGCCCTATGTGGCCCATGCGCCGCTTGAGCCGCTGAACGCCACGGTTCTGGTCACGGATGCGGCGGTCGAGGTCTGGACCGGCCATCAGATGCCGCGGTTCCTGCAACAGCAGGTGGCGGCGGTCACCGGTCATGATGCCGAACAGGTGGTCTTCCATAACCATTTCATGGGCGGCAGTTTCGGCCACCGGCTTGAGCTGGACTATGTCAAGCAGGCAGCGGAAGTGGCCAACCAGATGCGCGGCACGCCGGTCAAGATGACCTATTCCCGGGAAGAGGATTTTGCCCATGACTTCCCGCGCCATCCGGGCATCGCCCGGGGTCGCGGTGCTGTGGCCGATGGCAAGGTGACGACGATCGACCTTCAGGTGGCCATGCCCTCGGTCGTCGGATCACAGATGGGGCGGTTGGGCATGTCCGTTCCCGGGCCGGACAGCCAGATCGCCGCCGGGTCGTGGAACAATCCCTACAGCCTGCCCAATTACCGGATGCGGGCCTATCGCGCACCGGAACTGGCGCCGGTATCGAGCTGGCGCTCGGTCGGGGCCTCGGCCAACGGTTTCTTCTTCGACAGCTTTCTCGACGAGTTGATCCACGAGGCCGGTGCCGACCCGATGGAGGAACGTATCCGCCTGATGGGCCATGACGTCAGCCGCAAGGTACTGGAAGCGGTGGCGGAGATGTCGTCGTGGAGCGGGCCCTTGGGCGATGGCAAAGGGCGCGGCGTCGCCTTTGTCGAAAGCTTCGGCGTGCCGACGGCGGAAGTGGTCGAAGTCACCGCCACCGAGGACGGGATCAGGATCGACAAGGTCTGGGTTGCGGCGGATGTCGGCACGGTGATCGACCCGGTGAATTTCGAGAACCTGGTGCAGGGCGGGGTGATCTTTGGCCTGGGCCACGCGATGAATTGCGAGATCACCTATGCCGACGGGATGGCGGAACAGGCAAACTATCCGGATGCCGAAGGGATGCGGATGGCGCAATGTCCCGAAATCTTCGTGCGCGGGTTGGAGAATGGCCCGAAAATCCGTGGCATCGGTGAGCCGCCGGTGCCACCCGCTGCACCGGCCCTGGCCAACGCGATCTTTGCCGCCACGGGGCAGCGCCTGCGCGAAATGCCGTTTTCGAAATTCGTGACGTTTGCCTGAGAAAACGCCTTCCCGCCACGCTCCCGCCCACCCACCCCGCGTGGCCGAGGGGAGTGGCGTCCGTTTTTCAACCGAAGCGATGGGGTGGAGGCGGGAATGAGTTTTTCAGCCAAGGAAGAGAACTGATGCCGGCTCTCTTTCTTTGGGTAAATACTCAAACCCCGCCAGTTGATCCAGATGCTGCGTTTTCCGACAGGTGAGCCCGATCAATTCCCGCGCCGAGCCTCAGCGAGGCCCCCCTTGGCGACGCCGTCAGGCGGCGCAACCCAAATCGACCGACGCCGTCAGCACAGCGCAAATCCCCGCTTGATGCCGGTGCGGGCCGGTCCTAGGGTGCGGCCATGATCTACAAGCTCCCCATCCGCGTTTACTATGAAGACACCGACATGGCCGGGATCGTCTATTACGCCAATTACCTGCGCTATATCGAGCGCGGGCGCAGCGAATGGGTGCGCGAGGTCGGCCTTGATCAGAACAAGATGAAGGACGAGGACGGGATTGTCTTTGCTGTTCGGCGGGTCGAGGCCGATTACCTGGCACCGGCGCGGCTGGATGACGAGCTGGTCGTCGAGACCTGGGTTGAGAGCCTGAAGCCGGTGCGCATGGTCATGGGCCAGGAGGTCAAGCGCGGTGACGAGGTGCTGTTTCGGGCCATGGTCACCGTCATCTGCATGACGCTGGAGGGCAAACCTGTGCGGCTGCCCAAATGGGACGGCTAAACGGCGGTTGAAGCAGTGGGCGGGCCGGACGGTTCCGGGCCGCTCGCGTCGCAAACGGCGGATGACCGGCTCAGTGGCTCAGATCCTCCAGGATGCGGTCCATCATCTCGTCACAGGCCCTCAGTTGGCTCAGCGTCAGGTATTCGTCCGGCTTGTGACCTTGCCCTTCCATTGAACCCGGGCCGCAGACCACGGTGGGAATGCCCAGCTCGCTGAAAAACCCAGCCTCGGTACCGAAGGCCACCTTGGTGGTGTCGTTGGTCCGGGCCAGTTTCTGGGCCAGACCGATCACGCAATCGCTGTCGGGCACGTCGAGACCGGGATAGGCGTTGTACTGTTCGATCTCGATCCGTGCGCCGTTCCAATCGCGGCGATAGGTTTCGCTGACGCGTTCGGCGGCGGCGTGGATGGCGCGCAGGATATCCGCGGCTGGATCAGCGGCGAGATGGCGGTATTCAAAGGTGATCTCTGCCCGGTCGGGCACGATGTTGAGCGCGGTGCCACCGGTCAATAGGCCGACATGCAGGGTGGTGTAGGGCACTGAATAGGCCGGGTCGCGGTGGCCTTGTTCGGCAAAGCGCCGCTGCAGTCCGCGCAGTTCGGTCACGAAATCCGTGGCCAGGTGCAGCGCGTTGACGAAATTCGGAGCCAGCGCCGAATGGCCGCTTTGCCCGAAACAGGTGGCGCGCAGCGCGGCCTTGCCCTTGTGGCCCACTGCGACCTGCATCTCGGTCGGTTCACCCACGAAACAGGCGCGGGGCTGTCCAATCAACGGAGCGACACGATCAAGCATTTCCTGAATGCCGACACAGCCGATTTCCTCATCATAGGACAGGACCATTTTCAGCGGCTCGCGCAGGTCGGCCCGCGCCGCCCGCTCGGCTAGCGACAGTATCGAGGCGAGATAGCCTTTCATGTCGGTGGTGCCCCGGCCAAACAGCCGATCCCCCTCGCGGGTCAGGCGGAACGGATCACGGGTCCAGTCCTGTCCGTCGACCGGAACGACGTCGGTATGCGCCGACAGCATGATACCGTCGCCCGTGGGGCCGATTTCGGCGTAAAGGCCGGTTTTTCCCCCATCCGCGCTGGGAATGCGGGTCACGGCAAAGCCGTGGCGTTCAAGGATGTCAGCGGCATAACCCGCCAGTTCGAGGTTCGAATTGCGGCTGACGGTGTCAAAGGCAATCAGCCGGTCCAGGATTTCAAGCGTTCGCGTCATCGGGCTGCTATCCGGTCAGGCCTGGGATTTTTTCGACCGCATCCTTGTCATGATCGATCACCTCGCGGCAATGGTCGATGAAGGCGGTCATCGTTTTCGTCGGTATCTCGTTCCTGACGCGCAGCAGGCCGATCTGCATCGGCCGGGCGGTGCCCGGCAGCGGAATGAACCTGAGCACCTTGCCGTCCGGGGACTGGTTGTTCAATGGCAGGATGTTCGCGATCGAAAACCCGAACCCGTTGGCGACAAGGCTGCGCATGATCGACATGTCGCGGGTGCGTTCGGTGACGTTCGGCTTGAAGCCCGAGTCGTGGAAAAAGGACAGGAAATACTCGCTGCTGTGGGGCAGATCGAGCAGCACCATCGGTTCACCGCGCAGGGCATCGACCGTGATTTCCTCGAACTTGGCCAGTGGGTGGTCTTCGCTGACCACGACGTAGGGTGGCAGGCTCACCAGCGGGCTGAATTCCAGCTCGGGTGGGATATCGAGGTCATAGGTCAGGGCGATGTCCAGCTCTCCCCTTCGCAGTTGGCTGAAGATCTCGGCCTGGTTCAGCTCGTGTTGTTCGATGCGCGCGTTGGGCTGGGCATCTTCGAACTTGCGGCGCAGAGAAGGCAGTACAATCTGCGCGAAGGTAACGAGACAGCCTACCGACAGGGTGCCCTGAATGTTGCCGGTGATCTCGCCCGCCAGGTCCGAGAGGTTCTCGGCGTCCTTCAGGATCACTTCGGTGCGTTGCAGGAACCGCTCGCCCCCCTTGGTCAGGGTCAGACCCTTGGCATGTTCGCGGATGAATAGCGTCAGCCCGAACTCGGTTTCGAGCTGCGCAATCGACGCCGAAATTGTCGGCGACGAGACGTTCAGCCGTTCACTGGCCGCGGCGATGCTGCCGGTTTTGCCAACCGCGACGAAGTATTCAAGTTGGCGAAGGGTGAATCTGAACGGCAAGGTGCCTTCCCCCGTGGGTTTGTCCGCTTATGGCTTGCACATTATCCAAGTTGTCGTGTGCGCGGTATGTTTTTCGGGCAATGGTCGCGACACGCCGAAGCGAGCGCCCGACGCACCGGTGTCAGGCAGCCAACGCCAAGGTTAATCCGGGATCACCGCCGTGCCGTCGATCTCGACCAGCCATTCCGGGCGTGCCAGCGCCTGCACCACCAGCCCGGTCGAGACCGGATGCACGCCCTTGATGTATTCGCCCATGGTCCGGTAGACCGCCTCGCGGTGGCGCACGTCGGTGATGTAGACCACCACCTTCACCAGGTGTTCCATCGAGCCGCCTGCCTCTTCGATCAGCTGGCGGATATTCTGCATCACCTTGTGGGTCTGCTCGGCCGGGTCATGGCTGTCGATATTGACCGCGTCATCCAGGTTCTGCGGACACTGGCCGCGCAGGTAGACCGTCTTGCCGCCCCGTGTCACCACCGCCTGGCACAGATCGTTGTCGAGCGCCTGCTCTGGATAGGTGTCAGCGGTGTTGAACTTTCGTATGCGTTCATGCGCCATGGCATGTCTCCTCGTAGAGTGGGGTTTTGCCCCACCACTCATTCATTCAATTCGAAAAAGCCAGCAAGGTCCAACTTGGCCGGGCTTTGGGGGCTCACCTTTCTGACGGGCCCTGATAGGTCAGATAGGCCTGTTTGATGCCGATCTGATCAGCGATGTGTTTGGCGTCGTGCCACACCCCCCAGAGGAAGGTCGAGCCGCGGCGCGACTGCCAGGGCAGGCCGAGGAAATAGATGCCCGGTTCGTTCGACACCCCGCGCTGATGCAGCGGCGCGCCTTTCTCGTCGAATGTATCGACTTCCATCCAGCTGAAATCCTGCCGGAACCCGGTGGCCCAGATGATCGAGGTGATGCCTTCGGCGGCAAGGTCCAGCTCGCGGATTGGGTTGGTCAGGCAGTCGGGATCGGGGAAGACGTCACGCGCGCCGGGCTCTTCGGGAAGGTCGATGCCGGTACGTTCGACATAGGCATCGGCCATATCCAGCATCTCGTTATAGTTGGCGTCGCCCTTGGCAATATTGTCCTGAAGATCGCCGCCGAACTTCAACACGCCATCTTTGAAACTGTCGGTCCGGCCGACCAGGGTGACGCCTTCTCCGGCGAGGCGGCGGAAATCCATGGTTTGACCGCCATAGGCGCCGCTGACAGAGATTGTCACGTGTTCCGTGCCCGGTTTCTGGGCCGCCATGTCCCACAGGCCCAGCACCCCCAGCCACCAGACGAAATCACGCTCGCGATAGGCGCGCGGCGGGCGGTCATGCGGGCCAACCGACAAGAAGACCTTGCGGCCCGCGCGGTTGAGCTCGTCTGCGATTTGCGCCCCGGATGAGCCGCCACCGACCACCATCACCGCCCCGTCAGGAAGCTGCTCAGGGTTGCGGTAGTGGAAGGAATGCACCTGCTCGAGGTCTGCCGCTTGCGGCACGATCGGAGGGATGACCGGGCATTGGAAAGCGCCGGTGGCGGCAACGATGTTGCGGGCCTTGATCTGACCGGCGCTGGTGTCGACCAGAAAGGCGCTGCCATCTTCGGTACGGCGCGCCGTGGTCACTTCGACCCCGGTGCGGATCGGGGCGTCGACCTGTTTTGCATAGTCGACCAGGTAGTCGGCGATCCGTTCCTTGCCTGGGAATTCGTCCGGGTCACAATCCTCGAATTTCAGGTTCGGAAAGCGGTCATGCCAGGCCGGACCGTTGGCGACAAGCGAATCCCACCGCCCCGAGCGCCAGGCCTCGGCGATCCGGTTTTTTTCCAGCACGAGATGCTCGACCCCGTTATTGCCCAGATGCTCGCTCATGGCGATGCCTGCCTGTCCGCCGCCCACTATCAAAGTGTCAATTTTCTCGATCGTCATCCGTTCTGCGTCCTTTCCCGGATCGGGGCCTGCCCCGGCGTTTGTCATTACGGTTGTCAAAGTCGGTCAGGTGCCGAGTGGCACCGTGGTCACGTCTTCCGGCGACGTTTTCACAAAACCTTCACAGGTTAAATTACCGTCTTTCTCATCCTTGCTTTGGCTTTCCCAAAGCATAGGGGTTCGGGCCGCTCGAATGCGTGGCCGGCACGCTCAAAGCCCCAGCAGGTAGGGCGTGAGCAACGAAAACAGCTCGGCCTGCGAGGTGATGGCGCATTTGCGGTAAAGCTGTTTGCGGATCACCTTGACGGTCTGTGGGCTGATCCCGAGCAGCAACCCGATGGACGCCGAGGAATGACCGCGCAGGATCAGAAAGGCGATTTCCCCCTGACGCGGGCTGAGAGGGATGCCGCGTTCCTCCTTGAGCCGGTCGCGCAGCGCCTGGACGATGGCGCGATCATCCTGCCCGGCCTCGGAGCGCAACCGAGACCAATGCCGGCTGGCCAGGGGAATGACAATGGGTGACACCTCGCGCAGTCGGGACAGGTCGCGGGCTGAGAATTGACGTGCAGATGAAGCATCGCGCCCGACGCAGATGGTGACAGACACGCCCGGGGCCGGATGGGCGAGGAAGTCGACCTCGTCCGTCAGCGTCGTGCGGCGATAGTAGGTGGCAAAGTATTCGTTGCGCCGGAACTGGTCCGGAGCGACGTCTCGCAGCCTATAGAACCCTTCCTCAGCCCGCTTCGTGTGCAGCGCATAAATCGGGTCGAGCAGGTAGATGCCGCGCACATAGTCGCTGTTCAACCGTTCGAAGACACGCGGCTCGTTGGCATGAGAAAAAAACACCTTTGGGCCGCGATCCTCGAAATAAGCCAGCATGGTGACGTTGTCGATGTCACAGACTTGACCCAGCCAGGCGTAGAGTGCCGGTTCGAACTCTGTTGTGCCAAGCGCGGCGATGGCCTCGCCCAGCCATTGGTTGGTGGTTTTCGTCATCGCGACGCCATACCTCCTCGGGGGTATATACCCCTTGATTGGGCACCTATAGCATTTAGGGCTGAAACCAGTGGTATGCAGTGGGGCGGGACTTTGCAAGTCGCGGGTCTGTTGCCCGCCCGATCCGGAAAGGTATTTTCATGCGCGATCCCCGTTACGACATCCTGTTCGAACCGATGAAAATCGGCCCGCACACCGCCAAGAACCGGTTCTACCAGGTGCCGCATTGCAATGGTGGCGGCTATCGCGACCCGTCGGCCGCGGCGGCGATGCGCGGGATCAAGTCCGAAGGCGGCTGGGGCGTGATCTTTACCGAGCAATGCGAGATGCATCACACGTCGGAAATCACGCCATTTATCGAGTTGCGCCTGTGGGAGGACAAGGACATCCCGCAATTGCGCAAGATGTCGGAGAAGATGAAGGAACATGGCGCGCTGGCGGGGATCCAGCTTGCCTATTCCGGGATCAACGGGCCGAACCTTTATACAAAGGAGGTGCCGCTCGCGGTCAGTGCCGCCCCGATCCGCACCTTTACCAACGATCCGCTTCAGGCGCGGGCGCTGGACAAGTCCGACATCCGTGATCTGCGCCGCTGGTTTGTCAATGCAGCCAAACGCTCGCAAATGGCCGGGTTCGACCTGATCTGTCTTTACGGCGCCCACGGGTTCGGCATCTTTCAGCACTTCCTCAGCCGCGCCACCAATCACCGTACGGATGAGTATGGCGGCTCACTGGAAAACCGTTCGCGATTCGTCAACGAGGTGATCGGCGATATCCGCGACGCGGTGGGCGACAGGATGGCGATTACATTGCGGGTCAGCCTGGATGAGACCATCGGCGATCTGGGATTTTCCAATGCCGAGGTGCGCGAGTTTGTCGAGATGAACAAGGACCTGCCGGATCTGTGGGACCTGGCCCAGGGCACGTGGGAGGATTGCTCGGGTCCCAGCCGCTTCAAGGAAGAGGCGGCGCAGCACGAGCTGGTCAAGGGCATTCATGAATTCACCGACAAGCCGATTGTCGGGGTGGGGCGGTTCACCTCGCCCGACGTGATGGTCAAGCAGATCAAGTCCGGCGTGCTGGATTTCATCGGCTGCGCGCGGCCGTCGATCGCCGATCCGTTCCTGCCCAAAAAGGTTGAGGAAGGCCGGATCGAGGACATTCGCGAATGTATCGGCTGCAACATCTGCATCACCGGCGACATGACCATGTCAATCAGCCGCTGCACCCAGAACCCGACCTTCATGGAAGAATGGCGCAAGGGCTGGCATCCCGAGCGGATGAACGCCCAGGGCGTCAGTTCCAATGTGCTTGTGGTGGGGTCCGGTCCCGCTGGGTTGGAGGCGACGCGGGCGTTGTCGGAGCGTGGTTACGACGTGGCGCTGGCCGAGGCGACAACGACGCTGGGCGGACGCGTGGCGCGTGAACGGCATCTGCCGGGCCTGTCGGCCTGGGGCAGGGTGGTTGACTACCGTGAATACCAGATCGGCCAGAAACCGAATGTGGAGACCTATTTCGACAGCCCGCTGGATGCCGAAAGCATCCTGGAGTTTGGCTTCGAAAACGTCTGTATCGCCACTGGCGCCAAGTGGCGCCGTGATGGGGTCAGCCGGCAGCATGTGGTGCCCTTTGCCAGCGACCCGTCGATGCCGATCTATACGCCCGACGATCTGATGGACGGGCAGCTCCCCGAGGGTCGTGTCGTGATCTACGACGACGATCATTATTACATGGGGGGCGTTCTTGCCGAGCTGCTGGCGAAACAGGGCTGCGAGGTCACGATCATCACGCCGTCGGCCTACCTGTCGGACTGGACGGTCAACACGCTGGAACAGCATGAAATTCACCGCAAGCTGGCCGAGATGGGCGTGAACATCGTGCTCAATCGCGGGGTCGAGGAGATTGCCAAAGGTCACGTGGTGTCCAACTGTACCTATACCGGGCAGACCATGGAATTTGGCTGTGATGCGGTGGTGATGGTGTCGTCGAAGCTGGAAAACAATGCGATCTATCTGGATCTGAAAGCGCGCGAGGCAGAGTGGGCCGATGCCGGGATCAAGTCGGTCAGGATCATTGGCGACGCCAATGCGCCGGGTCCGATTGCCTGGGCCACCTATGCCGGACATCGCTATGCCCGGGAACTGGACGGGGAAGACATTGGTGATGCGCTGCCGTTCCGGCGCGAGATCACCGAGCTGGCGGTGGATTGAGCGAAGGCACCGGACGGCGACCGGCCCGGCGCAACCGCATCGCGAGGGTTTATGGGCACGCGGTCAATGTGGCGGCCGCCCAAAGGTTGGAACGATGCGCTTCGGGACGCGCTGTCATTGTGACGCATGCGCCTTGGGGGATAACGGTCAATGCCGGGTTGTTTCCGGAGTCGGTGTGTTGGGTATTCGTGCGCAGGTTGACGTCTGTGCGGGCCTTGAGAAGCGCGCCCACCGGCAGCGATTCACTGATGTAGTCTTCATCCTTTGGATTGAGAACATCGAAGGTCCTTTTCGAGACTTGGTTCAGGTCGTTGGGGCCGAGCATGACGAAGCCCGACAGCGGTTTTTCGGCAAACACCTGGAAAGACAACGCGCCGCCGATGCGTTGGTATTTCTCGGGCCGCACGAGCCCGTCCGCGTTCGGAGTGAGTGCGCTGGGATCATCGACCTGGATGATGTCAAACACGGTGCGATAGGAGCCAGGCTTTAGCTCGTCTTTCGTGGGTTTGAAGTCCAGTTCCAAACCCTTGTCAGTGGTGCGCGCGTAGACGATCTCGACGGTTTTGCAGGTGTTGAGACTGACTTGTTCGCACAGGTGAATTGACAGGCAAGAGTGGTGTGCCGCCGAATACCCGGCGCGTGGTTCAAAGAAAATCCGCAGCGGATCGCCCTGTTCGATCACGTCCTTCCTGAACGACAGAAGGCCAATGGAGCTGAGTGGTTTTTCGGAGCCGGGCATCCTGAAGACTGTAGCGTCACATCGGGTCGGACGGGCGATCGAACGGTCGGGTTTGGTGGCGGAGGTCGCGTATTTCTCGTACCAGCTGGCAATTTCGCGGCCGGTAACCAGTTTTCCCGGTCCCGACTTGTTGCCGTGGGAGCGGGGGAACCCTTTCTCGAGAAAAACGTCGCGCTTGATATCGACGTCATGGTGGTTTTGAAACACCTCCAGAACGGCGATCAGGGCCTTTTGCTGTTTGCTGTTCGGTTTCTCCTTATCGCCGTTGAGAAGAAGCTGGATCGCCACCGGGCCGCTTTTGGCATCGCCCTGCGCGCCGCGCAGGACGGTTGGTCTCTGGTCCAGTGACCGGCCGGGGATGATGTGGCCGCTGGGCGAGACAAAGAAATGCGTGCCCACGTCGGACCAACCGTTCCGGTCCACCTGGAAACGGCGAATGCCCTCGACGGTTTTTTCGTCGCCTGCATTGAGTGTTTGCTCTGCGTTCGGGGCGAAAGTGTGATCCAGAATGATGCTGTTCAGGTCGCGCTTGGTTTTGATGCCTGAGTAAATCGCGTCGAATTTCGCTGGCTCCAGAGGTGTCAGGTAATAGGCCTTGTAGGCTTCGCTGGCGGAGGTGGGGGTCGTGACCCGGGTCGTATCGGTTTTGGTACCCATGAGGCGCAGTACGCTATTAGCGGTTCTTGCCATTGTCCGGTCCGAGTGTTTGGTGAGTTTCGACACCTTGGCCACGTCGGTTCTGTCGAGGTCCAGCGTTCCCAATTGATCGCGATGCCTGGTGAGAATGGTCTGCATCGCGATCAGGATTCCAAGGTCGATGCGATAATCGTCTGTTGTCCGGTATTTGTCGCAGCCAAGCGCTTTCCCTTCGCCCAGCCGGTCGAGCAGGGCGTAGAAATGGGCGCTGTCGGCACCGAGGCGTTTGCGGATGTCGTCGCGCTTTGATCCGCGCAGGTCGCATAGTAAATTTAGAAATTCTTTCTCGGTGTATTGACCGATGTTGTTGTCTTCCGGTGTTGGCTTGTCTGGCTTCTTCGTGTGTGTCGGGTGCAGATCGCGGAACAGCATCGCGTCAAGCGCGGCGAAGGCGCCCCATTCGATCTGGCCCTTTTGGTTCTGGTCGCTCACGAAAAACGCTACGCTGATCGCATAAAGCACCAGCGGGGGCGCAAGAAGAAAAACACGGTTCCGTTTGATCAACTGCCATATCTTGAGAAGAATGCTGTCACGCGGTTCGTCCGTTTCCTCGTTCTCTTTGTCACCATCTTTTTTTATTTGACCATCCGGTTGTGGCGGTGTGCGCGCTGGGCCGGGATCGGGGGAGTCGCCGCTTCCACTTGGCGGCTTTTCCGGTTTCTGGGCCCGATCAAATCGCTTCAAAATCGCTTTGATCTTGTTAATCAGGTCGAGATGGCGCTCGTGATCGGAGGTGTCCCCCAGCCGGTCCCGCAAGAGCTGGGCCAGGCGGTTCGATTGGGGCGATGTCAGGTCCCGGTCCATCTTCTGGGCAATAAGGTCAATCGCTCCGCGGCGGATGATGTCGTTTCGATCGTGAAGATCGGCAACGATCTGTGCGTCGACCGGCGGCACCGGGTTGAGGCAGATTTCCAGCGACCGCCCCTTGCCGAAACTGCTGTAAACCGGTTCGCTGTCGACGCCTTCGGCCTTGACCTTGTGGTAGACATAGCTGTGAAGCTGATCGGTGGTGATGGTTTCGCTGTCGGGGGCGGCCTCTCCGGTGACGATCCCGTTGATCAGGTGATGGGTGTAGATCGAATGGCTTTCGCCGGTTTCCGGGTCCTTACGTTCAAAGGCGCTTTGATCGGCCAGCGACGCGGCCATGACGTAGGTGCCTTGTCCCTGGGGCTGAAACCGGCCTTCTACCAGCTCTTTGTTGGCGTTGTATTCAACCGCTCGGCCAATCAGGTTTTCGGTCAACCCACCGGCATGGCAGCAGTCGAGAATGATGATCTTGCGTTTGGAAGCCGAGTCCGAAATCATGTCCCGAACCAATTCACCCCTGACCGAAGTGGCGCTCAGCCGTGCGGGATCTGTCGAACGTACCGAAAGATACAGCTCCTTGTCTTCGCGCATGCCGTGTCCGGCATAGTAGAAGATCAGCGAATCCCCTTCTGCGGCATTGTCATAAAGATCATGGATTCTGACCTGCGCCTCCTGCAGCCCCGGGTCCATGCATACTTCCACCTCATAGCCGCTCTTCTTCAGCACTTCGGCAAATTTCTCGATGTCCGATGCCGGTGCGGTCAGCGGGTGGATCAACTGGCTGTTGTAGCGCTGTACTCCGATAAGAAGGGCCTTGTTTGCCATCGGCAACTCCGTGTTCAGCTTCCCGGTGCGGTGGGGTAGTCGATGCCTTTGTCTTCCAGTTCATTGCGAAACTGCGAGGCGGCCATGGCATGGGCATAGTTGGCTTTCTCAGTCCATCCGGCAAAATGCAGACCGACGACCGAAGATCCGCTTTCGTGCACATCGATGACGGGTGATCCCGAACTGCCCGGCAATGTCGTGGCATCGTAGCCCAAAACCGTGTCTCGGTTGTCGCGACTGTCCGCGCCGGGCAGGATGTCGATCTCGCCGGGCGAGAAGCGCTTTACCCCGAAAACATAGTTGAACAGTTTGACGAGCAGCGTGAATGGGTAGGTGCCGGTCTTGGGCTTGGCCGGGAACCCGATGGCGTAGACCGGACGGGTTTCGATCAGATAGCCAGCATCGGTTTCGGGAACAAGCGGGTCCGGAAGGGTTTTGCCGGGGTCCGGCTTGCAGCGAAGCACCGCGTAGTCGAGCTTGTCAAAATCAATCTTGTAGGGATCGATCACCTGGTCCGACGTGACGATTTCACTCTCCTGAAGCGCGAAGGTCCGGGACGTGTCCGGTACCTGCCCGGATCCGAAATCGATCGACACATCACCCTTGAATTGCCAGCCGCCATTGCCATCCGGTTCGGCAATCACTTGCAGTACATGCCGGTTTGTCAGAACCAGGTTGTCGCCAAAAGCAAAACCGCTTCCCTTTTGTGCGCCGTTGAGATTGATCCGCCCAACCGACGCGGCGGTCTTTTCGATCTGTGTCCGGTAGTTGTCGACAACCAGGGACCAGTCGCCCGGGTCCTCGCCTTCCGTCAACAGGCTGCCGTCCTGAAACGCGAAGGACGGCCGGGTGCCGTCGGCATGCACGATCGCTTCGGCAGCGGTCAGTTCGTCTTCGGTTAGAATGGCCTTGTCACCGTCCTGGCTCAGCTTTTGCAAGCCGTTCTCGGCCCGGGACACAATCGCCCGTGACACGGTTGTCCACGAGTCGAAGGCGTCAGGGCGGTTTTTCGATTCCTGGTCCAGGCGGTCACGCAGACGGGCAACCTTTTCCTGCAAATCCGCCTGTGAAAGGGAAAACGAAGGTGTCTCGGTGGACGGGCCAGGTGTCGGAGCATCGAGACTTTTGGTGGTCATCAAGCCGGGCTGAGCGCGCTTGCTGCCAATCAAGCGCATCAGCCTTTTGTTGTCTTCGCGGCTCTTGCCTTCAAACGTCATTAATCAACCTTTCGATGCAATAATTTTCAACCTAATGGAGTGCTGCCAATCTACAAAGAAGAAGTTTTCGAACGAAAACGCCGCTTGACTGAGGGCTTGTGTGCCGTTTCCACCCGTGAGGTTCAGCCGTCGGCGATTTTGACGTTCGTGTGCCGGGCGATCATCGACTTGCTGGGAAAGGCACCGATCTGCCGGTCGACTTCGGCCGACAAAAGCCACGACAATGGCTTGGACATCTTGTCGAGAACTTTGCGGTCGCGCGCCACCGAGACAAGGTCGGACAGGTTTTGAACCACATCTTCGTCTTCGCCACCTACGATCTTTTCGATGAGTGAGCCAACACCAGCGTCGTCGAGCTCGGCCATCTGGTTCACCACTTCGGCCACGAAGGCACTGCCGACCTCGTCTTTGCGCGGTTTGATCACGCTGCCCGTCTGACGGGCGGAGAGTTCCAGCAACTCAGGGTAGTCCGCGCCTATTTCTGCAGCAAGTTCGCGGGCGAGTTGGGGGTTTTCATACAGAACGTCCGGCAGGGGCTGGGTACCGCTTTTTGCAGGATCCATGATAATCAGACCGTTCAGCCTGGACATGAGCTCGTCCTTGTTCGGGCCAGCGGAACTTCGTGACTTTCGGTTCAACCGTAAAAGGCCCGCGCTGGCGCGCATCTGATATTCGTCGTTTTCCAATTCCTTGGCGATGTTCAAGGCCCGTGCCGCGTCGCGTGAGGCCTCGGCAAACCGCCGTTCGCTTTCCAGGTTGTGAGAGCGCAACAGCAGCCGTTCCAAAAGAACACCCTCACGGCCCGAGTCTTCGCTTCCAGCGACGGCCCGATCCAGAATTTCATAGCCTTCCTGTCGACGACCGGATACCAGCAGCGCTTCGGCTTCTATCAAATGCAATTCGCTGTCGGGGTTTCGGTCGGTGCGTTCGCCAAGCAGTGCCAGCGCCGAGTCCGCGTCGCCGCGCGCCAACAACTGGCGGGCTTCTTCGGCGGTGACACGTTCCCATTCGTCCTGGGGCAGTATTTGTGTCACTTCGCTTTCCAGTCCGACACCAAGACGTCGACCCAGCCACGCCTTGCGATCATCCGGCAGATCGTCGAGCGCCGAAACCAAAAGCGGTGCGGCCTCGTCCATCCACCGCGCGCCCAGTGTTTTGTCGTCCTGTCCCAGCCAGATGCGGTGATAGATTTCTTCGGCGCGGGCATAGGGGCCCGGTTGGTCGGCAAAGTGCTTGACTGCGCGCTTGTCGATTTTACGTGCCTGCTGTGCCCGATCTTTGCGCAAGTCGGCCAGCATCAGGGCCCGCACATCCGCCCGGTGAACCAAAGCCGACGCATCCGGATCCGAGAAATCCTTTTTCACAAGGTCGACTTCGATTGCCATCTTGTCAAACAGCGTTTGCGCGTCTTCGGTTGTGAGCGACAGGCCGCAGGGTTTGGCCAGCACATGTTCGATCACCGCAGTGGTAATGCGGCGCATGACCAGGCCCGGGATGGCGAGCTTTTGGACCTGCTCATCCCCGATCTGTTCAAGAATGCGTCCGTAGAGGATCGCATCGCGTTTCTTCTCGCTCAGCTTGGCGAGGGTTTGTTTGCGTGTTTCGGGGTTGTCGAATGTCTGCACACCCACACGACCGACATAGGTCGCGGCAAGTTGCACGGTAAGAGGGTGTCCGCCTGTCACCTCGTAGATGTCGTCGACCAGCGCTTGCGGGATGTCTTCCCCCACCGCGCGGGCAAATACGCGTTCCACGTCGGACAACTCAAAGGCCTGCAGGGCAATCTGGTTTTGCGAATGGACGTCATCTTCCAACCGCCCGGCGGCGATGATCCGAAGCCGCGGCACCCGTTCGCTCAGATGGACGGCCATGCGCCACAGCTCGCTGATCACGTGCCGGCCCCGGCGCTGCGCCTGTTCGAACGTATCGATCATGACCAGGATACGCCCGCTGCCGGGCAGACCCTCGAGGACACCGGCCACCTCATCAACCACCCAGTACCAGTCTTCCGAGGTTGACGCCGAACTCTCCAACAGGGTTTTCGACGGTGCAGCGTAGGACAAACGGCGTTGCAGGTCGTTCACAAGACTGCCGGTCTTTTCCAACGGCCCCTGGAAGTCCGGAAACTGGTGCCCCAGCTGTCCCAGAAAATCGGCCAACAGGGACAATGGCTCCTCGGGGCGCAAGAGCGGGCGGTCGAGATTGAGATAAACGATGGCCTCGACATCGCCGCTCTCGACCGCGTCCAATGCGAATTTGGCTAGAACTGTGGATTTCCCGATGCCGCCGGGGCCGTAAAGGAACAGCATGTCCTGGGACTCGTCGGATATCAAGTAATCCTGCATCTGATCCAGTACCGCCCTGCGGCCCTCGAAATGCGTTCCGGCCAGCCGTTTCAGCGGCTCTAACCGCCGGGCGTTGGCCAGCGATTTGCTAACCTCGACGCTGTCAGGAAGATCGCAGCGCAGGTGCTCGGCTCGATCAAGCCAGGACAGAACTTCCAACAGTCCTGACAGGGCAGCCGGGTCCAACGACCGATAGGTTTCGGCAAGCTGTAGCGGGTCGGTCATTGCCGCGACAAAGACCGGTTGCACCGGCGTATCCGGGAGTTCGTCAAACCGGTCCAGAATGGCAAGAACCTGCGCGCGATCATCGAACCCGGCCAAAACCGTCTGGCGAAGCGAAAGCGGTAATGTCCAGGCATTGGCCGGAGACGTCAGATGATCGGCCTCCTCCATCAACTGCCACGTTGCCTCTTCTGCTTCGGCCTGGCCGGCGTGGCGTTCCAGAACCTGGGCCAGGTCAAATAGATCGAAATGGCTGAGAACGCTCGCCATTTGCAGGATCTCGGAATGTTCCTGCCGGGGTTGGCTTTTTTTCCTGATCTGGGCCAGATCGGAGCGTAGCGTTCCACCGTCGCGTTTTTTCCCGCCGTCGAATTTCATGGCCGCATCTCCGACACCAACAGGCCGAGTTGGTCGGCAACAGCTTCCATGTTTTTGCGCGATGGTGCCTGCGGATCGAAATCCGCCAAGACTTCGTTGACCATCTCATCGACCGAATGGAAATCGCCGGGCAGGGTGCCAAACCTGTCATGCGCTTCGGTCAGGAAGTCTTTGACTTCGCTTCGACCGATGGGCTGTAGCGAGATGTCGATGCCGAAGGGCGGGGTCAAGCCGCTGATTTCCCGAGAGAACCCAAGAACGAACAGCCGCACATTGTCCAGCGTGCCGCGCGACAGGTGGTGGGCCAAACCCGATATCATTTCCCGCGTGACCGGCGGGACGGTCTCGCGCTGAGCATTGTCGAAGACGATCCACCAGGTTTCGGGCGAATTGAGCCACTGTCCGCTGAGCCACTGAATCAACCAGGCGGCCAGCTGTTCCTGCGTCGGGTTGTCATGGCGTTGCGGCATGGTGGTCAGGCCCATCTGGGCCGCCAGGGAATGCGCCACGCCAAGCGGGCTGTGATCGCCCGGTTCAGAAAAGTCGACCACCAGGCGTTTTATCGCCTTGTCGCGTGCGACATGGTTGATCAGCCGCCAGGCGTAGCTGGTTCCGCAAAGCGATGCCCCGCGCAGCACCAACGTACGCGGTCCGGCCGGTTCGCACATGTCACCGACCGTCATGCGCAGTGTAGAGCGGTTGGCAAAGGCAACCCCATCGGTTGTCAGGTGATTATGCGCAGGGACACCCGGTTCTGGATCCAGCATTGCCAGAATGGGGCCGAACACGGCGCGCAGGGCCGCGTTGGCGGCCTGTGCCGCATCGTTCAGCGCGGCAAGCATCAACTCTTTGATCCAGCCTTTCTGACGCGCGACAGCGACGGTTTGCAGAATGCGCTGTTCGCGCGTGCGGGTTGGCGGTGAGATGTCGTCGGGGTTCTGGTCAAGGTCGATCAACAGCAGATTGGTGAAATCGGTGATATCGGGGTAGGCCGCCTTGAATTGTTCGGCGATCTCGCGCAGCTGGGTTCCTGAAACGCTCATGCCGGCAACTCCGCCATTTTACCGGCAGCTTGGATGTCATCCAGAATGAGGCTGACCGGGACGCCTTGGTTGTATTCGGCCAAGTGGCTGAAGTTCGGGTCGCCGGCGTGATGCAGTGCGATCAGTTTACCGCGCCCGTCGGTGACCGGAGAACCGGAGGAGCCCTTTTTTGTGTTGGCCGAGTAGCGCACCCGCCTGTTTTCACCGCCAAGGCTGAGAACGCCACCAAAGGCGAGATGGCGCGGTGCGCCTGCCGGGTGCTGGGTGATCGTGATGTGATTGCCAACCTTGGCGGCGGGGCCGGTATCCTGCAAGCGCTGGAAGCCACGTGCGGCCTGCGCCGGTAGGGTGGGGCAGGGGCGGTCGTCAACCGGTTCGGCCAGTCGCACCAGCGCATAGTCAAGCTCGTCTGCTGCCGGAACGTCATCCGGATTGTGTGACGTGTCGGCCGCGCCATGCGGACGGCTGTGAATATGCCAGGCCTCTGCCAGTTCCACCGTCCATCCGTTTTGAACGACTGCGTTTGCATCGGTGAAGAAGTCGAACCGCACGTCTGCACCGTGCGGGTCGAGGTTGAACAGCGGTTTTACCACATGGTGATTGGTCAGCACGATATCGGGCGCAACAAGAAAGCAGGTGCCCTGATGCATGCCGCCGATCTCGAGCGCGCCCGTGCGGGCCCCGAGTTCACTGAGACGTTTGAGCAGGATTTCGGCGCCGACGGATGGATCACTCGGATTGACCAGTCTTTGCAACGCGTCATGCGCCGCGCTGTCGGCGTGATCGGCGGTTTGTTCGTGTTCGGGGGAAACCGCGGCGGCGGGGCGTGCCGTTTTTGATGGTCGCGCAATCGCAAGATCCTGAGCCAACGCAGCCAGCAACGGGTTGTCGGGAATTTCCTCATGCGCGACGCGAACCAGCTCGTGTGCCCAGCCCTGGGCGACGGATTTTTGCATGATCGTCGCGTATTCAGACCGCCGGGTCGAGACCGGCGTCAAATCGGCGTAATTGCGTTCGCAAAAGATGCTCAGCGTGATTTTCAAATCGTCACGATCTGGGTATGCGTCCAGCAACGCATTGAATAGGTTTCTTTTTTGTTCGGACGTCAGCGTCATGTCAGTCGGCTTTCGCGAATGGTCAACTGTGTTGCAGCCAACCGGGCAGACCCTCTGCTATTAACAACTCAAAAGAATTCGTGTACATTATAGGGAGAAATTTTGATCGCACAATCATCGCAATAGTTGTGCCTGCTTTTTAGGTCGTGCCGGCATTGTCCGGACAATTTCTTTCGGAGGTTCACCATGACAGACACCCCAAAACCGATCACGGAATCCGAACTGCGCAGCTGGTTGATGGACCCCGACGTGCCGGATGAGCAGATCGCGCCCTACCTGATGACTGCAACCCGTGAAGGTCGGGGCTTTGAGCCCGTTGTGGTGCCAAATCCGGCGCTTGTGACCCCGTCGGCCGAAGAGGCGGCGGTGCTGATGTCCAGCGTCAACCGGATTGCCCGCTGGCGTCGCAGGCAGGCCTACAAGAAGAAAATCCGCACCTGGACCGGGCCCAAGCTGGTTTCCGAGGGTGACAGCTGGTTCCAGTATCCGATCCTGCTGAAGGACGTGATCGACCAGCTTGATCACGGCTATGCCATCCGCAGCCTCGGGGCGGCGGGGGATCTGATCTCCGACATGGTGGCGCAGGACGAACTGATTGCGACCATTGCCGCCGAGCGACCCGATGCCGTCTTGCTGTCGGGCGGCGGCAACGATCTTTTGGGAGAGGGCCGGCTTGCGCGGGCGCTGCATCCGTTCGACCCGGACCGCGAGGTCGCCGACTACATGACCCCGGCCTTCGAGACCATGCTGAACGAAGTGATCGGGCTCTATCGCGACATTCTGCGGCGGGTGGTGCGGACCTTTCCGGGGCTGCCGGTCTTTCTTCACGGTTACGACCATGCGATCCCGGAGCGGGGCAAATGACTGGGGCGGCCGATGGAGCGGCTGGGCATTGTCGATGACCCGCTGCGTCAGCAGCTTGTCGCCCATATCGTCGATCGGTTCTACTCCGCCCTGGCCGAAATCCTGCGCGCGCCTTCGATGCGTGGACAGATCGAACTGGTCGATTGCCGCGGGTTAATCCGGGGCGAATGGTATGACGAGCTGCACCCGCGCAACAGCGGCTATGCCCGTGTCGCGCAGAAATTCGATCAGCACATTACCGCCCGGATCTCGGCCGAAGGGCTGGAATCGATGTCCGGGCCCGAGGCGAATGAGGGGATGACCCGGGCGGCATCCGCGGCAACCGAGCTTGCCGCAACGCTCCATGATGATGACCTGCTATCGGAACTGGGACGCCGGGCGACTTTGGCCAGTGTCGATCCTTCGGGTGTCGTTCCGGTTGATGCAGAGTTCCGCGGTGCCGCGCTGGAAGGCATGACGGACATTTTCCTTGATACCGGAAAGGCGATCTTCAAGCGCGTCAACCGGCAGCTGCACGGCGTGATGTGCGGTGACGATGAGGACAACGCAGCCGACCGGGAAAAGCTGAAATCCGTTCTGGGGCTGGACGACACCGCCATCGCGGGTGTTCTGGTACAGATCCTCGTCGGCAGTTTTGGCCTGCTGCCAGCAGTCGCCACGGTGGTGGCGGCACTGTTGATCAAGCATGTTCTCAAGCCGTCACTGGAAGAAGTCTGCGATATCTGGGGGGGAATGCTGGACTGAAGCGGCGTGGTCGAGCAGGGAAACTGAATGCCCCGCTGCGTAACTGATCTAAGTGTTTAATTTATGAGGAGGGATTAGGATGCCAATTCTGGATCTGTTGAAGGACCGCTCGGAGAATTTCGACCGAGCATTGACCAAGGCGCATGAACGCATGTCGGCGCAGACCAGCAGCGGAGGTGGGCTGGAGTCGGCCGGAGCCGCGGGCAGTAGTGTTGATGCTGCTGCCGAAGCCATACGCATGGGTACGGCCAACGAATTGCCCGCTGGCAGCGCGGTGGAGATGCACGGCGCACTTGAGGCTATCATTCTTGAGGATTTGCGACCCGCTTATTTCATTGAGAATGATGAAATCGTCATTCACGGCGATTTCGACAGGATTGATCTGGTCACGGCCAACAAGGCGATGCTGGAAGGTGTCAGCCGCAATATCGGTCGTGTCGACCTTCTGAACCATGCGACGATGGAATATGTCGGGACCGGGTGGCAGGTATCCGAGGATGTGGTGGTCACCAACCGTCACGTGGCGCAGGTGTTTTCGCGCCCGCGCTGGCAGGGTGGATGGGATTTCGCCGATGGTGCCTTTGGCCGCCCGCTCAGAGTGGAAATCGACTTTATGCGCCAGAACGAGCAGGCCAGTGGGGTGTCACGCGTGGCCCGGGTGCAGGACGTGCTGTTCGTGGCGCCACAGGGCGGGCCGGACATGGCGTTCCTGCGGGTCGAGCGCAATCCCGATGTCACCCCGGTGGAGCTTAAACCGGGCAAGATCGAGCCGGGCCAGGCGGTTGCGACCGTGGGGTACCCGGCATGGGACGGGCGGCGCAACGATGCCGACCTGATGGACGACATCTTTGGTGGTATCTACGGCGTCAAGCGGTTCAGCCCCGGCCTGATCCACGGAACCGATGACGAGGGGATCGTCATCCTGGGCGACTATAGCTCGCTGGGCGGCAATTCGGGGTCGGCGGTGCTTGACCTGGAAAGCGGCGAAGCGGTCGGGCTGCATTTCGCCGGGGTTTTCAAGGACACCAACTATGCGGTTGCCGCCGACATTGTGGCGGCCGCGTTGCGTGACGTTTCTGCACCGGTGGTGCCGACGGATGGGGCCGGCGCCGTGCCGCCCGCAACCGCCGCCGCCGAGTTCACCGGTCGTAACGGTTATGACCCGGATTTCCTGGGCTCGGACGAGTTTAGTGTGGCCTTGCCGGATCTGGGCGAGCGCGCGGATGATCTTGCTCCGGTCATCGACAATCCGGCCGGGATCCTGCGCTATACGCATTTCTCGGTGCTGCAATCGAAGTCGCGTCGCCTGCCGATGTTGACGGCGGTGAATATCGACGGCGCAAAAGCCTTTCGTTTGAAGCGGCGAGGGAGCTGGCGGTTGGACGGTCGGCTGCAAGGTGAGCACCAGATCGGCAATGAGCTTTATCGCCACAATCCGCTGGATCGTGGTCACATGGTGCGGCGCAAGGATCCGGGCTGGGGGAACAGCAAAGAGGAGGCCCAGAAGGCCGAGGTTGACACGTTCCACTACACCAACTGCGCGCCGCAGCACAAAGACCTCAATCAGAGAGACTGGGTTGGGCTGGAAGACTACATTCTGGAAGCGGCGGAAACCCGGGACTTCAAAGTGTCGGTGATGACCGGTCCAGTGTTCGATGAAAACGACCGAACGCTGATCTCGCAGCCCGGGGGCGACGATGTGCCCATTCCGAAAAGCTTCTGGAAGATCGCGGTCATGATCAACGACGGCACCGGAAAACTGAGCGCGACAGGGTATCTGCTGACCCAGGGCGAGATGATCCGGGACATAACCGAGGCGGCCTTTGTCCTGGGCAAATACAAGACCTACCAGGTCAGCATTCGCCGCCTGGAAGAGTTGTCCGGGTTCAACTGGGGAGACCTGCGGAGCTTCGATCCACTGGGAGAGAGTACGGAATCGGCATTTGGCGGAGATGTTCGCCCGCTGTCGGGTCCGGAGAGCCTGACACTCTGAATTGAGCCTCCCCATCTGAACTGGTCCACCGCTATGTTTAGGAAACGGAGGACCGAGAATGGCGAACAAGCGACCGAAGCCGGAAGAGATAGTATCGAAGTTACGGCAAGTTGAGGTGTTGATGGGGCAAGGTATGTCCCGTCTGGATGCGATCAGACAGATCGGAGTTGTTGAACAAACCTATTACCGCTGGCGCAAGCAATATGGTGGAATGGGCGTAGATCAATTGAAGGAACTGAAGCGGCTCCAGAAGGAGAATGAACAACTGAGGAGGGCAGTCTCGTCGGTCGCGAAGCACTTTTATTTCGGCCCTCGGTGCAACTTCTTTACGCAGGACTTCGCGCAGGCGATGACCTGCCGTCGCGCCATAGCTGCCCACGCCGGCCTGTTCCAATGTCGATGTGAAGTCATCGAGCGGCGCAAAGAACAGGCGATAGTCGAACCCGAATTTGGCGAGATCGAACAGCTCGATGAACCGGGTAAGTTCCCAGTTTGCCGCCTTGCGCAAACCGGAGCGAAGGCGTGAAAAGGAGAACTTGTTGCACTCGATGGATTTCTGCTGCACCTCGCTGTCAAAGACGCGTCGTGGCAGATAGGCACCGAGAACGCCTTCAAGATGCGCCAGTTTCTGGCCAAGGTCCGCTATAAAACGCTTTTCAAAATCGTTGCTCAATTCAGTCAGCCTCCTGTTGATGTTCTTTGTTCCTATCAAACTGTCCGGTGCCGCGATCACCGGCGTGTTGCACTGCGTTGCTATTTCCATACACGGCGAATGCGGCCCAATCTGTCGGCGCTATGTCGTGCGAACGCTCCCCGATTCCACCGGAGGCCGTAGAGGAAACCTCGGCCGTTTGCGCGCGTTTCGCATAGCGAGATTGCAGCTTGGCAAGGAGGATTGCGGGGTCTTGCAGAGAATTTGCGTTGAAAGCGCCCCAGAACTCGTCGACGAAACGGGCCGCGGCGGATTCGGAAATGTCCCACAGCGTACCGACAAAGCTGGAGACGCCCTTTTCAAGGGACAGTGCCGCGAGAGATGTTTTCCTGAGCTCGGTTGCATCGTCCAAACCGGAAGAACAGGTTGCCAGCAAAGCGACGCGGATACCGTGCAGGTCAAAATGCTCACCGCCGAAGTCTGACAGGTACAAAGGTGCCTCGGAGCCCAGCCAAAGCGCTGAATGGTTCGGGCGCGTGGGTTCGCTTTCGAGGTGGGTTGCGACGGAGAGGTAAGCCGGTCGCGCCCGTAGTCCTTCCAGGAAACCCTCGCGCGTAAATGCATGAGCATCGAGGACGGCCAACGGCTGTAGCGATGGCGGTGCTGTGGTGATGAAATCAGGCGCAGTCGCAAGAGGTCCAGACTCGAAAGCGGCACAATGCAGTAGCCCAAGCCGCGGCGGAGGCGCCGTGGTCGGCGGCGCGGCGTCAATCACGTACTTGATCGGCACCTGCTGGACGAGACACTGGCCGCCTTCACTCAGCAGGCCAAAGGGGATGCGCCCCAGAATGCCGACTGCATCGATTTCGAGGCAATCAATCTGTGACAGCTCGTCCCGGATCGGAGCAATCAGATGTCGATACAGCAAAGCTGCCGGATGTTGCCACGCTGAACGGTCTGCGACCGCATCTCTCAGATCCGCTACAAGGTTGAACAGATCCTGCGCTGAAATGTCGGTCTTTACGGTTTTCGATCTTGCCGACCACCGGTAATGCACAACGCATGTATCCCCCGAAGGCACCAGGCTTAACCGCAGGTTTCGCCCAGAGGGATGTGCGGCATTGACCGGTTGGCGGTTCAAACCGGAAGTGTTCTCGAACCCGACCAGATCATCGACCATGCCTTCGGCGAGTTGTTTCGCGCCCTCGCGGTCGCCATCGTTGCGCATTTTTCCAAGCGCCTCTCTGGCATTCAACCAGTTGGCTTCGGCGCGGCGTTCCGCCTGATCAAGTGGTACCGGAGCGGGGGGTGACGCCGCCATCGGTTTTTCACGCAGCAAATAGGCGTGCCTCTGGATGCGCTCGACCAATGCTTCCAAGGCGAGGGCTTCTTCGAAACGACCCGATGCGCGCAGGTGGGCGGCGGTCTGCCGTGCGATCTGCCCACCGGCTTCAACAATTCTGCGCTGGGTCGAACCTTCGAAGGCGTGGGCGATCTCGGACAGGTATTTCAGTGTCAGTTTGCCAAGAAAAACCGAAGCCGCGCGGTTTCCACTGTGTTCGCAGAGACTGGCAAGTTCCTGGATGATCTCGACCTCGCCTGCAGGAGAACCGCCACCGACAAACGCAGCAATCACACGGGTCAGGTTGTCCTGTGCAGCGTCGATCTTGCCAGCGCCAATCTGCAGCCGCGCAAGCATAAAACGACCGATCCAGGCCATGTCTTCTGGCGCGGCCTCGCACAACCGCGACAGATACCCGATTGCCGAGTCCTGCGGCGCGTTTCCCAGCGACGCGTCGACATAGTCGCTCACCAGATCAAGGCGGCGCATCCAGTCTTCCGGCACCTGTTCTTCCAAAAGCGTGACACCGGTTTTAAAAATGGCGGCCTCACGCGTGCGATCTCCGCGCCGTCTCTCGAGGGCGGCGCGCACCCGGACAAGATTGATCTCATTCGAAAGGGTAGTGGCGCCCGCCGCCTCGCGTATGTTCAGCATCTGATCCGCAAGCCGCATGGCGCGCGCGTCATCGCCCAGTTCCAGTGACAACAATGCATCATTGCCGAGCACCGCCAGCAGTTTCGCGGCCTCCCCCCGATCTTCCGGCATCAGCCCGGTCGCCGTGGTCAGGTTTTCGCGTGCCTCGGTCAATCGTCCGTCACGCCAGTTCAGCAGCCCGAATGCGTGGTTCCATTTCAGCCTATCAATCGGTTGCGTTTTTGTCGTTTGGCGTGGCCATCACGTAGGTTTTGCGCGCGGTGACGAAATCTCCCGCCTGCTCATGGGCCTTGGCCCATTGACGCAGGACCACCGCGTCGTCCAGGCCGTTGTCCACACACATGCGATGGAGCCTCGGGTAGATCGCAAGTGCCGAGGCAACTCGCCCGACTTCGCACAGGCACAGAGCATGGGCGCTCTGGACGTCAAGGCGATGCGGGATCGGGGCATCCGGCGCCAGCGCTTCGATCGCCTTGGCGTATCGCTCAAGTGCTTGCTGGGGTTTACGATCATGCCAAAGCGCGTTCCCTTCGCGCAGCAAAGCCTCGGAGGTCGAACCGTTCGTTTCCGTCATTTCATTTCACCAGCGGGTTTGCTGCAGGACAATCGTGCAGATGTACTCACCTGATCCGAAAAACCGGATATCTTCAATCCGCAGCATCGCGTAAATTGCATCTCGCGCGGTCGGAGCTTAATCCGCATACCATTGCGCAGTTTGTCGTCCTGCTCGTCCAGAAGAAGGGCTTTGGGGCGCGGAGCATGCGCCCGGGCCAGTGCCACAGGCTGCTTCTATCCGCCGGAAATCTCGGATGCGCGTCGATCTGCTATTGCGGTCATCTGCACCGGTTCCAACATCTCTTCGACAGTAGCCGCGATTTCGGACTTGGGGCGAATTTGCGGTGGCAGGGGAACGATGTTCTGCTCGTCCCGCTGCACCGCGCCCGTCGTTGGCGTGATGAATTCGGCAATGGTGCGCAACAGGGGGGTCTTGCCACAGGCTGATGGCCCGCGCAGGGTGAAGCACACGTTCTCGGCTATCATGAAACTGACATCATCCAGTTCGGCAAAGGCGAGTGAACCTGTCCCGAAAACCATGGAGACCCCTTCGATTTCGATCAGGCACAGCCTTCCATTTTGACGCGCCCGGGGGAGAGTCGTCTTTGGTTCAGCCTATTCGTTCAAACCTGTGCGCCGAAATTTTTTATCGCGATAAAACTTTTCAATCCGAACAGATTTTCCTATCGTCGTTTCATGGCAGTTTTGGAAAACACAGTTCCCGGCCTGCGAAGCAGGCAGAAGCCGCGTCACCGCGAGGCGATCGAGTCTTGCAAGGACGAAATCCGTCTCGAAATCCGTCTCGAAATCCGCACGTTGGCCAAACTTGCCTCGCTTGCCCCGGATCAGGTCTAATCTCAAGGAAACCGCAATGAGAAACGTAACCGTCGCTTCTGTACAAATGTCCTGTGACGCCGACGTGGCCGCCAACATCGCCAAAGCGACCCGTCTGGTGCGGGCGGCGGCGGGACAGGGCGCCAACATCATTCTGTTGCAGGAACTGTTCGAAAACCTCTATTTCTGTCAGGACGAACTGCCTGAATTCCTGGATCTGGCCCAGCCGGCCGAAGGCCATGAGAGCCTTGCGCATTTTTCGGCGTTGGCGCGCGAACTGGGCGTGGTTCTGCCAATTTCCTTTTATGAGCTGGCCGGGCAGGCCCGGTTCAATTCGATTGCCATCCTTGATGCCGATGGCACGAACCTGGGGCTTTATCGCAAGACCCACATCCCGCATGGTTCAGGCTATCAGGAGAAATTCTATTTTTCACCGGGCGACACCGGATTTCGCGTCTGGGGTACGGCCTTCGGTCGCATCGGCGTCGGCATTTGCTGGGATCAATGGTTTCCCGAAACCGCCCGATCGATGGCGCTGATGGGTGCTGAGCTTTTGTTCTTCCCGACGGCCATCGGCTCCGAGGTCGGCAATGACAATTGGGATTCCGCCCCGCATTGGCAACGTGTTCAGCAGGGTCACGCCGGGGCCAATCTGGTGCCCCTGATCGCGGCCAATCGCATCGGCACCGAAGCCGGGCAGCGCGGCACCGAAATGACCTTCTACGGTTCGTCTTTCATCGCCGATGAATTCGGCGAGAAAGTGGCCGAGGCCGACCGAAGCAGCGAAACGATTCTGCTCCATGAATTCGACTTGGATCAGATCCGCAAGAACCGCGCCTATTGGGGCATATTCCGCGACCGCTGCCCACATCGCTATGAGCATCTGTCAACTCTGGACGGAGCTGTTTAATGTCGTGAACCGCTCTGGTGCCTTTGCTCGTTTCAGTGATCGGGAACAATCAGGTCTCGGCGGTTCAAAATCGCGCCATAGGCTTCGTCGAAGGCCGCCTCAAAATAGGCGTAGTGAACGTAGGCAAACCCGTTGTCCCCCCAGCGATCCCCCCATGAATTGCGCAGGATCAGGTAGTCCGGTGTGTAGCCGACAAGGCAAACTGCGTGCCCGCCCAGCTGCGCGCCCTCTTTTGCGTTATAGTGTTCCAAATGGCCATCGGTGCGCTGCGCATATCGAAAGGCCTCGTCCACATCCAGTCGCGTCAGGACGGGCCCGTGATGCGCAATCCAGTGCTTCAAACGCAAAATCGGGCATCCCGGTTCGTTGAGCAGGTTGTAATAGGCGTTGATCCGGTATTGCGAGGCGACCGAGAAGAAGGCACGGGGCGGCATCCGCGAAAGCCGCCCTTCCATCGGCAGCATCGATTCCAGAACGCAGCCGTATTTCTTGGCGACTTTCAGCGCCAGTTTCGTTGACGTCCCAGCGGAATCCAGAAACGAGGTGGGATAGCGCGTGAAATCATCGGTTTCCTTGTTGGCCATCCAGATAAAGCGGGGGGACACCTCTTCGCCCTCGTTGATCATGCGTTCCTTCGTATAGTGCCAGCGCAAGACCCCGTCTGCAGTGGCAAAGCCGACGCAGGCGCCGCTGGATTTCTGGTCGCGCACGAGCCACCAGTCCTCGCGTAAATCGACGCTGTCCGGCGGTGCGTGGGTACATTCCAGAAATTCGGCGGTGACGGCATCGCCAAAGGTCCAGTCGTCCTCCGCCTCCTTCGATTTGACGCAGTTCAGAACGAAACGGTTGGCGGCAGGACCTCTCTTGCTTCGTTTGCTCGTCTTCTTGGCGGCCATGGATCAGGTCGGGATCTTGTCCTGGAACACCCCGGCCTTGGTCACGGCTTCGCTGCCGTCCGAGTTTTCGATCCGGTTCGAGCGGAAGCAGAAACCGGTAAACCGGTAATCCACCGCGCCCCTGACAAGGATGCCTTCGACTTCGCCATCGCTATTGAAAACCGCCGATCCGGAATTGCCGCCATAGGTGTCCAGATTGGCGATCAGCCAAGGGTCCTGCTTGCGCATCAGACGGGTCTCGTCGCCGAAAGCAACCTTGACCGGCAGACCGCTGGGATACCCGATCACACCCAGATTGACGCCATCGCTGGGTTCGCCGGACGTGCGCACCTTCAGGGGTTTGGCTCCCGGTGCGTCGACTTTCCGGTCCAACCGGACTATCGCATAGTCCCCGGTGCCGGATTCGTCGAATGCCACCAATTCCCTGCCGAAATAGACCTGATCTTCGTTGAAGACCATCCGCCCCGGATCGGTGGGAGACGAGGCAAAGAACCCAAAGACATAGGCAGTGTTCTGAATATCGTTTTCCGAGCGCCCGCAATGACCCGCCGTGGCAATCAGGTCATCCCCGACCAGGAAACCGGAACACCAGCCGCCGACAAACTGGTTGGCAAAGCGTTCGTCGCTGCAGGGGGGCAGGTTGCGCTGACGAAACGGGGCAACGGCCATTGTCAGAGTGCCGTTGCCATTGTCCGTCAGATCGGATTTGTCCGTCAGGATGACCGTCGATTGCACGAGTTCCAGATGCAGCTGTTGCTCTGCGTTGCCGCCCACCAGTTCATACACATCCTTGCGGTCATCCTCACCGGCTATGACCTTGTCCCCGGCTTTGACCAGCGGCTCTTGTCCGTCGGTTAAGGATTTGTCGTCGAAATAGCGTTTCCTAATATCTTCTTCATTCATGATAACTGTCTCCAAAAATGCGTCCAGTGGCCCGTAATAAATCAACCTTGGACGGTACAAAGGATTTCACCTCGCCCGATTCGTGTCAAACGAGCGGCGAGGAACTGGGCTAGGGGCGCGGACATCGACGGCAGCATGGCCCGGTCTTTCTTCGGAAAGAGATGCCGGATTAGTCTTGGATTTCAATGATTTCCAAACCGCGCAACTCATCCGTCAACGAAACCTTGGAACCATCTGGATGCACAAGCCGGGCAATAATCTCCTGCGGGCCCGAGGGCAGCGCATCCAGTTGAATTGCCATTAAATGATATTGTTCGTCCGACGCGGCCTCTGTCTGCCCGAACGGGGCGATGGCGCCGACGAAGGTTCCGTCTTTCAGTTCGAAATGCAACTCTGCGCGATCGGGCAATCGGCCAAGTGTGACCTGTACGACCATGACCCCGGACGCATCGGGGAAATTCAACACATAGGCAGGCATATCTTGCCCTCCGGCAAGATCGGAGGCGTGGTTCGCCCCCGAAAGCGCGGCCCCCAAAAGGGCCGCGACAAGAAGTTTGAGTCCAATCTGTGTCACACAAGATCAGATGGTTTCGATCGAGACGGAGTTCAAGGTGCCCTGAATTCCCGCCGCGCTCTTGTTGCGGGGAACGCCATCGCCCTGAACCGCAACAACGCTGACGTCAACGGCGGCCCCTGCAGTCAGCAGGTCCGCTGCCTCCATCCGGTCCAAAACGTCGGAAATATCCAGCGTGATCGTATGCGGATGGGGGTGACCCTTGCCCATTCCGAAGAACTCGAACGACCCTGCAAATTCCGGGCTGCGCGGCGAGGTATCAGGCGCCTTGCCCTTGGGCGACAGGTAGAAGTTAAAGCGGGCGTTGGTCAGGTCCTCGGGCGGTTGGAACGAGATATGGGCGATATGCCGTTCGGCGCCGCGATCCCCTTCGATGGTCTTTACGAATTCCGGTGACACGTCGAGCCCGGCCTTGGCGACCGCGTTTTCGGAAAAGACACCATCGCCTGCCGCCTTGGCCGAGGCCACAAGCATGTTGCCCGCAGATTTCGGAACGATGCCCGAGCCGGCTCCGTCGGTATAGGCGTAGTCCCAGCGCGCCATGCCCATATAGTCCTTGGCGGTGGTGGTGCTCAGGACCGGGTTCCCATCCGCGTCATGGAAGAACAGGAACTCTTCGGGGTAGAATTTGACCTGTTCCTGGGGTGTGGGTTCGGCGGAATCGCCATTGGCGATCTGCTTGCGGGTCCAGACATCCCACAGCCGGTCCACGTTGCAATGATGCAGGAAGAAGATCGGGTCGACCGAGGACAGCAGCGACGGCATCCAACCGCCCTGAGGTCCGCCAAGGTTGTTGTGAACCTGATTGTGGGGGAAACCTTCAATGATCGCCGAACCGACGCCCATGTGGTGATTGGCGCTTTCGGGGCTGTTGAACCCGGTCTGTGGGTTGCTGCCACTGACCGTGGTGAAGGGCACAGGTTGCAGCCCGGCCATAATCACTTGCGGTTGCACGGCTTGTTCGGCGTTTCCGGTCAGGTTTGGTGCGGTGGGCGTCTTGGACCGGCCGGCCTGTCGGGGAGTGGTGAAGTTGCTCTGCAGATCGCTGTAGAATGCGTTGAAATTCGGGTTTCCGCGCAGTTGCTCCTGATGCAGTTGAGCCGCATTCAGTGTGTTCCAATAGTCGGAGACCGCATTTTGATAGGCCGCATCGAACGTGGCCCAGTCGGCCGGGAAATGCTGGCTGGTCGGGTCCAGTGCGTTGTCGGGGAACTGACCACCGCTGAACATGCTGTTCGCGACGAAGGAGTCAGCGCTCCAGTCCCAATAGGGCAGGGCGAAACCGTCGTCCTTGCTGTAGAGGCGGATGACCTGTTCGAAATAGCCCAGGTATCCGCGGTGCCAGACAAAGAACCACCAATTGCCGTGCGGGCAGTCCAGCAGATGGGTCATGGCCATGCGGAACCAGTTATGCGGATGATCCGGTGGCAGGGTCCACATCACGGCAACCGCCCTGCGGTAACTGTCCATGTCAGAGGCCGCGTTCGGATCGGTCATGCTCTTGCGCAGGAATTTTGCGTTGCCCTGCGCGGTCAATAGGCCGGGGGTCGCGAGGATGGCAGCACTGGCGGCGGCGCCTTTCAGCACGCCCCGGCGGGTTGGGGTGAGATTAAGTGTCATGATAATGCTCCTTGGTTTGAAATTGCTTTAGTTCTGGGTCAGACGCGCCTTGAGGCGCGGGTAGAACTGGACCCAGACATTGTCGAAATCGGGATGCACGGAATGGCACTCCCAGCACACATTGTCCGGCATAGGCGGAGTGGACTTCGGGGTGGGAATTCCGTCGAAAGCGTAATACGCCCAGATTTCACGCGACCCGCCCAGATCAGGCCGTTTCGAGTCCTTGACCGCCATCTCGACGGCCGTCATCGGTGCTTGATTGAATTTGCCTTCCGTCAGGATCGGATCGGGAATTTTTTCCCCCGCGTCCCAGATCTCGAACAGAAATTCTGTCGGATTCCTGAATTCGCCATGTTCCATGAAATAAAGGTAGGCTTCGGTCTCCATATAGACATTGTGGAATTTTTCGTGGGCTGCGCGTTCGGTTTCGCGCTTCGTGGTCCCCTGGGCTTCACCGGAATAGACCAGCCCGAGATTCGAGCCGACAAAAACCCAGTGCTCATAGTCACTGGGCAATATCAGTTCGCCTTGATCCGTGTACCGCGGTTCGGCATGTGCGGATATTGTGAAAAATGAGGCGACAGAGAGAACAATAATAAGACGAAGCATATATGCTTCCTTTCAATTACTTGCGTGCAAAGAATATGCAGGTTGTTTTAATAAATGAGGTATTATGGAAACAACTTTAGCATGAAATTGGAAAAAACACATCTCTCTTTTTTCAGCATTGAGAAACAGTAAAACTGGAGCGGTTAGGGCAGGGAACCGTCACGTGACAATGCAATGAAGCTCTTGTTTGGGAACAACCAGCGGCCGTTGATTGTAGCCTAATGCCGCCGTCCAATGCCTGATCTGAATGTTGCAATGTGGCCCGTCACACCAGCCATTGGACAAAGCCGATGCCGCGCGCGAACCCTGGCTTTGGCTCAGCTGCGCCGCTGGAACATGATCAGCAGCAGGGCCAGAAGCGATGAGCCCAGCATCAAAAGAAGCGACACCGCGTTGAGAAGCGGCGTCGAGCCTTCCTTGAGGCGATCGAACATGGCGATGGTTAAGGGCGCGTCCGAGCCAACCAGCATCAAGGTGGTGTTGAAATTTTCGAAACTCATGAGGAAGGCCACCACCAGTGCACCAATCATGGCAGGCATCAGAAACGGGATGGTGATGGTGCGCACTGCCGTCAACCTGTTGGCCCCGAGGTTCAGCGCCGCCTCTTCCAATGAGCGGTCAAATTTCTGCAACCGGGCCGAGATGACCAGCGTGGCGATGGTGGCAATGAAGGAAAACTGCCCGAGAATGACCAGAAGCAGACCCGGACGCAGGGCTTGGATATCCATCTTGGCGAGGTCCCACATGCCGTTGGCGACGGTCGAGGAAAACACCAGGATCGAAATGCCCAGAACGATGCCCGGGATCACCAGCGGCAACAGCATCAGGACGTAAAGCAACCCCTTGCCCCGGAAATTGTAGCGGTTGAACAGGAAGGCATTCGAGGTGCCTACCGCCACCGACAAAAGCGAAACGAACAGGGCGACGAAGGCCGATGTACCAACGGCGCGGATGATGGGCCGTTCGTGGAAGACGCCGATCATCGGACGGCTATCGCCAAAGAACCAGTTCCAGGTGAACCCTTCCCACGGCAGCGAGGGAAATTGGCTGTCATTGAAGGCAAACACCGCCACCACCGTGAGCGGTAGCGCGAGGTAGAGGAAGAACAGCGCAATATAGGTGCCATAGACAATGCGAAGCGCGCGGGGCTGGGGGATGGTTGGAATCATCGCGGTGCCTCCCTCTAACCCATCGTCTCTTCAAGAGATTGCCGGGTCAGTTTCAGCATGCCCCAGACAATCACCGACGACAGGATCAGGAGCATGAAGCCAAAGGCGGCGCCCAACTCCCAGTTAAACCGCACGATGAACTGATTATAGATCATCTCGGTGAACCACAGGCTGTCCTTGCCGCCCAGCATGGTGGGGGTCAGGTAGTTGCCAAGGCTCAGCATGAAGACCACGATCGAGCCCGAAACGATGCCCGGGGCAGCGTGGGGTATGATGATTTCACGAAGAACGGAGAAACCGTTGCCGCCAAGGTCATAGCCCGCCTCGATCACGCTATCGTCCAGACTTTCCAGCGTTGTGACCAGGGGCACCACCATGAACAGCATCGAGGTATAGACCAGCCCGATCATGATGGCGGCGTCGTTATAGAGCATCTCGACGGGTTGGTCGGCCAGCCCAACCCATTGTAGCAGGTTCGACACCAACCCGGTTTCGCGCAACAGGATCATCCAGCCGAAGGTGCGCACCAGTTCCGAGACATAGAACGGAATGAGGCAGAGCACGAACAGCACCTGTTGCAACCGTCCCCGGGCGATCTTGGCTATGAACAGCGACACCGGAAAGGCGATCAGCAGGGTGATGATTGTGGCCAGCACTGACATCACCGCGGTGCGCACGAAGGTCCAGATATAAAGCGGCTCGGTAAAGAAGGTCAGGTAGTTGGCAAAGCTGGTTTCATATTGGCGCACGCCAACCCGCTCACGCATCGAAACCAGAAACATGTCGATATGCGGGATAACAATGAGCAGCGCCAGCCAAAGCACCAACGGTGTCAGCAAAAGGAAGAACCCAAGGCGCGCACCCGACCGCATCAGCCCGCCTCCGAGGGGAAGCAATTGCCCTGCGCTCCGGACCAGCCGATATGCACTTCGTCGCCACGCGCCAGAGTGGCGTACTCGCCCGATTGCGGCAGGTTGACCTCGATCTCTTCCTCGGCAGCGGCGTCGCGCACAAGAATGCGGCTGGCCGCACCATTGAAGAGCAGGCTGGTCACGGTGCCGGTGATACGGTTGTCGAATTGGTCCAGCTCACTGGCTTCGCGGGCCACGCGGATCGCCTCGGGTCGGACGAAAATGTCGGCACTGTCACCGGCGTTCAGGTCGCGACCATGGGTGGCCCCGCGCATCAGCATGCCGGTGTCGGTGCGCATCTCCATTTCGTCACCCTGTACCCGTTCGATCCTGCCCCGCCAACGGTTGGATTCCCCGATGAACCCGGCCACGAAGGCAGTATCGGGGCGGTAGTACAGGTCCTGCCCGGTGCCGGTTTGTTCAAATCGGCCTTCGTTCATCACCGCGATCTGATCGGACATGACGAGGGCTTCGGACTGGTCATGGGTGATGTAAATGAAAGTGGTATCAAAGGCCGCCTGAAGCGATTTCAGCTCGATCTTCATATGTTCACGCAGTTTCAAATCCAGCGCGCCCAGCGGTTCATCCAGCAACAACACATCTGGTTCCATCACCATGCAGCGGGCAATGGCGACACGCTGTTTCTGGCCGCCTGAAAGTTCGTCCACCTTGCGATTGCCGATGCCTGGCAGGCCGATCCGGTCCAGCGCCTCGTCAACCTTGCGGGCGATCTGCGCTTTCGGCAGTTTCTGACGGCGCAGGCCATAGCCGATATTGTCGGCGATGTTCATCATCGGGAATAGCGCCAGATGCTGGAACACCATGTTCACCGGGCGCTTGTTCGGGGGCACGTCCAGGACGGATTTGCCCTTGATTTCAATGTCTCCCGAACTCGGTTCAAGAAACCCGGCGACCATCCGCATGATCGTGGTCTTGCCACATCCCGACGGGCCGAGGATCGAAAAGAACGACCCGGCAGGCACCGAGAAGGACACATCGTCCACGGCGGTGAAATCGCCGAACCGCTTGGTCAGGTCGATGCATTCAAGATCGGGCGTCATTGGATTTCCGGTTCTTCAAATGGGTGTGGCACCCGCGGGTTGCGGGTGCCGACATTGGTTGATGGTGTCGCTTACTGGGCCGCCTTGACACGATCCAGAACACCGCCTTCGATGGCTTCCAGACCGGCGGGAACCGGCGGATACCACTTGATGTTGTCAACGGCTTCGGGCGGGAAGCTCGCCTGGTAACGGGCCTTGAGCGCGTCCTCGGCATGGGCATCAGCGCCTTGCGAAGCGGTGAAGTTGCCCGCGGCCGCGGTGATCATTGCCGCGATTTCCGGCTTCATCACGAAATTGATCCAGGCATAGGCTGCGTCATCCGCCTGGCCTTTGGCGGGCAGCACGAAGGTGTCGATCCAGCCCAGAGCGCCGGAGGCGGGTGCCACGAAGGTGATATCCGGGTTGTCAGCATTGAGCTTCCAGCCGCCGGTGTCCCAGGCCATCGAAGCGACAACTTCGCCCGAGCGCACAAGGCCCATCAACTCGTCACCGCCGCCCCAGTAGGTTTTGACGTTGGCCTTGCAGTCGATCAGCTTGGCCTCGACCTTGGACATGACCTCGCCATAGGCATCGGCATCGTTATAGGCGGCGAAGGGGTCCAGCCCCATCGCGAACGCAAAGCCGATCAGGGTCGGACGTTTCAGGCGATACGAGACCTTGCCCGCAACCGCCGGATCACACAGGTCGGTGTAATCCTTAACCGTGTCGCCGGCCATCTTGGTGTTCATCACCAGGCCAGATGTGCCCCAGACATGCGGAACGCCGTAAACTTCGCCTTCGACGGTGGTGTTGCCCATCGTCGCCTCAAGCATCGACTGGATGAATTGTCCCTTGTCGATCTTGGACATGTCGATCGGCTTGTAGATGCCGAATTCCAGTTGCGGGCCGGTGATCCGGTCCTGGCTGGGCTGGGCAAGGTCGAATCCGCCGCCGCCGGTGGCGCGCAGCTTGGCGATCATTTCCTCGTTGTTGGACTTGGTCACCTCGACCGTGTGGCCGGTTTCAGCCTCGAACAGCGCGATGACATCCTCGGGTGCATAGCCACCCCAGGTCAGCAGGCGCAGTGTATCGGCGTTTGCCGTATGCGAGAACCCGGCCATGGCCAGGCCCATCGCGGCAAGTTTCACAGTTTGGTACTTCATCGGTTTACCCCTCTCTGATGTTAACCGTCTTACGTGAGGCCAACTGGCAGCAGCTTGATTGGTTTTTGCCAACTGGTCAAATTTTCAACACTTCCGCGGGCATAAACCCGCCGCGTAACAACCGGGTGACACCCGGATGGCCCGCCTGTTACAGAACCTCGTTGAACAGAGCCCGGACGTTCGCGTCATTCAGCTCGACCGGGTTGCCGCCGCAGCTTGGGTCGATCAACGCCCCGGCGACAAGGCGGTCGATATCCGGGTTCGTCACACCCAGATCAGACATGCGCCCCGGGATGCCCAGAGATGCGTTGAAGTCATCGACAAAAGCACAGAAACCGTCGAACCCACCGGTGATGCCCAGATAGCCAACAACTTCGTCAAAACGCGTTTCGATCTTGGGGCGGTTGAGTTGCAGCACCGCGGGCATGCAGACCGCGTTCGTCGTGCCGTGGTGGGTGTGGTACATCGCGCCCAGCGGATGGCTGAGCGCATGAATGGCGCCAAGACCTTTCTGGAATGCTGTGGCCCCCATCGCAGCAGCCGACATCATGTTGGCGCGGGCCTCGATATCCGCCCCATCGGCATATGCACGCGGCAGATTGTCGATCACCAGCCGCATGCCTTCTATGGCGATGCCCTGGCTCATCGGGTGGTAATGCGGGCTGGAAAACGCCTCGACGCAATGGGCAAAGGCATCGAGGCCTGTACCTGCGGTGATAGCGGGCGGCATGCCCACGGTCAGTTCCGGGTCGCAGATCACCACCGAAGGCAGGACCTTGGGGTGGAAGATAATCTTTTTCTCTTGCGTGGTGGAATTGGTAATCACGCTGGCACGGCCCACCTCCGATCCGGTGCCTGCGGTGGTCGGCACCGCCACGATCGGAGCGATGGCATCGGCATCCGCACGGGTCCACCAATCGCCTATGTCTTCGAAATCCCAGACCGGGCGGGTTTGACCGGCCATAAAGGCGACCATCTTACCCAGGTCGAGACCGGAACCACCGCCAAAGGCGATCACGCCGTCATGCCCACCAGCGTTGTAGGCGGCGACCCCGGCGGAGAGGTTCTTTTCGTTCGGGTTCGGATCAACGTCCGAGAACATCGCCCGGCCAAGACCGGCGGCCTCCATAGTGTCGAGCGTCGTGGTTGTCACGGGCAGCTCGGCAAGCCCCCTGTCGGTCACAAGCAGCGGCTTGGTGACACCGGCGCTTGCGCAGGCTTCGGCCAGTTCCTTGATCCGGCCTGCGCCGAATTTGATCGCCGTGGGGTAGGACCAGTTTCCAACAAGGTTCATGACGTGACTTTCTTAAGGTGGAAGGATTTGGGACGGGTCAGGTTGTGATAGCCGATCACCGACAGGCCTCCGCCCCGCCCGGTGTTTTTGCAGCCGGTCCAGCACAGGCTGGGGTCAAGGTAATCGGCGCGGTTGAGGAATACGGTGCCGGTTTCGATCCGGTCGCCCACCTGTTCGGCGCGATCCACATCGCGGGTCCAGAGGCTGGCGGTGAGGCCGAATTCGCTGTCATTCATCAGGGCGATGGCCTCGTCATCTCCGCTGACCGGCATGATGCCAACGACAGGGCCAAAGCTTTCATCACGCATGACGCGCATGTCGTGGGTGACATCGGTCAGAATCTGCGGGGTCAAATAGGTGCCGCCGTCATCCTCGGCGAAGGTCGGGATATGGGCGGAGGCGCCTGCCGCCACGGCCTCGCTGATCTGGGCGCGGACCTCGTCTGCAAAGCGTTTATTGGCCATCGGGCCGAGGGTGGTCTCGGGGGCCAGTGGGTTGCCCAACCTGTAGCCGTTTACAATCTCGATGGCCTTGGACAGGAAGTCATCAAACAAGCTTTCATGGACATAAATCCGCTCGATCCCGCAACAGCATTGCCCGGAATTGAACATCGCTCCGTCGATCAGGGTCTCGACCGCCGCATCCAGGTTGGCATCTTCCATGACATAGCCCGGATCCTTTCCACCCAGTTCGGTGCCAACCCCGGTGAAGGTGCCTGCGGCGGCGCGCTCCATTTCGGCCCCGCCGCCGACCGAGCCGGTAAAGTTGATGAAGTCAAACGCGTTTTCGGCAATCAGGGCCGAAGTAATCGCGTGATCGAGAAAGACGTTCTGGAACACGTCTTCGGGCACGCCGGCCTTGTGGAAAGCCTGTGCCAAGCGCTCACCCACCAGAAGCGTTTGGGTGGCGTGTTTCAGGATCACCGTATTGCCCGCGATCAGGGCCGGGGCCACGGTGTTGATGGCGGTCATGTAGGGGTAATTCCACGGCGCAACCACGAAGACGACCCCATGCGGCACCCGTTTGATGTACCGTTTGAAAGTGGCGTCTTCGCCCACCTTGATTGGTGCAAGCGAGGTTTGGGCGATCTCGGCCATGTGGCTGGCGCGCTCATTGAAGCCGCCAAACTCGCCGCCATAGCGTACCGGGCGGCCCATCATCCGGGCTAGTTCCGGTACAATCTCGTCGTTCATCGCACCCACGGCGCCGACGCCTGCCATTACCAGATCAATCCGTTCCTGCAGCGGGCGCCCGGCCCAGCCGGATTGAGCATCGCGCGACCGGTCCACCGTGGCGCGCGCATCTCCGATGGTCAGCGCCTCGCGCTCGGCGAAAACCGATCCGTCGATCGGCGAGATACAGGTCAACATGGTCATGCCTTTTCAAAGCCCCTTGCGATTTCATAGTCGGTCACGACGCGGTTGAATTCTTCGATTTCCCACTCGGCCGCGCGGGCATAGTGCGTGACGGTTTCCTCGCCGAAGGCCTCTTTCAGCATGCCCGAGGACAGCAATGCCTCGCGCGCGTCACGTAGGGTGCGGGGGATGTGGTTGTTCTCATTATCCGCATAGGCGTCGCCGGTATAGGGCGGGGGCAGGTCCAGTTTTTCCTCGATCCCTTTCAGGCCCGCGGCGAGCATCGCGGCTTGTGCGAGGTAGGGGTTCATGTCCGAGCCGGGCGTGCGACATTCGATACGCACCGCTTTGGTGCCATCACCACAGAGGCGAAACGCGGCGGTGCGGTTGTCCACCGACCAGACGGCCTGGGTGGGCGCAAAACTGCCTTTGGCAAATCGTTTATAGCTGTTGATATAGGGGGCCAGGAACACGGTGATGTCCGCCGCGTATTTCAGTAGCCCCGCCATGTAGTGATCCATCAGCGCCGACTTGCCCAAGGGCGCGTCGGCATCGTGAAACGCGTTTTCGCCGGCCTTCCACAACGATTGATGCACATGAGCAGCAGACCCAACCCGGTCGTGATGCCATTTCGGCAGGAAGGTCGCGGCATAGCCCTGCAGGTGGGCAATCTCCTTGATCCCATGCTTGGCCAGTGTGTGGTGATCGGCGGTGGCCAGCGCATCGGCATATTTGACGTTCAGCTCCTCCTGACCGGCCTCTGCCTCGCCTTTGGAGCCTTCCACCGGAATCCCCATCGCCCGCAGGTGATTGCGGATCGGGCGCATGACCGGTTCTTCCTTCGAGGTCTGGAGAATGTGGTAATCCTCGTTGTAATTCGAGATCGGACGCATGTCGCGGAAACCGTTCGCAGCAATCTCGTCATGCGTGCCCTGGAATAGGAAGAACTCCAGTTCCGTCGCCATGATCGGGGTCAGGCCCAGCGTTTCGGCCCGGGCAATCTGACGTTTCAACACCTCGCGCGGGGAAAAGGCAACCGGAGCATGACTTTGGTGGTCAAGCACGTCACAGAGGACCAGAGCGGTGCATTCCAGCCATGGAACGGGGCGGATCGTACCGAGATCGGGTTTCATCACGTAATCGCCATAGCCCGCCGACCAACTGGTCGAGGCATAGCCATCGGGTGTCGCCATTTCCAGATCGGTCGCCAGCAGGTAATTGCAGCAATGCGTTTCATCCTCGGCCATATCCAGGAACGCCTCGGCATGGAACCGTTTGCCCATCAGACGGCCCTGCATGTCGATGATGCAGGTCAGAACGGTATCAATTTCACCTGCCGCGATTTGTGTCTTGAGCTCTTCGAATGTCATGGCAATCCCGATCTTTGTTTGCACGGGTGAGTCTCCCCACCCGCGCAGTTTGCATGTCCTTTAGCCGTAGCGATAGGGCCGGCCGGCCTTGGCCATGTCAGCGTTATACTTGCGGAAGATCTCGACCACCTTGGCCTGAACCTCTCCCTCGGCGGCGATCTCGTCCCAGAAAGCGACCGCGGCATTTTCGACCTGGGCCCATTCTTCGTCGGGGATCGAGGTCAGCTGCATCTTGGTGCCATTGACGCGCAGGTTTGCCTCGCCGCCCCAGTACCACCACTGGCGATAGTAATGCGATTGATCACAGCAGACCCGGAACAGGGTTTGCAGGTCTTCTGGCAGTTCGTTCCAGCGGTCCATGTTGGCAAAGAACGACCCGGCCCAGGCGCCCGAGATATTGTTGGTCAGGAAATAGTTGGTCACGTCGGCCCAACCGACGGTGTAATCCTCGGTGATGCCCGACCAGGCAATACCGTCCAACTCGCCAGTTTGCACCGCAACCTCGATGTCTTCCCACGGCAGGGTGACGGGCACCACGCCGAACTGTGCCAGGAAGCGGCCAGCGGTGGGGAAGGTGAAGACGCGCTTGCCCTTAAGGTCGGCAAGGCTGTTGATTGGATCCTTGGTGGCAAAGTGGCAGGGGTCCCACGATCCGGCGCTGATGTGTTTCACGCCGACGGCGCTATACTGCTCGTCCCAGATCTCGTTCAGGCCGTATTGGTTAAACAGCACCGGTACGTCGAGCGAGTAGCGTGAGGCAAAGGGGAAATAGCCGCCGAACACGGTGACATCGGTGGGCGAGGCCATCGAGTCATCATCCGATTGCACCGCGTCGATGGTGCCCTTCTGCATGGCGCGGAACAGCTCGCCTGTCGGCACCAGTTGATCGGCATAAAACAGTTCAATCTGCATCCGGTCGCCGGCGATCTTGTTGAACATTTCAATCGCAGGGTCGATCACATGCGCCGCCAGCGCCGGGCCGGCATAGGTCTGCATCCGCCACTTGATCGTGCCTTGCGCCAGCGCCGGGGTTGCCAGCGGGGCCGCTGCCGCGCCAACCGCGGCGGTGCTGAGAAACTTACGTCTTGTTGTATTGGTCATTGTAATACCTCCATTGGGTTTTGATTTTCGGGCCTTTCAGCCTTCTGGTTATTTTCCGTAAACATAGTCGGGCAGCCACAGAGCGATCTGTGGGAACGTCATGATGATCGCCAGCGCAAGGATCATGACGCCGACAAAGGGAATGATGGATCGGTAGATGTCGCGCAGGCCGATGCCCGGAGGGGCCATCGCCTTCATCAGGAACAGGTTATAGCCGAAGGGTGGCGTCATATAGGCAATCTGGGTGGTGATCGTGTAGAGCACGCCATACCAGATCAGATCAAAGCCCAACGCCCCCACCAGAGGCACGTAAAGCGGTGCCACGATGACCAGCATCGCGGTGTCGTCCAGAAACGTGCCCATGATGATGAAGCTCAACTGCATCAGGATCAGGATCAGCCAGGGGCTGAGACCCAGTTGCTCGGTAAAGAGGTTTTCGATGGCCTTGACGGCGCCCAGCCCGTCGAAAACTGCGCCAAAGCCCAAAGCAGCCAGAATGATCCACATGAACATACAGGAAATCGCCAGCGTCTGCCTGGTGCAAGTGTGAAACACCGACCAGCTCATCCGCCGTTTCAGGATCGAGGCGACAAGGGCGGTCAGCGCGCCAATGGCCGAGCTTTCGACCAGCGAGGTCCAGCCGTTGACAAAGGGCACCATCATCGCCGCGAAAATCGCCAGTGGTAGAATGCCTGCACCAAGCAGACGGATTTTCTCTTCGCGCGTGACCTCGTGTAAGTCTTCGGCCACGGGGCCAAGTTCGGGATTAATGCGACAGCGCAGCCAGATGTAGAACACGAACATCGCCGCCATCATCAGCCCCGGTAGGATCCCGGCCAGCCACAACTGCCCCACCGGTTGGCGCGCGATCATGGCATAAAGTACCAAAACCACCGAGGGCGGCACCAGGATACCGAGCGACGACCCTGCCTGGATCACGCCGGTGACCATCAATTTGTCATAGCCGCGCCTCAGGAGTTCCGGCAAAGCGATCGTCGCGCCAATCGCCATGCCCGCGACTGACAGGCCGTTCATCGCCGAAATCAGCACCATCAGCCCGATGGTGCCCATTGCCAATCCGCCATTCACATTGCCGAACCAGACATGGAACATGCGGTAAAGGTCATCCGCCAGACGGCTTTCTGACAGCACGTAGCCCATGAAAATGAACATCGGCAGGGTCAGCAGCGGATACCATTTCATCAGCTTCATCGCCGCCGAGAACGGAATGTCCTGCCCGCCGGTGCCCCACAACGCCAGCGCGGCGATGGCCGCAATCGCCCCGATCGCGCCAAACACCCGCTGGCCGGAAAACAGCATCAGCATCATCGAGGCAAACATGAACAGCGCGATATGTTCCTGGCTCATAATTTGGGCTCCGGAATATCGCGGCCAATGGCGCGGGCCATGTCCTTGACCAACTCGGACAGGGCTTGCAACAGCATCAGGAACAGGCCGAGGATCATGATCGTCTTGACCGGCCAGATATAGGGGCGCCAGGCGGTTGAGGAGCGTTCCATGCGGCCGATTTCTTCGGATCCGGTGATCAGGCCGGTGAAGAACTCGACCGGTGCGCTACCCCAATAGCCAAGCGAATAGGCGGTTGATCCCAACGCGCCATAAAGCAACACACCCAGATAGAAGAGCAGGAACATCACGGTGATGATGTCGACGGTTGCCTTCCGGCGCAGCGACCAGTTGCCATAGAACAGGTCCATCCGCACGTTCGACCCCACCAGGATCGAATAGGGCCCGCCCAGCATGTAATAGGCAACCATGGCGAACTGGGCCATTTCCAGCGTCCAGAGCGAGGGCACGAAGAAGGTTTTGGAAATCGACGACCACAACAGGATGCCCATCAGGATGAATACACCATACATCACCACAAGCCCGATCCCCCGATTGATCCGGTCGACAAAGCGAGCAAATCCCAGAAGTGCGTTCATGCCCACACCCCTGATTGGCGCAAATGGTCGAGCGTCTTGGTGATCCAAGGGGAGAGGAGGGCTGCCATATCGTCCTGCTCCGCAGATGTCTTGATCAAATCATTGCGGATCTCGATCATGACATTGAGCAACCCATTGTCCGTCCCATGCAGGTCAATCGAATGGGTCACGCCATCGCGCGCCGCATAAGGCTCGTTCAGGCGTGTATCGAGGGGGAGTTCTTCGGGCTTCAATGCCATCATAGCTTTGGAGAATCGGTCATCGCGCCCATGCAGAATACCCAGTTCCACAGCGCGCGTTTTGCCGTGATAGACCGGCGTAAAGCTGTGAATGGTGACGAGAAGTTCAAGATCATTTTCGGTTTTGCGGACCTCATCGGTCACGGCCTTCACGAAGGGATCGTAGACATTTTTAATGCGTTCCGCCCGTGCGGACCGTCGCAGGTTCACATTGCCCGGAATATCATAAACCTCGCTGCGCTCCGGGACCGCGCTGTCAACCTCGGGGGGGCGATTGCAGTCATAAACCAGTCGCGAGACATTGCTGTTTATCAAAACGGCGCCCAGCCTCTTCCGCAGCGCCCTGGCCACGCCCAGCGCCCCTGGGTCCCAGGCAACGTGGCTTTGCAGCACATCACGCGAAAGTCCCAGGTCATTCAAACAGGCCGGAACCCGGTTTGAGGCATGCTCGCACAGGATCAGGAACGGTGTCCCCTGCACCGGCGGGCTCGCTTCATAGACCTTGCCGTAACCCTGGGTTTCAACCTGCGATTCCATTGGGAAATTGTTGACAGGCTAAGTCGGCCTGTCAACAATTTTCCAGAAAAGAATTTCACAGGCCCGCCTTGCATGTGCAGAATTTGACCGTCACATTGTAATGCGGCTGGAGAAAGGACACTGCGGACATGACTGTTTCTGCCAGGCTGATCGAACATCGCGATGCCATGACGCCAAGCGAAAGGCAGTTGCTCAACACCCTGCTCGATGATTACCCCATCGTTGGCCTGGGCAGTATCACCGAACTGGCCAGTGCCGCCGCCGTATCGACAACCACCGTCGCACGGATGCTGCAAAAGACCGGGTTCGACGGGTTCCCGCAATTTCAGTCCGCGCTGCGCGCCGAGCTGAAAGAGATGATCTCGGACCCGATTGCCAAGCGCAATGTCTGGAAAACCGACCTCCCCGAGGAGCACATCCTGAACCGCTACTCTCGCCAAGGGATCGAGAACCAGCAGCGCAGCCTGGATGAGGTGGACCCCGGGGACTTTGACAGCCTGTGTTCACTGCTCAGCGATCCGGACAGAACGATCTTCATTACCGGTGGCCGGATCACCGGAACCGTGGCGCAATACCTGTACCTTCACCTGCAGATGATCCGCCCGCAGGTGCGTCTTGTGGCCAGCGGAGGGTCATGGCCGCATGATCTGTTGGACATTCGGCCCGGCGACGTTGTGGTCGCCTATGATGTGCGGCGCTATGAAAACACCACCCTGCAAATGGCGCAGATGTGCCATGACAAGCGGGCCGAGATCGTCCTGTTCACCGACCAGTGGCGTTCACCGATACATCGGTTGGCGAAACACACCTTCGCCAGCCGGATCGTTGTACCATCGGCCTGGGATACCTGCCTACCCCTGTTAATGCTGACCGAATGCACCATTGCTGCCGTGCAGGAGATTCTCTGGGAAACGGTCAAGACCAGAACGGACGCGCTGGAAACCGCATTTGATCAGACAAAACTGTTTCGGAAATTCACCTAGACGAGCTTTTTTGCACAAGGATAGCAGCGATTGACCCGGAGCCATCTTTCGCCATTCCTTCCTCGACCGTTCGCTCACAAAGCCTTTCGAAGTTTTCTGGCCATTTGCGCAAAAGCCCCACTGTCGAACCGCGGCCGGTGATCAGGCGGAAGGCTGGCTGCAACGAGGAACTGGGTCCGTTAGATTCGGGCGGCGAATCTCTCTCGGGGATAGAAGCGGGCAGGAATGGGTCGTTTGCCCCCTTCTAGCCAGCCAAAGTCATTTGCTGCCTTTGTTCGCGGTGCGCAAAATGAACTTGCGGGTGAGAGTTTCACAAGCGAAGGCCTGTGCTCTGACGCCATTGCGAAGGACCATGGCGAAAAGACTATTACCAATTCGGATTACTTGCTGGCAGGTTCCTGGACCGTAAGAATGCTGCTCAGCTGCGCTCGCTGCTCTTCGTGGATCATGTAGTGCGAGATGGTACGCGCATAGTAATCCAGCAGCGACGCCTTGCCCGGGTTCGGCTGAAGTATGCCAGACTCTTCTGTCACCACTCCTCGCGACAACAACACCTGAAGACCAAGTTCGCTGGCGTTCGGATCGTGCGCCTCGTCGATCGCAAGAGGCACATCGGCCATACGCAGGCGTTCAATCAGGTGCAGAACCTCGCTGCGCAAGTGTCTGCGTGTGATCGCCCCGTCATCCGTGTTGCGGATCACGGTGGCAACCAATGACACCGGCAATACAGGGATCATGTCCGCGATCTGGCCAATGATGGTTTCGGCAATCGGAGCCACGATTGACTTGCGTTCGGCATCGTCGAGTCCCTCGACAGACACCCCTTGCTCTGTCAGCCACGCACGTGTGGAAAACGCCGGGCCGAAACTGACTGCGGCCTGGCCGAACCGCTGACGCCGAACACGCAGCAATCGGGCGATCATCCCCAAGGAGTGCCAAGCTGTGCTGCGGATCGTATAGAGTCGTGACTTCTTGACGAACCCCTGGTCCTGATGCGCCAGAAGTGTCATGTCCTCGGGAACGCGATCATAATTGAAGGCCACTGGAATAAAGACGATATCGCGCGTGCCCTCTGTGCCAAGACCCGCCAGGATATAACGCATCAGGCCCAATTTGATTGGCTGAAGCGCCCCATCGCGGCTGAGCCCGCCTTCCAGAAATATCCCTTGGGGCATTCGCGCGCCAATCATCATGTGGATGTAACGGGCCAGCACGATTTTGTAGAGCTTGCCTTGGGATTCGCGGCGGATGATGTAGCACCCGCTCATCTGCATTATCCGGTTGACTGGCCAGACCGAGGCCCATTCCCCCGCAGCAAATGAAATCATGCTGGTGCGCGCCGCAAGATAGCTGAGCACCGCCACGTCGAGGTTCGAGCGGTGATTGCCGACCAGCACGATGCTGGCATCCTCGGGGATATCCGCATAGGCATTGGGTGGCAGCTGTTTCACGATCTGGATATCGTACATTGAGCGGAGCCAACGCCGCGCCAGCCGATAGCCGATATGGAAGTAGAACAGGGCGAAGAACGACGGCATCAATTCGTCGATGTAGTCGCGGGCTTCTGCCTCGGCAGCCTCGTGACCGTCGGTTTCCGCGGCGGTCTCAATGCTTTGCTGGACCACCGGGTCGTTGAACAGGCGTTCGGTCAGGACACGGCGGGGAACCTGCAGCACCTTGGGCAGCGGCCGGGTCAGCGTCGTGTTGAGGCGTGTCTTGAGATCACGCTCGCGGCGCAGCAGCGCCCGTCGCACCAGAGGTTCGACGATATAGGCCCGCGTCCCGAGCAGCGCCAAGACCAGAACCGGCAAAGCCAGCCATAGGGGCAGAGCGATCTCATGGCCCAGCACTATCGTGCACCTCGTTGAGGAATGTCATCGAAAATTGCGCGCAGCCGATCAAGCGGTCGTGTGTCGCGGCCCAGTCGAAGTGGAACAGTGAAATGACCACATGGCCAGATGAAGCGGTTCTCCACCGGCAGGTTCCATTTGTCCTGTAACCGTTGACCCGAAGCAAAATGCGTGACGCGGTCCTTCCGGCCCAGAATGCTGATGATCCGCTCGGGGGGCATGACCGGAAGACCCGGCGGATCAAGCTTGGACAACCAGTCCTTCTGCATGTGCTTGTTCCAGCCCAACTTGGCCAGCGGCTTGTGAAGCCCCCAGATATCAGACAGGTCGCTGTCAGTGGCCACGTCGCCCACGTGTTCACAGTGGGTCATCAGGAACAGGGCATCGGGTTGCAGGTCCCTGTGCCACGTCTGCGCCCGGATTGCCGCCATCTGGGCCGCCTGAGCGCCAAGACTGCTGCCTCCGAAGGCCACAGGCCCGGTGCTGGTCCGGCGGGCCCAATCCATCAGCACGGCCCATTCCTTGTGCTGGGCGGTGAAGTAGTCGAATTCGCCCATGGGTGCGCGCGACAAGAACATTTCGCCGCCGTAATACCCGTCGGGAACGCGCCGCCCGTGCCAGGGGCCTTCGGGGCGGATCACGCGGATGCCCCGGCGTGGCAACATGGCGATCGGGTCGACCAGGTTGCGCCAATGGTCGAACTCGACACAGATACCGTGACCGAAGATCAAAGTGGGTGGGTTTTCGATGCCGACCGGCTCGTGCACGCGGGCATAGACGTCATCTCCGAGGTGCTCGGCGGGCGTGGGAAAGCGAATCCAGTAGTCGCGTCCCGAAGGGGTCGGCACGCCACGCGACCGTTGCACGGCAGGCATTGCGACTGGTGGTTCGAACAGGCGTTCAAACTCGGTGCCAGTGACGCCGTAAGTCGCCTCGAACTCTTGCGGTGTGGCAAAGGCGGGATAGACCGTGGTGGCCAGCCAGAGCCGCAGGTAGGTGAAGTACCGCCGGGTGGCGTTGAACCGGCTGCGGGCGTGCAGGCGCGCCTCTTCCAGTGCGGCGAGATGGCGTTCCGGCACCTCGGTGGGGCCAAAGAAGTTCTCGCGCCAGAAGAATTCGACACTGTTGATGTTGGCGCGTTCACGTTCAAAAATCCGCAGCGCCCGACGCAGCCTGCCTCGGGTTCTGATCGGGCGTGTCAGCGGCGCGGCTTCGGCAAAGGCCTCGATCTCGCCATTAGCGGCGCGCGCGGCGGCCCACAGCCGGGAAAACGGAAAGAACAACCGTTTGAGCGTTTGGAGGATCAGCCAGTCCAGCCAAGGGCGGGCAAGGAGCTCACCAACCATCGACGCCATGATGCGTTGCGCAACGTTGAGTTCCCGATGTGAGACGGGGTTCGCCAACTTGCGATTGGGGGCAAATTCTGGGTTGTTCGGTACACCGATCTGAGGCTCTTTCATAACTTGGCTTGGTCCTTTTGCCAAACATGCGGCTTCATACGTTCCATCCCTGCGAGCCAATCAGTGTTAGCAATGCCGACAATCAGAACGGCGGTTCGGCTAAGACTCAGTTTTTCGCATGCTATCATGCAAGGCCATGACTCAGATCAATGGTGTCTCCGCTTGTGCTAGAGCATAACCGCGGCACAGAAACCTACATCTAACACTAGTTTTGGCGTTGCAGGAAAAGCCTGGACCAGCTTTTTTCGTAGCCGCCAGCCATGCGGGCCCAGCTGAGACCAGTTCAAATTCGTCTGACAACAACTTCCCCGGAATACCTTGGCGCCTCTTCTTCGCGAAGATGGGCATTCGGAAAACGCCACATATGCGCCCAAATTTCGTGCGGAATTGGCGGTATCCGGAAACCGGGTGCACGTTTGGCCACCCCAAAAGACGCATGCGGGCTATAAGCGAGAAAAATTATGAGCGACTGGACCACGAACGGGATACGAGCGGCAAACCTCGATCGAATTGTGCCCGTGTTTTTCACCGCAACAATTTTCTTGTCAGCCTGTTTGCTGTTCTTTGTCCAACCCTTGTTCACGAAGCTTGTATTGCCGACCCTGGGTGGAAGCCCGGCCGTATGGACAACGGCTATGCTGTTTTTCCAAAGCGCGCTGTTGGTCGGGTACTTCTATGCACATGTCGTGAACCGCTTTGTCGCGCCACGGGTTCAACCCTGGCTGCATATGACATTTTGGGGCAGCGCATTGTTATTCCTGCCACTGGCCCTGCCTCAGGATTGGAACTTTGATCCCGACAAATCAGTGGCAACCCAAACACTCGTGCTATACGCGATCGGCGTTGGAATGCCGTTCGCCTTTTTGTCTGCGAACGCACCGTTGATCCAGGCTTGGTACCGCCGCACGGGTGTGTCCTCGGCCGATGACCCGTACTTTCTGTACAGCGCGTCAAATCTGGGGTCGATGATTGCTCTTTTTTGCTTTCCGCTTGTTGCCGAACCGTTGTTGGGCGCGGCTCACATTTCAGCCTTCTGGGCCTATGGCTTTGCTGCGCTCGGTATATGCTTTTTTGCGCTTGCTGCATTGGTAATGCTCAGCTCGCCACCATCTGGTGAACCGCAGGCGATGCAAAGTGACACATCCGTGCAGGTCGCAAACCCAGTAACAGCTGCGCAAGTGGTCAAATGGTTGCTGCTTGCCTTTATCCCATCTTCGTTGATGCTCTCCACAACAACGAAAATCACAACAGATCTCGGATCGTTGCCCTTGTTGTGGATTTTGCCTTTGGCGCTTTTCCTGCTGAGTTTCGTGGCCACATTCAAGGACCGACCGTGGCTATCGGACAGCCGCAGTGAAAACCTGCACGTTTTGGCGGCAATCATCGCATTGGGCATTTTCGTCAGCAGCCAGGTCGGTCAGTTGAACCTTTGGGTAAAGTTCTCCTTGCTGCCATGCTTCATGCTCGTTGCGCTTTTTTGCCATCGCCAACTGTATTTGTCTCGGCCCGATGCGATGCATCTCACGACCTTTTACCTGGTCATGTCGGTCGGTGGTGCGCTTGGCGGCGTTTTCAATTCGCTGGTCGCGCCCGTTGCGTTTGACAAGGCTTACGAAGGGCCGATCGTGCTTCTTCTGGCGCTTCTGGTGGGTATGTATCTCAGGCCCAAGGGGACGCGGCACGATCCACTGCGTGCCATCGTGCCGCAAATAGTGCTCGTCATTGGCTTCATCGTCGCGTTTCTGACCCTTGGTATCCAATACGCCGTTGGATTTGTCTGCTTCATGATCTTTGTGGCCTACAAATTCGCGCCAAACCGCATCGCTGTGACCAGCACGCTGATCGCGGCATCATGCGCAGGCCTGTTGCTGGCCACCGAAGAAGGGTCCCGTTTCCAGGACCGGAGTTTCTTTGGCACGCATCGTGTTCTCGATACACGGCAGGACGACGGCAGCGTGGTTCGGGTTTACAAGAACGGCTCAACCGTGCACGGGGCACAGCTTGTCGCGCCGCAAGTCGGCTCCGATCGCCCGCAGCCGCTTACGTACTACTATTCCAAGTCACCCATGGCCCAGGCCGTCACATCAGGGATTGGTGGAAACACCGCACGGGTCGGGATTGTGGGGCTGGGGACTGGTGCGCTTGTGTGCTATGCGCAGCCCGATCAGAAATGGGACCTGTATGAAATCGACCCGATGGTTGACCGGGTTGCGCGGGACTCGTCGCTGTTTACCTTCATTTCGTCCTGCGCGCCCGATGCACCCACCCATATCGGCGATGCACGGATCGTGTTGCAGCAACAGACAGACAAGGAATTTGATGTTCTGGTCATCGACGCCTACAGCTCTGATGCGGTGCCGGTGCATCTGACCACCCTGGAGGCGATGCAACTCTACAAGGACAGGCTCTCCCGGAACGGTGTTCTGGTCTATCATATCAGCAATCGATACTACGACATCGAGCGGCCGCTCGCGCGTTCTGCAAGGGCGCTTGGCCTGCGTATCTGGAAAAACGATCACACGCTTGCAAGCGGTGCCATCCAGGGTGCAACCGGCTCAAACGTTGTCATATTGGCACGCTCAGAAACCGACGCGGCAGCCATTCTCGCGCGCGACGCCAACTGGTATGAAATCCAGGATGATGGCGGGCGGTTGTGGACGGATGACTATGCCAATCCTCTGGGAATTCTCAGGGGTTTTTGAACCCTGGGCCAGATCATGACAGAGGACAAAAGTTGCGGCTTGAGCCCCGGCGTTATCGGTTGGGCTAACACGTCAGTAGCCCGATGCAATTTATGGCTTTGTTGTAAGCCCACATTGGCTTTTTCCAGGTTTTCCGCTCGTCCTGCATCGCCGCTGTTAGGTAACTGAGCAGCGAATGACAGCTTCCCGCCCTAAATGGGCTTTTGCGTGTTACACTTGGATAGGCCACTTCGAGCCGCTTGCGGAAATGTCGAATTTGCGCTGCGTGCACTCGCAGCAGATTTTCCGCCGCAATGCGGTAGGAATCGCAGCCGTAGTGCAGCGAGAAAAGCGGCTATCCATGCGTTCTGTGGCAGAGACGAAGTGGGCAACGACCCGGTAACGGACGAGGGGTGCTTTCATGGCTCATGCACCAATGGCAGCTATCTGAGCATTACTCGTCTTGTCGTTGAGAAGAGCGAGCGGGCTAAACAGTTCATTTGCACCTTTGCGTTTCAAAATGATCTGGAAAGAGACCCTTCAGAAAGCGGCATGCTATGTGTTTTGCGTCGCCATGCGAGAATACGGTTGGGTTCAAGAGGTAATCGCCCCACATGCCTTCCAGCATTGCCAGCAGCCCAAAGGTCGCGTCTCGCGCGAGAATTGATGAATCTCGAACTTCGTAGGCCTGTGCAATTTCCTCAAATGCGCCGCGTACAATGGTGCGCAGTTTTTCATCCCGTGTGCCGCTGAATTGCGCGATTCCAGCGTCCGTTGTCGCCGCGCCGCGGAATGCGTGAAGCAGTTTGGCCGAGCGCTCATTCAACAGCGCCTCGCTGAGATCGGCGGAAACAACGGCCATCACGGTAGCTTCGGGAGTATCTGCAGCGACAAGCAAATGGCGGTCGATTTCGGCGTAGTACTCGATGTTGAAGGCCTCGGCCGCAGCGACGAGAAGTTGGGACTTTCCGCCGAAGTGGAGGTGAATCATGCCTCGTGACAGGCCCGCACGCTTGATGATTCCACTCACCGTAGTTTCTGCGAATCCATCTTCGTAAATGGAGTCCAGAGTTGCTCTAATCAGCGCTGATCGGTTGGCTTCCGGGTTTCTTTTGGAGGTTTTTACCAGTCCGGACATGGTGGTTTTCCCTAAACATCAAAGCGTTACAGTGGTCTTTCTCGTCAAAGACCGGAGCTTGAAATGACAGATTGACACAGGTAGGGGCGTTGAACAATATTTAATGGACGATCGTCCATTAATAACCTGTGACGCGCCGGCGCATAAAAGGGGGACAATTGGCGGTATTTCGAAGTGAGACTTCAAAGGGCCTGGCCCTGAGCGCGCCCGCTACGCTCTATGTCGGGTTCCTGGTGGCAGCGCCGCTCGTTATTCTTGTTGCCTATTCGATGTGGACACAGACCTACGTTTCGATCGACAAGACCCTGACACTGGCAAACTACCGCGAAGCCTTCACCGATCCGCTGGTGCGTCATCTGATGGTACGCTCGATTCTGATCGCCGCAGCCGTCACCGTCGTTACCGTTGCGCTGGCCTATCCAATCGCATACTTCATTGCCCTTAGGGCGCGGCGCAAAACGCTCTGGCTTTTGCTCATCACCATTCCGTTCTGGTCGAGCTACCTGCTGCGTGTTTTTGCTTGGAAGCTGATCTTGGGTTTCAACGGGGTGATGAATTCTGCGCTGCTGGCTCTTGGTTTGACAGACGAACCCCTGACGTTTTTGCTCTACAACGAATTCGCCGTGGTGCTGACGCTTGCGCATGCATGGGCCCCGTTTGCCATCCTGCCAATCTATGTCTCGATCCAAAAGATCGACCCGAGCCTGCTGGAAGCCGCAAATGACCTGGGCAGTGGTAAGCTTGAACAGTTCCTGCGGGTCACGCTGCCGCTGACCATTCCCGGGATCATTGCGGCCTGCCTGATCATCTTCATCCCGACCGTGGGGGACTATGTCACGCCGTCGCTTGTCGGTGGGTCCGATGGCAAGATGATTGCCAACCTCATTCAAGTGCAATTTGGGGCTGCCAACAACTGGCCATTGGGTGCAACGCTTTCACTGCTGGCGATGCTCTCGGTTGGATTCGTCGCCATAGTCTCTGTGATTTCTGCCACCAGCTTGGGGAAACGCATCCGATGACACGTCCCTCTGGCCTCATGCTCTATGCGCTGTTTTATCTGGCATTCCTCTATCTGCCCGTGCTGTTTTTGCCGCTGTTTTCGTTTAATGACGGCACCATCGTGGCCTTCCCGATCAAGGGCTGGACGCTGGAATGGTATCGCCAGCTTGGTGGTCAGCAGACGCTCATTCAAGCACTGCTCAACAGTTTGCTTGTGGGGTTTGTCGCCGCGATTGTGTCGACAAGCATGGGACTTTTCGCTGCCCGTGCCTATGTGCGCTACAGGTTTCGAGGTAAGGAAGCTTCGGAAGGGCTGGTGATGCTGCCACTGGTCATTCCCGGCATCATTGTCGCCTCGTCCATGCTGGTCCTGTTCATTTCGCTGGGCCTGAAACCGTCGCTGACAGCGGTCATTCTTGGTCACACGTTCCTGGCTCTTCCTTTCGCGGTGTCGATCATGAAATCGGCGTTCGACGATTTCGATGTTTCGCTTGAAGAGGCCGCGCTCGATTTGGGGTCAGGAATTGTTGAAACGTTCCGCCGCGTGACTTTGCCAATCGTCGCGCCGGGGATCATTTCCAGTTTCCTGGTGACATTCACCGTCAGCTTTGACGAGTTCGTGCTCGCCTTCTTTCTGTCAGGCAACCAGCCGACGCTGCCTGTTTACATCTGGAGCCAGATCCGCTTCCCGGCCAAGCTGCCCAACACATTGGCGCTTGGGTCGCTTCTGCTTTTGACATCCGTTCTTTTGCTGGTCGTCGCCGAGTATTTCCGCAGACGTTCGATCAAATCAAACCCGTGAGGCTGTGACATGACCGAAAAACATATCATTCAGCTTCAGGGTGTCGAAAAACGCTTTGGCGCGTTCACCGCGGTGTCGAACATCAATCTTGATCTGCGCGAGGGCGAGTTTTTCTCGCTGCTTGGCCCTTCGGGCTGCGGCAAGACAACCGCGCTGCGCATGATCGCCGGTTTTCAGGAGCCGACCAAGGGCACTGTGCTGATCGACGGGCAGGATATGGATGGCATCCCCGCAAACAAACGCCCAACCAACATGGTGTTCCAAAGCTATGCGATTTTTCCGCATCTGAACGTGGGAAACAACGTGGCTTACGGGTTGCGCAACCGTGGCATCTCCAAAGCCGAAATCGACACGCGCGTCAAAGAGGCGCTGGAAATGGTTGAACTGGGGGGCTTGGAAAGCCGAGGCGCAAATGAATTGTCTGGTGGCCAAAGGCAACGTGTTGCGCTCGCTCGTGCGCTTGTCATGCGACCCAAGGTGCTCTTGTTGGACGAGCCGTTGTCGGCGCTCGACAAGAAGCTGCGTGAGCAAATGCAATTTGAAATGCGACACCTGCAACAAAGCCTCGGCATCACCTTTGTCATGGTGACTCATGACCAGTACGAAGCCATGACAATGTCCGACCGGATCGGCGTCATGTTCGACGGCCGCCTTGTTCAGGTTGATGCCCCGCAAACACTCTACGCCAAGCCCTGCAGCAAGGAGGTGGCAAGTTTCATCGGCGAGATGAATTTCCTGCCTGCCGAAGTAAGTGCCGAAGATCGCGGTACAATGCAGATCACGACACCGGGTCTTGGCCAGCTTGAAATCGAAGCAAACCCCAACGTGGAACAGAGCGGGCGGCATATCACGGTTGGCATTCGTCCCGAGCAGCTCGAGATATCCGCGTCCGAGCCAAAGGACTATGACGCGACCGTTCAGGGCACGGTGTCGGATGTCGCATTCTATGGGGAGAATGTTCACTATCACGTCAAGGTCGACCGTATCGACAGGCCAATTGCCGCCTCTGTTCCAAACTACTTTCACACTGTTGATCACCGCCCCGGCGACAAGGTTTGGCTGGGGGTCCAGTCCGCCTCGGTGATCGACTTGGGCCATGAAACTGACACGGAATAACCAAGGGAGAAGACTATGAAACATACATCAATCGGGGCGGTGGCCCTGTTGGCGACTTTCGCCGGCAGCGCCGCCTGGGCCGGAGGCGCGGACCTGACAGTGTTCGACTGGTCAGGCTACGAAGATCAGGGCTTTTTTGGCGATTACATGGCCAAGTATAACGAGGCCCCGTCCTACACGTTCTTTGGCAGCCAGGAAGAAGCCTTCACGAAGCTGCAATCGGGTTTCACTGCCGATCTGGCGCACCCCTGCACCGATGCGGTGCGGAAATGGGTTGCCGCGGACCTTCTGGTGCCGCTGGATACGTCCAAGCTGAAAAACTGGGACGCCATGCTGCCCGAGATCAAAGAGGTCGACGGCGTGATGATCGACGGCACCGCCTGGATGATGCCGTTTGAGTGGGGCAACACCGGTCTGATCTACCGCACCGACAAAGTCTCCGACGACAAGATCTCGCTTCAATTGATGGCCGACCCTGCCTACCAGGGCAAAGTCTCGCTGCCGGACGCCGCCTCGAGCGCCTATGCGATGGCCTCGCTGGCAACAGGCAACGGCGCCGATTACACCAAGCTGAGCGATGAGCAGTTCAAAGCGGCGTCCGACTTCCTGCGCGCCGTGCATCCGAACGTACGTTTCTACTGGGCAGATGCCGGCCAGATGGATCAGGCCATGGCGTCGGGAGAGCTGGAGTTGGGTTGGGCCTGGAACCAGTCCGAGCTGAACCTGATCTGGAACGAAACTCCGGCCAAGATGATGCGGGATGTCGACAAGGGGATCGCCACATGGGCCTGTGGTTATGTGCACCTGAAGTCGTCGACCACCCCGGTCGAGCAAATTTATGATCACCTCAACGCGCTGTCCGAAGCGGCCAGCGGCAAATACATTATCGACAGCTGGGGTTATCCACACGCCAATGCCGAGGCGTTCAAGATCGCCGATCAGGCCTTGATCAAGCAATACGGCTTTGATGATCCCAAGTCGTTCTTTGAAGGCAGCCTGTTCTTTGACGCGGTCGAACCCGCGCTTGAAGCGAAGATGCTGAAAGAGTTCGAGCGGATCAAAGCTGGCTTCTGATCCATCAAACCTGTTCGAGAGGCCACCCATTGGCCTCTCGGCTTTCCAACTTGAAACGGAAAAGGCGTTCTCATGACTGAGGCGAATGCATATTCTTTGCTGTTTGAACCGGTTCAGATCGGGCCGGTTACTGCGCGCAACCGGTTCTTTCAGGTGCCGCATTGCAACGGCATGGGGCATGTGCGCCCGCAGGGCGAAGCAGCGATGCGGGGGATGAAAGCCGCGGGCGGCTGGTCGGTTGTTTCAACACAGGAAACCGAGATTCATCCGACATCCGACCTGTCGCCTTTTGCTGAAAACCGGCTTTGGGATGATCGCGACATTCCCGCCCTGCGCCTTATGACGGATGCCGTGCACGACAAGGGCGCGCTGGCCGCGATACAGCTTGTCCACAATGGCAATCACGCTCAGAACCTGACAAGCCGTGCCCCGGTGCTTGCCCCGTCGGACATGTCCCTTGACCATCCGTTTCCCAAACAGGCGCGCGCCATGGACAAGGCCGACATCCGGGAACTGCGGCGTTGGCATCGTAATGCCGCGATCCGCGCGCGCGAGGCGGGGTTTGACATCGTCTATGTTTATGCTGGCCACAGCATGACCGTTGCGCAGCATTTCATGCTGCCTCATATGAACCATCGCAGCGACGAATACGGTGGAAGCCTTGAAAACCGCGTGAGACTGACACGGGAACTTCTGGAAGACACTCGCGAGGCGGTCGGCGACACCTGCGGCGTTGCCTTCCGGTTTGCCGTTGACGAAATGCTTGGTAGCGACGGGATGCAGGCCGCGGAAGAGGGCCGCGCCATCGTCGAAATGCTGGCCGAACTGCCCGACCTTTGGGACGTGAACGTGTGCGAGTGGGCCAACGATTCCGCCACCACGCGGTTCCAGCCACAAGACGGGTATCAGAACGACTACATCTCTTTTGTCAAATCGCTGACCAGCAAGCCGGTCGTGGGCGTCGGTCGGCTGACCTCGCCTGACATGATGCTGTCGATGGTCACGAAGGGCATCGTCGATTTCATCGGTGCTGCGCGCCCGTCGATTGCCGATCCCTTCCTGCCAAGAAAAATCGAAGAGGGCCGCATAGACGAAATACGCGAGTGTATCGGCTGCAATATCTGCGTCATGGCCGACAGCGTTGGCGCCCCCATCCGTTGCACGCAAAACCCGACCATGGGCGAAGAATGGCGCCGTGGCTGGCACCCGGAACAGATCGCCCCGAAGGAACGCGAAACAGAAGCACTTGTTGTCGGGGGCGGGCCTGCGGGGCTTGAGTGTGCGATGCAGCTTGCGCGGCGCGGATACGAGGTAACGCTGGCCGAAGCTGCGGACGTGCTGGGCGGGCGTGTATTGCGGGAAAGCCGGCTGCCCGGCCTTGGCGCGTGGGCGCGCGTCAAGGACTACCGCCTGAACGACCTTACCCAGCGGGCCAATGTGAACATCTATGCCAACAGCAGGCTTGATGCCGAACAAGTGCTCGAACTTGGCATTCCGAATGCTTTTATCGCCACTGGCGCCCGCTGGCGGGCCGATGGCGTTGGTCGAAACACCCTGCGCAAACCGCCCACAATCAGCGGCGCGGTGAACGTGCTTACCCCTGATGACATTATGGATGGTACGCTGCCGCCCGACGGTCCGGTTGTCGTCTATGATGACGATCATGCCTATATCGCGGGAGTGATTGCAGAGAAGCTGGCACTTGCGGGCCATGACGTCGTGTTCGTGACCCCCGAAAGCACGGTGTCCAGTTTTGCGGCGCTCACGCTTGAACAGCGCCGCATTCAGGCGCGCCTGATCGAGCTGGGTGTCGAAATTCGCTGTAACCAGGTTTTGAGATCGCTGGACGGTCAAGCCATGCAAATCGCGTGCAGCTATTCGGACAGGTTGCAGAGCATTGCCTGTACGTCTGCGGTGCTTGTCACCGAGCGTACCCGCGAAACCGCCTTGTTTGAGGCGTTGCAGGGCAAGGGGCTGACGACTCTCGAACTTATCGGTGACGCGTCTGGCCCGGCCCTGATCGCCGATGCGGTGTTTGCGGGTCACAAGGCCGCCCGCGACTTTGAACGCCCTGCCGAGGCCGTGGAACAAGACTGGTTCCGCCGCGAGATAACAGATTTGAAAAATGAGGTGCTCTGATGCCCGATATGTCCAGAACACGAAGCCGCCGCAGGGGTGGCGGGCGCGAAGCCCGGCTTGCCGTGCAACAGCAGACCACAGGCAACGAAGCCGTTCGTGCGGGTCTTAGCGGTGGGCGGTACAAGCCGCTGACAGATGCCGACATGCAGCAGATTCACAACGCTGCGCTGACAGTGCTCGAGCGCACCGGGCTGGCGGACCATACACCCGAACTGCTTGACCTTGTTCTGCCCAAGGGTGCGGTTCTGAACGAACACAACCGCCTGTGCTTTCCGCGCGCGTTGATGGAAGATCTGCTCGCCGGTGCCGCACGCGAATTCTATGTCTATGCCCGCGGCGATCGTGAGGGCAAAGACGACATGCACTGCACCGCGCAAAGCGTTTATTTTGCCAACTCTGGCACGGCGGTCACGACGTTTGATTCCGAAACGTTGTCTTACCGCCCCTCGGTTCTGCGCGATGTCTATGACTTCACACGGCTGGTGGATGAGCTGGAAAACATTCACATGCTGGGTGACACGGTGCTTGCCACGGATGTGAAAGATGACCTGGCGCATGACATGAACACGGTCTACGCCATGCTGGCGGGCAGTCAGAAACCGACCTGCCTGACCTTCCGCGACAGAAGCCATCTGCCCGCTGCAATCCGCATGTTCGACCTCGCCTCGGGGGGCGAGGGCAGCTTCTTGAAAAAACCTTCTGTCATCTTCGGCGGGTGCCCGGTTGTGTCGCCCCTGCGCTTTGGGCGCGAGAACCTCGAGTTGATGATCGACACCGCCAAGCTTGGCCTGACCGTGGACCTTGCCGTGCCACCACAATCGGGTGCAACCGCGCCGTCAACGCTTGCAGGTACCTTGGCACAGACCGTCGCCGAAACGCTTGCCTGCGTGGCGATCGTCAACCTTATCAACCCCGGTTGTCCGGTGTGCTTTGCTGCCTGGCCGTTCATCACCGATCTGCGCACCGGCTCGTTCACCGGCGGGGGCGGCGAACAGGCCCTCATCGGTGCGGCGGCCGTTCAGATGGGGCAGTTCTATGGATTGCCGACCTCGGTGGGGTCGGGGATGACCGACTCGAAACTTCCAGACGCGCAATATGGTCTGGAAAAGGCGCTCAGCTTCACGCTTGCGGCACATGCAGGTGCCAATCGGCTGTGCGAGTTTGGTGGCATGATGGGCTCGCTCATGGGGTGCAGCTTTGAAAGCATGGTGATCGATGATGAAGCTGGCGGGATGATCCTGCGTACGCTTCGCGGCATTGAGGTGTCCGATGAAACGCTGGGCGTGGACGTGATCCACCAATGCGCAATCGATCCGGGCCACTTCCTGGGGAATCCTCATACGCTTACCTATATGAGCACCGAGTATGTGTACCCGCAGCTTATGGACCGCGAGCGCACGGACACCTGGGAAAATGCCGGCAAGACTGACCTTTTTCAGCGTGCCAAGATCAAATCGGACGGCATCCTGACCCGCCACTTCCCCAACTACTTCGGTGATGCCGATGCCAAGGTTCGCGAGGAGTTTGACATCTTGATGACACCCGAAGAGATGCAGCGCCCCGCCGTTCACGCCAAAGCCAGCTAAGCAGAGGGCAAATCATGTTGAAGCCTAATGATCTTGAAACAGTCACGCGCTGGGACAACGAAAACTTCGTGCACCCATGGGAAGGTATGGGGTCAATCGGCGAAAACGACCGCACCTTCGTTGAAGGGGGCGAGGGTGTTTATGTTGTCAATGAAAACGGCGAACGTCTGATTGATGGCCCCGGTGGTATGTGGTGTGTTCAAATCGGCTATGGCCGGGACGACATGGCCGAGGCCATCGCCGACCAGGCCCGCCAGCTGGCCTACTTCTCGCCCTTCAACAATACCAACTCGGTCAGCAGCCGCCTGGCGCATGAAATCGCGGCACGCACGCCGGGTGATCTGAACCATGTGTTCTTCACAACCGGCGGCTCAACAGCCGTCGACAGTGCGCTGCGCTTCATCCAGTTCCGCAACAACCTCTTAGGTCAGGCCGAAAAGAAAATTGTGATCTCGCGCCACAAAGCCTATCACGGCAGCACCTATCTTGCCGCCAGTGTCAGCGGCAAAGAACGGGATCGCCTCTGGCTTAATAAAGTAGACGGGCTGACGCATTTCCTGCCTGATGTGAACCCGATGCACCGCGCCGATGGCACAAGTATGGATGCCTTCCTTGAAGAGAAGGTTCAGGATCTTGAGAACGCGATCCTGAAGCTGGGTGCCGACAAGGTTGCAGCTTTCATTGCCGAACCCATTCTTGCCTCGGGCGGGGTCATCGTGCCGCCACCGGGTTATCACAAGCGCTGTTTGGAAATCTGTCGCCGCCACGACGTACTCTATATTTCCGATGAGGTCGTTACCGGGTTTGGTCGGCTTGGACACTGGTTCGCCTCGGAAGATGTGTTCGGCATCACCCCCGACATCATTACCTGCGCAAAGGGCATGACGTCGGGCTACGTGCCGATGGGGGCAGCAATCATTTCCGACCGGCTGATCGCGGATGTGTCGGGGGACGCGTCTCGGGGCGCGACTTTCTCGAACGGCTACACCTATTCTGGCCACCCTGTCAGCGCAGCTGCCGCATTGAAGAACATCGAGATTTTCGAAAGCGAAGGCATCCTCGAGCATGTGCGCGCCGTCACACCGCTGTTCCAGGACCGCCTGAAGGCGCTGGGTGATCATCCGATCGTTTCAGATGCGCGTGGTATGGGCTTAATGGGTTGTGTGCAATGTTTCAGCGGTGACGAGGACTCGCTGGAGCGTGACTATGCCCTTGGTGGCATGATCGACGACCATTGTCAGGCCAACGGTCTCATCCTGCGGCCAATCATCAACATGTGCGTTTTCTCGCCGCCACTGGTGATCAACGAAGTGCAAATCAACCAGATGTTCGACATTCTCGCGGCAGGCATTCAGGCCGCCGCTGACGCGCTTAGCAAGGGGTAGGATCGCTCGGATGAAAGCGGCTGCAAGCCGTTTGGGGTTCCGCATGCGGGCCGAATGGTTGAGTTCGCACGCGGTGACCTGAGTAAGCGTGCAGTGTCTGACGTCAGCGCCTCTTGCAGAAAGTGACCGTGCCGCTCACACCTTTGACCGGACATTCGCGCTATCTGCAGCGAACGTCCGTTTAGAGCCCACTTTACCGAGCGAGCAGTTGCAGCAATTTGCAGCCGCAGTGAAATCGCGGGAGTAAGGTCGGCCCGGAGCTGCCGTTGACCGAAGCCCTTGGATGCCGCGGTGCGGCCCGTCAAACCGGACCTTGATCAATTCGCAGCATTTCCGAGATGCGAATGTCGGCAGCGCAGACGAGGACCTAACAACCTCCCCAAGCTCGGCAGAGCGACGAACCGAAATCTCCGACCTTAGAGCTTAAACCGGTCTCAGCAGCCTCCGGAAATTGCCAATTCGCACCTCTGAACTGCATCCACAAAAAATAGATCGCGGCCACTACGAGTATCACAAGGAGCCAGTCGAAAAGTTTTCGCATGTATCCTACGCTAACAGAAACGCACAAAATCGGGAATGGTTACAACCAACGTATTGACGCTTAACGGACCCGGAGGTCGAGTTCATTACAGGAACCGTCTTCGAGAACGGCCCAAACCGGTTGTTCCCTATGTCGCTGTACGCTGCTGCACAGCTTCACCAGAGCAGACCTATGGCGTTGCACTGAGCCGTATCAACTGTAAGGGCAGATTCGCGTAATACCGAGTTCTGTGCTAAAATCGCGCGTCTTTATCTGTGGTACATGCTGTAGGCTAAAGGGTGAAAATCGTTTCCGGGCGGCTTCGAACGACGCTGCTGCACCGCTCAGGACAAAGACTTGCCAAGCCTTGAGGGAGGTAGAACATGTTGCAACAATCCACACGGCAGTTGCTAACAACTGTCGCCACACTTGGCCTGATGGCCGGCACGGCCACGGCGCAGACCGTTCTTACGACAAATAGCGGCATTATCGAACCCAGCCTTTGCGTCGGGATCGATTGCGCCCCTGGCATGACCTTCGGATTCGACACCGTCCGGCTCAAGGAAAACAACCTGCGCATTCACTTTGACGATACATCAAATTCTGCCAGTTTCCCCAGCAGCGACTGGCGGATAACCATCAATGACTCCTCCAATGGTGGCGCCAACAGGTTTTCGATCGACAATGCTACCAATAGCCGAACGCCGTTCACAATTCGCTCCGGTGCCGCAACCAACGCTTTGTATGTCGACGATCAGGGCGACGTCGGCCTTGGCACCAGCACTCCCGCGCTTGAACTTAGCATTGCCGATGGCGACACGCCCTCTATTCGATTGGAGCAGAACGGTTCCTCTGGCTGGAACCCTCAGACTTGGGATGTGGCCGGCAACGAAACCAACTTCTTCATCCGTGACGCCACCAATGGCAGCACCCTGCCATTCCGCATCCGCCCAGGCGCGCCGACAGACTCGATTCGCATCGATCCCAATGGCAATGTCGGGATCGGCGACAGTTCCCCCGACGCGTCCCTGAACGTGCAGCGCTCGGACGGCACAGCGCAAATCCTGGTCGAGGAAACCAACGCAACCGTCAACGGCCGGACGCTGCTGCATCTGCGCAACAACGGCCCGGCCTTCCTGCGGCTCGACAACACCGCCCTGGGGGCCGCCGAGCGCTGGATCTTCTCGCATGACTCGAGCGGTCGGCTCGGGATCAACAATAATGGCGGCACCAATGAGTTCCTGATGGACGGTAGCGGCAATATCACCATCACTGGTACGCTGATCACCACCGGTGGTGGCGGCGCCTGCACCGCGGCCGACCCGTGTGACGCGGTGTTCGATCCCAGCGTTTACACCGTGCCATCAATCAAGGAACACGCCGCCGAAATGTGGACCAAAGGCCATTTGCCTGCCGTCGGCCCGATTGGCGCTGATCAGCCGGTCGATATGACCAAAACCATGTTGCGTATGCTCAATGAGCTCGAGCATGCGCATATCTATATCGATCAACAGGATGATCAGATTGCGCTCATGCAGGATGAGATGGCGCGTATCAATGCCGAACTTGCAGAACTGCGCAGTCAGATTGATCAGAACAAATCAGACTGACGTATTTGCCCTCAGGCCGCGCCATCGACTGAAGGCAAAGCGGTCTGATCGAATTGGAACTGGTTTTGGGCCGATGCTTGCGCATCGGCCCTTTTTCCGTGTACTCGCTTCGCAATGACGGGATTGTCACGATGCCTCAGGACCATTTCCACCCGGGTTGCGCAACAACACCCAATGCCTCGCGCAGAGAAATGGCCATAGCGTCGGTGGATTGATAATAGTCCTGCAGATCCTGCCAGTCCTTTTTGTCCTGATCATCAAACTGGCTGTGCGAATTGGTTGGCACCTGTTGGCCCATCAACAGGGCTAGATACCCTTCAAACTGAACCAAAGTATCTGTGACGATCGCGTGCTTCATGGCAACATGCGGACCAAGCTCGTGATATAGCCGAACGATTTCTTCCGCCTGGCCCAATTCCGTTTCTGCCCGGCATACCTGCCAGAACGCGCTGTTGCTGCGCGTGTTGAATTTGTAGTGCACTGCCAGAAAGTCTCGGATCGCGTCCCAGCTTTTCCGGAACCGGGTGTTGGCGTCGGCAACGGCGGCAGGTTCAATCCGGTAATCTGAATCCAGAAGCGTGGCGCAGACCATGACCAGCTGCTCGCAGATAACATGCAAAGCGGTTGATTCCAGCGGCTCGACGAATCCCGAGGCGTTACCGATGCCGACAACGTTCTTGTGCCAAAAATTCTGATACCGCCCGCTTGGAAAGCGGACTGTTCGTAAATCATCAGTCAGGTCAGGGTTTTTGCGTTTCAGTTCGTCCCGTGCCTGATCAAGCGAACAAAAATCGGACGCATGGACGTAACCGACCGACACGCGATCCGGCAGTTCAATCTTCCAACACCAGCCATGGTCCATCGTCTCGGCCGAGGTATAGGGGCGGATCGTGCCCGTGCGCGGGATGTCCCCGACAATGGCCGCGTCGCATCTGAGCGGTGGCGAATAGCTGACAAATGGGACGCCCATCTCCTTGTTCAGAAGCAGCGACTGGAACCCGGAGCAGTCGACGAACAGGTCGGCTTCGATACGCCTGTCGCCATCCAGCATCAGCGTCGCGACATTGCCCGCTGTGTCCTTCTGAGCGTTCAGGATCGTGCCCTCGATCGACTCGACGCCTGCTTCGGAGGCCATTTGTTTGAGGTATTTCAAGAACCTGGGATTGTCGATGTGATACCCATACGGCAGGTCAATGCTGTGATAGCGGCCCTTAGCCTTCACGATGGGAGATTTGTCATGGTCCATCAGCAAAGAGAAGATACCCGCAGACCCGCCAAGTTCGCGATAGTAATAGGCGGCGCGTTTGCGCAGGTTGCCGGTGCGTTCGGAAAGTTCAAAAGAGAAAGGATAGTTGAAATGCGAAATCTCGGGAGGACCCCAGACGAACCGAATTCCGAGTTTCCACCCCGGTTTCACTTCCTTGTGGAACCGCGCCCGGTCCAGCGCCAGTTGCTGATGCAAGAAAACCGGCAGATAGGCCGTCGTGCTTTCGCCCACCCCAATCACGGGGATGTTGGGCGCACTGACGGTGATAACCCGGCGCCCAGGCAATAGGCGTTTAAGCGTCAATGCCGAGAGAGATCCGGCGCTGCCGCCACCCACCACACAGATCGTCTTGATTTCCTTCATTGCGGTACTCCGTATTCAAAATGAATCATCGGCCTCCAAGGCAATCCTACTAAGACCAAGACGGTACCACCAGAAATGTACAACATACGGTTCCGCTCGCGAAATGTTCGCGCGCTGCGATCGGCGCGGGTTTGTTCCTTGGTAATCGGGTTGTCGACAATCTTCTCGCACCCAATGACGCCTGGAGAGTTTTGAATTTCCACGTTGGATCACCTGGCCCAAGCGCTTGTGAACCACCCCGGGTTTTCCGGAGGCTCCAAATCGAGGAAGGATTGGAGCTATGGAAAGAGACAACAGAGCGAACAGATATTCACCTGAGACACGCGCGAGGGCGGTGCGGATGGTGCTCAACAATCAAGGCAGCTACGAAAGCCAGTTTGCAGCGATTTGAGGTGCCCCTAGTTTCCTAGACACCTGCCTGGTTCAGTTTGCGCTGCCGGTTTTCACAGTCAACGGGCGACAGCATGTCGTTGTTCGTGTGCTTGCGTTTTGGGATATAGAACAGCTCGATGTATTCAAACATATCCCTTCTGGCTTGGTCGCGTGTCAGATATTTGCGCCGCCTGACCTTCTCGCGCTTCAGGAGCTGAAAGAAGTTCTCTGCCACTGCGTTTTCATGGCAGTTTCCCCTGCGGCTCATTGAGTGTTCGAGGTTGTGTTCGCGCAGGAACGCGGCCCATTCCCGGCTTGTGAACTGAGCCCCTTTGTCAGAGTGGATCAGCAAGCCTGGTCCCGGCTTTCGACGCCAGATGGCTATCAGCAAGACTTGAACAGCGAGTTCCGATGTCTGACGAGGCTGGGCGGCCCAGCCAACGACACGCCGCGAGAACATATCAATGACGACGCAAAGATACCGGCCCGCCGCGGCATTTTTTTTGGCCACTTCTGTCGAGGTTCAGCTGCTTTCAAATCAATCTTGTTGGGGGGAAACATGTCGCGATCACTGAGCAGCCTCATCTGACTGGGCCAAGATGATTGTTAGTGCATGATTGGCCTCTGATCCATGGTTATGATGGCTT
>NZ_JAWHTC010000008.1:0-57230 GCF_032586155.1 Aliisedimentitalea sp. MJ-SS2
CCCCCGCCCTTCTTGTGGTTTCGGACTAACCACACCCACGGTGTATGGAGCGGGGCGTTGGGGGGGCCCCGCATTTTGGGTTGGGGGGTGGGGGGGGGGGGCCCCCCCCCCCCGGGGGGGGGGGGGGGGGCCCCCCCACGCCCCCCGGGATACTTTTGGCAAGAGGAAGAAAGGCGCGTATGGGTTTATCCCAGAACGGCTTTTACGGCCTTTTCGGTCTTGCCAACAATCTCGTCCGCCTCTTTGCGGGTGAGGCAGAATGGAGGGGCGAAACCGAGAATGTCACCCTGCGGCATGGCGCGGCCGATCACGCCCTCGGCCAGAAGTGCGGCGGCAACCTGAGGGCCGATCTTATCGCTGGCCTCGAAGAAGGTCCGGCTGTCCCGGTCGCTGACGAATTCCAGCGCGCAGAGCATGCCTTCGCCGCGAATGTCGCCAACATGGGCGTGATTGCCCAGGGCCTGAACCATGCTGTCGCGTAGAAAAGTTCCGACGCTGTCCGCGTTCCCTACAAGGTTCAACTCGTTGATCAGCTTCAAGTTGGCCACTCCTGCCGCCGCGCCGATGGGATGCGCCGAATAGGTCCAGCCATGGCCGATGGGGCCGTTTTCATCCGTGCCCTGTTCCAGCACCTGCCACATCCGCTCGCTGACAATCGAGCCTGAGAGTGGCGCATAGGCCGAAGTCAGCCCCTTGGCGATGGTGATCAGGTCCGGTTTAATACCGTAGTGATCCGAGCCGAACATCGTGCCGAGGCGGCCAAAGCCGGTCACCACCTCGTCGGCGACCAGAAGGATGTCGTGCCTGTCGAGCACCGCCTGAATCGCGGGCCAATAGCCAGCAGGCGGCGGCACGATACCACCGGTGCCCAGCACCGGCTCGCCGATGAAGGCAGCAATCGTATCGGCACCTTCACGCTCGATCAGCGCCTCCAATTCGGCCACGCAATGGGCGGTGAACTGCGCTTCGCTCATTGGCAGATTATCACGACGGAAGAAATCGGGGGCAGTCGTATGCAGCACCTGCGCCAGCGGCAGATCGAATTTCTTGTGGAACAGCTCCAACCCGGTCAGCGACCCGGTCATCAGCCCCGAGCCATGATAGCCGCGCCAACGTGAGATGATCTTCTTCTTCTCGGGGCGGCCAAGGATGTTGTTGTAATACCAGATCAATTTGACGTTGGTCTCATTGGCGTCTGACCCGCCCAGCCCGAAATAGACCTTGGACATATGCGCGGGCGCCCGGTCGAGGATCATTTTCGACAGGGTGATCGAAGCCTCGGTGCCATGCCCGACATAGGCGTGGTAATAAGCGAGCTCGCGCGCCTGATCTGCAATCGCCTCGGCGATCTCCTGGCGTCCGTAACCGACGTTTACACAATAGAGCCCGGCAAACCCGTCGAGCAGGCGGTTACCGTCGCGATCCTCGATATGGCAGCCCTGACCGCCGGTCAGCACCCGTTGCGGGGTATCGCCGCGGGCAAATTCGGCCAGATGGGTGGAGGGGTGAAAGAAATTGTCGCGGTCCCAGCTTTCAAGCTGGTCGTTCTTGAGCATGGCTCATCTCCAAGTGCTTGGCGGCGCGCCGCCATTTGCTGATCAGGAGCCAGTTGCGCAGGTCGGGCCCCATGGGGCCGTGGCAGGCAAAAGCTCCGCTCACCCAGGCAGCAGCGCGCAATGCCTTTATTACCCAGACAGCGAATGGCTAACTTATTGTCGGGCCGCTTTCCACCCCTGTCGCAATTTGGCGCTTGGGTACGACGGCCTTGTGGTTCAATGTGCGCAATCAAGGGATCAGGGGAGCAATGAACATGGCCGAGAATCTACCTTTCACGAAGCCGGAATATGCGCGCCGGATCGACAAGACTCGCAAGGCGATGGCAAAGGCCGGGCTGGACGCCGTTTTCGTCACCGATCCGTCCAACCAAGCCTGGCTGACCGGTTATGACGGCTGGTCGTTTTATGTCCATCAAGGTGTGATCCTGACCATGCAGGGCGAGCCCGTCTGGTGGGGCCGGATGATGGATATGTTCGGCGGGCGGCGGACCTGCTGGATGGATCACGCCAACATCATTGGCTACGGCGACCACTACGTGCAATCGACCGAACGCCACCCGATGCAGGACCTTGCAGCCGTACTCTCGCGTATGGGATTGGCCAAGGCACGGATCGGCGTCGAGATGGAGAATTACTATTATTCGGCCAAGGCCCATGCGGTTCTGACAGCCGAGCTGTCTGGGGCCGCGCTTGAGGACGCGACAGCGTTGGTCAACTGGCAGCGATTGATCAAGTCGGATGAAGAGATCAGCTTCATCCGCAGGGCTGCGCGAATTTCCGAGAAGGTGGTGCGCGTGGCCATCGACAAGGCCGAGCCGGGGGTGCGCAAGAACGATCTGGTGGCTGAGATCCTGCATGCCGGTATCACCGGTGTCGGGGACGATTGGGGCGATTACCCAGCCATCGTGCCGCTCACGCCCTCGGGGATGGACGCGACCGCCGCGCATCTGACGTGGAATGGTGATCCGATGCGGGCAGGGGAGGCGACGTTTTTCGAGCTTTCGGGCTGTTATCGCCGCTATCATGCGCCCCTCTGCCGAACGGTGTTCCTTGGAAATCCCGACGATGACATGAAACGCGCCGAGACCGCCCAGATGGAAGGCATCGAGGCGGGGTTGGACGCGGCGCGCGCGGGCAACCGGACCTGCGACATTGCAAATGCCTTCATGGATGTTCTGGCCAAGCATGGGATCGAACGCGAGGGGCGTATGGGGTATCCCATCGGTCTTTCCTATCCGCCTGATTGGGGCGAGCGCACCGCTTCGATCCGCACCGAAGATGAAACCGTTCTGCAACCCGGCATGGTGTTTCATTTCATGCCGGCGCTGTGGATGGATACGTGGGGATTAGAGACCACCGAGACGATCCTGATCCGTGAAGATGGCGCGGCCGAAGCGCTCTGCGATGTCGAGCGCAAGCTCTTCGTGAAACCATGACAGCGCTCAACCAAACCCGCGTGTTGCTGGCCGAATTGATCGCCTATCCGACAATCTCGACCGACAGCAACCTGACAATGATCGAGCATCTGGCGGGGCTTTTGGAAGATTCAGGCGCCCGGGTCGAGGTGATGGCCAGCCCATGCGGCACCAAGGCCAACCTCTTTGCCACGCTGGGGCCGGACGCGCCGGGGGGCATCGTGTTGTCGGGCCATTCCGACGTGGTGCCGGTGGCCGATCAGAATTGGACCAGCGATCCGTTTGAGATGATCGAACGTGACGGGCGCTGGTATGGGCGCGGGTCCTGCGACATGAAAGGGTTCATTGCCGCAGTGGTGGCGATGGTGCCGAGCTTTGCCGCGCAGGTCAACGACCGCCCGCTGCATTTTGCCTTTACCCATGACGAGGAAACCGGCTGCATCGGTGCGGGCCATCTGGCGGCGGAGCTGCAAGCGCGCGGGATCAAACCGGGCGTGGCGATCATCGGCGAGCCGACCTCGATGCGCATCATCGAGGGCCACAAGGGATGCTATGAATACACCACGCGGTTTCAGGGGCTCGAGGGGCACGGCTCGTCCCCTGAAACCGGGGTCAGCGCGGTGGAATACGCGGTGCGCTATGTTGGCAAACTCTTGGAATTGAAGGACAGGTTGCGGGTGCTTGCGCCGGACAGCAGCAAGTTCGAACCGCCCTGGACCACGGTCAATGTGGGTGCGTTGCAGGGTGGGGTGGCCCATAACGTGATCGCCTCGAAGGCGGCGGTGGAATGGGAAATGCGCCCGGTTCAGGAAAGCGACGCCGATCTGGTGAAATCCACCCTCAGGACCTATTGCGACGAGGTATTGTTACCGCAGATGCGCGCGGTCCATCCCGAGGCCAGCATTGAAACCGAGGTGATTGGTGAGGTTGCGGGTTTGATCCCCACGGACGAAAACGAGGCGCGGCGCATCGTGGCCGAGTTGACCGGGGCGAATGGTGCCGACCTTGTGCCGTTTGGCACCGAGGCGGGGATTTTCCAGGGGCTGGGCATGGACGTGGTGGTCTGTGGCCCTGGGTCGATTGAGCAGGCGCACAAGGCTGACGAATATGTCGAGATCGACCAGATGGAGCAGTGTCTGGCGATGCTGGAGCGGTTGGCAGCACGTCTTTGATCCGCCTGTGGGACCCCGGCGAGTATCGGCTATACGATCCCGAGCCAGTCGGTATGCGTCTTGATGCGGTCTTTGCCCATCCCAAGGCGGGTAAAAACAGTATGGGTCGCTTCGACAAAATCCGGCGGACCGGCCACGTAAACGTTGAGATCTGACAAATCCGCAAATTGCGCAGCAACGGCGGAAATTGCCTCCTCGCAGTAGCTCTGGTTCGAAAGCAGCGTGATCCTCTGGGACATAAGGTTGGCAAACACATTGTCATACGCATCCGCCCAGGCGCGGCCAAGGTTGGGCAGGTATTGATGGTCTGGTGTCGGCGAAAACCGGAACAGATGGATGTCCTTTTCGACGTCCAGTGACATGGCGTGTTCGATCAGGCTGATGATCGGAGCAAAGCCGGTATGCCAGCATAGGAACAGCGAAGGGCGCTTGTCACTTTCATCGAGGAAAAAGCTGTTCCCGAACGGTCCCTCCAGGTGGATTGTCTCGCGTACGGCCAAATCACCGTCGAAGATTGCCTCGGAAAAGGCGTCGCCTGGAATATGCGGAACATGGAAATGAAGGTTCCTGTCGTCACAGGGGCAGCTTGCAACGGCCTGTTTCCTCTGGATGCCTCCGGACATGGTCAGCGTGACGGATTGGCCCGAGATGAAGCGCAAACGGCGGCTTCTGGGGGTTTGCAGATGCAGTCTCGCGACCTGGGGATCCAGGAACTCGATAGCCTTCACCTTGGTATCGATCGACTGAAGCGGAACGTCGTCGGGGCCTTGCGTGACGTCGGCCTCGATCACGATATCACCAAGCGCGCGGTTGGCGCACATCAGGAAGCTGCCATTCGCTTTTTCCGACAGGGTGAAGGCATGGTCGGAATGCCGGATTTGCTCGATCTCACCAGATTTAAGTATTGCTTTGCACTCCCCGCAATTCCCGTTGCTACATCCGTAAAGCGGTGTCAGCCCCGCGCGCAGGCAGGCCTCGAGAACAGATTCGTTGGCTTCGATCGGGCTTGATCGGCCGCTGGGAAGAAAGGTGATTGTTCGGGTCAAGGTGCGCGGGGCTTTCGCTGATCGTTATGCAGGTAACATGGGCATTCAGCGCGCATGGTCAATGCAGCATCGAAGGTGCGTGTCGCGAAAGCTGCCGGACCGACACGCCGGTGCGATCAAGTGACAAAGAAAACGCAGGCCCCGAGCCGGGACCTGCGCGCATCTTGTTAATGGTCACCCGCGTGTTACTGGCAGGCAAATTCGTCCTTCAACGTGGCCAGTAATGCCTCATTGGCGGGCATGGCCTTGCGCTCGGAATACGAGGCGTGCACCCAGCGCATGAAGGCCCAGCGGACCTCGTCAGCGGTGTTCTGGTCAGGGGCGCAGATGCCCATCGATTCCTTGGCGCCTGTCATTTTCAACGCACCGACGAACCCCATGATGTATTGTTCGCATTCGGTTTCGGCGGCTTCGCCCCAGCGGGCGTCGTTGTCGGCTTCCTGGCAGGGCGACAGCAGGTCACCCGCAGTGTAGACATCGGCATGACCGGGACTTGCCAGCGCAGCAAAGGCCATGGATGCGATGAGTAGAGCGGAACGCATGTAGTAGCTCCTTGTCTCGTAAAAGTCGTTCGCCCCGGCCGATGGTTCCGGCCGGGGCATTGGTTCAAGGCTTATTCACCAGCCATCGAGTGGATCGCTTTGTTCATCACGTCCTGGTGCTCTTTGTTGTTCACAAAGGCGGGCGTGTTGACTTTATCCCAAAGCGTCTCGTCGGTCATGTTCTGGTGACAACCCATGCACAGCCCGGTGCGTTCCATCTTCTCGCGCATATCCTGCGGAAGCGGACCGGTCAGCGGCCAGTGCGAGCCAACAGTCACAAGCTGTTTGCCATCTTCAGTCACGATCCGGCTAAGGTCGTGATCAAGCGACGGAACGGCTTGGATCTGCTGCTGGTACTGGTTGGGAATAATCTGACCGGTTGCGGTCTCCATATCCACGACCATACCGGTCGAGTTCTTGGCCATGAACCGGCCACCCGAGATGCCATACCCCAGTGCTTTGGGGTTGTTGTGGCAGCTCTCACAGCTACGTGCCTGACGGCCTGCTGTGTGCGGCTGAACGGCAGCGTGGTCCAGACCCTTGGTCCCACCGGCGTCCGGGGTCATCCAGGTCTCGTTATGGGCCACGGTGTTACCGTCCTTGTCGATCACGGTGGTGATCACCTGGCAACCCGGCATCAGCGGGCTGACTCGGCCTTCACCGTTGATCCCCAGTGTCGGCTCTTCCCACCGCAGGTAGCTGCGGGTTTCAGAGACCTTACCGGCCGAGGTAAGACCGTTCGTGCCAAGCACGTTGTCGGCGGTCAGACCATCGGGACCACGCGAGTTCGCGTTGTTGATCCAGTCGACATCGGTTTTGCCTTCGCTATAATCCACGGTCACGTGGCAGCCATAACATTGCGGCGCCCAATCGGCGTGGCAGGCATAGCATTCCATGCTTTCCATGTGTTTGCCAACCGATCCCATGGCCACTTGCGCGTCCGGGGATTTCCAGGTGCCGTCGGTGGCGATCTGTTTCAGAACCGGAACCTCGAAGTCGAGACCCGATGCCGAGTGCAGCATCACCTTGTCACCACTTTTGACCACGTTGCCGAACGGATTGCCGCGGGCGGTCAGAAGGAAACCGTCCTGGGCTTCATAGTCCTGGGCGAACATGACGGTTTCATCACCGGCTTCTTCGCTCAGACCACGTGCATCGGCCGCGATCTCGGTCTGGAACTCTTCGCCATAACCCAGCGGCAGTTCCCACGGGAACTTGGCTACCGTGCCGTGGCAGTCTTCACACTCGATCTCAACTTGCGCCAGCGTGGTGCCGGGCAAGTTGCCGTCGCCGTGCATATCCACAGAAGTGTGGCAGTCCTGGCAAAGCATACCACCCTGCGGGTTGCCCTCACGCGAGTCGATCGCATGGTGCAGGTCCGACTTGATGTAGAGATAGTTCTTGGTGTGCAGTTTCGGCTGCTTGCCACCCGAGGCGTTGTAGGGCGAACCATACGGGAATTCCATGATCCCCTGATAGCTGACGCCAATCCGTTTGCCGCGGTTGTGGCAGGTGTTGCAGGTTTCAGTCGGGATACCGGAGTATTCGACGTCGCCATGCTTGACCTTGGATTTCCGCGTGCCCTGCATCTGGTGAGTCAGCAGTTTGCCCGGTTGCTCTTTCGAGACGGTCGGGTCGCCGCCTTCATAAAGCCCTTCGTTCGAGTAGGGTACGTGGCAGGACGAGCAGCCAGCGCCACGGAAGTCACCGCGCTTTTCGCGACCGTTCACGCCAACGTGGCACCGCTGACATTGCTGGCGCGAATAGGTGATACCGGCCATGTTCGGGTGTTCCGAAATCGCGTCGACATCCACCTCGGGTACCTGCTCCATGCTCGGGGGCAGCTGATCGGGATGTGATTCCGCGAATGCGACCATGTATTCCTTGTAGGCGTCGGTGCCGACGGTCGGCGTATAGCCATCGTCGTCCACAAGATTGTAGTTGCCGTAAACCGAACGGTGCGTGTCGATCACGCCCCAGGCCCACAGGTTGCCCTGCAGCTTGCCGGCCTCGGTGTTCATCAGCGACTTGGTCAGACGTTCGGCATAGCCGTCGTGGCACTGACCGCACGAGTTCGCCGCCACCGGCAATGCGCCGGGATCGGGGTAGAACATATGCGGGCCACCGGTCTCGATCAGGTCTGCGGGCGATCCCATGTGGGCCTCTTCGGCGGTCAACCCGTCGGGCTTACCCCCGTGGCAGGTCACACAGCCGCCCGGATCGTTGTAATCTTCGGCGATGGCAACAATTTGTTCCATCATGATGCCGTCGGTGAATTTCTCGATACCTTCATGGCACGAGAGACAGCCTTTTTCAGCAGCTACCGCAGGCTCAACCTTCTCGGGCACGCCTTCTGCGGCGGCCAGAGAGGCGGAGCCGAACAGCAGCGCCATGGTTAGCAGAATAGTTCTCACGGGAATCGCTCCTTTCGAACAGACAGAATTCATCACGTAAATGCTATGACTGCGGCGCCGTGACGCGCCCTGACAAAAATCAGTTTTTCCACGATTGCACAGAAATGCCTGATTTTTAGGCAATTTTCGCAACTTTGATCCTGCTCAAAGACCGGTCAGGAAACTGTGATTATCCTCGCCACTAACGTCGAATATGGCGGCACGACGCAGGTTGTATGTTCAACGGATGCGATGGCGCCGATTGCGAGGGTGATACAATCGATACGGATATTCACTATGCCTGTTCGCGCAGGTTATGCACCTTTTTGCCCGAAGTACGTTCCGGCACCGGACCGCGTGCGCATCGCACGCTGCATCTCAAGCGCGGTGAGCGGCTTGAGACGGCTGGCGACGGTTGCCTGCGGTTCTGGGTAATGGTGCGCGGCACGGCCGCGGTCTGCACAACCTTCCCCGACGGGCGCCGTCAGATCACCGGCCTAGAGCGGGCCGGTGACACGATCTGTGGGCCGATGGCGGCGACCGAAACGCCAAGCTGGCTCGAAGCGATGGACGACTGCATTATTTGCGAGCTCGACTTTTCGCATCAAGCGGCAACGTTGCAGCGCGATCCGAAATTCCTTGATGCAATGTTCCGCGTCGTGCATCGGCGGCTTGAGGCTGCGTCGCGGCAACTGGCCACGCTGGGGCGCCTGGACAGCACCGAACGGGTAGTCCTTTTCCTTGCTGAAATGGCCCTCAAAGCGAATGCCAATGGGCCACAGACCAGGCCGGTGCGCCTGCCGATGTCGCGCGAGGATATTGCCGATTACCTTGGGCTGAATGCCGAAACCGTCAGCCGCATCATGGCGCGTTTGAAAAAATCGGGCATGTTCAAATTCCTGTCACCAACGGAATATGTCCTGACCGACCTGGATGCGGTGGAGCGCCGTTTGCCTATTCCGGTGCCGCGCCCGATGCGCGACGTTTCGATCGGTGGCGGCGGCCACGAGGCGCATCTCAAAGAGGTGGGGGCATGATGATCACGGAACTTGGCCACTTAGCGTTGTGGCTGGCGCTGGCGGCGGCGTTGGTGCAATCGGTGGTGCCGCTCTGGGGTGCTCGTTCAGCGTCGGCCTCGGCGATGCGGGTGGCGGATACGGCGGCGCAAGTCCAGTTCATTGCGGCGGCGGCGGCTTTTGCGGCACTGACCTACGCCTATGTCGGCTCGGATTTTTCGCTTCGCAACGTGGCGCTCAATTCCCATTCGACCAAGCCGATGCTCTACAAGATCACCGGCGTCTGGGCCAACCACGAAGGCTCGATGCTTCTTTGGGTGCTGATGCTGGCGCTGTTTGGCGTGCTGATCTCGGTCTTTGGCCGGATGATCCCGGTGGTGATGCGCTCGACCGTGCTGTCGGTGCAGGCGATGATCGGGGTGGGTTTTTACCTCTTTCTAGTGCTGACCTCGAACCCGTTTACCCGGATGGCCCCGGTGCCGATGGACGGGCAGGGGATGAACCCGCTGTTGCAGGACCCGGGCGTCGCCTTCCACCCGCCGCTGCTCTACCTGGGATATGTCGGCTTCTCGACGGCCTTTTCCTTTGCCGTTGCCGCGTTGATCACCGGCCGGGTTGATCCCGCATGGGCCCGCTGGATGCGGCCCTGGGTGCTAATTGCATGGTCCGGTCTGACCGCCGGCATCGCGCTGGGCTCGTGGTGGGCTTATTATGAACTGGGCTGGGGCGGGTTCTGGTTCTGGGACCCGGTGGAAAACGCCAGCTTCATGCCCTGGCTGATTGGCACCGCGCTGCTGCATTCCGCCATCGTTGTTGAAAAACGCAATGCGCTGTTGAAGTGGACCATCCTGCTGGCGATCCTGACCTTCTCGCTGTCCTTGATCGGAACATTCCTGGTTCGTTCGGGCATCCTCAGTTCCGTCCACGCCTTTGCCGTCGACCCGGCCCGTGGTGCCTTTATCCTGCTGCTTCTGTGCATTTACATCGGCGGGGCGTTGACGCTCTTCGCTTGGCGCGCCTCACAGATCAACGAAGGCGGCGTTTTTGCCCTCTGGTCACGAGAAAGCGGTCTCTTGCTTAACAACGCGCTTCTCAGCGTCGCCACCGGTGTCGTCTTTGTCGGCACACTTTATCCGTTGGTGCTGGAGCTGATCACCGGTGACAAAATCACGGTCGGCGCGCCCTATTTCAACCAGACCTTCCTGCCGATCTTTGGTTTGACCATGCTGGCCGCCGGGATCGGCCCCTTCCTGTCTTGGAAACGCGCCCGTAAATCGAACGTGCTGCGCCGGGCATTTGTCACGACCGTCGCTTCGGCCATCATCACTGCCGGTATCGCGCTGATCTGGGGGCTTTACGAATTGCTCGGCCTCGTGGGCATCTATGTCGCCACCTGGCTGGCGGTTGCCACCTTGCAAGACCTCGGCGCCCGCGCCGGTCTGCCCAATGTCGGCGCCACCACCGCCCTGCGCCGGATCATCGGCCTGCCACGCTCGGCATGGGGGCTGTATTTCGGCCATATCGGCCTGGCCATTGCCGCCGCAGGCGTGGTCGCCGTGTCGGTTTGGAAGGCCGAGGCGATCCGCTCGGTGCAACCGGGCGAGGGCCTCAAGGTCGGCGGCTATGTTTTCACACTGCACGAGATCGAGAACACCACCGGCGCCAATTTCCAGACCTCTATTGCCAAGGTCACTGTCACCCATAACGACAAGCCGGTAACCGAGCTTTACCCCGAACGCCGCTGGTACCCGGTTGAACGCAAACCCTCGACCGAGGCGGGTATCCGCTCGCTTTGGCATGGTGACCTTTATGCGGTGCTGGGCGACCCGGACGGGCGCGGCGGCTATGTCGTGCGCTATTACTATAACCCCGGTGTGCCGTGGATGTGGCTGGGTGGTGTTCTGATTTCGCTCTCGGCTCTCATATCGCTCACCGATCGACGGCTCAGGATCGGCGCGCCCAAACGCGCCCGCCGCGCCGCGTTTCAGGCGGCAGAGTAGGGGGCAGGCATGCGCATTCTTTTGATCCTCACCTTCTGGCTGGCCTCCACCCTGTCCGTGATGGCCATAGGGGCGGATGAAATGTTCGCTGACCCGGCGGAAGAGGCCCGGGCGCGCGAAATCGGACGACAGTTGCGCTGCCTTGTCTGTCAAAACCAGTCGATCTTCGACAGCAATGCCGCACTGGCCAAGGACCTGCGTGTTGTTGTGCGTGAACGGATGGAGGCAGGGGATGAGGACGGCGCGGTGCTTGACTATATCGCCTCAAAATACGGCGACTATGTGCTGTTGAACCCGCGTGTACGTGGCGCGACCATCGTCCTCTGGGCTGCGCCATTGGGCCTGTTGGTCTTCGCTATCGGCACGGTGATGCTCTATCACCGCCGCCGTCTTGCAACCCGATCCCCGGAAAAGTTGACCGAAGCCGAGCGTGAAGAAGCGCGCCGGCTGCTGGCCAAGGAGTGAGCCTATGCTGTTCTGGTCCATTGTCCTGCTGATTGCCCTGATTGCCGGGCTGTGGTTGGCGCAACCTTTCCTGCGCCGGGGCGTGGTCGAAGTGAACGACAGCGACAGCGCCATTTCGGTTTATCGCGACCAGATGGATGAGATTGACCGAGATCTTGCCACCGGTCTGATCGGCGAAGAGGAACGCGACGCTGCGATGCGAGAGATCGAACGCCGTGCATTAGGCGCCGCCCGCCACATGGATGGCGGCTTTACCGTGTCGCACCGTTCGCTGCCCGTGACCGGCGCCCTGGTGGCGGTCTGTGTGGCTGTGGCGCTGGGCGGCTATGCTTTGACCGGCGCGCCGGGGACCAAGGACCAGCCTTTGGCTGCGCGCAAGATGGAGGTTCTGTCACAGCGCGCCAAGGCGGGTGATACCAATGCTCAAATTGCCCTGATGATTGAAAAGACCAAGGACAACCCCGACAGTTTTGAGGATTGGTGGATGCTTGCCACTTCCTATAGCTCCCTGGGCGATCACGCATCGGCGGTCGAGGCCTATCGCAAGGCCGCAGAACTCGGCGGTGATCAACCCGCCGTGCAATCGGCCTATGCCGAGGCCATGGTCATGGCCAACGGCAACAAGGTACCACCCGCCGCACGTCTGATTTTCGAGCAGGTGCTCAATCGCGGACCCGACGTGCGGGCGCGCTATTACCTGGCCTTGCAAAAGGCACAGTCGCAGAATTTTCAGGCCGCGCTCGACGACTGGACCGCGCTGGCCCGCGACAGCGTACCGGATGCGCCCTGGATGCCGATGGTGCGGCGTGACATCGTCAATATGGCGCGGTTCTTGAAGGTAGAGGTGACCGACTACCTGCCCGAAGCCACGCCGGAAGAGATTGCCAAATCTGGTGGGCAGGGGCTGTTGTCCCCTGCCGATTCTTCCACGCGGATTGCCAAGCTGCGCGCCGGGCTGGCGGAGGAACCGCATAACTACAAGGCTTCGATCGAACTTGCGACGCTGCTGGCTCAGGGCGGAGATGATACCGCCGCCGTGGCTGTGCTGAACGATGCACGGCAAAGTTATGCCGCCGCGCCTTTTGTGCTGGATAAAATCGAACAGGCCGCGCGGGCGACCGGTTTGGATATGCTCGACGGCAACGTAAATCCGGCGGTCTCCGGGCCGACCCACGAAGATGTTGTGGCGGCGCAGGGCATGACAGCGCAAGAAACCGATGAGATGGTGGACGGCATGGTTGCGGGGTTGGCCGCCAAGCTGGAAGAGAACCCCGACAACCCCGATGGCTGGGTCATGCTGGTGCGCTCTTACGCGGTGATGGGGCATCCGGACAAAGCACGCGCGGCGTTGGATCGGGCCACGGCCTTTTACGCCGGAAATGCCGAGGTTCTGACGCGGCTCGAGGCGCAGGCCAGGGCGATGATCGGTGCCGATTAGGGCATTTTTAGCTTTTCCAAGAGGCCGGCCCGGATTGATGCCATTACTCTCGCAGTAATGCGGGTGTCGCTTTTTTCTGGTAAAGTGACGCAAGCATGGAGCCAGTTAAGATTGGATGTTAGGGCCAGTACAGAAGGGTCAGCTTGGGGCGCCCGACGCCGTTGCTGTTGGAAAAACAGCGTAACACTCTGAAATTCAGTTGTGAATGGCAATTGGGTTGGTCAGGCCGGCCGTAGTGATCTTGTGCGTTTTCTTGGGGTTGGGAGTCAAAAAAAACATTGATCGGCCCGGTCAAATACCTACGCTTCCACGTGGACCCTGTCTCGGTACGCGTTGCGAAGCCGTTACAGGGTATAAAGTGGCAGCAAAGCCACGCGTTAAGTACCGGACGAAAGTCCGTCTGACATGGGAGACTATAATGACACTTAAATCCAAGATTCTTGGAGCCGCTGCGGCGCTCGCGGTTCTGGCCCCCTCGGCCCAGGCCGCTGACGAGATCACCGTGGCCTACTTCCTCGAATGGCCGATGCCGTTTGAATATGCCAAGCAAATGGGCACCTATGACGAGGCGCTGGGCGTCAAGGTCAACTGGGTCAGCTTTGAGTCGGGTGTGAAAATGTCCGCCGCCATGGCCTCGGGCGATGTGCACCTCAGCGTTAGCCAGGGCCTTCCGCCCTTCGTGGTTGCCACCTCGGCCGGGCAGGATCTGCAAATCCTTGATGTTGCCGTGTCCTACGCCGACAACGACAACTGCGTTGTCCGCTCGGAGCTTGAAATCGACAAAACCAACGCCGGTGAACTGGCTGGCAAGAAGGTTGCGGTGCCGCTGGGTACTGCCGCACACTATGGCTTCCTCAAGCAGATGAGCCATTTCGGTGTGGACGTGGGCAGCATGGACGTTGTCGACATGGATCCGCCGGACGCTGCTGCTGCCATCGCTCAGGGCTCGATCGACATGTTCTGTGGCTGGGGCGGTTCGCTGCGCCGCGCGCTCGAGCATGGCAACGTGCTTCTGACCGGTGACGAGAAAACCGAGCTGGGTATCCTGGTGTTCGACGTGACCTCGGGCCCGGCAGGCTGGGTTGCAGAAAACGGCGACCTGGTCACCAAGTTCCTCAAAGTGACGGCAGATGCCAACGCGATGTGGGCCGATGAAGCCAACCGCGCCAAGATGCTGCCGGTGATCGCCAAGGATGCGGGCATGGACGAAGACGCAACCATGTCGACCATCTCGACCTTCTCCTTCCCGACTGTCGAAGAGCAGCTGGGCGCAGGTTGGCTGGGCGGCAACGCACAGACCTTCATGAAGGGCGTGGCCGACGTGTTCGTTGAAGCCAAAAGCATCGACAGCGCGCTCGACAGCTATGACGGCGCGGTCAACACCGGCCCGCTGGCTGCCGCAGGCGGCATGTAAGACCTAAACCCGTGCGCGGCCCGGAGTTCCGGGCCGCGCAAATTCCGTATCCGCTCTTCCGTCCAATCCGACGGTCTCGCAAGGCGCACACGCAAGGGCGCAAAGAGCGGCCAGCGCAAAGCAACAGATAACTAGGAAAGGCAGGCCATGTCAGGACTGTCCATCGAAAACATTTCGATGCGTTTCGATCTGCCCAATGGCAGCTCGGTTCAGGCGCTGAAAGATGTGTCTCTGCATCTCAAAGAAGGCGAATTGATGAGCGTTCTCGGCCCTTCGGGCTGTGGCAAGACCACGCTTCTCAATATCGTGGCCGGGTTCCTGGCCCCCACCGAAGGCCAGGTGGTGATGAACGGGCATGTTTGCATGGGGCCCGATGCCGAACGCGGTATGGTGTTCCAGCAAGGCGCATTGTTTGAATGGATGGACGTGCGCGAAAACGTCAGCTTCGGTCCCCGGATGAAGGGCCAGAAAGAAGCGCAATGGGCGGAACATGTCGATCACCTGCTCGACGTCACCGGCCTTGGCGACTTCAAGGACAAGGCGATTTACGAACTGTCGGGCGGCATGCAGCAGCGTGTGGCATTGGCGCGTTGCCTGGCCAACGACCCCGATGTGATCCTTATGGATGAACCGCTGGGTGCGCTGGACGCGTTGACCCGCGAGAAGATGCAGGGTCTGGTGCTGAAACTCTGGAAAGAGACCGGCAAAACCATCATCCTGATCACACACTCGGTGGAAGAGGCGCTATTGCTCGGCGAACGTCTGCTGGTTATGGCACCGCGCCCCGGGCGCATTCACAAGGAATACCGTTTGCCCTTCGCCGACCTGGGCGTTGGGGCCGACCTGCGCGAGGTCAAGAAGCACCCCGACTATGGTCCGACTCGCGAGGAAATCCTGGAAATGATCTGGGACATGGAAGAGGAAATCATGGGACGCACGGAGGACGCACAATGACCGGGTTCATCATTCTTCTCGTCTATATCGCGATTTTCGTCGGGTCGTTCCTGCTGATCCGGTTTCTGGTGCATCGCGCGACCAACGATTACACCTCGCTCAAGACGGTGACCTTTGGCGACGAAAGCGCGGTGGTGTCTAATCGCTGGGCCAGCGTGATATCAGTGGTCACGATCTTCCTGATCTGGGGTGCCTTTACCGGTTCGAAATTCGTGCCCGGGTTCTTGCAGGCACCTTCGCCATTTGTCGGCGAAACCTCGTTTGTCTACACGCTGGACGATGGCAACGGTAATCGCGACGACGCGACCGTCCATGTCAAGGTGTTCAACTTTGGTGAGGACGTGGTCAAGTTCAAGGTCGAGCCGGGCGACGGCATCGCCAAGGACGACGCCGTCGCCATGACGGCTTCACGCACACAGACGGTTTTGTTCGACAAGAACGATGAGGCCAAACGCAAGGCCGGGGCATCCGTTGTCGCCATCGAGGGTGATCCGATTTCGCCCGGTACCGTCGTCACCAACGACAAGGGCCGTTTTACCCTGACCGACAAGGGCGCGATCAGCTTTACACCGCCCAAGGGGCTGCAAATGGACCCGGTTTACCTACCTCCTCCCGAGGCCGTGGTAGAACGGGTGGTCGAGATCGGCAGCGAAGGCTATCGTGGCTCCACCCTGGCGGTTCACCTGGGCTATTCGCTGTTCCGTGTGATCGCGGGATTCATCGCCGGGGCTCTGGTGGGCATTCCGTTGGGCTATGCCATGGGGCTGAACGGCTGGTTCCGTGGCTGGTTTGACCCGATTGTCGAGTTCATGCGGCCCGTGCCCCCGCTGGCGTTGATCCCGCTGATCATCATCTGGTTCGGCATCGGCGAGGTGGGCAAGATCATCCTGCTGTTCCTGGCCGCGCTGTGGATCATGGCGATTGCCGCACGTTCGGGCGTGTCAGGCGTGAATATCTCGAAGGTGCACGCGGCCTATTCGCTGGGGGCGAGCAAGTGGCAGATCATGCGCCACGTGATCGTGCCCAACTCCCTGCCGGAAATCTTCACCGGGGCCCGTGTCGCGATGGGGGTCTGCTGGGGTACGGTTGTGGCCGCCGAACTCGTGGCTGCGTCCGAGGGCGCAGGCATGATGATCATGGTGGCATCCAAGTTCACCCTGACCGACATCGTTCTGATGGGGATCATTCTCATCGGTGTGATCGGCTTTGGTATCGACATCCTGATGCGCAAGGCCGAGAATATCCTGGTTCCGTGGAAGGGCAAGCACTGACGCCTGACCGCAGGTCCTGAAATGAAACGCGCCGGGCCTTTGGGTCCGGCGTTTTCTTTCGTGGAGTGGTGCCAAAGGTTTCGAATTGGCTGCGCCAATCCGACCGTCTGGGGGGCCAGCCCCCCAGACCCCCCGAGGTATTTTTGGTCAGATGAAGAGAAATATGCCTGGGCGCGTTAATCCAACACCTGTCGTAAATACCCGTCCGCCGCCTGCACTTGCTCATAAAGCGCGAATTCCGGCGCGCGCTTCTCGTGCAACCGGGCCTTGATTTCGGCACTGATCGGCGCGGGCAGGTCGGGCGAGACATTGTATTGTTTCAGCTTCAATTCGGTCTGGAACCGCTTTTCCAGAAATCCGCGGATTTTAGGCTGGGATTCATAGGCAAAGAGGTGATGCACCGGAACCTGACCCTTGGCCATGATCAGGAACCCCTGCTGGCTGCCCACCTTGGCAAAGGGCGGCGGGTCGTCCTCGAGTGCGGCTTCGATAAACTCGTCAAAGCTTAACCCCTTGGTCGAATTTGGTTGCCCCTCCAGCTCGTCACGCGAGCGATAACGGTACCAGCTGCGCATATGCTCCAGCGGATGGCGGATCACGGCCATGCGTTCCGGGGTCAGGCTATAGGCGCTGCGCAGGAATGGTGCCAACTTGCGCTGGTAGAACGAGACATTGGTATGTTTGCGCCGTCCGGCAAGGATGATGTCAGCGCGATGCCGCAAGGCAAGCTCATAGGATGTGGTGCCTGTCTTCGGCACCGAGAACATGACCAGATTTTCCTTGAAGAAAATCAGCATGTCAGGACTGCCATTTTCCCTCGAACCCTTCCGGAACCAGCAGGATATCGCGCCCCACCTCGTCCATACTCCGTCGCCCGCACAGCGCCATCGACACGTCCATTTCCTTGTGGATGACCTCCAGCGCCTTGGTCACGCCTTCCTCACCCATCGCGCCTAGCCCGTAGATGAAGGCGCGCCCGATATAGGTGCCCTTGGCCCCCATGGCGACGGCCTTCAAAACGTCCTGACCCGAACGGATACCGCTGTCGAGATGGACCTCGACCTTGTCGCCCACCGCGTCCAGGATCGACGGCAGGGCACGAATGGAGCTCAGCGCGCCATCAAGCTGTCGCCCACCATGGTTCGATACGATAATCGCGTCGGCGCCCACCTTGAGCGCCATCTTCGCGTCCTCGGCGTCGATGATCCCCTTCAGGATCACCTTGCCGCCCCACATTTCCTTTAGTTTGGCGATCTTGGCCCAATCCAGCGTCAGGTCGAACTGTTCGGCAGTCCAGCTGCCCAGGTCGGCCGCATCGCTGACCCCTTCGACATGGCCGACGATATTGCCGAACTCACGCCTCTGCGCCCCCAGCATCCCGATACCCCACCTCCACTTGGTCGCGAGGTTGATCAGGTTGGCAATGGTTGGCTTGGGTGGGGCGCTGAGGCCGTTTTTCAGGTCCTTGTGGCGCTGCCCCAGGATCTGCAGGTCCAGCGTGATCACCAGCGCCGAGCATTTCGCTGCCTTGGCCCGCTCGATCAAACGGCGAATGAAATCCTCGTCGCGCATGGTGTAGAGCTGGAACCAGAAGGGTTTGTTCGTCGCCGCCGCCACATCTTCGATCGAATTGATCGACATGGTCGACAGGGTGAACGGCACCCCGAATTTTTCCGCCGCCCGTGCCGCCTTGATCTCGCCATCGGCGTGCTGCATGCCGGTCAGACCAACCGGGGCCAGCGCCACCGGCATGGCCACGTCCTCGCCGATCATCTGGCTTTTGGTTGAGCGCCCCGACATGTCCACTGCGATCCGTTGGCGGAAATAGATCTCATCGAAGTCCGACGAGTTCTCGCGGAAGGTCTGCTCGGTCCAGCTGCCGCTTTCGCAATAATCATAGAACATCTTGGGCGCACGACGGCGATAGATGCGTTTGAGGTCCTCGATCTCGGTGATGACGGGCATGTTTGGCCTCCCCTTGGCATTACTAATTCGTTACCAACCCCCCGGATATGACGCAACGGCCAAGTGGCGCAACGCAGCCATGCGCGGCAGGATGGGCGGGCAACAGGAGCGCGCCCATGTTCTTTGACGATCTTCCCGTCGGCTTTGTCCACGAGACCGGCAGCACCATGCTCAGCGAGGCCGAGATCATCGCTTTTGCCGAACAATACGATCCGCAGCCGTTTCACACCGATCCTGTGGCCGCAGAAGACTCGATCTATGGCGGGCTGATTGCTAGCGGCTTCCAGACCATGACCGTGGCTTTCGACCTTGTGCTCAAGTCAAAGGTATGGACCGAGGCTTCGATGGGCTCACCCGGTATGGATGAGGTGCGCTGGAAACTGCCGGTGCGCCCTGGTGACAGCCTGCGGGTGCGCATGACCGTTACCAAATCCGAGCCCTCTACCTCGCGCCCCGACCGCGGCCGCACAACGATCTTCTACGAGATACTGAACCAGCGGGACGAGGTCGTCTCGTCCTACTACGTTGTTCAGCTGCTCAGGCGAAACACCTGAGCAGGCCCGGAGATATTTAAGAAATCCTGTCTCCTCACCGGCGGTAAATCACCGGGAACCAATCCTCGCGCAGCCGCTCACCAGGGTTCATCCCGTGCTCGGGGAAGGGGGGGGAGGTCCGACCCGCCCGCTCGACATAGCGCGCATCGTCGCCCACCAGCCGCAGCGAAAAAGCCCTGCGCGCGATGTCGCTGGTGTTGCCGCGTGCGCCATGCAGAATGTCATAGTTGAAGGCCACCGCATCGCCGGGCTCCATCGCCCATTCCAGGACCTCCATGCCCTCAGCATCGGGATCGGGAACCGGCATGTAATCGTCGATATTGGGGAAGTAGGCCTGTTCGCTGACCCAGCGCATCGGCAGCACTGGCTTTTCCCACGTATGCGATCCAGGCACCATGCGCAGGCTGGCATCGCTCACCGGGTCAAGCGGTGACCAGAAGCTGATCGTCTGCTTGCCGTCAACAAAGTAATAGGGCCCGTCCGTATGCCAGGGGGTCGCCATCGAGGTGCCCGGTTCCTTGACCAGCACGTGGTCGTGGAACACCTGCACATTGTCGGTCTGCATCAGATCGGCCGCCACTTCCGCTGCCGGACTGTTGCGAATGACCTCTTCAAATTCGGGGATGCGTTGCCAGTTGCAGTAGTCATCGAAAAAACGGCCCGTCTCGCCCGCTTTCTCGTTTTCCGAGGCATATGGGCCCGGGTCTTTCATATTGTGTGCCACGCCTGCGCGCAGGGTCTCGACGTGATCGGCGAACAGCCCACGGATGATGGTCACCCCGTCGCGGGCATATTGATCGATCTGGTCTTGCGTCAAAAGCGGGTGCATAGCGGGTCCTTTCGGTCAATGCGCGGTCAAATCTTGAACTTCCTTGGCTGGGCTGTCTACACCAGAATGATCCGGGAATTGCTCGCCTGTGGATAAGACGGAAATCGCTCCGATACCAGGTGCTTGCCGCGTGTTCCTTACAGCAAGCACTAACAATGCGTGTGGGTGGCTGACATGTTCGCGATTGTTAGCAAATCGACGCCAACCCATCGTTGGCTCGCGCCTCTAGTCAACACGAAACCGGCCCGTGTTTCATGAGTTATCCCCAGATTGTCCACCGAGTTATCCCACGCTGGGCACGGAAAAGTCAGGTTGAGATGTCATCACTTGTTTTACTTTTTAGTGATTTGGAGGTTGTTATCCACAGATCTCGTCGGATTACCGTCACTTAACGCCGAATTCGCGTTGGCTTGTTGGCAACCACGACTAAAGGACGAGCTGAATTGTGGATAGTTTTTACGCACAGGCTTGCTCAGTTGAAAACGTGGATGAATATCTGGTTATCGGTCGAAAACAACGGATATCACGCCCAAGTGTTCCTGGCGGCCAATGTCACCCCAAATCTTCAAACCAGGCGGCGTGAGGCGCCGAAAAAACGGATTCAAGTGAAGAAAGGTTCAATAAAATCAATTTGTTAGCGGGTGATTCACGTGATCGAATTGAGGCCTGTCCCGATTGATCCAACGTTCACCGGCTGCCTGATTCCAATGGCTTGTAAGGGAAAGCTCAACCAGCGCCACATCACATTTTGCAGCCACCTTGGAAAAGATTTCCACCGTGCTGAATCAATTGACATCCCCGGCCAAGGCGGTGCTCGAAAACATGCGCAATGTCGAGGCTGTCATCGCCAAGGCCACCGGAGCGGTTGACCAAAGCGGGAAGGTCGTGGGCGTTGCGGTTGAGGCGATGAAGGAATGCGATCGGCCCCCTGGGGAAATCTTGAGAATCACCGACGTGATCAAGTGCATCAGCTTTCAGGCGAATCCGCTCGCGTTGAATACCGGGCTCGAAGTCGCGCGGGCGGGTGACGCCGGGTATTGCTTTGCCGTTGTGGCATCCAAAGTCCGGACCTTGGCACAAAACTCATTGAACGCGGCGCTGGAAATCAAGTCGTTAATCTCGAACGGTTCGAGCCAGGCGACCTAGGATATCGATACGGTAGACAGGACAGGCAAGCCCCTGGACCAGACCTTACTGACAGGACAATCAAACGTACGCTAATCGTGACGTGTTCGCGGACTCTGGTTTCGGTGTCAGGGCAGACCTTCCAAGCCTAGCTTCTGTTGATAGCTTGGCCAGGTAAGGAGCAAACCACGGCCAATGGAGGTCCGTTCCTCTTCGAACGTCGGCCGAGTCGGGAAATTTTGGCCAGTTACTGAAACCTCCGGCCCAAAGCGGTTGTTGCCGCAAGTCGGACGCGAATGGTGGGATTTGTGATCAAGAGAACCCAGGTGCATGAAAAATACACCATGTTTTCAATTCGTTGTGGGGGAAGGCTGGTACCCCGTAGGGGAATCGAACCCCTCTTTCCAGGTTGAAAACCTGGCGTCCTAACCGATAGACGAACGGGGCATGGCCCAGCCGTGAGGCTGCTTCTAGAAAAACCCGGCCCCCCGCGCAAGCGGAAATTTGGCATTTGCGAAAGAAATTTTGCACAAAGCCTCAACGCCCGGCAGGGGCTGCATCCTCGAGCCGAAGTTGCGGCGTCACCCGCCCGCGCCAGTGGTTGACTTCCAGCCTCCCCGCCACGTGGAACCGCGCCCCACCATGGTTCTCGATTGCCGGGCCAAGGGCGGTGTCATAGGCGCCAAAGGCGATCCCTTCCAGCTTGGCGCCCAGCCCGTCACCGATGCTGAACTTCAGATGGCTTTCGCCCACCCGTTTTGTGAACAGCACTTGGCAATCCGGAAACGCAAATCGCGGGGCAGGGGCACCCGCTCCATAGGGGCCCGCCGCCTCCAGCTGTTCGATCATCTCGACCGTTGCTGCGCCGGGCATCAGCACCCCGTCAAGTTTAAGCGCTCGTGGCCCCAGGTCGCCCGCGCCCTGTTTGGCCAACAGCTCGCTCAAACGCGCCATGGCCTCTTCCAGCCGGCCGCGCGCCACGGTCAGTCCGGCGGCCATCTTGTGGCCGCCGCCCTTGATGAGCAGCCCTTCACTGGCCAGCCGCTGGATCGATGCACCCAGATCAATGCCCGACACCGACCGGCCGGAACCCTTGCCCTCACCGCCTTCCAGCCCGATCACCACGGCGGGCCGCCCGGTGGCCTCTTTCAGCCGCGAAGCGACGATGCCCACCACGCCCGGGTGCCAGTCTTCGCCCGCCGCCCAGACCAGCGGCGCATCCAGCCCACGTTGCTCGGCTTGATCCAGCGCTGCGGCGCGCACCCCATCCTCGATCTCGCGTCGTTCACGGTTCAGCTCGTCGAGCCGCTCGGCCATGACCCGCGCCTCGGCCTCGTTGCCGCAGGACAGAAGCCGCGCGCCCAGGTCGGCCTTGCCGATCCGCCCACCGGCATTGACCCGCGGCCCCAACAAAAACCCGAGGTGATAGGAAGACGGTGCGCTCTCCATCCGCGCCACATCGGCCAGCGCCACCAGCCCCGGGCGTTCGCGTCTTGCCATCACTTTCAACCCTTGCACCACGAAGGCCCGGTTTACTCCCACCAGCGGCGCCACATCGGCCACCGTTGCCAGCGCCACCAGGTCCAGCATCGCCATCAGTTGCGGGCCGTTGCCGTCACCCGCCTCGCGCCGCTGCCGGTTGGCTTCGACCAGCATCAGGAAAACCACCGCTGCTGCGCAGAGATGCGCCAGATCGCCGGTTTCGTCCTGCCGGTTGGGGTTCACCACCGCCAGCGCCGCCGGCAATGTCTCGCCCCCCAGGTGGTGATCGAGCACCAGGACATCAGCCCCTTCCGCCGCGGCGATTGGCTCATGCGACAGGGTTCCGCAATCGACGCAAATGATCAGGTCATGCGCCTCGGCCAGCGCCTGCATCGCCGGTACGTTCGGCCCATAGCCCTCGTCGATCCGGTCGGGCACATAAAGCGTTGCCTCGCGCCCCATCTGCCGTAACCAGTCAAGCAGCAACGCCGCAGAGGTCCCGCCATCGACATCGTAGTCGGCAAAGACCGCAATCTTTTCCTTGCGGCCCACGGCTTGTAGAAAACGTGCCGCCGCCGCCTCCATATCCTTCAACGACCGTGGATCGGGCAGCAATACCTTCAGGCTCGGCGCCAGGAAGTCCTGAGCTTCTGTGGCCTCGACGCCGCGCCGCGCCAGAACCTGCGCCACGGCCCGCGGCAACCCGGTCTCCTGCGCCAGCGCCTCGGCCGCCCGATCAAGCTCTACCCCGGGTCCCAGCCATTCGCGCCCGCTCAGCGATTGCTCGACTCCAAGAAAGCTCACCAGACCGGCCCCTTCATCTGACCATAAATATCCCGGGGAGTTTGAGGGGCTGGCCCCGCAATCCCTTCCGGTCGAATCACCCCGCCGGCATCCGGCAAAGCACCCGCCGTACCGTGTGGGTTTTCGACCGCATCAACAGCGTCTCGGTCTCCACCGACCCATTGAGCCGTCGCACGCCGCGCAACAGCGACCCGTCGGTCACGCCGGTTGCGGCAAAGATCACGTCACCCCGGACCAGCTCATCACGGGTATAGACCCGGCTCAGATCCTCGATTCCGGCGTTCACCGCGCGCCCGCGTTCGTCATCGTTGCGGAACAGAAGCTGCCCTTGGAACTGCCCGCCCATGCAGCGCAGCGCAGCCGCGGCCAGAACCCCCTCGGGCGCGCCGCCCGAGCCCATGTAGATGTCGATACCGGTGGTGTCCGCCTCGGCGCAGTGGATCACGCCGGCGACATCGCCATCCGAAATCATCCGGATCGCACAACCGGTACCGCGCAGCTCGGTCAGCATCGCCTGGTGGCGGGGCCGTTCCAACACGCAGACCGTGATTTCGTCCATGCCAACACCCTTGGCCTTTGCCAGCGCCTCGATCCGCGCGGCGGGGGGCATGTCCAGGTTAACGACACCTTCGTCATAGCCGGGTCCGACGGCCAGTTTTTCCATGTAGACATCTGGTGCATGCAGCAGCGCACCGCGCTGGGCCATGGCAATCACGGTCAATGCGCCAGGCATGTCCTTGGCGGTCAGGGTCGTGCCTTCCAACGGGTCCAGCGCGATATCGACCTCCGGCCCGTTTCCCAGCCCAACTTCTTCGCCGATATAGAGCATCGGCGCCTCGTCCCGTTCACCTTCGCCGATCACCACAGTGCCGCGGATTTCCATTTCGCCCAGTTTTTCTCGCATGGCATTGACCGCAGCCTGGTCAGCGGCTTTTTCGTCGCCGCGCCCGATATGAGAGGTCGAGGCCAGCGCCGCAGCCTCGGAAACCCGGGCCAGCGCTAGCGATAGCAGGCTGTCGTCAAAATCTGTTCTGCTCACGGTGATGTCCCTCGATGTTGCGTCCCGACCGGCATACCCCGGTTTCAAACGGGTTCACAAGTCGGGAAACATGCATCTGTGGGCAAGCGGCGAGGGGTATGGGTTACGGTTTCCACCGGTGTCGGGATGTTCGCGCTAGGTTGCGGTTCTGGAACCTCCGGGATCAGACCCGTTCGATTCTCAGTGCGACAGGCTGGCTTTCTAACACGTCCAGCTGGGCCATCGCCCCAAGCGCCTCGTCCAGTGCTGCGCGTGATGTACGGTGGGTCACGATCAGCACCGGGGCCGAGGTGTCCTCGTGCCCATATTGCCGCATGCGGTCGATCGAGATGCCCGCCTCGCCCAGAACTGTTGCCACTTTGGCCAGAGCGCCGGGTTTGTCGGCCAGGGTCATACGCAGATAGTACGGCGCGGGCAGGGCACCCTTGGCCGGTCTTGCTGCTTCCAGCGCCGGGGCCGGCACGCCGAACGTGCTAACCCGAATGCCACGTGCAATATCCATCACGTCGCCCATCACCGCGCTGGCGGTCGGGCCTTCGCCGGCGCCGGGGCCGCGCAGAACTACCTGCTCCACCTGGTCGCCTTCGATCACCACCATGTTGGTGCCGCCCTCCAGCTGCCCCAGCGGATGGTCGTCTGGCACGAGGCAGGGGCTCATCCGCTGCTCAAGACCGCGACCGGTCATCTGCGCCACGCCCAAGAGCTTGATCTTGAAGCCCATATCGGCGGCCTGATGGATATCTTCGATGGTGACGCTGCCGATGCCTTCCAGCTCGACGCCGTCGAAATTCACCTGTGTACCAAAGGCGATGGAACTGAGCAGCGACAGCTTGTGCCCGGCGTCGATCCCACCGACGTCAAGTTCCGGATCTGCCTCGAGATAGCCAAGCCCATCAGCCTCGGCAAAGGCCTCTTCATAGCTCAGGTCAGCGTTCTGCATCCGGGTCAGGATATAGTTGCAGGTGCCGTTCATCACCCCCATCACCCGGGTGATGTCATTGCCCGACAGGCCTTCGGTCAGCGCCTTGATCACCGGGATGCCACCGGCCACGGCGGCCTCAAAGCGGATCACCCGGCCCGCCTCTTCTGCGGCCTCGGCCAGCGCCTGGCCGTGATGAGCCAGCATCGCCTTGTTGGCGGTGACGACGTCCTTGCCCGCGGCAAGCGCCGCTTCGGTGGCGGCTTTGGCCGGGCCGTCGCTGCCGCCCATCAACTCGATGAACACGTCGACATCGTCGCGGGTGGCGAGCTTCACTGGGTCGTCTTCCCAGGCGTAATCGCCCAGGTTCACACCACGATCCTTGTCGCGGGTGCGGGCCGAAACGGCGGTGATCACCACCGGGCGCCCGCTGCGGGCGGCCAGCAGCTTCGCCTTTTGGCGCACAATCTTCACCACACCGGTGCCAACGGTGCCCAGTCCGGCAATGCCAAGGCGCAGGGGTTCACTCATTTTTCGGCCTCCATCGATGTGGTCGTGATGTCATCCGCCCCTGTAGCGTCTGTGCGCGCCACTTGCAACGCGGCAAAGCCGGTTCCGGCGCTCGGGGCAGAGGTTGTGTCCTCGGTGAGGGCGGGATGCCGATCCAATGGGCGATTTCGCGGGCATGGAAGCCGACAGCACTTCTATTCTTCGATAATCCCAGTCACCCCGGCGCGCATCCGGGCCCGCGTGCCCCGATCCACGATCGGCCCGCGCAGCCGCGCCGCTCGGGCGCGCAGCGCATTGGCCCGCGCTACCAGGCTGCTTTCCGTCTCGGGAGTGATCTGCACCTCTTGGGAGCCCGCCAATAGCGGTTCGACCGGAACCAACTTTGGGAACTCGGCCGCTTCCATATGCGTCGGCACTGTGCCCTCCAGTTCGGGAAAACTGGCACAGGCACTCAGAACCATGACTGGCAAAAGGGGCACTATCGCTTTCATGTCCCTTCCTTGCCCCAGCCTGCGCGCCCATGCAAGCAGGGCCTTGAAATGAACACGTGTTCAGATAAAACCTGCCTATGGCACGTACCCAAGGTTCTCATTCCGACATTACCGGCCCGCGCATCCGTCGCGCGGCGCTGTCTCTTTTTGCCCGCCACGGCTTTGCCGCCGTGTCGATGCGCCAGATCGCGGGAGAGGTCGGCGTGCAGGCCGGGGCGCTCTACAATTACACGCCGGACAAGCAAACGCTGCTTTACCAGCTGATGCGCGAGCATATGGAAGATCTCCTGTCAGCGCGCGAAACCCGCGCCGCGGTCGCCGGGGCCGACCCGCTGGCTCGACTTGAGGATTTCACCCGCCACCATATCCGTTTCCATATCGAACGCCCAGACGAGGTGTTTATCGCCTATATGGAATTGCGCAACCTGACGCCCGAAAATTTCGCCGAGATTGAGTCCCTGCGTCGCGCCTATGAGACCGAGCTGGAAACCATCCTGCGCGATGGTGTCGATGCAGGGGTTTTCACCGTGCCCGACCCGCGCATCGCCACTTATGCGGTGATCGCCATGCTGACCGGGGTTAACACCTGGTATCGCGCCGGGGGGCGCCTGTCGCTCGACGAGGTCGAGGCGATCTATTGGGACATGGTCCGCAAATTGGTGATGGTCTGAGGCTCACTCGACCCGCCAGACATGCACCACCGGCTTGTCCTGATCGGCAAATAATTCAATGACATAGAGACGCCCGCCGGCACGATCAAACGCCACCGCTCCGATGCGGTAACGCCGTTGCCTGGCCACTCCCAGAGTCGCCGGTTCGATCCCGGCGGGATTGAGGAAAAGGTGCTCGTCCAGGCTCAGGGCCGCATAGGGCTGCGGTTGCCAAGGCTCAATCTCGCCGGCGGCCACCTTTGCGAGGTCGCCCGGATCATAAAGGATGATCTGGGCCTCGAAATGCGAACCCCACCATCCGCGATAGCCATTGTGGCCGCTGCATTCGTGCAAATCCTTGGCTTCGCAGGGTGTGCCGTCGGCCAGGCGACAGACATGAAACTGTCCCACGAAATCTCCGGCGACACAGACCTTGTCCGGTCCCTCGGGATTCACGAAACCATACCATGATTTTTTTCCCACCGACTTGGTTCCGGCGAACAGAACCGCCGCCTTGCCCGCGGCAGTGGTGATCCATGCCCCGCCCTCCCATTCATCGGCATGGGAATAGCCGCGCATCGCCCGGTCGAAGCTTTCTGTCTCGCGCGAGCCGGGGTATTTGAGCAGCGTTATCGGCTCTAGCCGCGTGCCGTCCGGGGCAGACGTTCCGGCTTCATCCACCCAAGGTCGGTATGCATAGAGCGGCGGCCCCATCCCCGACCAGCCGCCATCGCGATACCGCCCCGTGGCCAGAGGGCGGCCTCCGGTGTTCAACATGGCCCATTCGGGTGGAATATCAAACAGGTAGCCGTTGGTGCTGTAACCGCTTTCCTGGCCGATGAACCACGTACCGGTGAAATCGGGATCGGACAGGTTCGGGTTTATCCAGCCATGTGACGGCGCGTCCGGGTCGGGTTGGAAATGTTGCCCCCAGGTAACGTGCAGCCTGGGCCCGGTGGCCGGGGTATCAAGATAGGCCAGCCCGGCGCGCGGCAGCTCATCCAACCCGGCAAACTGCCCCTCGGCAACATCCGCAAAAGGCTGCAGGAACCGGGCCACCGGCAAATCACCCGGCCTGCGGGCAATCACCGGCTTCGGAATCGCAATCTCGGCCACCTGGTTGCCATCGGGCAACTCGCCATAGGCGATCCGGTCGTGCCCCATGATGAACAACGAGCCGGGCAATTCCTTGGCCTTGGCCTTATGACGCCCTGCGGGCGCGAAACTCATCGCGTTGCCGCCCCAGGCAAAGGTGCGTGGTCGCGCGCCATCCTCTGGCAGACGGAAGGCGCCCAGATACTCGAAATCCTCTGGCATGACCCGGGTTTCGGCCCCGGTCGCCCCGGCCAATCCCAACCCCAAAACAACAACAAACCCTTGTAACACCCGTTGCATGATCCCCTCCCGTCTCGGCGCGGGACGACCCCGCCGACCTCTGCGCCAAGGGTGCCATGAATGGGTCTGCGCCGCCTTGGTCTCGGTCAAACCGGGCGCAGAGGATCAATGGGCAGGTTGAATGAAGGTCCCGTTGCGTAGATCGCGAAATGCCTGGCGCAGTTCGTCCTGGGTGTTCATCACGATCGGTCCGTGCCAGGCCACCGGCTCCTGGATCGGCGCACCGGATACCAGCAGGAACCGCACACCGCGCTCACCTGCCTGCACAGTGATCTCGTCGCCGGTGCCGAACCGCACCAATGTCCGGTCGCCGGACATGTCGCGGATGTTAACCTCTTGGCCCATAACCTCTTTTTCCAACAGAATCCCGGTGGGGGTGCTTGCATCGGAAAACACGCCTTCGCCGTCAAACACATAGGCAAACGCTCGGCGATAGGTGTCCACCGGCAGGGTCTTTTTCACCCCCGGTGGCACCGAGACATCCAGATATTGCGGATCGGCGGCGATCCCGTCGACCGGGCCGGACTTGCCCCAGAACGATCCGATGATCACCCGCACCACCGTGCCATCGTCATCGGTGATTTCGGGAATGTCTCGTGACTGCACGTCCTGATAGCGCGGCGCGGTCATCTTCAGTGAAGATGGCAGGTTGGCCCAAAGCTGAAACCCGTGCATCTGCCCGTTGGCGCTGCCGCTGGGCATCTCTTGGTGCAGGATGCCCGACCCGGCGGTCATCCACTGCACATCGCCTGCGCCCAGCGTGCCCTTGTTGCCCAGCGAATCCTCGTGCTCGACCTCACCGGCCAGAACATATGTGATCGTCTCGATGCCGCGATGCGGATGCCAGGGAAAGCCCTTGGCGTATTTCGCAGGGTCCTCGTTGCGGAAATCATCAAACAGCAGAAACGGGTCCAGCTCGCTTGGGTCCTGGAAGCCAAAGGCGCGGTGCAGATGCACGCCAGCCCCTTCCATCGTGGCCTGCGCCTTACGTGTCTCGATTGTTGGTCTGAGCGACATGAGTCTGTCCTTTCCTGTCAACCTCTGCCCAAGATAGGGTTGCGCGCCTTTGCGATCCATAGGTGGTTTCGAACCGCGTGTGTGCGGTACTGCACAGAAAGTTCAGGCTCCCCCGCGCCACCAAGTCGAGGGTTTCACCCGACCGCCCCGATTACGGTCCAGCCACAACGCCACCCTTCGCAACGGTGACAGGGCCAGCTTCAGCCATGCCCGGTGCCGCCACTTGCTGAAGTCGCGGTTGAACGGGCAGACCCTGAGGCAGATTGCACAGTCACTGGCCTGCGCGGCCCAGAACTTAAAGCATTTCTCGGCGTCCGAGGTCCATTTCTTCACCCCCTTGATTGCCGATTGGTTTGGCGCGTCGAACGAAGGCGGGCCAAGGGGCAGGGCCTTGACCGGGCAGGCCTCGGCGCACTTCGTGCAGATGTCGCAGAACCGCGCAACACCGGGACGTTTCGGTGCGTCATGGGCCAATGGCAGCGAGGTGAATATCTTGGAAAACCGCAGGCGGGGCCCGAACTCGGGTGTGATCACCATCTGGTTGCGGGCATATTCGCCAAGCCCCGCCTTCACTGCCATCGGAATGGCCAGCCCGGTGTCGTTCATCGACGGCACCGCCTGATAGCCCAGGTTGCGAATATAGGCGGCCAGCTGGATCACGATCGAAGCTTCGTGACTGTATTCCCGCCCCGTTGCTGCGCCCGCCAGCGCCGACGGGTAAGTCGCGACCAGTCCCTCGTCCATCTCATGGCCCAATACGATCACGCTTGTGATCCCCTCGGGCAGGTCATTGTCGGCATCCGACAGGTCGCGCACATCCACCCGTGCGCGATAAAGCCAGCGCTCGTCCAGATCGGTAACACCGCACAGGTCGGCCCCAAAGAACCGGGCAATGCGTTTGATTTCGTTCGACATTGCCACCGGGTCATCAATCTCAATAGCGTCTGGCGCCACCGGCGTGTCCTCGCGGATCGGAGCCTGGAATCCCTCGCGCCTGCCTTCATGGGCCGACCGGTCCGAGATCATGTCGGAAATGGCCCAACTGGCATTGCGAAGGGCAAAGTCGCGCTGAGTAAACCCGTCGCCGCGCCGCGGGGCGGCCTCCATCCGGTACGAAGCGAAAAACGCGTCTGTCTTGGGGCTATTGACCCGTTCGTCCCAAAACGCACGGGTAAAAATGTCGTTGCGCTGGCGAAAGCCCTCGAAGGCATCGCTCAGCTCGAAACCCGCATCGTCATCGCCATCACGCTGGGGCGGTTGATTGGAAGGCCAGACCATGGCGCGACGCTAGGGCGTTTTGCGGCGCTAGGGAAGGGCATTGGGAAAACGGCACCAAACGGGTCGCTTTCTGACGGTTCGCGCCCCGCCGTTGCGCCTTGGATAGGGAAAACCAACAGGAGACACTCATATGAAAATCGGCTTTATCGGCTTGGGAAATGTCGGCGGCAAATTGTCGGGCAGCCTGCTTAGAAATGGCATCGACCTGACCGTGCATGATCTAAACGACGACCTGGTTGCGGTCTTTGTCGATAAAGGCGCCAAATCCGGTGGCAGCCCGGCGGCGATGATGCGTGACTGCGATGCCGTCATTACCTGCCTGCCATCGCCGGCCGCGTCCGACGCGGTGATGCAGGACATGTTGCCCGAGGTTAAAGAGGGCAAGATCTGGATGGAGATGTCCACCACCGACGAGGCCGAGGTCAAACACCTGGGCGCACAGGTGATCGAACGTGGTGGTGCGGCAGTGGATTGCCCGGTCTCGGGTGGCTGTCACCGCGCCGATACCGGCAATATCTCGATCTTTGCCGGCTGTGATCGGGCCACGTTCGAACGTATCCTGCCGCTTCTCACCGTCATGGGGCGGCGCGTCCTGCATACTGGCGATCTGGGATCTGCCAGTATTCTCAAGGTGTTGACCAACTACCTCGCCACCGCCAACCTTGTGTCCTGCGCCGAGGCGCTGACGGTGGCCAAGGGCGCGGGGATGGACCTTGCCACAGCCTATGAGGCGATGCGCATTTCTTCGGGCAATTCCTTTGTCCACGAAACCGAAAGCCAGGTGATCCTGAATGGCAGCCGCGACATTTCCTTCACCATGGACCTGGTGAAAAAGGATATTGGCTTGTTTCAGGAGGTCGCCGACCGGGCCGGGGTGCCGATTGAACTGAACCCGCTCTTGATCACAATGTTCGACGATGCCATCGAACGCTTCGGACCACGCGAACTTAGTCCCAACATCATCAAACGGTTGGAAGAGGCCACCGGCCTCGACATCACCGCGCCGGGCTTCCCGCCTGAAATGCTGGACGATGAGCCCGAGGAGCCGGGGTATGAGGTGATCGTCAAAAGGTAATCAGAAATGAACATCACGGCAAAGCTGCATAAGCTTCGCCGTGATGTATTATTCTGATGTAGCCTGTCTTAGGTTGATATTGCTTATACTTCGCAGTTGCCGCTTCGGCAGAAGGGAAGCTGGGGCGCGAACCGCAGGCGGGTGAAGACGAAGGTTCTGATTTCCACCGGGTCCATCCCGATATTGAACAGCGGTGTGAACGTGCTCCAGGTTTCGACCAGGATGACCCGCTCTTCCGGTGGCAGCGTTGGCAGCTTGTCCGAGACCATCGCCACAGTCGAATCCGACATCGTGTTGATCGACCCGCCGCGGACTTCCGACCAGTCCACTTCGTACCTGTTTTTCCGTTTCGACCACTTGATCACGGAAATCCGGACCCTGGTGTCCGAGTTGGCCTCGGACATGATGTCGAACAAATCCTTGGTATTGTCGACATAAAGCGGTGTGATCGCCATGGTTTCGCGCGAATACATGTCGGCGATGGTGTTGGCGGCCTTATGGTTGATGCCGGACTGGCGATAGCCCTCGAAGAAGACGAACATTGCCAGAAGGGCCCACATAACTACCGGAAAGATCAGCGCAGCTTCGACCGAAACCGATCCGCGGGAATCGTCGCGCGCGAAGGTGGTGAACCGGGATTTAAGTGTGTTCAGAATGGTTTTCATCAGTTCGGCTCCTGAACGAAGGCGGCCATCGCGACAAGTGCGGCCTGGCCGGCACCGTCAACTACCAGTTGTTTTCCAAGCCCGCTGGTCGGAAAGATCGGGTCGATCTTCACGCAGGCGCGCAGGATCATCATGTCGTTTTCCTGACCATTGACGAAGGTCCGGACCGGCTGCACAGCTTCTGACGTGTCGACGCAATCCGCAGTCGTATCCCACGTGACGGCGTTGCGCAGATCGACCTGCACCATCTCAAGCCGCAACGTGCTGTTACAGTTCTTCAGAAGGCCGGCATATTCACAGACCTGAGCCTTGATCTCGTCATGCTGCGGGGCGGTTCCCGTGCCCAGGCGCACATTGCGCACGGCCAGGTCAAGTCCGCGTTCCAGCATGGAATGCTGCAGGGTGATCATGCCGAGTTCCACACCGCTCAGAAGGATCGTTACGAAGGCGGGGAACAGGATGGCGAATTCAACTGTCGCGTTGCCGTCTTCCTTGTGGCGCAACCGCCGAAAGGCCGATTTCATCTTAGCAAACATCATCATTGGACCAACCTCAGTTTGGAGATCGACGAGGCGATCGACACGAAGGCATCGTTGATTTCAAGCCCGTCCGTATCGAAATAGTGGCCATCCGAGCTGGCGCAGCGTTTCAGCAGGCGTTTGCCCTGGTTCGGGGCCTCGAAGGCGATGGTGAAGACGATGATACCCTGAGTTTTGGCAACTTCGCAGATCTTGTCCAGACGCTGGTCTTTCCAACCGGCGTTATGGACTTCGTATTTGCCGTAAGCCTTGTTCGCGGCGGCGTTGAGGGTGCCCAGGATGCCGCCCCAGAGGTGCTCGGCCAAGTAGAGCAGTGGATGCATCGCGTGCAACTCCGGATAGCTGATCTGTTGCGAGCCCTGGCCGTTGGTGTCCTTGTAGGGGGCGCTGTTCCAGGTGCCGTCATGCGGATAGTACCACTCGCTGTTATGCTTGACCGAGAACTTGCCCGAGTTGTGGCGCCAGATATCCGACATCTCGTCGAGATAGGGCGACAGCATATAGGGCTGCTCGGTGTTTTCGCCATCGGTCATGATGATCGCGATCTTCAGGTTTTGGTCGGGATCATATGGTTTCGGACGGTCAGCGAACGTGTTTTCAACCACGCCAGACGCGATCAGCCCGTCCACCACTGGCCCCGTTGTCGGATCAAGCAGGGCCACGCCCCATTTCATGCCAAGGTCGATCGAGGTGTTGCCACCGGCGGTCAGACCTTCGATGTGATCCTTCAGCGCGATGCTGTCATTCGAGAACGGCAGGATGCGGGTGTTCTGATTGGTCGGGCACACCGGATCGATCAGCGTTTGCCCTGACGGCAGCGGGTCCTGATTCCACGGATCGAAATGCGCGGTGCGTTGCAACGCCTCGGTCGGCAGAATCTGGGCGTTGTTGAACTCATCGGCAAGGAAGTCGACACAATGCGAATAATTGTGCTCGTTGCTGACATTGTATTCGTTCATCATGGTTTCGCCCAGCGACACCTGGGTGGCGTAGGGTACAACCGAGATCGACACGTCGCCCGGCTTGGTGTTGTCCAGAACCAGATCGACGAAATCCTTGGCGGCAACTTTCAGGTTCGTAAGCCGCGAGTACCAGCCCATCGAACCCGACACGTCCAGGATCAGCGAGATTTCAACCGCGCCCAGGCTTTCCTTGGCGGAGCCGGCGGCTTTCGCATTCAGAACCGGAACACCAACCATATGGATCAGCTGGGTGTCCATCGCGATCTCGGCGGTGGCCGACACTTGTTTGTGGGCCAGGCCTTCGTCAACGGTGATCGTCTTGAGATAGTTGCCAAGGTCCGATTTGGCGAAGTAATCCTCGACCACGAATTGCGCATCCAGCGTCTGGTCAAGGTCGGCAGCCGCCAAAACGGCTCGGTCCAGCGTGCTTTGCAGCGATGTCCGGGTGTATTCAAACCGCATGAAATCGATGCCCATGCCGCCAACGGCCAGAAGTATCAGAATGAGAAAGACACCGAAACCGACAAGAACGCCGCTTTCGTTGTCGCGAAATTCCTCAAGACGCTTCGTCAGATTTGTCCCTGAACCACAGCAGGGCAGCTTTGCAGTTCCGCGTTCCAACATGTTTCCATCTCGTTTTATTGTTTTTCCCTGTGGAAGTGCAGTCTTCCGATGGGAATCTGACTTAACTTGTGGGCCCATTGTGGGTCGGGAACCGGGCGGGAATTGGGCTTTCCCGGATCATTTTTGCAACTTTTTAAAGATGGTTTTCACCCATTCGCGGCGTGTTCGCGCCGCAATTGGGTCACATTTCGCGAAAAAGGAATGGAAAATCGGGTCAGATACAGCTTTCCCAACAGATCTGCGGGCTGAAACGTGAACGAGTAAAGACAAAGGTCTCGATGATCTGGTCGGTCAGGCCGACAATTCGGAAAGGGGCGGTGTAATCGGTCCAGGTTTCGACCAGGATCAGGCGCTCTTCGTCCACCATGATGGGAAGTTTCTGGCGCATTTCGTCGGCCGCACCCGATCCGTGCGCGGAAACCAGCCCGCGGGTTTCGGACCATTCTATATGCATCTTGTCGTCATCGCCGTCATAACGGATGACCGAGACGCGCAAACGGCGCTCATTGCCCGATCGGGTCAGGAAGTTCAGCATCTCGAACGAGCCATCCATGAATGGCCCGTCTATCGGGTTGGTCTCGCGCGAGATCATGTCCGAGATCACATAGGCCGCCTTGTGGCTCATCGAGGTTTGGCGATAGGCGTCGAAAAAGCTGTATAGCGCGCAATAGGCCCAGACCAGAAGCGGCAGCATGATCGCCGCCTCGACTGTGACCGAACCTTGCGTGTCATCGGCAAAGGCGCGCATCCGGGCGCGTAGCAGCCGGGCAGGGAAGGACAGGGCTGGGCGCGAAAGCATCATTTCGGCTCCTGCACAAAGGCGGATGACGCCACCATGGCGGCGTTGCCCGCCCCGTCCTTGGCCAGTGCATAGCCAAGACCTGAGGTCGGGAAGATCGGCGAGAACACGAAACACGCCCGAAGCAGCATCATCTGGTTCGATGTGCCGTGATTGAACGTGCGCAGTGGCGAAGGATCCTCGGAATGGTCGATACAATCGGCATCGGCAGGCGGCGCCACATAGCTACGGGGGTCGACCAGGATCATTTCAAGCCGCATGTTGGTTGAACAATTCGGCAAGACGCCTGCGAATTCACAGATCATGTTCTTGATGTCGTCATGGGTTGGGTTCGTCCCGGTGCCAAGGCGCACTTCGCGCACCGCCATGTCCAGCCCGCGTTCCAGCATCGAATGCCGGAATGTGATCATGCCAAGCTCGACCGTGGTCATGAACAGCGTCACGTAGAACGGGAAGATTATGGCAAACTCCACCGTGGCCGATCCCGCGTCGGACCGCCAAAGCCGCAGCCAGGGGCGCATCATATGCCGCATCAGGCTCATTGCGTCAGCCTCAGCTGGGCAATCGACACCGCGATCGACTGGAACACGTCGGTAATGCTGACGCCGGTGGCATTGAAAAAATGGCTTGGCGAACTGGCGCATTTCGATAGCTGGGCATTGCCATTGGCCGTGGCCTCGAACCCGATGGCATAGACCACTACGTTGTTGTCTTTGACCGCCGAGCAAATGCTCTGCAGTCGCGCGTCCTTCTCGGTGCCGTTAACGCGGTCGGGCAGATTTGTGTACCAGGTGTCCCAGGCGGTTCCGAGGCCCAGGTATGGCCCGTAGGTGTACCGAGCATTGCTGGCCACCGAGTTGTAGGCAAACAGCTGCTGATAACTGAGCCGCACCGCGGTCTTCGGTCCGGGGTCGTGATTGCCGTAGGGCTCTGGGTTCATTGTCTCGTCATCGACCCAGAAATACTCGATTGTCCCATCCGTGTGCGCTACCAAGATGGATCGGCGTCCGCTATCCGTGTCGTAGAGAACGTTGGACATGGTGCCGCGCATATGATCCGGCAACATGTATTGCGAGGTATTCTGCCCGTCGGTCATGACGACTATTACCTTGAGCGAATTCGGTTCGTCGTAGCCCAGCGGCTTGCCGGCATTGACCGCATCCACGTCGCCGTCGGTGATCATCTGGGTGATCACCGGGCGGGTCCCAGGATCAAGCAAGGTCGCTGCCCATTTCATGCCAATGTCAATCGACGTGTTGCCGCCGGCCTGCAATGCGTCAATCTGGTTCTTCAGAGTGGTGCCATTGACTTCCATCGTCATGATCTCTGAATAGGCCGCCGTGTTGCAGATCGGGCTGTTCAAGTCCGATGCGACCGGTGGAAAGCTTCCGGACGAATAGGTGAACATGTCAAAATGCATGGTGCGTTCAAGGCTTTGCGCCGTCATTAGTGCCGCCGTGCCAAAATCCGCTGTATCAAAGTTCACGCAGTGCGAATAGCTGTGCTCGTTCGAGACATTGTAATGTTTCAGCAGCGTTTCACCGGCGTTCACCTGCGTGTTGTAAGGAATGATCGAGACATTGACGTCGCCGGGTGCGGCAAGGCCCAGCATAGTGTCGATGAATTCTCGTGCCGCCGGTTTCAGATTGACCAGTCGGTTGTTCGACCTCATCGATCCGGAAACATCAAGCACCAGTGCGATTTCCACCGCTTCGATCTTTTCTTCGGCCTGCGCGGCGGCTGGCGCGCTCAGGGTATCGATGCCCAGCATGTGAATGAACTGGGTGGGCACGTTCAGGGTCGCATGTGCCGCGACATCTCGAAAGTTCAGCCCGGTGTTGACCGTCGGCGCGCTTGACAGCGTGGCGTTAATGCTGGCCTTCGCCAGGTAGTCCTCGACCACGGCGGCCGGATCAAGCGTCTGCTGCAGGTCCGCAGCTGCCAGCACCGCCCGGTCAAGGGTGTTCTGAAGTCGGGTGCGCTTCATTTCGAAATGCATGAAGTCGACGCCGATCCCGCCGACAATCAGCATGATCAGGAAGAAGAAGACCGAATAGGCGATCATCACGCCGCTTTCATCGCGGGCAAAGCGGCGGAGTGAATTCAACTTGGGAGCAGGCACGAAAAAACCGGGCGCGAGGTGACGGCGGGGCGCTGCCTTTCTGCCCTGTGGTCTGTGCAGTTTTTGCGACGTAACAATCGTCATATTCTCGTCCTCACACATGGGTTTGTTCTTCGCCCTACGCTCAGAGACACTTACCCGCCGCAGTTTCTGATCCGAAAAAGGGGCGGAATTTTGGCGTAATACGGGAAAAAATCACGTCTCTTTTGCGGTTTGAGCGTTAATGGCGGGTTTTCCGGCAAAACTGTTTTTAAACTAGAGACAATTCGAGCTGTTTTTTTCTCAATTAGCGGTTGAATCGACGTCTTGCGGCACAAAATGCGCACAAATTGGGGCAAGATTCCCCATTAGCGGGATCGAAAGTATTGTTGGCCATTCTGCATAAAACTGCGACATTCTGTCCATGGCTGGGCGAGTCGCGCCCTGTCAACCGAACCCCTTTGAGGCCTGTATGTTCATGTCCACTATCAAAGAACCCAGTTTTCGTGAAAGCGTCGACCTGATGTTCAACCGCGCGGTTGCCATCATGGACCTTCCTCCTGGGCTTGAGGAGAAGATCCGTGTCTGCAACGCCACCTATACGGTGCGCTTCGGTGTCCGCTTGCGTGGACAGATCCGGACCTTCACCGGCTACCGCTCGGTTCATTCCGAACATATGGAACCGGTCAAGGGCGGGATCCGCTATGCAATGGCGGTCAACCAGGACGAGGTCGAGGCGCTGGCGGCGCTGATGACCTATAAATGCGCCCTGGTGGAAACGCCCTTTGGTGGCTCCAAGGGGGGCTTGCGCATCGACCCGCGTGAATGGGACGAGCACGAGCTTGAATTGATCACCCGCCGTTTCGCTTATGAGCTGGCCAAACGCGACCTGATCCACCCCTCCCAGAACGTGCCAGCCCCAGACATGGGCACCGGCGAACGGGAAATGGCCTGGATGGCCGACCAATATGCGCGGATGAACACCACCGACATCAACTCGCGTGCCTGTGTGACCGGCAAGCCGCTGAATGCCGGCGGCATCGCCGGCCGGGTCGAGGCAACGGGCAGGGGGGTACAATATGCCCTGCGCGAATTCTTTCGCCACCCCGAGGATGTGGCTATGGCCGGGCTTTCCGGCACGCTTGATGGCAAGCGGGTGATTGTCCAGGGGCTGGGCAATGTGGGGTTCCACGCCGCCAAGTTCCTGCAAGAGGAAGACGGGTGCCGCATCACCGGCATCATCGAGCGCGACGGGGCACTGTTCGACCCGGCCGGGCTCGACGTCGGAGCGGTTCATGCCTGGCTGGCCAAACATGGCGGGCTGGCAGATTTCCCCGATGCCACGCACACCGCCGAGGGCGCTGTGGTGCTGGAAGAGGACTGTGACATCCTGATCCCGGCTGCCCTGGAAGGGGTGATCTCCATGGAAAACGCCGACCGGATCAAAGCGCCCCTGATCATCGAGGCGGCCAACGGTCCGGTCACCGCCGGGGCCGACGAGATCCTGCGCAAGAAGGGCACTGTGATCATCCCGGACATGTATGCCAATGCGGGCGGCGTGACGGTCAGCTATTTCGAGTGGGTCAAGAACCTGTCCCACATCCGCTTTGGTCGGATGCAGCGCCGGCAGGAAGAAGCCCGTCACCAGCTTGTCGTCGACGAACTTGAGCGACTCGACCGCTATCTCGGCGATGCCTGGACAATGACGCCGGATTTCAAGGCCAGGTACCTGCGTGGCGCAGACGAACTGGAACTTGTCCGCTCCGGGCTCGACGACACGATGCGCATTGCCTATCAGTCGATGCGTGAGGTCTGGCACAGCCGTGACGATGTCGAAGACCTGCGCATGGCTGCCTACCTGGTCTCGATCGACCGGGTCGCCGCCAGCTACCGCGCCAAGGGGCTTTAACCGCCCCGCTTTCCGCGCCTGTTTGTCAGGTGTCGCCTCGGCAGTCGAATACCGTTGGCATTCAGCCGCGAGGGGGCAATCCCGTAGCGCGGATTTGTCGTGCCCTGACCTGCATTTGTCGAAAACCCTCCGTCCGTGTCCGGGCATGGTTGCTATTGCTGGACTAACTTGGTTCACTCGCCAAGTTGGATGTTGCCACCAGGGAGGGAACCATGCGCTTTTCTGCGCTGCGCGTTTTGAAAGAGGGCCTGACAGGTAACAAAGGCTGGACACCGCATTGGCGTGATCCCGAACCAAAGGCGGAATATGACGCCGTGATCATAGGTGGCGGCGGTCACGGCCTTTCCACTGCCTATTATCTGGCCAAGAATCACGGGCTGACCAATATTGCCGTGCTGGAAAAGGGCTATCTGGGCGGCGGCAACGTGGGCCGCAACACCACCATTGTGCGCGCCAATTATGGCCTGCCGGGCAATTCCGAATTCTATTCCCATTCGCTCAAGCTCTGGGAAGGGCTCGAGGAGGAACTGAATTACAACGTGATGCATTCGCAGCGCGGTATCATCAACCTGTTCCACTCGGATGGCGCGCGCGATGCCGCCGCCCGACGGGGCAACGCCATGATCAACCAGGGCGACGACGCCATCCTTCTCGATCGAGAAGGTTGCAAGAAACTGTTGCCCTATCTGAATTATGAACAGGAACGGTTCCCTATTTATGGCGGGCTCTATCACAAGCGCGGCGGCACCGCCCGCCACGATGCTGTGGCTTGGGGCTATGCCCGTGGCGCCGACCAGCGCGGCGTCGACCTGATTCAGAATTGCGAAGTCACCGGTATCGACATCGAGGGCGGCAAGGTGGTTGGCGTGCAAACCACCCGTGGGTCAATCAAGGCCAAAAAGGTTGGCATGGTTGCCGCCGGACGCTCAGGGCAGGTGGCGGCAATGGCCGGCATGCGCATTCCAATCGAATCCCACGTCCTGCAGGCCTTTGTCACCGAAGGACTCAAGCCTTGCGTCGATCATGTTGTGACCTTCGGCATGGGCCACTTCTATATCTCGCAATCCGACAAGGGGGGGCTGGTCTTTGGTGGGGATATCGACTTCTACGCCTCCTACGCCAGCCGTGGGAACCTACCCGCTGCCGAACACGTGATTGAGGCGGGCGTCACCCTGATGCCGATGATCGGCAAGTCCAAACTGCTGCGCAGCTGGGGCGGGATCATGGACATGTCGCCCGACGGGTCGCCGATCATCGATCACACTCATGTAGATGGGCTCTACCTCAATACCGGCTGGTGCTATGGCGGATTCAAGGCGGTACCGGCTTCGGGCTGGTGCATGGCGCACCTGATGGCCACCGGTACCCCGCACGAGGCGGCGGCGAAGCTGCGGCTCGACCGGTTCGAAACCGGGCGGGGGCTAATGGATGAGGAGGGCACCGGTGCGCAGCACAATCTACACTAGTCTGTTCGCAGTTCTCCTGACCGCGCCGGCGATTGCCGAGCCTACACTGGGGTGTTTTGCCCGTGACTATTCGGATGCGCACTTGGCGGCGCATCCGGATCAGATTGTTGATCGGATCTGGCTCGAATTCTTCAAGTATCCTCCCGAGGTTTTCGACGGCGACGATCCCTACGCCTCGGTGCGCACCCTGACCGCCAACCAGGGCCATGTCGCGCGGGACGGATTTGGCGGGCAGGTGTTTGACGGCGGGATGTTTTGCTACCCCGATCAGCGGCGCGGCGGTGATGCGTGGAATTGTTCGGTCGATTGCGATGGCGGCTGGTTCCAGATCATCCGCGACGACGGAGAGGTTCTGGAACTTCGCACACGCTACGTGATGGTGGGGGATACAGAAACCTGCGGTGGTGCCATCGATCTTGCCGAACGTCCCCAGCAATTTGTGACCTATCGGCTCAACCGCGTTGATGACGCGGTCTGCGACGCCGTCTGGCCTGACGAGGAAAGCTGACATGCGTATTGACTGTCCCCTGTGCGGGTCCCGCGACCGACGCGAATTTACCTATCAGGGCGATGCCCTGGCATTGGATCGCCCCGACCCCGAGGCCGGGTCGGGTGAATGGAACGATTACCTGCATAACCGCGACAACCCGGCCGGGCCCACCCGCGAGCTCTGGTATCACGAAAGCGGATGCGCCGCCTGGCTGGTGGTCACCCGCGATACCGTCACCCACCAGGTCCATTCCGTTGAATTGGCCCGCGATGTGAAGGAGGCAGGCAAATGAGGCTCTCTTCCGGCGGGTTGATCGACCGCGAAAACCGCATTCGTTTCACCTATGATGGCCACACTTACGAGGGGTTCGATGGCGACACGCTGGCTTCGGCTCTGATGGCCAACGGTCTCAAGGTCCTGGGGCGCAGTTTCAAATACCACCGGCCCCGCGGCGTGATGACCGCCGGGCCGGAAGAGCCCAATGCACTCGTGACCCTTGGGGCGGGACAGGCACAGGAACCCAACCTGCGCGCCACCACGCTGGAGTTGTATGACGGTCTCAACGCGCGCAGCCAGAATTGCTGGCCCTCGGTCAATTTCGACATTCTGGCGATGAATGACCTTGCCGCGCCCTTCTTCAGCGCCGGGTTCTACTACAAGACCTTCATGTGGCCGCGCGCCTTCTGGGAAAAGCTTTACGAGCCGATGATCCGCCGGGCGGCTGGTCTCGGGGCGCTTTCGGGGGATGAAAACACCGACCGCTATGAACGTGCTTTTGCCCATTGCGACGTGCTGGTGATCGGGGCAGGCCCAGCCGGCTTGATGGCCGCTTACGAGGCTGCACAGGCCGGGGCCGACGTGATCCTGGCGGACGAGGATTCGCGCATGGGCGGGCGGCTGAACTCGGATACTACCGAGGTCGATGGCCAACCCGGCAGCGACTGGGCCGCTGAAATGGTGTCCCGTCTGGCCGCGATGGACAATGTTCGCTGCATGCCACGCACCACCGTCACGGGCGCCTATGACACCGGCACTTATTCCGCCATGGAACGGGTGGCGATGCACGAGGCCCACCCCGGCACCGCCCCGCGCGAAGCCTTCTGGCGTATCGTTGCCAAACGCGCGATCCTTGCCGCGGGCAGCCTGGAGCGCCCCATTGCCTTTCAGAACAACGACCGCCCCGGCATCATGATGGCAGGCGCCGTGCGGACCTATCTCAACCGCTATGCCGTGGCGCCGGGCCGCTCGGTCGCAGTATTTGGCAACAATGACAGCGCCCATGACACCGTGCGCGACCTGCAAACCGCCGGGATCCATGTCGCGGCCCTGATCGACAGCCGCCCTGGCGCGAAAACCGATCTCGACGTGCCCTTCTACCAAGGCCAGGTCTGCGGTGCCGAGGGTCGTAAGGCTCTGGAAGCCATCTCCATCGCCACCGCGTCAGGTATCGAAAAGCTGCAAACCGACTGCCTCGCAGTTTCGGGTGGCTGGAACCCGTCGCTGCACCTGACCTGCCACATGGGCGGCCGCCCGGAATGGGATGAGGCCACCGCCAGCTTCCACCCAAATCCCGGCATGGTCCCGGGTCTGGACGCGGTGGGCGCGGCCAACGGCGTATTCTCGACGGCGCAAGCCTTGCAACAAGGCCAGGCCGCTGCGCAAACCGCGCTTTCTGGTCTGGGGATGAAACCGGCTGGCACCAAACTGCCCAAGGCTGAAGACGGACAATATGACATCACCCCAATGTGGTCAGTCCCCGGCAAAGGCCGTGCCTGGCTCGACTTCCAAAACGACGTCACTGTCAAGGACGTGAAGCTCGCCGCGACAGAGGCCTATCGCAGCGTCGAGCATATGAAACGCTACACCACGCAGGGGATGGCCCCCGATCAGGGCAAGAATTCGAACATGGGGGCGCTGGCAGTTCTGGCCGATGCCACGGGGCGCTCGATTCCAGAAACCGGCACCACCACCTACCGGGCACCCTATGCTCCGATGACCATGGCCGCCGTTGCCGCCGGGACCCAGAACAAAGGCTTCGCGCCGGAACGCTTCACCACCTCCCATGCGGCCAGTGAAGAGGCCCCCAAGGTCGAGGCCGGGTTATGGTATCGCCCGTCCTATTTCCCCAAAGCAGGAGAAACCAACTGGCGCCAATCCTGCGACCGCGAAGTGGGCTACGTGCGCAACGCCGTTGGTATCTGCGACGTCTCCACCCTCGGCAAGGTCGACATTCAGGGCCCCGATGCGGGTGAATTCCTCGATTTCGTCTACACCAACATGTTCTCGACTCTGAAAGTTGGTCGCGCCCGTTATGGGCTGATGCTGCGCGAGGACGGCCACGTGATGGACGATGGCACCACCGCGCGCCTGTCGGAAAACCACTACCTGATGACCACCACCACCGCCGCGGCGGGCCAGGTGATGCGCCATCTCGAATTTGTCCGCCAGGCGCTCCGCCCCGACCTTGATGTCCAGATTATCTCGGCCACCGAGCAATGGGCGCAATTCGCCGTCGCCGGACCGAAATCGCGCGAGTTGATCAATGGCCTGCTGGACACACCGATCACGGACGAGGATTTCCCCTTCATGGGCTGCGGCCCCGTCAGCGTGGGCGGCATTAACGCACGGCTGTTCCGCATCTCCTTCTCGGGTGAACATGCCTACGAAATCGCCGTCCCGGCGCGTTACGGCGAAAGCCTGTTCCGCACCCTGCGCGCCCGCGCCGAGGAAATGGGCGGCGGGGCCTACGGGATGGAAGCGCTCAATGTGCTGCGGATCGAAAAGGGCTTCATCACCCATAGCGAAATCCACGGTCGCGTCACCGCCTTCGACATCGGCATGCAGGGCATGATGAGCAAGAAGAAGGATTTCTTCGGCAAAACCGCCAGCCAGCGCCCAGGCCTTATGGACCCGGACCGCGAGCGGCTGATTGGCCTGAAACCCGTAGGTGTTGTGAAGCAGCTCACGGCCGGGGCACACCTGTTCAACGCCGGTGACGAGGCGATCCGCGTCAACGACCAGGGCTATATCACTTCCGTCGGGTTTTCACCGACGTTGGGCCATTTCCTTGGTCTTGGCTTCCTGCGAAACGGCCCCGACCGGATTGGTGAAGAGATCCGCATGGTCGACCACCTGCGCAGGGTGGAAACCACCTGCGAAGTTGTGAACCCCGTGTTCTTTGATCCGGAAGGAGGGCGCGCCCGTGACTGATCTGACCGCCAAAACGCCATGTGAAGGGCTTTTGCCGCAAACCATCGGAACCGTCACCCTGTCCGAGATGGATATTGACGCCATTACCTCCGTCGCGCCCTTCAAAGGGCAGGAAAAAACTGTCTCTGACGCGCTCAAATCCGCCATCGGCGCGGCATTCCCGGCCGCAAACCGCCTAAACGGTAAATCGGGCGGGCGCGTGGTCTGGTCCGGCATGGGGCAGGCGATGGTTCTGGGGGCAACCCCGGGTGACATTGCCGGTGCGGCGCTGACCGACCAGTCCGATGCCTGGACCAGCGTTACCCTCGAAGGCGAGGGGGCCCGCGACGTGCTGGCCCGGCTCACGCCGCTGGACTTGCGCGCAACCCGGTTCAAACGCGGCCATGCCGCCCGGAGTGAATTGGCCCATATGAGCGCGATCCTGATGCGCACCGGCGAAAACCGCTACGACATCATGGTGTTCCGCTCGATGGCGAAAACCCTTGTGCATGACCTGAGCGAGGCGATGCTGTCGGTCGCCGGGCGGCGTGCGCTGGGTTAACCAATGTCCTGACACTTCCTTGCGCCACCGAACGCCAGACAGATACCCGACGGATAGCAGACGGATTCCAGCCCCCTGATTTTAGGTTAATCCACGGTATTAACCCAGCGGGACGGTGCCTTGATTTTTCCCCTGTAACGGCGTTGCCTGTTCACGTACCTAGGGTTCAGACCGTAGTCATTTTCGGAGCCCACATGCGCCCTGTCCTCACTGCCACATTGATCCTTGCCGTCGCCACACCGGCCTTGGCCGAAAGCAAACGCCAACGCGAAAAGCGCTGTGCCGCACAGGCCGACATTATCGCGCAAGCCGTTGAAATGCGTGTGGAAAACAAGGAGAAAGTGGCGGTCACAACCGAACTTGCCGCCGCCGCCAAGAAGAAGATCGCGACCTCGGTGCCGATCCTGGTCGACTATGTTTATTCGCTGGACGAGGCCCTGCTGGAACAGGATATCCGCACCCCGTTCGAAGAACAGTGCAACGGATTCAAGCAGTGATCTTGTTTTAAGGCAGCTTCACCCGCATATTTAACCCATGTCGCTGCCCCCCGGATTCCTTGACGAGCTCCGCTCGCGCACCTCGCTTGCCCAAGTGGTGGGCCGCAAGGTTATGTGGGACTCCCGCAAGTCGAACCAGGGCAAGGGTGATATGTGGGCGCCTTGCCCCTTCCACCACGAAAAAACCGCGTCTTTTCATGTAGATGACCGCAAGGGATATTACTATTGCTTTGGCTGTCACGCCAAGGGTGATGCGATTTCCTTTGTCCGTGAAACCGAGAATGTCGACTTCATGGAAGCAATCCGAATCCTCGCTGGCGAGGCTGGTTTGCCGATGCCAGAACGCGACCCCAAGGCCCAGGAAAAGGCTGATCGGCGCAGCCAACTCATGGAGGTCATGGAACAGGCGGTTCAGTTCTTCCGCCTGCAGCTCAAGACCGGGGCCGGAGCGGCGGCACGCGACTACCTTGACGGGCGCGGCATGCGGCTGGAAACGCAGGAAAAATTCGACATCGGCTTTGCTCCCGAGGGCTGGCAAAACCTGTGGGATCACCTCAAGGGCAAGGGCGTTGAGGACCAGTTGATCCTTGAGTGCGGCCTTGCCAAACCCTCGACCAAACAGGGCGGCCGCCCCTATGACACGTTCCGCAACCGCATCATGTTCCCGATCCGCGATGCCCGTGGCCGCTGCATTGCTTTCGGTGGCCGGGCGATGGACCCAAATGACAACGCCAAGTATCTGAATTCGCCCGAAACCCTGCTGTTCGACAAGTCCCGCACGCTCTACAATCACGGTCCGGCGCGAGAGGCCGCCGGCAAGGGTCAACCCTTGATCGTGGCCGAGGGCTACATGGACGTCATTGCCCTTTCCGAGGCCGGGTTCGGCGCTGCTGTAGCACCCCTTGGCACTGCTGTGACCGAACACCACCTGGCGCTTCTCTGGCGTATTGCTGAGGAACCGCTGATCGCGCTTGATGGTGACATTGCAGGCCTGCGCGCCGCCATGCGCACCATCGACATTGCCCTGCCTCTGCTCGAGGCGGGCCGGTCCTTGCGGTTTGCCATCATGCCCGAAGGGCAGGACCCCGACGACGTGATCCGCAGCGGCGGGGCAGGGGCGGTTCAGGCCCTTCTCGACAAGGCCATGCCGATGGTTGATCTGCTCTGGCAACGCGAGATCGAGGGCAAGGTGTTCGACAGTCCCGAACGCAAGGCCGCGCTCGATAAGGCACTGCGCGACAAGATAAAACTCATTGCCGACCCCTCGATCCGCCAGCATTACGGCCAGGCGATCAAGGATATGCGCTGGCAGCTTTTCAACCCGCGCCGCAACACGCCCAGTCGGGGCAATTGGCAGAACCGCGCGCCGCAGGTCGAAACCTCCACTCGCCATTCGATCCTGGCCGGGCAAAGCGTTGCCTCGCAATTGTCAGCCATCGACGAGGACCGGCTGGATCACCTGCGCATCTCGGTCATTCTCGCGGTGCTTCTGAAGCATCCCAAGCTTGCCGCCGAATTCGAAGGCGACCTCTACGCGCTGGAGGTGTCCGAGCCTGCCTATACCGCCCTGCGCGACACCGTGCTGAACCTTGCCTCCGCCCGCGACGACAAGGAAATCGAAACCTTCCTTGCACAGATTGATCCGGCGCATGTTGAAAAGTTGATGGCGCAATCCCATCTCGCCGTGGTTCCGGCGCTGAAACGGCCTGATGACGGCGAGCTGGCCCGGCAAACGGTTCTTGAGGAACTGACCAAATACAAGGCCCGCCTGGCCCGTCGCGCCGAGGTGCAAGAAGCCGAGGCCGATATCGGTGAGGTTGCCGACGAGGCGCTGACATGGCGTTTGCATCAGGCCGCCGAGGCCCGAAACCGCGCCGAGCATGGCCAGCAAGAGGACAAGACCCAATACGACATCGGTGACAACGGGGCCCGAATCAATCGTGAGGAACGCGATGCCTTCGACGCCCTTCTCGACCAGATCGGACATGCCAAACGGCAACAATGACACATCGCGGTGACGAAACCGTAAAGAAAACAGGGTAAACGGGTGGCCGAATCACTTTCTCAGGCCTGATGATTCGGCCTCTCGCGAATCACCCGCGAATCAGTTACTAGGTAACGACGCCCCAACGTGACCCAGCAGGAGCATTCCATGGCCGCCAAGGACACCGAAGATCGCAAGCCCGACGACCAGGAGCCGCAGACCTCGCTTGATATGAGCCAGGCCGCGGTGAAAAAGATGATCGCCGAGGCGCGCGAGCGGGGCTACATCACCTATGATCAGCTCAACCAGGTGCTGCCGCCCGATCAGGTTTCGTCCGAACAAATCGAAGACGTGATGTCGATGCTCAGCGAAATGGGCATCAACATCATCGAGGACGAAGAGGCCGAGGAAGAAGAGAACAAGAACACCGAGCTTGTCGCCGCCGGTCAGAAGGGCGAACTGACGCTCGGGTCGGGAACCGCCGAAAAGCTGGATCGCACCGACGACCCGGTGCGCATGTACCTGCGCGAAATGGGCAGCGTCGAACTGCTGTCGCGCGAGGGTGAAATCGCCATCGCCAAGCGGATTGAGGCCGGCCGCAACACCATGATCGCCGGGCTTTGCGAAAGCCCGCTGACCTTCCAGGCGATCACCATCTGGCGCGACGAACTTCTGTCCGAAGACATCCTTCTGCGCGATGTAATCGATCTTGAAACCACTTTCTCGGGCCAATTGGGCGAGGAAGAGGAAGAGGAAGAGCCTGTCGCCACGGCCGCCAACGTCACCTCGGCCCCCAAGAAAGAGGCCGAGCAGGAACTGGATGCCGACGGCAACCCGATCTCCAAGGAAGATGACGACGACGACGAGGACGAGCAGGCCAACATGTCGCTCGCCGCGATGGAAGCTGCGCTGAAACCGCGGGTTCTCGAGATGCTCGACCGCATCGCCGACGACTATGTGCAACTCTCCGAAATGCAGGACAGCCGGATTTCGGCCACCCTGAACGAAGACGACTCCTTCTCGAAGAAGGAAGAAAAGACCTACCAGAAGCTGCGCGCCGAGATTGTCGAGCTGGTGAACGAGCTTCACCTGCATAACAACCGGATCGAGGCCCTGATCGATCAGCTTTACGGCATCAACCGCCGCATCATGCAGATTGACTCAGCTATGGTGAAACTGGCCGACCAGGCCCGGATCAACCGCCGCGAATTCATCGAAGCCTATCGCAGTCGCGAACTTGACCCGACCTGGCTCGATGAGATGTCCCAGAAACCGGGGCGTGGCTGGCAGATGTTCATCGAACGCTCGACCGACAAGGTCGAGGAACTGCGCGCCGACATGGCCCAGGTCGGCACCTATGTCGGCCTAGATATCCCCGAATTCCGCCGCATCGTGCAGCAGGTCCAGAAGGGTGAGAAAGAGGCACGTCAGGCCAAGAAGGAAATGGTCGAGGCCAACCTGCGCCTGGTGATCTCGATTGCCAAGAAATACACCAACCGCGGGCTGCAATTCCTTGATCTCATTCAGGAAGGTAATATCGGGTTGATGAAGGCGGTGGACAAGTTCGAATACCGTCGCGGCTATAAATTCTCGACCTACGCGACCTGGTGGATCCGTCAGGCGATCACCCGCTCGATCGCCGATCAGGCCCGCACCATCCGTATCCCGGTTCACATGATCGAGACGATCAACAAACTGGTCCGGACCGGCCGCCAGATGCTGCACGAAATCGGCCGCGAGCCGACGCCCGAGGAACTGGCCGAAAAGCTGCAAATGCCGCTTGAGAAGGTCCGCAAGGTGATGAAGATCGCCAAGGAACCGATCTCGCTCGAAACGCCGATTGGCGACGAAGAGGACTCGCAGCTTGGCGATTTCATCGAGGACAAGAATGCCGTGCTGCCCTTGGACAGCGCCATTCAGGAAAACCTCAAGGAAACCACCACCCGCGTGCTCGCCTCGCTCACACCGCGCGAAGAACGTGTCCTGCGCATGCGCTTCGGCATCGGCATGAACACCGACCACACACTGGAAGAGGTCGGTCAGCAGTTCTCTGTGACCCGCGAGCGCATCCGCCAGATCGAGGCCAAGGCTTTGCGGAAGTTGAAACATCCCTCGCGGAGCCGGAAGCTGCGGAGTTTCCTGGATCAGTGACGGTATGGCCGTTTAAAACGGCGCTCAATTTGTCGCGGTTTTTTCTACGGCAGATTGATCGTACCGGACTGTCCCGGGTATTGCGCTTTGCTATTGTGCTGCCAAGAGATATCCAAGGTTACAGGTATATCGAACGTTTTAGATAGTATCGCGATGCTTTTGCAGGCGCGGTTGGCGTCCACTCCTTGAAAAGAGAAACCGGCGCTTTCGACAGGACGATAACCATTTTCAACGCGGGAGCCATGCACGAATTGGAGGTTCAGCATTTTGTCCAGTTCTTCCATTTTCGCAACGCTCGAAGCAATCACAAGCAGCTCTTCCAAGATATCGTTCCAATAGTGAGCCTTAGTCGCGCGCCCATTGATATGGGCTAAGCTAATTGTCGTGAAACTAACATTCGGGGTGTCTTCCAAACCGAAATTCAGCTTCAAGCTTGCTTCAGAGTGTGTCTGCGATTTAGAGGGGTGCTCACTTTTTAATGCAGAGTGTTCTGCAATAATTCGATCCAGTACAATAGCCGGCGTGTCTTCGAAGGGCACCGCTAGTTCCTTTAGGTAGGAATACGCGGTCCGTGAAATTTCAATGGTTTTCATGGCGAATCTCCTTATCAGATTTGCTGCATCATATCAGATATGTGATGGTCGTCAATATCTGATACATATCTGATTTGAGGGGTGTGCATAAAAAGTGTAGAGTGCACATCCTGCCCTCACCCTCCGACCTTCCAAAACCCACTAGCCCCATCGCCCCAAAACCGGCAAACTCCCCGAAACGGAGGTCCGCCCATGTCGCTTTTGTCAAAACTCTTCGGGGGAAAGCCCCAGGCCCAACAACAAGCCGAACCGGAACTCTACAAGGATTTCGCGATCTTCCCTGAACCCTCCAAGGAAGCTCATGGCTACCGCATCGGCGCGCGGATCGAAAAGGAGGTGGGGGGCGATCTGAAAATCCACCAGATGATCCGCGCCGACACCTATGGCGGCGAAGGCACCGCGATCGAGGCGTCGCTGAGCAAGGCCAGGCAGTTGATTGATGAGCAGGGTGAGAAGATTTTTCGCTGAGGGAACGCGCAACCGTCCGCCCAAATCCGAAACTTGATTTGATAAGCCACCCAAGCGGCCTACATTTGTAGGGTAACGCAGTTCCGGGAGGTTCCCATGCGCATATTTGCAGCCGCCACACTTGCCGCGACCCTGCTCGCCCCCACCGCCAACGCCTATACCGCCATCAACGGCCTGACGGTCAATCCCGTTGCGAACGGCTATGAGGTGATCGCCCGCGCCGGGTCGGGACCACGGCAATTCTGGTGCGCGGCGGCGCAATATGCTCGCGCCAAGGGGGCAGGGCCGACGCAGAGGGTCTATATCTCGAAGGGCTACGGCCCCAGCACCACCCAACAGGGTCGCCGCGCCGTAACCTATACCATCGCCCCGTCTGGCGCGCTTCTGCCCGGTACCCGCCCCGGCGATAACGGCAATTATTCCGTGTCGATCCGCACCCCCGGGTTCAATCTCAGCGTCGGCCATGCCGAGGGGTTCTGCTCGGATGTTTGGGAAGAATTGACGGAACGCTGGCCGTTTCACTGAACCTTGCCCATGTTGAATTGCTGGCGCATTCTGCGCCCATGCAGACCACATTCCACATCTCGACCCGCGGCCAGGGACTCTACGAGTTTACTCGCGATGTCATCCGCTGGACGGCGGGGCAGGGCGACGGCCTTTTGACCCTTTTCGTTCGTCACACTTCCTGCAGTCTGGTGATACAGGAAAATGCCGATCCCGAGGTTCAGACCGACCTGCGCAATTTTTTCCACCGGCTGGTGCCGCCGACGACTGATCCGTCGATGTCCTATCTGACCCACACCTATGAGGGCCCCGACGACATGCCCGCCCATATCAAGGCGGCAATGATGCCGGTCAGCCTGTCAATCCCGGTGGCGCAAGGCAAACCGGTCCTTGGCACCTGGCAGGGGATCTATTTGTTTGAACATAGAAATGCGCCGCACGGGCGAACCGTGGCAGCGCATTTCCAGACGTAGCACGTTCCAATCCGATCTTGGGTTTGAACGTAATGCGAACGAAACAGTGAAATGAAATGGGTGCCCCGACAAGTCACCCTAACCTGGCAATCTGTCGAGGCGCCTTTGTGCATGACCGGCTTTGGGATTGCCAGTTGGATCTACCCTAACACCCCGGTTGCTGCGCAACATGGGAACAGTTCTGCAACATTCCCACTTGTCCGTATCTTGGGGTCGCAAATGCCCTCTACCCAAACCCTAGCGGCTCCCCTATAGTGCCTGTGGATAACTGGGGCCACAGACCCCAGACCCGAGGCAGAGAATGAAAAGAAGGGGGACGGCCATGCGCTGCCCGTTTTGCGGTAACATCGACACCCAAGTGAAAGATTCCCGGCCAGCCGAGGACCACGTGTCCATCCGGCGGCGCCGTTTTTGCCCGGCCTGTGGGGGCCGGTTCACCACCTATGAACGTGTGCAGCTGCGCGATCTGGTGGTGATCAAATCCAACGGCCGGCGCGAGGATTTCGACCGCGAGAAGCTGGAACGCTCGATCCGCATCTCGATGCAGAAACGCCCGATCGAGCCGGACCGGATCGACCAGATGATCTCGGGCATTGTCCGGCGACTGGAAAGCATGGGCGAGACGGATATCCAGTCCAAGGTCATCGGCGAAATCGTGATGGAGACTCTGGCCCGGATCGACACCGTCGCCTACGTGCGATTTGCCAGCGTTTACAAGAACTTCCAGGCCGCAGACGATTTCGATAAATTCGTCTCGGAGCTGCGTCCCGACGTCAAGCCGGAAGAGTGAGCGCAGATCACCACCGATACATGGCCCATGCCTTGGCACTGGGCCGGCGCAGGATGGGACAGACATGGCCCAATCCCGCTGTCGGTTGTGTGATCGTTAAGGATGGCCGCATCGTTGGGCGCGGGGTGACTGCGCCCGGTGGTCGGCCCCATGCCGAGCCGCAAGCGCTGGCTCAGGCCGGCGCGTCGGCGCGGGGGACCACGGCCTACGTGTCGTTGGAGCCTTGCGCCCATCACGGCGAAACTCCGCCCTGTGCTGCGGCCCTGATCGATGCCGGGGTCGCGCATGTGGTGGCACCGCTGGCCGACAGTGATCCGCGCGTTTCGGGGCAGGGGTTTGCGATGCTGCGCGATGCCGGCATCAAGGTGACGACCGGTGTTCTGGCGGATGAGGCCGCCCGCGACCACGCCGGGTTCTTCCTGCGCACGGAACAGGGGCGCCCTTTCGTGACCCTGAAACTGGCCTCCAGCTTCGATGGCCGCATCGCCACTGCCACAGGTGAAAGCCAGTGGATCACCGGGCCGCAGGCGCGGCGCATGGTTCACGCGATGCGCGCCTGCCATGATGCGGTGATGGTGGGCGGCGGCACGGCACGGGCCGACGATCCGTCGCTTACCGTGCGCGACATGGGGGCCGAACGCCAGCCGGTGCGCATTGTCGTGTCGCGCAGACTCGACCTGCCAATGATGAGCCGCCTTGCGCGTTCTGCCCGCGAGATACCGCTCTGGCTTGCCCATGGCCCCGATATCGACCCTACCCTGCACGAGGCCTGGGAGGGTATCGGCGCACGATTGATCCCCTGCGCGGTCTCAGCCGGGCAATTGGATCTGACTTCGGTGCTGCAGGAGTTAGGGCGTGCCGGCCTGACCCGGGTGTTTTGCGAAGGTGGCGGCGGGCTGGCCGCGTCGCTTTTGGTTTCGGACCTGGTCGACGAGTTGGTGGGTTTTACCGCCGGTCTTGGCATTGGTGCCGAGGGATTGCCTGCGATTGGCGGTCTGGGTTTGGCTCATCTTTCGGACGCCCCACGATTTGCCCTGCGCGACACCCGCCCGATTGGCGATGATGTGCTGCATATCTGGCAGCGCAGTTAAGGCGGGATTCTCGCCCACTGCCACGCGACATACGGAAAACTCTGGAAAATTTGCCATCGCGTCATTTTGTACGCGCTTCGCGTTACGTCAGTTAAGTCTTTCGCAAAACAGCATAATCCTCAGATTGCGGATGTTGGCACCCGCAGGAAACCCGGCCGGCGGGGATATTTTTATTTCAAATTCGGGTATCTCTATGTATTAATCTGTCAGGAATTGCTGCGGTCCATTGCCACCACTGTCGTGGCCGGGGTGCGCAGCGTGATTGTGGGGTCGTAAACCGACCCGCCAACGGAGGACTAGCATGCGTATCAAGACACTCGCCAAAGGGGTCGTTTCGGCCGCTGCGCTCAGCGTGGCGCTGTTGGGCCCGGCACAGGTTGGACCGGCTCAAGCCCAGAGCCTGGCCGGCACCGGAGACTGGCTCAAATCCTTTACCAGCCCCAGCTTTTTGGGCGGGGTCAAGGAAGACCCGGGTGTCGAAGCGCTGACGGCGTGGACCAAGCTGATGTTCGATCCGGACATGATGAACGCCATGCTCAAGACATCCGTCGCGCTGGCTGACCCGGAGGTGATGACCGCCTGGATGAAGGTGGCGCTCAACCCCAATATGCTGAACGCTCTGGTCAGCCTGGGCGATCCACAGCTTCTGGCACCGGTGATCAGCGCACTGTTTTCGCCCGCTACGCTCGAGGCCGTCCTTGCCATGGCCAGCCCCGAAATGATGACGACGATGGTCAATTTCATGATCAATCCCTCTGTCTGGGAAGCAATGATCAAGATGGCTAACCCGGAATTGATAACCTCGATGCTGAAGATGGCGTTTGATCCGGACATGATCGGCATGATCATGAAATTCGCCGATCCAGAAATGCTGACCAGCTATGTCAGCTTCATGACCGATCCGAAATTCATGAGCGGCATGATGAAGATGATGGACCCGGCGCTGATGACCCAGATGGCCACAGCGATGTTCCAGATGACCATGGGGCTGGGCGGGGTTCTGGGCGACAGCAACTGATCGCCAGAGCTGGTCTGAACGCGAGATTTACGAGATGAAGAAGGAAGGCAAGACGATGAAACCCTTGCACAAGATTTTTGCAGCCGCCCTTTCGGCGCTGATGGTGATGGCGGCCCCGCTGGCGGCACAGGATGACGACTATGGCGGGTACGACAACTCGACTTCCTATGCCGGCGCGGATGCCGGGGTCGGGATCAACTGGATGCCGCAAGGCGGGTTCAGCCTGAAAATTCCGTTCCTCGGGACGCCTGAGCCGAACACCACCGTGGAAAACGTGATGTCGGCCAATGCCAAGATGATCATGATGCAGGGCATGATGGCGGGTAACCCGATGTCACTCAGGCAGTCGATCTCGATCATGGTGGCCAAGAAACGCGTCGCCGACGGGCTCTCGCTGGAAGACGTGGTCGAGTCCATGGACCTGCGGGCCAACCTTTTGAACATGAAGAAGGTTGGCCATTCGACCCCCTGGAAGGTGATCGAAGCCACCACCGGTGAGCCCTCGCCGAAGCTTGAGATGATCAGCTATTGCGACATCCCGACGATGCGCGACATCCTCAATTACGTTCCCGAGTTCTCGGTTTTCGTGCCCTGCCGGATTTCTGTGCTGGAAGATGCCGAGGGCAACCTGTGGATCATGACACTGGATTGGGACGTGCGCTGGATGGATACCTCGCCCAACCCGAACAAGATTTCGCCAGAACTGCGGGAAAAGGCGCTGATGGTGCGCGAGAACCTCGAAAGCATCATGGAAGCAGGCGCCAACGGCGACCTGTGACCTGACACGTACAGCTCACATGGGGCAGTGAGCGGAAACCCCGGCGCCGACGGAGGACGCGGCACCGGGGTTTCCTTATTTCGGGTGGCCTCAAGAGCGGTCGTTGCTCCATTTCGCAGCGAAGGTCTGCTTCGAGCCCAAACTTAGCCTTGGTGCTATCTGCAGAAACCTTCACGAAGGGCGGATTCCAGACATTCTCTGCGGGCGCACGGTAGACCAATCTGAATCTGGAAAGCAGCCATTCAGGCTGAAGAAATCCGACTGATTGCGTCAGATGTCGGCAAAGAGCCCAACGTTAACCGTTGCTGCATCTTGAAGTAATAACTGCTTTGCGGCGGTTCGAATAGTGAACGCCGGTTCCAAGAGGTCGCCAAGAGAAAGCGCCAAGTATGAACCCACCTGCGTCGGCGACTTGGCATCAAAATATGATGGTAGTCAGGAATTCATTTGATGATTTGCTTCTTCTTCCGAGAGAAAGTGTAATCCGAGAGGTCGATGTCAGTGTATTCGTGTTTGTGAGTCTTATCCCTTCGGCTCTGCCTACGGCTAAGTAGACGAGTGAGGGCGCCAATTGCGCCGGAGTATTTAGTAACAATCAAAGCAGTCGTAAGATTGACACCCAAATACCGGGCGAGGTCATATTGTATTCGGGCGCGTAACGAGTCATTAACAATAGGGGATTTTCGAGCGCGTTTTTTGGGGGCCCAAAAGTGTCAAAGCTGAACTATTGGTCATTGTTTGTCTGCTTTTTTTTGCCATTAGTGTTGGCTTTTTGCGGACCCGCGCAGGCGCAAACCGCGACAATCACTGCACTGACTGGTCAGTCATGCGTTGCTGAACGTGCGGGCGGGTCCCGGTCTTGTGTTTCCAATGATTTCGCTACGATTTTGTCTTTTGACCAACCGGCGGCTACTGCGCTTGCCAATTGCCGAGCTGGTTCTGTTGTTTCGGTCGATGTTCTTGCCGAAGTGACCAGCGGAAGCGCCCAAAGATATGATATCGGGCTTTTTGTGGGTGAAGAGGGGCAAGTGCCGGCTGATGCAGCGACGGGCTCAACGTGTTCTCTTGGGCTTTTCCCAACCTCCCCCAACCCTTTCTTGGCGCTCGATTTTGATACTTGTGGCGATTTTCAACTTAGCTCAACTGCGATTCTTGAAGTTCAAAGCGTCAATGTTCTGTGTACGCCTGCGGCGGGAACGAACCTTCTATCAGTTCCTTACACTCTTGTTTTCAACAACCGCGCTGATGGTAACACCTGTACGGCATCAAACATAACTGCTGGAACCAACGCGAAATGCATCAAATCTTCGGCAGCGACTTTGACCGGTGTCGAAGTCAACGGATACGTGACGATAACCAAGCAAACCGACCCGGACGGTGATGCCGCTAGTTTCGATTTCGCGGCGAGTTCATCGGCAACCGTGACACCGGCATCGGCGTCGTTGGGCGATGGCGGCTCTCAGACCTTCCTTGTTCCGTTGAGCGGGACGGGCTCCAGAACACTTACAATCACCGAAGCGGCGTTGGCAGGATGGGACTCTACGGCTTCAATTTCCTGCACCGATCCGTCGGGTGGCAATGCGACTTACGTGACTGTGAGCAACGCCACGCGGACAATTGAGGCTTCTCTGGATGCCATCAATTATGGCGCGGTCTGCACCATTACCAATTCGAAAATTCAGAACGCTGATCTTGTGACGGTGAAGACGCTTGCATCGGGGGATGCGACGCCTGCGGAGGGCGACACTGTGACGTATCTGAT
>NZ_JAWHTC010000009.1:0-46550 GCF_032586155.1 Aliisedimentitalea sp. MJ-SS2
CCCGGTATCCCGATCGACATGTCGGAAAAACTTCTGCGCATGCTCAACGAGCTGGAACATGCCCATATCTATATCGAGCAGCTGAACACCCGTGTGAGCGAGCTCGAGACCGAACTTGAAAAGGCGCGTAGTGTCGAATAATCAGACGCCACGCAGTCAAGTAATGTGCTGGCCCTCCGGGGCCAGCATTTTTTTGGGGGTCGGATGATCTCGGAACGCTACAGGTTCATCTACGTTCACGTGCCGAAAACCGGCGGCAATGCCGTGCAATCCGTGTTGCTGCCGCTAAGCGATGATCGCAAGCAGATCACCCGGCACCAGGATGGCACCGACCGGTTTGAAATCACCGGTCCGATCACGCCCAGAAAACACGCGACATTGGCCGAGTATCACGCCGCCCTTGGGGGTGATCTTAGGGGTTGGCGGGTTCTGGCCACGCTGCGCCACCCTTTTGAACGCGCCCTCTCGGGTTATTTCTCGTCGCATCGCTGGTTTTTCGAACAGCCTGATGGGACCTGGCTCCGGCGCGAGCCGGTTTGGAATGAAGCGGGGTTTGCCCGGATGCTGGAGCGGGGCGAATACCCGGCGATGGTTGACTATCTCAGGCTGGGCGACACCATTCACCGCCCCGATTTCTGCCTGTACCATGATTGCCTGATCGAAAATCTTCAGGCCGCCGCGACGGCGCTTGACCTGCCGCCGTTGCCGCCGTTGCCACAGCTCAACCGGTCTGTGGCAGTGCATGAGAGAGACGCGCTTCTGGCAAGCCGGGCGCTGCGCGATCTGGCCGAGGCCCATTATCGCAGCGACATGGAGTTCTTCTCGTTCCCGTCCTACAGCCCGAACCGCGACAGGTTGTGACACGGGCCGGTCACGGCGGTGCAAACGGGGTCATTCGAAGCCGAACAGTTCGAAATCCTTGCTGTAGATCTCGTCGATCATTTTTCTGGCCGCTGCGGACATGGACCGCCACTCGTCCGGACGGGTCGACACGTTTTTCCGCCCTTCCTGCAGAACGGCGTCAACCTGCGCGACCTGTTCGGGCGGCAGGGCAAGATGCGTTTCCGCGATCTCGTGCAATGCCTGACCCATATCCGAGGTTTTATAGACGGCCGTGTTTGCAGCGGTCGCATCGAACCAGTGAAACTGTGGCCGCGCGGCAAGCACCCGTCGCCAAAGGCCCGATGTCAGGAACGCATCGAATCCGATCGGCTGACCGTTCGGAAACAGGGCTTCGTAGAGTGGATCGCTGGTCTTGGACTTGGTCATCTTGAACCGGTAGGCGGAATAAGTCCGCTCATAGGGGTGGCGGACAAAGATGCATTTCACGGCCCGGTCATAGAATTCCGGCGTGAAAAAGGCTTTGACCGCCTCGACGTCGGAATGCTTGGTCAGATGGTCTACACCGGGTTCAGCACGGGTGATGTTCTGAAGGAATTGCGGTGTGCGGTGCCGTTTCAGCCAGGCTGCATCGCTGAGACCTTCGGGCCGGACATTCGGCCGCCGCCCCACCGCCCCGTCTTCCAGCCGCCTGATCTGCATCTGGCTGCGGAGCGGGATCGTGTCGGTTTCCGATAGAACGGGCGACAGGGCCGCCTCGGCCGTGGTTCCTCCGGTTTTGGGCACGTGTAAAAACAGGAAATTATGTTTTTCTGAAATAATCATGATTGCTCTCGGTTCTGAGGTCAGGCCACCCTTAACGCTTCCTGCGCGAACCCTGCAAGAGCCTTTCAAAGGGCCCGTTATGCGACCGGCATATCGTCGCCTGTCGGGGTTTCCCGGGCGGCCTTTTGCGTTGAACCCGAACCGGAAAACTTCTATCAGGTCGGGAAATCAGCCCGCAACGGTTCGAGCGGTCCTTCACCATGAAAGTCATTCTTTACATCGGTCATCACAAGGTTGGATCGACCGCATTGCAGGTGTTTCTGTCGCAAAACAGCCATCGGCTGTTACAGGCGGGAATCCTCTATCCGGCCGTGGAAATGCAGGGCTTTTCACATCTTCTGTCCAAGGCCATGGGGCGGGGCGACAAGCAGGAGTTCCTGCCCGCCAATATCCGCGAACCGCATAGTGCCCTGGCCTATCGCCTGATTTTCGAGAAAACCAAACGGCCCATTCCACCCCAGTTCAAGATGTTACCGGGGGCCGCCCAGATGCTTCACGCGATCCGCTGTCAGGTCGCACAGGTCAAGCCCAGAACTCTGGTGCTGTGTTCGGAAGCCTTCGCCAATTTCGGCGAGGTCGGACCCGAACTGATTGACCGACTGCGTACCGCCTTCCCCGAGGCCGAGCTGGAAATCTACTGTGCCTTCCGCCGCCCCGACCAGTACCTGGTGGCCTGGCATGGCCAGCGGATCAAGGTGGCCGAACGGGTGCCTCCCCTGCACGAGCTGGCCTGCAGGCATTACCCCGGGACGATCCATTTCGATTTCCGCAAGGTGATCGAGGCCTGGCACACACAGTTGCCCGAGGCGCGTCTCATCCTGCGCAATTACGCCGACATCCTGGCCGCCAAGGGATCGCCACAGGATTTCATGGCCCAGACTGGGGCAGACTGGCCCGAGGGGCTCTTGCCAGTGGGCAAACCCAATCGCAGCCTACCCTTTGCCGCCATGGAAATTGTGCGCCGGGCCAGCATGGAATTGCCCCGGCCGATGGCCCAGAAGTTCAGCCAATACCTGATCCAGAGCGGCCCCGACCTCACGGCCCATCCCGATGACGAGATCGAGATGCTCACGCCCCGGGACCGGAAAACCCTGTCCGACAGGTTCCACCCCATCCATGACTACCTGTCCAAGCTGAGCGGCGCTGCCGCCTTCTTCCCCGATATCGACGAGCTTGCCCGTTCCCGTCCCATCCCCGAGGCGCAGGCCGCCGCCGCCTATCTGGCCCAGCTTGATCCGGCGGCGATGCCCACCCCCGAGATCACCGCCTTCGTGAGTACGCTTCAGGCCGAATACGGAAAACGGGTCCGATGACCGGTACAGCGGCGGGTCCCGACGGGTTGCACCTTCTGCAGAGCCTGATCCTGCCAGAGCCTGCCCTCACCCCGGATCAAGATCCCTACCTGCGGCTCAAGGGGGCGGCCGAGCTCGACCTGGACCATGGGCAGATCACCTTCGCACCCGGGGGCGAAGCGCTGTTCGATGTCTATTTCAACATTTTCAGCCTCGGCAAATGGCGCAAACACTGTGCGCTTAGGGACCTTCACCTTCAGCTCGAAGGACAGGGCCGGTTCGAACTGGTGATCGGGCGCGCCCGCGAAGACCACGACGCCCCCGATCAGCCGCTCATCCGGACCATCACGCTGGACAAGGCCGCGCCTTGCCTGGTGGATCTCTCTACGGTGGTCGCAGAAACCGAAGGCCCGGCGGTGCTGTGGTTTGCCCTGCGCGCCCTTGGTGACGGGTATCTGGCCGGGGCCGCCTGGCAGACGGCCCAGGCGCCGCGCCGCGCACCAATCCTGGCGCTGGCCATCACCACCTTTCGCCGCGAGGCCTCGGTGGCGCGTTCGGTGGCGCGGTTCGAGAATTTCCTGCAATCGCGCCCCGACATGGCCCCGCATCTGCATCTTTTGGTGGTCGATAACGGGCAAAGCGCCGGGCTCACAGCCACCGATCATGTCACCCCGTTCGACAATGCCAATCTGGGCGGCGCGGGCGGTTTTGCCCGGGGATTGATCGAGGCGCGGCACCGCGGGGCAAGCCATTGCCTGTTCATGGATGACGACGCCTCGGTCCACATGGAAAGCGTCGAGCGCACCTGGCGTTTCCTGGCCCATGCCGTGGATGACAGCACCGCCGTGGCCGGGGCCATGTCGATTGCCGCGCATAAATGGGCGATCTGGGAAAATGGCGCGTTGTTCAACCGCCATTGCATCCAGCTCGAGATCGGCACCGACCTGCGTGACCCGGCTGAAGTTGCAGAGCTCGATTTCAACTCCACCGCCGATGTGGCGCATAATTTCTATGGCGGCTGGTGGTATTTCGCCTTCCCGCTGGCCCATGTCCGGCACATGCCGTTTCCGTTCTTCGTGCGCGGCGATGATATCAGCTTCGGCCTGGTGCATGATTTCAACACCGTCACCCTGCCCGGGGTGATGTCCTTCCAGGACGAGGATTTCGCCAACAAGGAATCGCTGCAGACGCTTTATCTCGATCTGCGCAGCCACCTGGCCCATCATCTGGCGATCCCGGCGATGGAGATCGGGCGGCTGGGCTCCATCCGCATCGCTTGGTGGTTCTTTCTGCGCAGTCTGGTGCAATGCCATTACGAGTCGCTTGATGCGCTGAATCTGTCCTTCGCCGATGCGCTTGAGGGTCCGGATTTCTTTGCCGCCAATGCCGACATGTCCGCCCGCCGGGCCAAGCTGACGAGCATGCGCCGGGATGAGGCCTGGAAGGATGACGACAGCCCCCTGCCCGAAACCCGCATCCGGTTTGATCCCGAACGCCGCCTGCCCCGGCTGTTGATGAAATTCACCGTGAACGGCCATCTGCTGCCGTTCTTCCATCTCTATGGCAACCGGATCACACTGGACGCAGGCCTGCGCGGCCAGATCCGCCGCACCTGGGGCGCGACCCGCATCACCTATGTCAACGAGACCGGGCAGCGCTTTACCGTTACCCATTCCAAGCGCCACGCGCTCAGCGCCGCCTGGACCGCGATCCGGCTCAGTTGGCGGCTCTGGCGGCACTATCCGGACATCCGGGACAACTGGCGGCAGGGGTATGACCGGCTCACCACCCAAGCTTGGTGGGAAAAGACGCTCGGCCTCTGACCCTGCCAACCCCACCCATTTTGAATTTCTCGCATTGAAAGGATAAACCCATGGCCCCCAAATTCGGCACCAGCGGCCTGCGCGGCCTCGTCACCGAACTCACCCCTGATTTCGTGGCCGATTACACCCGCGCGTATCTCGCCGCCTGCGATCATGGCGGGGCGGTGCATGTGGGCTGGGACCTGCGCCCCTCTTCGCCTGAGATCGCCGAAGCGGTGATCGCCACGATCCGCGCCGCAGGTGTCCGGGCCATTCGCCAAGGGGCCCTGCCCACCCCGGCGCTGGCCTTGGCCTCGATGGGTCAGGGCCACGGCGCGGTGATGATCACCGGCAGCCATATTCCGGCGGATCGCAACGGGCTGAAATTCTATACCCCCTCGGGCGAGATTACCAAAACGGACGAGGCCGCGATCACCGCCGCCCTTGGTCAGCCCGCCCCAACCGGGGAGACCGGCGCGCAGGAGGAGGGTTCCGAGGCCAAGGCCGATTACGTCACCCGCTACACCAATGCGTTCGGTTCTGATCTTCTGGCCGGGCTCAGCATCGGCATCTACCAGCACAGCTCGGTCGCCCGCGACCTGATGGTGGCCGTGATCGAGGGGCTGGGCGCCCGTGCCGTGCCGCTGGCCCGGTCCGAGGCCTTCATTCCCGTCGATACCGAAGCCGTCGATCCCGACACCCGCGCCATGCTGGCGGGCTGGTGCGCGGAACATGGGCTTGATGCGCTGATCTCGACCGATGGCGATGGTGACCGACCGATGGTTTGCGATGCCAGCGGCCAAATCGTGCCGGGCGATGTCTTGGGTGTGCTTAGCGCCTTGCAACTTGGGGCCAAGGTGATCTGCACCCCGGTCTCGTCGAACTCGATGGTGTCCGAGATGGCCGAGTTTGCCGCCGTACAGCTGACCCGGATCGGATCACCCTACGTGATCGATGCGATGGAACAGGCCCTGGCCGAAGACCCGGCTGCGCAGGTGGCCGGGTTCGAGGCCAATGGCGGCTTCCTTCTGGGCTTCACCGCCACGGGCCCGGCCGGCGGAATGCTTGTGCCGCTGATGACGCGCGATTGCATGTTGCCCATCGTGGCACCGCTGGCGCTGGCGCGCGTCTGCGGGCAAAGCCTGGCCGAGCTGGTCGCCACCCTGCCGCCGCGCTTTACCGCCGCCGACCGGCTGCAGGAGATCCCGACCGAGAAATCGCTGGCCCTGATCGCCGAGCTTGAACGCGACCCCGCTGCCCGTGCGGCGTTTTTCAACGATATGGGGCCGGAACGGGCGCTCGATCTCACCGACGGGTTACGGGTCAGCTTTGCCGATGGCGCGGTGGTGCATCTGCGCCCCTCGGGCAACGCCCCGGAATGCCGCTGCTATGCCGAGGCCGACAGCCCGGAAAAGGCCCGCGCCCTGATGCGCAAGGGGCTTGAAAACCTGCAAGTGCGGCTTGGCGGCTGATCTCGCAGGCCGGGCTTGCCCAATTTCCAGTTGAGTTCTGGCGGATTATCCCGCACCACGAACAGGACAGACGAGGACGTGGCGGAAGATGGACAATATCGCCCTTGGCCCCGACGCACAGGCCAACCATACCCTGGCCGTCCTGCGGGGCGACACAATGGACGGCACGCTTGGCAAGAACGTCGAGTTCCTGCCCGGGCTGACCTTACGTGCCGATCCGGCGCTCGATTTGCAGGGCACCTGGCGCTCGCCGCCCGGGCGGCTTCTGGAGCTTGAGGCCGCGCCGGGGGCACCCGGAGACTGGATCGGGCTGCATCTGACCCTGCCGCTTGCCGATCTGGCCGGAATCGGGTCAGTCGGGTTCGCCGCCCGCGCCAGCGCCTCCAAGACAACGGTCTTGCGCGCCTGTTTCCGATCGGGGGTTGGCCGGGGCTTTGTCGACACCTTCTTTGACAAACAGCTGCTGCTGCGCCCGGAAGAGGCCAGCCATGTCGATGTGCTGGCGCCCAGGATGCGCGCCGACATGCCCGAACGCGCGCCCTGGCGCGAGCTGATCTTCTTCCTGCCGACCGAGGCCTTCCGGATTGCGCTGATCGACCTGCGGGTGTTCGCGGTATGAGCCTGGCGCTGGTCATCCCGGTCCGCGATGACCAGGAGCGGCTGAACCGGCTTCTGCACCAGGCCGCGCAAAGCGGCGTTTTCGACCAGGTGGTGATCTGCGATGACGGCTCGCAGGACCCCGTGACCATCGACCGGGAGATCGGGCTTGGCAACCGGGTCACGCTGCTGCGCCACAAGCAGTCGCAAGGACCGGGGATTGCCCGCAACCGCGCTTTGGCGAAGGTGCGGACCACGCACATGCTCTATTTCGACAGCGATGATTGTCTGACCGGCGAATTGCCGTTGCTGTGGCAGGACCTGCAGGGCGAGGATTTCGATTTCTGCCTTTTCCGCCACCATGACAGCCGCAATGACCGCTGGGGCCAGATGCCCATCGACAATGCCCTCTGGCGCCGGGCCGGGGCCGGGCCTGCGTCGCTGTTCGAACCGGACCGTGCGGCCCTGCTGGCGCTGGCCCAGACCGCCAACTACCCTTGGAACAAGATCTACCGCACCGGGTTCCTGCGCGATCACAAACTGCAGTGCGCCGAGGTGCCGCTGCACGAGGACATCCCCTTGCATTGGCAAAGCTTCCTGCAGGCCGAGCGTGTTCTCGCCTCGGACCGGGTGGCGGCGGTGCATTTCGTGCAAGACAGCGGTCAGCGGATGACCAACCAGAGCGGCGCCGAGCGGCTTTGCGTCTTCGAGCCGCTCGGCACGGTGGCCGAAAGCCTGGCGGACAGCGGCAACACGGGTCTGACCATGGCGTTTTTCGACTTCACCTCCGGGCTTCTCGATTGGGTTCGGGCCGCGCTCGATCCGCTGTTGCGCGATGTCATGGACCACCGCACCGGCACCTTTCTCAAGACCCATCTTGCGCCCGGAATCTTTGACCGGATCGCGCGAACCGACCCGGTGCTGGCCCTGCGGCTTGTCCTGCAGATGGCCGGGAGGCGGGCCCCATGCTGAGCTTTGCCCTGATCACCCATGACGAAGGCCCGCGCCTGCGCCGCAGCCTCGCGGCCCTCGAGCGGGGCTTGCTGCCGGATGAGGACCTGACCGTTTTCGATCTTGGTTCGACCGATGATACCCTGCCCGAACTGGCCAGTTTCATGGGGCCCCGTGCGGGCGAGCTGATCCGGCTGACCCGTCCCGACCTGTCCCGCTCCGAGGCCATCACCCTGGCCCGCGACGTGGCCCGCCACCCCTATCTGCTGGTGCTCGACGGGTGTGACTTGCTCATATCCGAGGCGCTTGACGGATTGCGCCGGGTGCTGGCGCAAGAACCGCAAGCGGTGGTGCTGAACCGGGGCTGGGGGCTTGGCGGGGTCGATGCGATCCTGCCCGCACCCGATGCCGCACGCATGGCGACCCTTGGTTCTGATCCCGACTGCGGCGCCTTGATGACACTGACCCCCGATCCCGACCGCCTGCTGATCCATGCGGGCCTGGCTGGGAAACTGGCCAAGGAACTGGCATGCGAAGCCTGTGCCAGCGGCACCCCGGCGCAGGATTGGGCGCTGTGGCAACAGATCCTGACCCGGGCCGAAAGCGTCGCGCTTCACCCCGAAACGCTCTGGATCTCGCCCCTGCCCGCCCGACCGGTTGCACCCGTCTTCACGGCCATCGCGGCCAGCCCTGCGCCTGTGGAAGAGATCGGGCGGATGCTGAGCTGGGCCGAGGACGCGCTGATCTTTGCCGCCCCGGACGAGGCCCCGGCCCTTCTGCAGGCGGCGCAGGAGATGCTGGCCGCCCTGTCTCCGGAGCATGTCGCGGCCCTGCCCGACACCGCCCCGCTTGTCCCCCTGCTCGCCGCCCTGACGCGTGACGATACGGCCCTGGCCCTGACCCATATTGCCCTGCTGCTGGCCGCGCAGGAACGTCGCCGCAACGACGCGCTCTGTGCTGCGCTGGCCGGGCTGCGCCATGACCTGGACCTTGCCTTGCCCGGTCCGGCCTATCTGCGCGATCTCTACGACCGTATCCGCGCCCGATGATCCGCATCTTCAAGACCGGCCCGCACGCCCATCGGACACCACTGTCCTACCCGGCGCTTGCCCCCCTGTGGGAAGAACAGATCACCCTGGTCGACAGCCCCGGCGCGGCCGATCTCTATGTCTTTGCCCATGTGCTCGACATTGCCGAGGCCCCGCCCGCAATGCTGCAGGACTGGCGTGCGCGCAAACGCCCGGTGGTGCTGCTCTCGGAAGAGCCGTTCTGGGATACGATCTGGGGCAAACGCCCGATGGAACGGCTGATCGAGGTCGACACCCCGGCGGGCCCCCTGCCGGTGATCCAGCTCAGCCACCAGACCTGCGCGATCTACCGGTTCGATCGCATCCCCTATTATCTGCTGACCAATCCGCGGTTCCACGCCATGTACCAGGCCCGGTTCGCGCGCAACGCCGCGCTGTTGCCGCAGGACTGGCGGCGCCTTCTGGCCAGCCGGACCATGGACGTGACGTTCATGTTCGAGCGCCGCCCGGAGAAATACCACGCGGTACACTGGCCCGAGGGCGACCTCGAGGGGCTGTGTTCCTGGCGCACCGAACTGGCCGAGGCCTGCCGCTGGAGCGGGGTCGAGCGCCTGGGGCACAGCTGGCAGGGCGGACAGAGCCGGCTCGACTTGGCGGATTGGTATGGCGACAAGATGGAGCGGCTTGATCGGCGCGCCCGGCTGATGGGGGCGATCGAGAACACCCATCAGCCCGATTACCTGACCGAGAAATTCTTCGATGCCTTTGCCTGTGGTTCGGTGCCATTTTATGTCGCTGCGCCAGGGCACCGGGTGCATACACTCGGCCTGCCACCGGACAGCTGGCTGAACCTGCACGGGCTGAGCCCGGAGGCGGCGGCCGAGCGGTTGCGCAATTTCCGGCCCGACAGCACCGTGGCCGAGGCCCTGGCTGTGGCGCAGACCCGCCTGCTGACCCTGTTAGACAACGATACCGCCTGGGCCGCGGAACGCGCCCGGCTGAAAACCGCCGTTCTGGAGGCGCTCGAGACGGTGCTGGCCGGAGGGAGCTGATGCGGCTGGTCATTCGGGCAGCCCTTAGCATAGCCTCCGCCTAAAGCGTTTTGAAATCGAGGAGTGACCGTGACCCCAGAAGATCGCAAAGCCGCCATCGCGGCCCACAAGGTGAAGGCGAGTTTTTTCGAAGATGTCATCGAGGCGATCTATTCGGCCTGGCTGTCGCCGGGGGATGTTGCGTTGGATTGCGGCGCCAATGTCGGGCGCCATACCCGTAGCCTGGCCGATGTTGTCGGGACCGAAGGCGCGGTCTGGGCGATCGAAGCCGTTCCAATGCTGGCCGCGCGGATTTTCAACCGCCTTGCCCCCGAACATCAGGACAATGTCCACATCATCTGCGCCGCGCTGTCGAACGAACAATCCTTTGCCGAGTTCTTCTACCTGCCCGAGGTGATCGGCTGGTCCTCGCTTTACGAGAGTCACCGGCCGCCAAACCGCGAGGTGAGCGCCAAGCGGCTGATCGTTCCGGCGATCCGGCTCGACGACCTGATGCCCCTGATCGAGCGCTGCGACTTTCTCAAAGCCGACCTGGAACATCACGAATATCCCGCGTTTTCCGCCGGGCGGCGTTTCCTGGAAACGCGCCGTCCCCTGATCGCCTTCGAATTCGGCCCCAGGGCCCCGGCAACGGCCGGCTTTGCGATGGAGGATTTCTTTGGCCTGTTCGACAGCCTGAATTACCGGCTGATGGATATTTTTGGCCTGGATTTCGAGCCGTCCCGCTGGGGGGTGGACCCGCTGCTACCACTTTATTTCATCGCCTGCCCATCAGAGAAGATCGCGCAGTTTAACATGATCGATCTGTCCGGGATCAATCTCAGACAGCTTGCCTTGGCCCGCGAGCGCGGCCAGGCCTAGGGCGCGGCTGTTCAGCTTCAGTTGGTGACCGACAGTTCGAACGTCTCGAAACTCATGTCCATCCGGTCATGATAGAAGGCCAGGACCAGCTCAAGCTCATCGGCCTTCCCGATCAGGTCGTGGTCCAGCGGGATGCGCAGATCACACTCAACCCGTCCGCCCGGCGACAGAACTCCGTTTTCGCTGCTGATATCGACGGTCCCGCCGGGTTTCCTCACATGGCGCAGGAACACGCCAAAGAGGGTCAGACCCTCGCCCTCGCCACGGATACGGACATTGAGGTATTTCCCCTGCGCCAGGGCCGTGTACTCTTCCCGCGGCAGGCGGCATCCGAAATCGGCCCACCGCGCACTGTCGCGATTGCGAAGCGTGATCCGGAACCCGTCACCTTTTGGCCCAAGCGACAGACGCGCCTCACCCCCGGGATCAACCGATAGCCACAGCCCTTCCGCCAGGTTCGAATGACCCTGATAGGCGGTGACCTCCGCGGTGCGCCGCCACAGCGCCGAAAGGCGGCGCTCTCCAATTCTGCTCGTCAAGTCGCTCTCTTACCCCTTTCGAGGCCCCCATTGAAACGTCACGCCAACCCTTGAAACACGCCTATTCGGCGTGGCGCATGAAACAGTCAATCGTTACGCCACATCCCGCCCTGTTCCTGTGCCAGGTCGATGGCGGGATATTTCAGTTCTCCATCGACAGCATGGTGTCATAGCCATGCGATTTCAACAGGACCGCACGTCGCGCCGTCTTCAGGTCCTCGGTGACCATTTCGGCACACATTTCCTGCACCGTGATTTCCGGCTCCCAGCCCAGCGTTGCCTTGGCCTTGGCCGGGTCCCCCAGAAGGGTTTCCACCTCCGCAGGGCGGAAATAGCGTGGATCGATCCGCATGATCACGTCACCGGGCTTGAGGGCCGGGGCCTTGTCGCCCTCAATGGCCTCAACGATGGCAGTTTCGTCCACCCCCTCGCCTTCGAAGCGCAGAGAGATCCCCAGCTCCTGGGCGGTCCAGGTGATGAACTGGCGCACCGAATACTGCACACCGGTGGCGATGACGAAATCTTCTGCCTCGTCCTGCTGCAGCATCATCCACTGCATGCGGACATAATCCTTGGCATGGCCCCAGTCGCGCAGCGCGTCGATATTGCCCATGTAAAGACACTCTTCGAGGCCCTGGGCGATGTTGGACAAGCCACGGGTGATCTTGCGGGTCACGAAGGTTTCGCCGCGGCGCGGGCTCTCGTGATTGAACAGGATGCCGTTGCAGGCATACATGCCATAGGCCTCACGGTAGTTGACCGTGATCCAGTAGCTGTAGAGCTTGGCCACCGCGTAAGGCGAGCGCGGATAGAACGGCGTGGTCTCTTTCTGCGGGGTTTCCTGCACCAACCCGTAAAGCTCCGAGGTTGAAGCCTGGTAGAACCGGGTCTTTTTCTCCAGGCCCAGGAAGCGGATCGCCTCGAGCAGGCGCAACGTCCCGATCGCGTCGACATCGGCGGTGTATTCGGGGCTTTCGAAACTCACGGCAACATGGGACTGGGCGCCGAGGTTATAGACCTCGTCGGGCTGCACTTCCTGGATGATCCGGGTCAGGTTCGAGGTGTCGGTCAGATCGCCGTAATGCAGTTTGAAATGCGCGTCCGAGACATGCGGGTCCTCATAGATGTGATCCACGCGGGCCGTGTTGAACGACGAGGCGCGGCGCTTGATGCCGTGCACTTCATAGCCTTTTTCCAACAGAAATTCCGCGAGATACGAGCCGTCCTGCCCTGTCACGCCGGTAATGAGAGCCTTTTTAACCAAGGGGATTCTCCGGATATCTAAAATGTGTCACCAGTATCGACTGGACTGCTGCGCCCCCAATACAACGACTACCCCAGGTAGGGAAACCGTTTCATTGTCCTGTGCAGATTCCACCACCGCATGTGCGGGTTCCTGCCATTGACAACGCCGGGCCCGACAGTGAAAAGACCCGCAGTTTCATTTGTTTCAGATGTAGGGCCATCCGATGAAAACCGCCGCATTTATCGGCCATTCGTTTCATGCACAGACCCGTTCCAGCGATTTCTTCCAGGAGATTCTGGCCAGTGAATTCGAGCTTGATACGTTTTCCTTCGATCCCGGCCACCTGGGCGAGTTCGATTACCGTGGGTTGCTGACCGGAGAGTATGATTTCTACTTTTTCTGGCAGTCCGAAGTGATCGCATCGCATATCTACAACAACCTGAAGGGTCAGGTCGTGATGATCCCGATGTATGATGCGGCGATCCATCACCAGCCGGAATTCTGGCGTGCTTTCCCACGGGTAAAGTTCATCTCGTTCAGCTCGCAATTGCACACAATCCTGCAGAATGCGCGCTGCAACAGCACGCTGGTGCGCTACTATCCGGAGCAGGGCCAGCGAAGCTGGAGCCGCAAGGACCCGGTCTCGGCCTTCTTCTGGGAACGCCGCCCGGGCGAGGATTACGATGCCCGCGCCGTGATCGACATCTGCCGATCCCAGAATATCGGGCAGCTCCATATCCACCTGGCCGCCGATTTCGGCACCCCGGCCAGCGAGCGGCAGGGCGAGCTGGAACAGCTTGCCCGGGACGGCTTCCCGCAGGTCGCACTGAGCTTCAGCGAATGGTACCCGTCCCGTGCGGACCTTTTGGCCGAGTGTCACCGCCACCCGATCTATTTCGCCCCGCGCGCCACCGAAGGCATCGGGATGAGCTTTCTCGAGGCGATGGCCCATGAACAGATCGTCATCGGCCCGGACCAGCCGACGATGAATGAATATGTGGCCGATGGCGTGACCGGGTTCCTGCTGAATTCCGACTTTTCCCTGCCGGAGTATATCGACCTGACCCCGAACCGCCTGCACCGGATGGCCAGCACCGTCCGCGATCACATGGCGCAGGGGCGGCAGGACTGGCTCGAGGATGTGGAACGGCTGAAACAGAGCCTGGCCCCGGGCAACGTGCCCAACGTGTCGGATCGCGGCTCGGCGTTCGAGCGGCAGGTTCGGGTCAATGCGGGGGCCCGGGCATGAAGATTTCGGTCATAACGGTTGTTCTGAACCCCGAGCCGGATTTCGCCATGACGGCGGAAAGCATTCTGGCCCAGGATCACGATGACGTGGAATGGGTCGTGCTGGATGGCGCCAGCTGGTCCGGGGTGGGGCGCGCCTATCTCGAGCGTTACCGCGACAGTTTCGATCAATACGCCTCGGCCCCCGATAACGGGGTCTATGCGGCGATGAATGAAAGCTGGAAAATGGCGACGGGCGATTACATCGTCTTCCTCAATTCCGGCGATATCTTCTTTCGCCAGGACAGCCTGTCACAGGTGGCCAAGGCGCTGCGCAAGCGGCCCGACATCCTTTATGGCGACCATGATTTCGTCTCGGGCGGGGCGCATCATTTCCGCAAGGCGGCATCGATGGATGTCATCGTGGGCAAGCTGCGCCGGGGCGACATTGCCGGAACCTGGCATTCGCGCTTTCCCTGCCACCAGGCGACCTTCTATCGCCGTACCCTGTTCGAGACCATGCAATATGACGAACAGCTGCTGATCGTGGCCGACCACGACCTGATGCTGCGCGCCCATGCCGACGGTTGCCAGATCGCTTATCTCAACCAGACCGTCTGCCGCTATTACGGCGGCGGCTACTCTGCCAAGATGCTGGAACGCTGCGTGTCGGAATGGACCGATACCTACAGCCGGTTTTCCGACCACCCGCAGAAGATCATGCAGCATTTCATGGGCAACCGCCGGTCCGCACCACCCCTGGCCGAGCAGAACACCCATATCATCGACGGCCATTACCCATATGAAAGCCCCCACCCCAACATGGGCAATCAGCATTTCGCCTGGGTCCGGCTGGAAGGGCTTCAGGTGCTGTCGATCACCGAAAGCGCTGCCGAAGAGGATCAGCAGTTCCGGGTCAAGGGCGTGTCACGCTTCAACCAGGACATGACCATCTTCCGCAATGGCGAAGAGCTTCTGTGCCAGCAGGTGCAGGCCGGGCCTTTCACCCTTGCGGCCGATATAGGGGCCACCGGTCTCGGGGATACGTTCCGGGTGGTTTCGGAGCATTCCACCCGGCTGGGCGAACAGGACAGCCGCGTCGCCGGCTGGGCCGTGATCGATGCCTCGATCATCGCTCGCCCTAAACCGGACGCTGCCCCGGAAACCGGGGGACCGGATCAGCCCGCCGGGGTCCGGGTGCTGAACAGCAATGTCAGCGAAACCTATAGCGAGGTGCTGCTGGCCGTCACCCCCGAGACGGGGTCGAACGCCGTGACGGGGGTTCCGGTCCGGGTGCAGCTGTTCAACCAGCATATCGTCCTGGAATTCCGGCCCGAGGATGCCCCGAAAGTGGCCGTCCCGGCCCATATCCCGGTGGAAGGCGACCAATGGGGCACATTCGCCCGGCTGGACGTTTCCACTGGCCCCGAACCCGCCATCGCAATGCTGGAACAGGCAAAAGACACCCCCTCCGGCGACGTGGACCTTGGCGATATTTTCCTGATGGTGCTGAAGGACTGGACCGGCGTGCTGGACAAGGTCGCAGCCACCACACCGGACTTCGCGGACCGGCTCTCCTGACGGGGCGCCGGAGCGGGTCGGATCAGCCCTGGGATGCCCCTTCGACGGGCGCGGTCAGTTTTGGCCAGAACCGCAGCTCTTCGGCGCATTCCTGCATCACCGCCTCACGGGTGTCATCCGAAAGCTGCCGCGCGTCATATTGCGAGGCGACCTTGCCATGGGGCCGGTTGATCCGCTTGTTGCTTTGCAGGAAATCGCGGAGCAACTGCCGGGCCTCCTCGTCGAGATCCAGGTGGTTGCTCACCTGGTTGCCGACCTGGCCGGGTTTGTTCAGCATGTCCTGCTGGAAGATGTCCATGTGGCTGCCCTCGGGCAGTTTCTGCCGCGCGTTGCGCCAGGCGGCGCTGCAATTGGCCCAGCGACGGGCCACTTCCATGTCCTTGCCCTGCAGTTGGTCCGGCCAGGTGGCCAGGTTCGAGCGCACCGCGTCGTCGGGGCGGCGGTAGAGATAGATGAACTTGGCCGTCGGGTAGAGACGCGCCAGTTCCGGGGCGGCGCGGACCTGGTCGATATCCGGGGTCTTGTCGATCCAGTTGAGTGCGTCGGGGTTACCGTCCACGCTGAAGGCGGCGTTCATCGCTCGGGCGAAATTGGCAAAAAAATGCTGTTTCTTTTCCTCGTCGCGAAACACGCAATTGCCATTGGTCTGGTTGGTGCGCACCCGGCGCAGCCCTTCGGTGAACAGATAGAAGGCATGCCCCTCGAGCGAGAAGGATTGCAGCATCGGAAGCTGGCTCAGGGCGGAGGCCAGGGCAGTGGTCCCGGACCTGGGAAACCCAAGAATGAAAATCGGACCCATGACCCACTCCTCGTTTACAAATTACCCTTTCCTATAGTGTCCTCGGATAGGCACCGCAAGCCTCGCCCCGGGGTTGCACCGCCTGGGCCCGGTGCGTATGGAAGCGCCAGGCAGGTTACTCTTTTTGCCACCCACTTTTTGACCGGGAGGACCATTCATGCGGATATTCGTTGCAGGACATAAAGGCATGGTCGGCGGCGCCATTCTGCGCCGCCTTAAGGCCCGTGACACCGACGAGCTGATCACCCGAAATTCGGCCGAGCTGGACCTGACAAACCAGGCCGCGGTGCGCGATTTCATGCAGGCCGAAAAACCCGACGCAGTGATCCTGGCCGCCGCCAGGGTGGGCGGGATCGTCGCCAACAACAGCTACCCGGCGCAGTTCATCTATGAAAACCTGATGATCGAGTGCAACGTGATTCACCAGTCCCATGCCGCCGGGGTCCAGACCCTGTTGCAGCTGGGCTCGTCCTGTATCTATCCCAAGATGGCCGAACAGCCGATGGCCGAGGCCGCGCTTCTGACCGGCACGCTGGAGCCGACCAACGAGCCCTATGCCATCGCCAAGATCGCCGGGATCAAGCTGTGTGAAAGCTATAACCGGCAATATGGCCGCGACTACCGCTCGGTCATGCCGACCAACCTCTATGGCCCGGGCGACAATTTCCACCCCGAGAACAGCCATGTTCTGCCCGCCCTGATCCGCCGCTTCCACGAGGCTACGGAAAACGGCGCTGACGAGGTCGTGGTCTGGGGCTCGGGCAAGCCGATGCGCGAATTCCTGCATGTCGATGACATGGCCGAGGCCTCGATCTTCGTCATGGACCTGCCCAAGGAAACCTATGATGCCGAGACCGAGCCGATGCTGAGCCATATCAATGTCGGCTCCGGCGTCGACGTGACCATCCGCGAACTGGCCGAAACCGTCGCCGCGGTCACCGGGTTCAAGGGCCAGATCACGTTCGATGCAACCAAGCCTGACGGCACCCCGCGCAAGCTGATGGATGTCAGCCGGCTGAAGCGGCTGGGTTGGGGTGCGCGCACCGGTTTGCGCGACGGAATCGAGAGCACCTATCGCTGGTATCTTGACCAGCCCCAGGAGGCGATTCGCGCAAAATAAGGCCGATGATCGCTTTGTTTGCAACTGCGGCATAACTTTGCCGTACACCCCTGCAAAAGCTTGCTTTCCAAGGGGGCTTCGGTGATACCGGGCCAGAGTACAATCTTTGGTTTAGAGGGTTTTTGACACATGATCACCCCCGTCCTGCTTTGTGGAGGTTCCGGCACCCGTCTCTGGCCGCTGTCGCGCAAAAGCTACCCCAAGCAATTCGTGCCGCTCCTGGATGACAAGACCCTGTTCCAGGCCTCGGTCGAGCGTCTTTCGGGGGACGGGTATGCCGCCCCGCTGGTGCTGACCAATTCCGATTTCCGCTTCATCGTCACCGAGCAGCTGATGGAAGAGGGCATCGACCCGCAGGCCGTGCTGATCGAACCGGAAGGGCGCAACACCGCCCCGGCGGTCCTGGCCGCGGCGCTGTGGCTGGAGAAATCCGACCCCGAGGCGCTGATGCTGATTGCGCCATCCGATCACGTGATCCCGGATTCGGCGGCCTTCCGCGCCGCCGTGGATGCCGGGGCCGAGGCCGCCAAAGGCGGCCAGCTGGTCACCTTCGGTATCCACCCGACCCATGCCGAAACCGGCTATGGATACCTGGAACTGTCGGCCCGCCCCGCGGACGGCAGCACCGACCCGATCGGGTTGAAACGCTTTGTCGAGAAACCGGACGCAGAGAATGCCGAGGCCATGGTCGCCTCGGGTGACTACCTGTGGAATGCCGGTATCTTCCTGTTCTCGGTTGCCACCATCCTTGATGCCTATCGCGCCCATTCCCCGGAAATGGTCGAGCCGGTCAAGGCGGCCATCGCCGAAGGCGCGCCCGACCTTGGTTTCTTCCGCCTGGCCCCCGAAAGCTGGGCCGGGGCGACCAACACCTCGGTCGACTACGCGGTGATGGAGCGGGCCGACAACCTGAGTGTGGTGCCGTTTGCCTCGGGCTGGTCCGACCTGGGTGGCTGGGACGCGGTCTGGCGCCAGAGCGCGCGCGATGAACGTGGCGTGGCCCTGTCCGGCCCGGCCACGGCGATTGACTGCGACAACACGCTGTTGCGTTCCGAGGATCCGACCCTCGAAGTGGTCGGGATCGGGCTCGACAATATCGTGGCCGTGGCCATGCCCGACGCGGTGCTGATCGCCGATGCCAACCGGGCGCAGGACGTCAAGAAGGCGGTTACGGCGCTCAAGGCCAAACAAGCCAAGCAGGCCGAGATGTTCCCCAAGGATCACCGCCCCTGGGGCTGGTTCGAAAGCCTGGTCGTCGGCGACCGGTTCCAGGTGAAACGTATCCATGTCCATCCCGGTGCGGCCCTGTCGCTGCAAAGCCACCACCACCGCTCCGAGCACTGGATCGTGGTCGAAGGCACCGCCAAGGTGACCGTCGATGACGAGATCAAGCTGGTGAGCGAAAACCAGTCGATCTATATCCCGCTGGGCGCGGTGCACCGCATGGAAAACCCGGGCAAGGTGCCGATGGTCCTGATCGAGGTGCAGACCGGCTCGTATCTGGGCGAGGATGACATCATCCGCTACGAAGACATCTATGCGCGTGGCTAGGGTCAACAGGATATTTCGGACATGCTGATCTGGCACGATCCCTATAATGAAACCGACACCCTGGTGATCCTGCTGGCCGAGCTGTCGGGTGACTCCACGGTCCTGGACACGACGGATGCGCTTGCAGATGCGTTGGACGAAGAGGATGCGAGTAACCCCGTCCTGTGTCTTTACACGCGGGCAGACATCGCCGTGGCGGAACGCATGGAACAGGGTGACACGGCCACGGACGCGGTCGAAACCTGGGCCGATCAGGCCGCGTTCCTGCTCGGGAAACAGCGCCGTCACCGGCGGCGTGTGACCCTTGTTGACGCCGATCTCGTCCGCAACGCCCCGGTTGAATTTCTCGACTGGCTGAAACTGGAGGATAGCGAAAGCTTTGCCCCGGATCCCGCCCCCGAAGGCGACCCGGTGCTTTTGATGATTGCCGAGCTGGCGCTTCAGGCCAACCCCGCGGCCCAATCGCTGGCCGAGGAATTGCAAGCCGCCTCGGTCACCTTCTCCGAGACGGGCCTCGCGGCCCCCGCGCTGCCCGAAGCGGCGCTGGACAGGTATGTCGCCGAGAAGGCCACGCTGCAGACCGCGTTGCGCGCCCGCGAAAGCGAGATTGCCAAGCTGCGCGAGAGCCAGAGCCTGCTGACCGGCCAGAACCGGACCCAGAACATGGAGCTGAGCCGGCTTGGCAAGGAGCTGAGCCAGATGGAAACCCGGCTGGCCCAGCTCAATCAGGGCCTCGACAGCTATCAGGTTCAGGTCAGCACCCTGCAGGAGAAACTCCGGCTCAGCACGGATCGTCTGGCCGACAAGAACCAGTTGCTCGACACGCTGGCCGAACAGCTGAAGCAGCGCCAGGACGAGATCGACCGGATCATGCAGTCCAGATCCATGCGTCTGACCGCACCCATTCGGCGTCTGGGCCGGCTTTTCCGGAGACCGGGCCCGTGAGCGATTTCCTGGCCAGCCACCTGCGCAATCTCGACACACCACCCGGGCTTGCAGTCTGTCTCGGCAACGAGGCCGCCAGCCTGCTGCCGCTCTGTCTTGAAATCGGCACCGAGCATGTCGTCGTGACGGAACCCGATCCTCGGGCCGCAGCCCGGTTGCGGCATATGACCCCGGACAATGCCCAGGTCACCGTGATCGAGTCGATGATCACCGACAGCACCGGGATGGCTGCGCTCAGCACTCTGTCGCTGCACCGTTTTTCCGGCCTGCGGGACGTCACCGGGCTCAGCACGCTGTTTCCCAGCCTGCGCGAAACCGGCACGACCGAGGTCGCGACCATGGATGTGGCCGGGCTGCTTGAACAGCTGCCGGGACCGGACAGTTCGAAGCCGCGCGTACTGATCCTCGGCCCCAATGGCGAGGAATACCCCATCCTGACTGCCCTGGCCGCACAGGGTGCGCTGCAAGACTTCGACCAGGTCTTTCTGACCCTGCCGGAAATCGCGCTGTTCCAGGATGGCGCCACGACGGCCGAGCTCACTGCCCTGCTCGCAGAAAACGGATTCGAGCGCGCGGCATGCGATACCGGGGACCCGGATATTCCCACCTGCCATTTCCGGCTGGACCGGAAGGCGCTGAAACAGGCGCAGGTTCAGGAGGGCATGCGCCGGGAACTGGAACAGCTGGCGGCACAAAACACCGACCTGCAGGCGCAGCTCACCCGCTTGCAGGATGACAGCAGCGTGATCAATCAGGCCGCCGAGTCGGCAAAAACCGAGAACCAGGAGCTCCGGCAGCAGCTCGAAACCGTCCGGGCCGAGCTCGAAGAGGCCCGCACCCATGTAAAACGCGCCCAGGATACCACCGTGGCGACCCGAAGAGAGCTGGCTGCCGCCCAGGACCAGGCCACCGAGGCCAGCACCGAAGCCGAGACACTCCGGCAACAGCTCGAAGACGCCCGGGTCGACATGAAACGCACCCAGGATACCACTGCGGCCACCCGGAACGAGACCGAGACGCTCCAGCAGAGTCTGTCTCTGGCGATCCGCACACAGACGCTGCGCGAAAACGACCTGCGCGATCTGCAAAGCCAATATGCCGCCCTGCGGGAACAGGCCGCCGAAAGCGACAGGCTCATTGCGCAGCTGAGCCGGCATATCGGGCAGGCCATCGAATACCTGCCGACACCACGCAGCCGGTCCGGCAAGGCAACCACCGGCAAGATGGCAGCCAAAACGACAGCCACCAAAAAGACGGCCCCGTCGCGGGGCCGGGGCACAATCGGACCTGCGCGCGATGGCTGACGCCGGCAAGCTCACCCAGCTGCGCCAGGAGCTGGAACAGGCCCGGGCCCTGTTGCCGGACCCCGCCACGCTTGACCCTGCCACGGACAGGCGCAGCCCCCCCCCCAAGGACCTGGCGACGGCGTTGAAATCCTGTCAGCGGCTGCTCAAGGGACGGCCCGCGCTGGACCGCCCGGCGATCCGCACCATCCATCATATGGCCTGCACCGGGGGCACGCTGTTGTCCCAATGCATTGCAGCCATGCCCAATACCCAGCTTCTGAGCGAGATCGACCCGACCAGCCGCGCCGCGCCCCAGATCATGTTTGGGCCCACCGACCTGACCCGCCTGCTGCGCAATGCCTCGCGGCCATCCGGCTCGGCCCTGGAGATCAAGGTGTTCCTGGCAGGGCTCAAGGTCATCTACGAGGACAACACCCGCGCGGGCAGCAGCCTGATCCTGCGGGAACATTCCCATGACCACTTTCATTCCGGCGACCTCGAGCCGTCCCGCTCGACCCTGCACGAGATCCTGAAGGATCATTACCCGCTGCACAGCCTGGTCACCGTGCGGCACCCGCTGGATTCCTATCTCGGCCTGCTGAAAAACCACTGGCTGAATTTCCCCGACGCCAGCTTCACGGAGTATTGCCGCCGCTACCTGCTGTTCCTCGATCGCCACGCGGGGCTCGACATTCTGCGCTACGAGGATTTCGTCACTGACCCGGAAACGCATATGCAGTGGATATGTGATCACTTCGAGCTGCGCTTCGAGCCGGAGTTCACCCATCTCTTCGGTGCCATCCACCTCTCGGGCGGCAGCGGTCGTCGCGGCAACGAGATCAGCCTGCGCCCACGCCGCCCCCTGCCCGACGGGTTGTCCGGCGAGCTGGAAGACAACGAACCCTACGCCCGGCTCTGCACCCGGCTCGATTATTCCGCCGACGCGGGTTGAGCCGGGATCACTTCCAACGCCCGATCGCCGTGACCTCCACCACCGGGGCGGTGGCATCCGAGACGAAGCGCATGGCGCGAAAACTGGCGCTGGCGGGTCCGGCACAATGCGCGCTGACCAGGGTATCCTCCAGGTTGGTGTCACTGCCCTGCACCGCAGGCCGGCTGCCCGTGGCGAAGGCCTTGGGGAAATTCCAGGCCGTGGCCGTCGCCCCCTGGAACCCGGAGCCTGCCGCGCTGGTGGCCGCATCCAGCGTCAGGCTGTGATTGCAGATCTGGGTTCCATCGGCAAAGCGCACATAGTCGCCATCCGTACCACTGCCGCGCTCGATCACTGCGCCGTCTGGCGTGCCGCCCGTGTCCGACACCGTGCCCACCAGGGTTTGCGTGTCATAGAAATGGCGCCAGGGCTGCCAGCCCGCACCATCGGAGGTTTTCACCCGCCAGGCATTGGCATCGCGCACGGCCAGCATGTCCGCCTGTCCGGCCCAGTCGCCGCTCGGGGCCGCTCCAAGCGCATGAATTTCACCCTCGGCCGGCGCAAGCGGCGGGGTTTCAGCCCCAAACGCCACCACACTGAGCTGGACAATCCCGTCCAGCCGCAACAGCGCCTCGTTATGGGTCACGTGTTTCTGCGCCTGCGACGGTTGAATATAGGGCAGCTCCAGCCGGGTGGACTTCTGGGACATCGCGTCTTCCTCGCTTGGGTATTTGCAACCCGGGCTTGATACGCGGCCAAATCTTGCCACGGCATAACCTGCCCGTGCGGGGCGTTAAGACAATGTCAGGGGATGAGGGCGGGTGCCTCAGCCATCCTTGAACCGACGCCGCACCCAGCCAAGGAACGCCTTGTCGGGGGATTTCGCAGGCTGGGTCTGGGCCGCGGCCCAATGCCGCCACTCGGCCTCCAGCGCATAGACATCGGCCCCGGGGGCAAGGGCACGGGCCGCCTCAAGCGTCTCGGGTTGCAGCGGTGCCTCCAGCGGTTCGATGACCTGGCCGCGACGGGTGAAGCGGATCAGGTCGCCCTCTTCCTCGGCCATGGAGTAATCCGGCAGGTGATCGGCCGCGATCATCTTGCGCAGCGCGGCGCGAAACACCCGCAGCGGCGCGGCGCTGCCCGATTTCTTGTGCAGGGTCGCCACGCTCACCCGCCAGCTGGGTTGGCGCCCGCAATGTTTGCGCACCAACTCGTACACCCGCCGTTCCAGCGGCTTGCGCAGACGAAAATAATCCCGGCTCAGCGTCAGAACCGATTTCGACAGCACCGCGCGATAAAGCCACTCGCTCAGCGTCACCACCACGCTGACCATCCGTCCGCCACGGCTGCGCCGCACGATCTCCCAGCTTTCGATCAACCCGAAGCCGGTCGTCGTCTCGGTCTCGCCGGTGGTCATGTTGGTGGTGACCCGCGTGCCCGCCAGCCGTTCGAACGCTTCTTTCAGCCGCGCATAGGCATCGCCCGAGGTATCGCGATTGGTTGCCACCAACAAATCATGCGCCTTGAGCTGCAAGGTGCGCGAAATCTCGCGTCCGGCATTGGCCGCCGCCATCAACTGGCTGATGCAATAGATCAGGATGTCCTTGTCATGGATCGTCGCCCGGCCCCGCACCGATGGCGTCACCTCCACCGCGATCCCATTATGGGCATAGCTCAGGATGCGCCGGTCCGGCTTGGTCGACAGCGAAAAGATTGGGTGCTCCATCGAGCCCAAATCATCCTTGGGCGCGGCATCAAAGATGTCACAGACAAAGAAATCCGCCGTCGGATGACGGTTGGGCAAAAGCCCCGAACCGGCTGATACAACACTCCCCTGCCCTGACATTGGCACCTGTTATCCTGTCCCTACCCCGTGTGATTCTGCTGCTCTGTTTATCGGGGTTTCAGTGACGCTGAGCCTAGAGTTATCCACAGGTCCTGTCCAGCGGGGCCACGCAAACAAACGGAGGTTCAGAGTCATCCAAGCGTGGGATCAGAGTCATAAGAACGTGGGATCAGAGTCAGGTAACACCGGAAAAGACAGATCAACCACTTGATTCAATGAAAGGATTCAAAGCACGATGGACTCCTTAACTAATAAATAACAAAAAAATAACTCTGCAGGATAGGATGCACTCCGCCTGCACAGACAATTTACACCGGAAAAGTCACGGATTTGCTTAGAAAAGCGCTATGAAATCCGAAATATGTGCTCAAAAAACTTCCATGTTCGCGGTTTTTTGGTATCTTGCAAAAAACAACGAACATACGAGCGGTCATGGCACAGGACACTTCCCTGCCCCCCTATTTCAACATTGATCCCGATCAGGCGCTTGCGCAACTCGGATCTCCCACCACGACGCAGGGCTTCGGCTCTATGGCCCGCGCCTGCGCCGCCGGGCGGCAAGATCTGGCCAGCCGCGGATTAAACGAGGATGGCGGACGGCAATTGCGGATGTTCTCCACCTGGGAAATCACCCGTTACCTGATCCCCGTGGCCACCGGCCATTTCCGCCGGGTGCTGAAGCAAAACCCCGATCTGCCCCAGGGTCGCTCTGAAACCGAAGGCGGTGCCAAGTGGTTCACTCTGGACGAGGTGCTGCGCCTGCGCGCCCATTTCGGTCAGGAGGGATCGAAATCCAAGGAATACCTGCCCTATCGACCCAAGGGGCAGCCCGCCAAGATGGTCGCCGTGGCAAACTTCAAGGGCGGCGTCGGCAAGACCAGCACGGCGGCGCATCTGGCCATGTCGGCCGCGCTTGATGGCTACAAGGTTCTGGTGGTTGATCTCGACAGCCAGGGCTCGATGAGCTCGATCTTTGGCGGCAAGGTCGAAGATGAATGGCAAACCGTCTTCCCGCTGATGGCGCGGCATTACGCCGGGCACCTGCGCAGCGCCAACCAGCGCCGGGTCGATCAGGGCGAGGCGCCGCTGCCGCTGGATGACACGCTGACCGAGGCGCTCGAGGTCAAATCCCAGGACCTGATTCAGGAAACCCACTGGCCCAATATCGACCTGATCGGGGCCCAGCTGAACCTCTACTGGGCCGAGTTCCAGGTGCCGGTCTGGCGCATGCAGGGCCGTGGCTGGAAGCTGTGGGACGCGCTGACCGACATGTTCGCGGTCGACGGGGTGCTGGACGCCTATGACGTGATCTTCCTCGATACCCCCCCGGCCCTTGGCTATCTGACGATCAACGGGCTGGCGGCGGCGGACATCCTGCTGGTGCCGCTTGGCGCCTCCTTCCTCGAGTTTGACAGTACCGGTCGCTTCTTCGACATGCTGCATTCCACCTTCGGGTCGATCGAAGAAGCCGAGAACATGGCCGCCCGCGCCCTGGGCCGCGAGGGGCTGGCTTTTGAGTGGGACGCGGTGCGCGCGGTCGTCACCCGCTATAACGGCGCTCAGCAGGCTGAACTGGCCGCCCTGATGCAGGCCTATCTGGGGTCCACCTTGTCGCCGCACCGGCAGGACTTTACCGCGCTGATCGGTCAGGCCGGTGAACAGGTGCGTGGCATCTACGAGGCCGATTACCGCGATTTCAACCGCGAGACCTATGTCCGGGGCCGCGAAACCTTTGATGCCACCTATGCTGCCTTCAAGAGCCTGCTTCTGGGCAGTTGGCGGCGGGATGAACTGGCGGCACAAGAGGCGGCAGAGTGAGCGTTTCGCGCGCGAAACATTTGGAGAGAGTGACAGGAGAGTAGCATGGCCAAGAGAAAACGCCTGACCCCGGCCAATCCGGTCTACGATCCCGACATGAGCGGCGGCGCAGGCCCCCTGCCCGCGTCCCGTGCGCCGATTGCCGATATCGCCTCGGACAGTTCCGCCCGTGCCGCGCTGAACGAGGTCACGGACGAGCTGACCCGCGCCCGCGAAGAAGGCCGCATGGTTCTGTCCTTGCCGCTTGAGCAGATCGATCAGGGATATCTGGTACGTGACCGGGTGGCGGTGGATGCGGACGAGATGCAGGCGCTGATGGCATCGATCCGTGAGCGCGGGCAGCAGGCGCCGATCGAGGTTCTGGCGCTGCAGGATGGCCGCTATGGCCTGATTTCCGGCTGGCGGCGCTGCCGGGCTTTGGCCGCTCTGCACGACGAAACCGGCGATCCGGGTTTTGGCCAGGTGCTGGCGCTTCTGCGCAACCCGGCGGAACTCTCCGACAGCTATCTCGCCATGGTTGAAGAGAACGAGCTTCGCGCCAACCTGAGCTATTTCGAGCGCGCCCGGATCGCGGCAAAAGCGGTCGATCAGGGTGTGTTCGAGACTGAAAAGACGGCGTTGCTTGCGCTTTTCAAAACGGCCTCCCGCGCCAAGCGCTCCAAGATCCGCTCTTTCCTGCCGCTGGTTCACAGGCTGGATGGGGCTTTGCGCTTTCCGCAGGCCATCGGCGAACGGCTAGGCTTGGCCCTGTCCAAGCGGATGGTCGAGGATGCGGGTTTTGCCAGGCGTTTGAGTGGGGCGTTGAAGCGGGCCAATCCGGCGCAGGCTGAGGACGAATTGAGACTCTTGAATCAGTCTCTAAAAGGCGGTTTAGAGACTAAATTGGCTGCAGAACCCCCGGCTTGGACCGACACGGATATTCGCCCCGGCCTGACCCTGCGGCGGCATCAGGCAAGCGGCCGGATCGAGCTGCACGGTAAAGGGGTCACCGCCGATCTGCATGACCGGCTGGCGGAGTGGCTCAGGGCTCATAAATAGGGATTGCGTTCAGGTATCGATCCGGCTCATCAGGTAGTTGCCGTATTCATTCTTGGCAAAGCTTTCGGCGCGGGCGCGCAGGTCATCGGCACTGATCCAGCCCAGGGCATGGGCAATCTCGTCCGGGCTGCCCACCTGCAACCCCTGCCGTTCGCTCAGCGTCCGCACGAAGTTCCCTGCATCGAGCAGGCTGGCATGAGTGCCGGTATCGAGCCAGGCATAGCCGCGCCCCATCTGCTGCACATTCAGCAGCCCATCCTTTAGATAGCTTTCCAGCAGCGAGGTGATTTCCAACTCGCCACGGGCCGAGGGTTGCACCTTGCGAGCCCGTTCCGGCGCCGTGCCATCAAGGAAGTAGAGCCCGGTTACCGCATAGTGCGACGGCGCCACCTCGGGTTTCTCGATGATCGCGCGGACCGTGCCGTCGGGGGCAAAATCCACCACACCATAGCGTTCGGGATCGGCGACGCGATAGCCAAAGACCGTGCCGCCGGTCGGGGCCGCATCCGCCTTGGCCAGAACTTCGGGTAGCCCATGGCCAAAGAAGATGTTGTCGCCCAGCACCATCGCCGAGGGTGCGCCATCAAGAAACTCTTCGGCCAGGATATAGGCCTGCGCCAGCCCGTCGGGCGAGGGCTGTTCGATATAGGTCAGGCTCAGGCCCCATTGGCTGCCATCGCCGAGGGTGCGTTTGAACTGGTCCTGGTCCTGCGGCGTGGTGATCACGGCGATCTCGCGGATGCCGCCGAACATCAGCACCGAAAGCGGGTAATAGATCATCGGCTTGTCATAGATCGGCAGTAGCTGTTTCGAGATGCCGATGGTGATCGGGTAAAGCCGTGTGCCGGAGCCGCCAGCGAGGATGATGCCTTTGCGTTGTGTCATTGGGTCAACTCTTTCACGATATCTGCCAGGGCGGCTTTCCAGTCGGGGCGGGAAATGCCGAAATCAGTCTCTATTGCGCTGCAATCGAGCCTCGAATTGAGCGGTCTTTTCGCCGGTGTCGGGTAATCCGAGCTCGGGATGCCGGTAATATCCACATCCCGCCCCGCGCAGGCAAATGTTTCGCGCGCGAAACATTCCCAACTGGTGTCGGGCGCGCCGGAAAGATGGTAGATCCCGCCGCCCTGCCCCGCAACCATCGCGCCCGCCATGGTTAGGAGTGCCTCGGCAATGGCGCCAGCCGGGGTCGGTCCGCCGATCTGGTCGTTGACGATGGACAGCGCATTGCGGGTTTCCGAGAGGCGCAGCATGGTTTTGACGAAATTGCTGCCATGGGCCGAGAACACCCAGGAGGTGCGCAGAATGGCCCAGTTGCCGCCTGCATCCATCACGGCGCGTTCCCCGGCCAGTTTCGACCGGCCATAGGCACCAAGCGGCGCCACCGGGTCGGTGGGCGCCCAAGGGGCTTCTCCGTCGCCGGCAAAGACGTAATCGGTGGACACATGCAGGAAGGGAATGCCAAGCGCGGCGCATTCACGGGCCATTGCCCCCGGCGCATCACCGTTGATGACGGTGGCCAGCGCCTCGTCCTCTTCGGCCTTGTCGACCGCCGTGTAGGCGGCGGCGTTGATCACCACGTCCGGGGCGTGGGCGCGAATGGCCTTGGCGCAAGCTGCGGGGTCGGACAGGTCGGCCTGATCACGCCCCAGGGCCGTTACGCTGGCGCGGGCCTGCATTTCGGTGGCCACCTGGCCGGTCTTGCCAAAGACGAGGATCTTCATTTGCCCGTCCCCAGCCGTTCACCCACGCCCTGACGGTCCTGCAACGCCCGCCACCAGTTTTCGTTGTCGAGATACCACTGAACCGTCTTCTCCAGCCCCTCCTCGACCGTGACCGAGGGCCGCCAGCCCAGCTCCTGGCGGATGCGGGAGGGATCAATGGCATAGCGCGCATCATGGCCGGGCCGGTCGCTGACGAATGTGATCTGATCAGCGTAGGAGCCCGACGGTTTGGGGCGCTTTTCATCAAGGATGGCGCAGAGGGTTTTGACCAACTCGAGGTTGGTGCGTTCATTCTCGCCACCGATATTGTAGCTGCGCCCCAATGCGCCCTTTTGCACCACCAGGAGAAGCGCATCGGCATGATCCTCGACATAGAGCCAGTCGCGAATGTTGCTGCCATCGCCATAGATCGGCAAGTCCCTGCCCGCCAGCGCGTTGAGGATGATGACGGGGATCAGTTTCTCGGGGAAATGATAGGGCCCGTAATTGTTCGAACAATTGCTCAATACCACCGGCAGCCCGTAGGTCTCGAACCAGGCGCGCACCAGGTGATCGCTGGCGGCCTTCGAGGCGGAGTAGGGGCTGCGCGGGTCGTAGGGGGTGTCTTCGGTGAACATCACCGATGGGTCATCCGGCAAAGAGCCATAGACCTCGTCGGTCGAAATATGGTGGAAGCGGAAACTCTCGGGCTTGCCCTGGTCGGTCCAGTATTTCCGCGCCGCTTCAAGCATGTTGTAGGTGCCGGTGATGTTGGTCTCGATAAAATCGCCCGGCCCGTCGATCGAGCGATCCACATGGCTTTCGGCAGCCAGATGCATCACCGCGTCGGGCTGATGTTCGCCAAACACCTGATCCAGCGCCGCGCGGTCGCGAATATCGGCCTGCACAAAGACATATCCCGGCATCTCCGCCACCGAGGCCACGTTCTCAAGACAGGCGGCATAGGTCAGCGCATCAAGATTGACCACCTGGTGCCCGCGCGCCATCGCCAGCCGCACCACCGCCGATCCGATAAACCCTGCTCCACCTGTGACCAACAGTTTCATGGGCAGCGCTCCTCAGGCAAACGGGGTCTTGAGCCCGGCCAGCCCCGGGGCGGCGGCGTCCTTGTCGGACAGGACAGGAGTGATCCCGGCAAGCGGCCAGTCTATGCCGACCTCCGGGTCATCCCAGCGAAGCGCCCCTTCGGCCTCGGGCGCATAGATGTCCGAGCATTTGTAGAGGATCTCGGTCTCGGGCTCGAGGGTCATGAACCCATGGGCAAAGCCCTTGGGTACCAGCATCTGGTGGCCGTTCTCGAAACTCAGCGTGGTGCCGAACCAGTGCCCATAGGTGGGGCTTGCGGCGCGAATATCCACCGCCACATCAAACAGCGCGCCGCGACCACAGCGCACCAGCTTGTCCTGGGCATGGGGCGGGGCCTGGAAATGCAATCCGCGCACGGTACCGCGGGTCTCGGACAGGGAATGGTTGTCCTGCACGAACTCGATCTCGATCCCGTGTTCGGCCAGCCGGTTGCGATTGTAACTTTCGCTGAAAAATCCCCGGTGATCGCCAAACCGGGGGGGCGTGATGATCAGCAGCCCCTCAAGAGGTGTCTTGTCGATTTGCATGGGCCTGCCTCTGGGGAATGCTCGGTTTTTCCGCCGCCATGATACAGCGATACATCAGCAATGGGCAGGAAAGAGAGCGAAAGTTTGACACTCCTGTGCTTTTATGACCTTTCGCTTGGCGAAAGACAGACAAGCGGAGCGCAATGTGAGCGAGGCAGAACAGGGGGCAGGGCAGGGGCGCCTGGTGGCGGTGGTGGTCACCTATAACAGGCTCGACAAGCTGCAGGTGACGCTGGCGCATCTGTTGGCCAGTCCGGCCTCGGACCTGCACCGGGTGGTGGTGGTCGACAATGCCTCAAACGACGGCACGCAGAGCTGGCTGGCGGGGCAGGAGGATCCACGCCTGCATGTCATTCGCAGTGAAATCAACGGCGGCGGGGCAGGGGGGTTCGAGAGCGGCATGCGCGAAGCGGTGGCGCTTTATGACCCGGATTGGCTGGTGGTGATGGATGACGATGGCTATCCCCGCGAGGGCGCGCTCGCGGCGTTTCACCAGCAGGACCTGAGTGGCTGGGACGCGGTTGCCGCGGCGGTCTATTTCCCCGAAGGTGAGATCTGCGAGATGAACCGCCCCTCGCGCAACCCGTTCTGGCACCTGCCGATCTTCCTGCGCACGCTGGTGCGCCTCGGTGGGCGCAGCGGCTTTCATCTCGACCCGATGGATTACCACGCCCATGTCGGGCCGCGCCCGGTGGACGTGGCGTCCTTCGTTGGCCTGTTCCTGTCGCGCAAGGCGATTGCCCGGGCGGGCTATCCCGACGGGAGCCTGTTCGTTTATGGCGATGACGGGCTCTATACGCTGGGCCTGACCAAGGCGGGCGGGCATATCGCCTTTCACCCGGCCGTCACCTTTGCCCATGACTGTTCCACCTTTGCCGGGCAGCGCGGCCGGTTCCGGCCGCTGTGGAAGGTCTATTACTACCACCGCAACCTGCTGCTTTTGTATCGCGAGGCGGCGGGCTGGCTGTTCTGGCCATTGCTGCTGGTGATCCTGCCGAAATGGCTGGCCAAGCTGCGACACCACGGTGGCGAGCGCGGTGTTTTCCTGCGGCTTCTGGGCCGGGCAATTCGCGACGGGCTGGTCCGGCGGACGGGGCAGGATCACGCCGAGATCCTGAAGCTGGCAGAGTTCAATTAGGCTCTAACCCGGCATAAACAGGCTCAATCGTTCAGGATATCGCGGTGATAGCGGCCCAGAAGGATCAACCCCATGGTCAGGCAGATCAGGCCGAACCCGACCGCATAGGCCGGGGCCAGGTATTCGGGTTCATACATCGGGTAGAATCCCATCCGCATGTAACCCGTGACATGCATCAGCGGATTGTACCACAGGATATCCTGCGCCATCTGCGGCAGGTCCTCGTAGATGTAGAAAATGCCCGAGGCCAGGAACAGTGGCCGGGTGAAGATCGACCAGACCATCTCCCAGGTGGGCATCAACCCGATCAGGGCGCAGTTCAGCACCCCGACCCCGAGGCCAAGGATCATCGCCTGTCCAATGGCCACCAGCATCGGCTGGGCATCCAGCACCACCCGCGTGTCCGCCACCGCCAGGATGCCGGCCAGAAGCAGGTAGGTGACCAGGATGCCGGTCAGGCTGTTGAGGATGAACCGGGCCAAGACCGCATCGACCCATGTGACCGCAGGATAGAACAGCAGCGGCTTTGAGAAACTGATCGCCCGCGAGATCGTCAGCGACAGGGATTGATAGAGATTGAAGGGCAGGTAGCCGGTTGCGTAGAACAGGATGAAACTGCTGCCCAGCGACGGGCTGCGCAACAGGAGCGAAAACCCAAGGCCCAGGACGATGATGCTGCCCAGCGGTTCCAGGATGGCCCAGACATAGCCCCCCGGCGAGCGGCCATAACGGGTCGACATCTCGCGCAGGACCAGCGCCATGACGGTGCGCGGCGTGGCAAACGGCCGAGTTGTTCCCGGTCCCGCCGTTGGCAGGGGCGTTGGCAGGGACGGATCGGTGGGGGCTGACATGCTGCAACTGGTCCTAGCGTTCGATCCTGCGATTATGTACAAGAAGACAGCGGTTTTCAAACCGGCAGGACCCGAGGCAAGTTTTTGACCGATAACGCAAATACCACGACGGATTCAGCTGAAAGGCCGCGGTTGAACCTGTCGCTTCCCAGCTCCGGAAAAGCGGGAAAACCCGGTGGTCCCGGCCGGAAAAAGCCGCCCGCGCCTCCGGTTGTCAAGATCCGCCCCCTGGCCGAACCGGCCCGGATGAAGCGGCGTCATTGGGGGCTTCTGGTCAGTTTCCTGATCCTGGTCCTGCTGCCGCTGGCCCTGGGGTCCTTCTACATGTTTTCCATTGCCCGCGATCAGTACAGCTCGACCGTGGGCTTCACCGTGCGCAGCGAGGAAGGCGCCAGCGCCTCTGACCTGATCGGCGGGCTGACCCAGTTCACCAGCGGGGCAGGCACCGGCACCGATGGCGATGTGCTTTACGAATTCATCCAGAGCCAGGAGATCGTCGAACGCATCCAGACCCGGGTCGATCTGGCCGGTCATTACTCCGAATACTGGCGGAAGGATCCGCTGTTCTCGATCTGGCCCGATGCCACGATCGAGGACCTGTTGTGGTTCTGGAAACGGGTGGTGCGGATCTCCTATGACCAGTCTTCGGGCCTGACCGAGTTGCAGGTGCTGGCGTTTGATCCCGATATGGCCCGGACGATTGCGCAGGAAATCCTGACCGAGAGCCAGGAAATGATCAACGCGCTCAACACCGCGGCGCGCGAGGACGCGATGCGCCATGCCCTGGCCGACCAGGAGGCGGCGCTCGGGCGCCTGAAAGAGGCGCGCGAGGCCCTGACCCGCTATCGCACCCGGACCCAGATCGTCGACCCCGAGGCCGATATCCAGGGCCGGATGGGGGTTCTCAACAACCTGCAGCAACAGCTGGCCCAGGCGCTGATCGACCATGACCTTCTGACCGAGAACGCCAGCAGCGCCGACCCGCGGGTGACCCAGGCCCAGCTCAGGATCGACGTGATCCGCGAACGGATCGCCCGCGAACGCGACTCCTTTGCCAGCGATCAGCCGACCCAGGACAGCGGCCGCGAGGATTACCCGACCCTGCTGGCCGAATATGAAAGCCTCGTGGTGGACCGCGAATTTGCCGAGGAAACCTATCGCGCCGCCCTGGCGGCGGTCGAGGCGGCCCGGGCCAAGGCCGCGCGGCAGAGCCGTTACCTGGCGGCCTATATCCAGCCAACCAGGGCGCAAAGCTCGGAGTTCCCACAGCGCCTCATGATCCTGGGGCTCATGGGGCTCTTGCTGGTGCTGAGCTGGGCCATCCTGGCGCTGGTCTACTATTCCATCCGCGATCGCCGGTAGATCTGCGGGGCCGGGGATGATCCGTTTCGAGAACCTGACCAAGAGTTTCTGGGTCAACGGCACCCGCAAGGTGGTGATCGACAATCTCGACGCCACCCTGCCCACTGGCAAGTCTCTGGCGCTTCTGGGGCGCAACGGGGCCGGAAAATCGACCCTGTTGCAGATGATTGCCGGCACCATGCGGCCCGATCACGGCCAGATCGTGTCGGATGGCACGATTTCCTGGCCGGTGGGATTCGGCGGCTCGTTTCACCGCGAACTGACCGGGGCGCAGAACGTGCGCTTCATCGCCCGCATCTACGGGGTCGACACCACCAGCCTTATCCAGTTCGTTCAGGATTTCGCCGAACTGGGAAAACATTTCCACATGCCGGTGCGCAGCTATTCCTCGGGGATGCGCTCGCGCCTGGCTTTCGGTACCTCGATGGGGATCCGTTTCGACACCTACCTGGTGGACGAGGTCACGGCAGTGGGCGATGCCAAGTTCCGCCGCAAGAGCCGCGCCGTGTTCCGTGAGCGGATGAAGACCTCAAGCGCCATCCTGGTCAGCCACGAGATGAACCAGGTGCGGCAGTTCTGCGATTCCGGCATGGTGCTGGAACATGGTCGCATCAGCTATTTCGACGATCTCGACGAGGCCATTGCACTGCACCAGGAGCTGATGGCCTGACGTCCGGCGATACCCGCACTGGCGGCGGGGCAGGGGGTGTGATCACAAGTTTATATGTGATCACAAATCCAGGCGTCGGACCTGCGCGCCGGGTTTTTCTCTCTGCGCCTCAGGTCACAGGAAGTCCGATTGTTCCAGATCGGTGATCCCCTCCAGCGTGATGATCATGTCGAGCCCACCCGCATCGATGACCCCGTCACCGTTCACGTCGACCCAGAGCTCGCCATCCGAGCCACGGATGACCAGCACGGCCTCTCCGGCCTGCCCGCTGAGCGCTGCCAGGGCCGCAATGTCACCAGCAAACTCACCCAGATAGGAGGTGAAGCCAAAGACATCGAGCACATCGGTGCCGCGCTCGAAATCGGTCACGGTGTCGGTGCCGATCCGGTTGACACCATCATCGATCGAGTCGCCATTGCCGAAGACGAAGGTATCGGCCCCGGTGCCGCCGGTCAGCACGTCGCCATCGCCGCCGCCATTGAGCGTGTCATTACCGCTGCCGCCATCAAGCGTGTCGTGCCCTTCATTGCCGCGCAGCGAGTCATTGCCCGCCCCGCCATTGAGCGTGTCGTTACCGCCCGCTCCGGTGAGCGTGTCATTGCCGCCCCCGGCGGTCAGCTGGTTGGCCGCCCCGTTGCCGGTGAGCTGGTCATCGCCGCCGCCGGTGATGACATTCTCGATGCCGGAGAGGCTGTCCAGGCCATGGCCGGTGTTCTGGGCGCCTGTGGTGCCGAGGTTCACGGTGGTATTGACCGGCCCGACATAGAGCGCGGTGTCGATGCCGCTGCCGCCGTTGAGCACATCGTTGCCGGCATCGCCGCGCAAGGTGTCATTGCCGGCCTCGCCATTCAGGGTGTCATTGCCGCCCGCCCCCGAGACGCTGTCATGCCCGCCCCCGGTGCTGATATGGTTTCCGACGCCACTGCCGGTGATTGTGTCATTGCCGCCGCCGGTGATGACATCCTCGATGCCCAGGAGCTGGTCGAGGCCATGGCCGGTGTTCTGGGCCCCGGTGGTGCCGAGGTTGACGGTGGTGTTGACCGGCCCGACATAGAGCGCGGTATCGATGCCGGTGCCGCCGTTGAGCACATCGTCTCCGGCATCGCCGCGCAGGGTGTCATTGCCGGGTCCGGCGGTGAGGGTGTCGTTGCCGCCGGCGCCCTGCAGCGTGTCACTGCCCGGTCCCGAGGTCAGCTGGTTGGCGGCACCATTGCCGGTGACCTGGTCGTTGCCGCCACCGGTGGTGACGTTCTCGATGCCCAGGAGCTGGTCCATGCCATGGCCGGTATTCTGGGCCGTGGTGGTGCCGAGGTTCACGGTGGTATTGACCGGTCCGACATAGAGCGCGGTATCGATGCCGCTGCCACCATTGAGCACATCGTCTCCGGCATCGCCACGCAGGGTGTCGGTGCCGGGCCCGGCGGTGAGGGTGTCGTTGCCGCCGGCGCCCTGCAGCGTGTCACTGCCCGGTCCCGAGGTGAGCTGGTTGGCGGCGCCATTGCCGGTGAGTTGGTCATCGCCACCACCGGTGGTGACGTTCTCGATGCCCAGGAGTTGATCGAGGCCATGGCCGGTGTTCTGCGCCGTGGTGGTGCCGAGGTTCACGGTTGTGTTGACCGGTCCGACATAAAGGGCGGTGTCGATGCCGGTGCCGCCGTTGAGCGTGTCATCCCCGGCATCGCCGCGCAGGGTGTCATTGCCGGCCTCGCCGCGCAACGAGTCATTGCCGCCTGCGCCCTGCAGCGTGTCGCTGCCCGGCCCGGCGGTGAGCTGGTTGGCGGCGCCATTGCCGGTGATCTGATCATCGCCGCCGCCGGTGGTGACATTCTCGATGCTGATGAGCTGATCGAGGCCATGGCCGGTGTTCTGGGCCCCGGTGGTGCCGAGGTTCACGGTGGTGTTGACCGGTCCGACATAAAGCGCGGTGTCGATGCCGGTGCCGCCATTGAGCGTGTCGTTGCCGGCATCGCCGCGCAGGGTGTCGTCGCCGCCATCACCCTGGAGCGAGTCGTTGTTGCCGGCGCCCTGCAGCGTGTCATTGCCGCCAAGGCCCAGGATCGTGTTGGGATTGCCGTCGCCCACCAGGTTGTCGGGGCCGGGGGTGCCGGTGATTGTGCCCGTGCCGTTCAGAAGCTCGGCGGCGGTGACGGTGCCGTCGGTGAACTCGAAATTCTCCACATTGCTGTAGGTGTCGGTGCCAAGCGCCGAGATCACCTGGATCTGGCCGCCGCCGAGGTCGGTGGCGGTGACGCTGGCGCGGGTCACGTCGAGCACGGCGGTGTCATTGCCCGCCCCGCCATCGACCGTGTCGTTGCCGCCATTGCCTTCCAGGCGGTTGCCCGCGCTGTTGCCGGTGATCTGGTCATGGCCGGAGCCGCCAATGGCATTTTCAATGATGGTGCCGCGGGCGATGGCGAAATTGTTCTGGTACCCGGCGACATCCGACAGGGTTTCCGGGCGCAGGTCGATGCGCTGGCCCACGCTCACCGGGCTCAGGTCCAGCGTGTCGTTGCCGCCGCTGTCATGGATGGTCATCCCGATCGAGCCACCGGTATAAAGCGCAGGGTTGGCCGGGGCGCCGTCGAACATGATGGCGAACAGGTCGCCCAGCCAGCCCCCGACATTCGAATTCGCCCCCCAGGTGGTGTTGCCGGTATAGGCATTGGGCGTGCCATACATCCCATGCACCGCCACCAGGTCGGCGATCATCGGTGAGATCAGGTTGACATCGCTGCCCGACACGTTGGGATTCTCCACGGTCGAGAAATAACTCATGATCGTGGCCTGGGTGCTATCGTTCAGGTAGAGATTGTCGATCCCGTAGGTGGCGCTTCCGTCATAGGGTCCGGCATGGCCCAGCCCCAGGGCGTGGCCGATCTCGTGCAGGTAGGTGATGAAGGAATAGCTGTCGATCGTGGTGCCATAGGTGGCCAGCCAGCCGGTGCCGACATTGACGCTGGATTGCGAAATGATCCCGGTGAGCGGGTTGAACGAGGACGGCCCGGCAAAGGCGCCGCTCTGGTCGTCGTCAAAGACGATATGCGCCGAGGCCGAGCTGGTCCGCGTGAAGGTGATGCCAAGCGCATTTCCCCAGGTTTCCAGCGCCCATTCCGCCAGCTGCTGCCCTTCGGCGGTCAGCGCGTCGATATTGTAGGTCAGCGTGCCGCCAGCGGTGACCGCGAAATGCAGCGGCGCGGTCCGGCCCCAGTCGAACTCGGTCAGGTAGGTGGCGACCTCGTCGATGGTGAAGGTGTCATAGGATACCTGCAGCGTGTAGGTGCCGGTTGAGTCCACCCATACGGAGCCGCCATTCCCATCGGGGACATAGCCGCTAAAGCCGCCCACATTGATGTAATAGGTGCCGGTGGCCGTGGCGGTGAACTGGATCGCCGAAAAATAGTTTCCCGAAGAGACATCGTCATTGAAGGCAATCTCGTTGCCGGCGCTGTCATGCACCCTGAGCGTGGTGTCCGACAGTCCGACAGCCGATCCGCCGGTGCCCCAGACCCAGAACACATAGCTCTGTCCGGCCACCAGGTTGACGGCGACCCAGTCCTGGTCGGCGCCGCTGGAGATTGCGCCGTTGAACGTGTCGCCCACCGACACGGTATAGGTGGTGGCGGTGCTGGCGGCGGCATCGCCCGCCTCGGTATAGGTGGCCTGGGCATAGGTGACCTGTGTCGTGAGCGTTGCTTCGGCAACCGATGGGCTCAGCAGATCGCTGGCCGCGGCCAATGTTCCGGGAAGGGGAAATATGTCCAACCCACCTGCAAAACGGTCAATATTCATGTCACGACTGGTACAGATCAGGCACATATCGGGTCCTTTTCAATCGGTTGGTCGGGGTGTTCCGCCATGGTTGTGCAATGCCTTGGGCGTTCCGGAAAAACGTGAATCGGCCATTCCCGCGTAACGCTTTCATACGGGCCATACAAGATGACCTTGAGCCCCGCCCTGATATGCGCGGGATATGGCAATAATCGGGCAGCGGAGGATTGCCACCCCGGCAGGGTGGGATGATTGCCATTGTCGCGATGCCATGGGAAAAGCGGTGGCAGAAATGGTGTGGTGAGACAGGCAGAGGACGGGTGCCCTTGGATATTCTTCTTGTCGGGGCGGGCCTGAGCGGGGCGGTGATTGCCCGGGTGCTGGCCGAGGCCGGGCACCGTGCCACGGTGATCGACGCGCGGCCCCATGTCGGCGGCAACTGCCATACCGAGCGTGACGGCGACACCGGGGTCATGGTGCATGTCTACGGGCCGCATATCTTTCACACCGATGACGAAGGGGTCTGGGATTACGTCAACCGCTTTGCCCGGTTCCGGCCCTATCGCAACCGGGTCAAGACCACGTCGCAGGGCCAAGTCTATTCCCTGCCGATCAACCTGCACACCATCAACCAGTTCTATGGGCGCACCCTGCGCCCGGACGAGGCCCGTGCCTTCATCGAGGCCCAGGCCGACCGCAGCATCAGCGATCCGCAGACATTCGAGGAACAGGCGCTGCGCTTTGTCGGCCCCGACCTCTACGAGGCCTTCTTCAAGGGTTACACGATCAAGCAATGGGGGCTGCACCCGTCCGAGCTTCCGGCCGCGATCCTCAAGCGTCTGCCGGTGCGCTTCAACTATGACGACAACTATTTCTTTCACCGGTTTCAGGGCATGCCCGAGGAGGGCTATACCGCGATGATCGAAGGCATCCTCGATCACCCCGGCATCACCGTGGACCTGAACCGCAGCTTCACCCGCGATCAGGCCGCAGGGTTTGATCACATATTCTATTCCGGCCCCTTGGACGGGTATTTCGATTATGAGCTGGGGCGGCTGGGCTATCGCACGCTCGATTTCGAACGCTTCACCTATGATGGCGATTACCAGGGCTGTGCGGTGATGAATTACGGCGAGGAAGAGGTGCCTTATACCCGTATCACCGAGCACAAGCATTTCAGCCCCTGGGAAGAGCATGACGGCTCGGTCTGCTATCGTGAGTTCTCGCGCGCCTGCGATGAGGGCGACATTCCCTATTACCCGATCCGTCAGGTCCGCGAAAAGGCGCTGCTGTCCGATTACGTGGCCCGGGCCGAGACCGAAAGCGGCGTGACTTTCGTGGGGCGGCTGGGCACCTATCGCTATCTCGACATGGATGTGACCATCCGCGAGGCGCTGGATGCCGGGCAGATGTTTCTTGCAAAGGGCGGTGACATGCCGGTGTTCGCCGTGCCGCCGCTATGATGGGTTTGATGTGATGCGGCATATGCTGATCGGTGCACTGTTTGTCCTGTCGCTGGTTGCCTTGTCACCGGGGGCAGGGATGAAAGGAAATGCCATGGCCAAATCTTCCGACCTGGATGTCACCTGCAAACCGGCCCATGCCAAGGTCCGGCTGCCCGATACGCTGTGTCCGCTGTTTCAGGCGCGCCTCAGGGCGTTGCGGCCGGGATGGGCCGGGGGCGATCTGACGCTGGTCGTGGGCGATGCCACGGCCCGCAGCTTCATGGCCCATATCGAGGCGCCGGGCTGGCAGGGCGATCCGCGCGCCGCCATGCTGTCGGGCGGACAGCTGAGCGAAGATCAGATCATCCGGATCCTGGACGAGCTGATCGCAGGCCTGCCCGGCAACTGATCCGGATTCCGGGTGTAGCCAGCCTGGGGGCCTGCCGGTGCCGCTCCCCAAAACGCATATTAAATCCTTGTTTTGTGATGGGCTTGGGGGCATCCTGCCTGCGAAGCGTTTTTGTAACTATTATTTTTTCAGGCCCCGGATCCGGGCACGCCAGGGATGGTTTCATCAGTATTTAACGAACGCTTTTTCCGGGGTTTCCGACGAGGGGTCGGACACGAGATTTCAAGAAAGGATATTGTAAGGTGAGACATTTCTTGACGATGAAAGTCAAAACCGCCGCACTGGCGCTGTCGGCCTGCCTGCCGGCCGCCGTGGCCCAGGCGGATGCCGACCCGATGCTGGGGGATTTGATGCCGGTGGGCTTCAATTTCTGTCCCCGCGGCTGGGCGGCGGCCGACGGGCAGCTCCTGCCGATCAGCTCGAACCAGTCGCTCTATTCGCTGCTGGGCACCATGTATGGCGGTGACGGGCGCACCAGTTTTGCCCTGCCGGATCTGCGCGGCCGGATGCCGGTCCACAATGGCACCGCCAGCTTCGGCAGCTATACCCAGGGCCAGCGTGGCGGGGCCACCACGGCGACGATGACGATCCAGACGATGCCGGCGCACAGCCACCTGGTGAACGCCACCAACGCCCAGGGCGACAAGCTGGGGCCGGGCGGCGATTACCTGGCCGATCCCAACACCAATGATCCCAATACCGAGCTGCATATCTACCACGACGGTGGCGTCGGACAGCAGATCATGAATGCCGCGATGATTTCCAACACCGGCGGCAGCCAGACCTTTGGGGTTCAGGATCCGTTTCTGGCCGTGAACTGGTGCATCGCCCTTCAGGGCATTTTCCCGTCGCGCAACTGATCGCCCCCTCGGTTTGAAGGAACAGACAAGATGAAATTTGGACGACATACTTTGAAATCTGCGGCTGTGCTTGCGATTGCAGGCTTGGCTGCGGCAACCGCACCCGCCAAGGCCGGCCCGCTGATCGGCGAGGTCCGCGCCTTTGGCGAAAACTTCTGCCCCCGCGGCTGGGCCCGGGCGGATGGCCAGTTGCTGGCGATCTCGTCGAACACCGCGCTGTTTTCGATTATCGGCACCATGTATGGCGGCGACGGCCGCACCACGATGGGGTTGCCCAACCTGATCGGGCGCGTGCCGCAATCGCAGGGCACCGGTCCGGGACTGGCCCATGTGAGCATGGGCCAGCAGGGCGGGGCGCCGACCCGCACGCTGAGCGTGGCGCAGATGCCCGCGCATAACCATATCGTGAACGCCACCAACGCCCAGGGCAACAAGCTCGGGCCGGGCGGCGATCTTCTGGCCGATCCCAACACCAACGATCCCAACACCGAGGTTCATATCTACAAGGATGGCAGCGCCACCCCGAACCAGGTGATGGATCCGGGCATGATCGGATCGACCGGCGGCTCGCAACCCATTGCTGTCCAAAGCCCCTACCTGGTGTTGAACTGGTGCATCGCCACGACCGGCACTTTCCCGTCGCGCAATTGATTTGCAGAAGGAATAGATCATTGAAAAACGCTTTGAAAACAACCGCTGCAATCTCGGCGCTCTGCCTGTCCGGGGCCATGGCGCCCTCGGGGGCCACCGCTGGCGATCAGCCTTATGTCGGTGAAATGATGGTGTTTGCCGGCAATTTCTGTCCGCGCGACTGGGCCGCCGCCGGGGGTCAGCTGCTGGCGATCAGCTCGAACCAGGCGCTTTTCTCGCTTCTGGGAACATACTATGGCGGCGACGGGCGCACCACCTTCGGCCTGCCCGACCTGCGCGGCCGCGCCCCGATTCATTACGGTCGCGGGGCCGGGCTTCCGGCCTACGTGATCGGAGAACGGGGCGGGGTTGAAGCCGTGACCCTGACCACCAACAACCTGGCCTCGCATAACCACCAGGTGCATGCGACCAATGCCCAGGGCAACAAGCTGGGGCCGGGGACCGACCTTCTGGCCGATCCCAACACGGGCGACCCCAATACCGAGGTTCAGATCTACAGCGACAAGCCCGCCAATGTGACGATGAGCCCGAACATGATTCAGAACACGGGCAGTAGCGTGGCCACCAATGTCGAAAGCCCGTATCTCGGCCTGCAGATCTGTATCGCGCTTTATGGGATCTACCCGTCACGCAACTGATCCAGACCAGATCAAAGCGCATTCCCGGCGTCAGCCGGGGATGCGTCTGCTGCGCCGGTTCAGGCTCAAAAATTATGCCGCATAATAGTTGTTATGTTAACTAAATTTCGACCCTGTTTCTCAGCAAACCCGCTTTTCACCCACGCTTGCGCAGATTATCGAACGCCCTGAGCTCGGCAATCAGTGCGCCCATCTGATCCACGGGGATCATGTTGGGCCCGTCACAGGGCGCATTGTCCGGGTCCTGGTGGGTCTCGATGAACAATCCCGCCACCCCCACGGCCACTGCCGCCCGCGCCAGCGCGGCGACGAATTTGCGCTCACCGCCGGAGGAATTGCCGCGCCCGCCGGGCTGCTGCACCGAATGGGTGGCGTCAAAGATCACCGGGTAGCCGGTCTCGGCCATGGTCGGCAATCCGCGGAAATCATTGACCAGGGTGTTATAGCCAAAGGATGTGCCGCGCTCGCAGAGCATGATCCGCTCGTTGCCGGTGCTCGCCACCTTCTCGGCCACGTTCCACATCTCCCAGGGGGCCAGGAACTGACCCTTCTTGATGTTGATCACCCGCCCCGTGTTACCTGCCGCCAGCAACAGGTCTGTCTGGCGGGACAGAAACGCCGGGATCTGGATCACGTCCACCACCTCTCCGGCGGCGGCACAATGCGAGGTCTCGTGCACATCCGTAATGATCGGGCAGCCAAAGGTCTCGCGCACCTCGTCGAGAATACGCAGCCCCTCTTCCATGCCAATCCCACGGGACGAGCCCAGCGACGAGCGATTGGCCTTGTCATAGGAGGATTTGAACACGAACCGCGTCCCCGTCTCGGCGCAGGCCTCGGCAATCTTCTCACCCATCATCAGCGCATGGTCGCGACTCTCCAATTGACACGGTCCGACAATCAGGAAGATCGGCTGGTCGTTACCGACGGTGATGTCACCGATCTGAAAAACCTTTGCCTCGCTCATGCCTCGCCCTCCGCCATCAAAATACTTTCGATCCGCGCCACATCCTCGGGATTGTTCAGCTCCCAGAACACCCGGCCCTTGCCTTCGACCTCGACGCACAACACCGGCACGCCGTTTTCCAGGAACCGCAGCTGCTCCAGCCCCTCATGCCCTTCAAGCCGCCCCGGCGCCCAGGTGACATAACGGGCCAGCGCATCGGGGCGATAGGCATAAAGCCCGACATGGTGGAACACCTCATCATAGGCGCTATCGGCCTTGTCAGGGTCGATATAGGGGATCACTTCCTTGGAAAAATAGATCGCCCGCATCCCGGTGCCAAACACCGCTGTTGTGCCCCCTACCCGGCCCGCCTTCCGGTCGGCGACGAAATGGGCATAGGTCTGCGCATCGCAGCGCAGAACCGGCGTTGCCATCTCCATGTCAGGCCGCTCGGCCATCGCTTTCACAAGGTCCTCGACAAACCAGGCCGGGGTTAGCGGGCTGTCGCCCTGCAGGTTGATCACCAGATCGGCCTCGATCCCCGCCACCGCCAGCGCATCGGCGCAGCGTTCGGTGCCATTGCGGCAGCTTTCCGAGGTCATGATCACCTGCGCACCGAACGCCTCGGCCGCATCGCGAATACGCTCGTCATCGGTGGCGACGTAAACCCCGTCGATCCCCGGCACCGCCATCGCCGCCTCCCAGCTGCGCCGGATCAGGCTTTTGGATTGGCCGTCGCGGTCCCGCAGCTCGACCAGCGGTTTACCGGGATAGCGTTGCGACGCATAGCGCGCCGGAATGATGATCACTGTTTTCATGGGCGTGTTCTGCGCCAGTTGCGCTCATGATGCAATGCTGTGGGTCTGAACGGGCTGGGATCAGCCGGGTATCCGGGGAGCATAAGGTCGGGGCAGCGGGACGAAGCTGCCTCTCACTATTCACAAGAGCAAACAAGAAAAACCATTGAACAAGTACCTTTCTCATGCCCTTGTTTCGATATGTCAAAACTCGATTCAACGGACATCGCTGTTCTTAAAGCGAAGCTAAATAAAGCATATGGAACCGCCCGGGGACCTGTAAGAGCTATTGATTCCGCCCAAGCACTCCCGGAAGATTACGTACACTTTCTAAGTGAAATCGGCGGCGGAACCATCGGGAAAATGTTCTTCGAACTCTACGATGAACCGCTTAGTTCAAGCTACATTTACGGTAACAATGCCGCTGACGATTTGAAGAGCCTGATTTTCATCGGCGATGACTACAACGGCTTTTGCGTAGCGCTCGATCCCAACAGAAATTGGGCTGTTGTTGAGGTCGACAAGCATTCGCTGGAGACTGAGGTACTCGCAGAAACACTTTTCGATTTCTTGATGAAGGATTGGCGGCTGGACCCGTCGGGCGAGCAAGTCTGAGACTCTGAGCTGGAATTACGGCAATTGTCACTTTGGGATCAAACCCAACATTCAGAACCACCACAACCCCGCCTCAGGCCACCCCGGCCCGCAGCAAATCATGGATATGCAGAACCCCCAACGGGCGGTGCTCCTGATCCACCACCATCAGCACTGAAATCTTGCGTTCGTTGAGCAGCGCCAGGGCCTGCGCCGCCAGCATGTCGGGCGTCACCGTCACCGGATCGGGCGTGGCGACATCGCGGGCCGTCAGCTGCATCAGCCCGTCGACATGACGGCGCAAATCCCCGTCCGAGATCACCCCGGCCAGCCGCCCGTCATCCACCACCGCCGCGATACCAAAGCTTTTCGAGGTCATGGTCAGAAGCACATCGGTCATCGCATCGCCCGGCGCACAAAGCGGCAGCGCCTCGGCCCCATGCATCAGTTCCTCGACCCGCATCAACTGTGCCCCCAGCTTGCCGCCGGGATGGAAGGTCTGGAAATCTTCCGGCCCGAACCCGCGCGCCTCCATCACCGCCACCGCCAGCGCATCGCCAAGCGCCAGCGTCAGCGTGGTCGAGGTGGTCGGCGCCAGCCCGATGGCGCAGGCCTCGGGCAGGTCCGGCAGAAGCAACCCGCAATCGGCGGCCTGCATCAGCGTGCTCTCGGGCTTCGAGGAAATCGCGATCATCGGCACCGAAAACCGCCTTGTGTAACGCAACAGATCGCCCAGTTCCGCCGTCTCGCCCGAGCGTGAAATCAGGATGCAGACATCATCCGTCGTCACCATCCCCATGTCGCCATGGCTGGCCTCGGCCGCATGCAGGAAATCCGCCGGGGTCCCGGTCGAGGCCAGGGTGGCGGCGATCTTGCGGCCGATATGGCCGGACTTGCCGATGCCCGCCACGATCACCCGGCCCGGTGCCTCGAGGATCATCTCGACCGCCTGCTCGAACCCGTCCGGCAGGGCCTGCGCCATCTGGCTCAGCGCCTGTGCCTCGGTCCTGAGCACCCGGATGCCGGTGTCGCGGCTGGTTGATGTTGTCTCGTCGCTCATGCCCGGTGCCCCGGCTCTGCCCCTGTCATGGTTTCCGATACACGCTCGCTTCCCCCAAGGCCAGAGCGGTGGCGGGGGATCGGGCCAGCGGGCGCTGCGTTAAGAAAAACCCTGCCTCTTCCCTGTCCCACCGAACGCCCGACAGATACCCGACAGATAGCAGACGGAGTCCAGCCCCCTGATTTTTTGCAAAAACCGCGCGTTTACCATTCGGAGCGGTCCGGTAAGGGCGGGGTAACCTGCCAGAACTGCAGGCCTGGAGGGATCACGGAGAAAATATGCAATCTCGAGACGGGTTTACACTTTTTGCAAGAAATCCTTAAGTTTTACTCGGTTCTGTCGTAAAATCTTGTTCATTGCCCGGCTTGTCGCGGGGCTGTGTATTTAGTTGATTGTTTTACTTGCTCTTTTTCGAGCATCACGGGAATCTGGAGGGCCCGAGAACGTTTCGGAAAGTCATTGTTTTCCAGCTCGGAATCACCGATTCTCGATGACAAGACGGTTTCAAGTGTATTGGTTCAAAAAATAGCTGCCCCGGCTGATTACCCCGGGAACGCGCAAATGGAATTGAATTGCAGCGCCTGGTCCCCGCGATAGCCAGAACCGCGCAACCCATTGAAAGGAGACAGAAATGTCTAAATTTAAGCCCACTCTAAAAGCCTGGCTTGGCGCCACCGCGCTGACCGCTGCGGCCAGCGTTGCCCAGGCCGATATTGTCCACCTCGATGATGTGATCGTCGATGGCAGCCTCTGCGTCGGCTTCGACTGTGTGAACGGTGAAAGCTTCGGCTTCGACACCATCCGGCTCAAGGAAAACAACCTCCGGATCAAGTTCCAGGATACGTCGGTCTCGGCCAGTTTCCCCACCAATGACTGGCAGTTGACTGCCAATGATACCTCCAATGGCGGTGCCAACAAATTCTCGATCGATGACATCGACGGCGGCCGCACCCCTTTCACGATCGAAGCCAGCGCCCCTTCCAATTCGCTTTACGTCGATGACGGTGGCCGCCTCGGGCTGGGCACCGCCACCCCGTCGGTCGACATCCACGCCGTCAGCGGCAACACCCCCACCCTGCGGCTTGCTCAGGACGGCAGTTCGGGCTTTGCTGCCCAAACCTTCGACGTGGCAGCGAACGAGACCAACTTCTTTATCCGTGACGCCACCAATGGCAGCACCCTGCCCTTCCGCATCCGCCCGGGCGCGCCGTCGAACTCGATCTACATCGATCCGGATGGCCGGGTCGGGATCGGGACGTCTTCACCGTCCTCCGATGCGGCACTGGATGTCCAGCGTAACGACGGCACAGCGCAAATCCTGGTCGAGGAAACCAACGCAACCGTCAACGGCCGGACGCTGCTGCATCTGCGCAACAA
>NZ_JAWHTC010000010.1:0-17795 GCF_032586155.1 Aliisedimentitalea sp. MJ-SS2
GATGCCGCGCTGGTTGCTGCGGGTTTCTGCATGGTGCGTCAGTTTAACAATCGTTTCCATCGGTCCATCCTCCATTGAACCCCACGAGCGGGGCTTGTGTGAAGAATGTCCGGGCGGAGCGCAAACGATCCCGAACCGCAGCGTAAATGGGCCAACTTCACAGCCGATTTTTGGGCGGCGATTTCGAGCTCGGGTGAGAACGGCGAGAAGAAACCTCATAGTTTTCGGGAGACTCTCACCCGGAGAGGGACATCGCTTACATCGAAACCTCTTTTTGAAGGATCAAGACGATGCCCGACACAGTATACACTCCCGCCGATCACCCTGCACCTGACACCGCCGAAAACTCCCAAGAGCGCAAAGACTCCGATGAAGGCTTTGCGATCGAAGTCAGTACGGTTCCTCAGATGAGCTATGCCCATGTCCAAAACGGCACGCACCTGATCACCCAGATCCAGGTGACGAACAACACCGCACGCGCTTTGGAAGACTTGACCCTTGAGCTGGTAACGCGCCCTGGCGCGCTGCTCCCAGCGACTTGGCATTTGTCGTCGCTGCCAGCATTACAGACGGTCGAAGTTCCGGTCGGGCGATTACATCCCGACCTCGAATTTCTTGATCGCCTGAATGAAACAGAGCGGGGCAACATTGAATTCACCCTGCGGCATGAAGACCAGGTCCTGGCCCGCGACCAGCATTCGATCGAAGTGCTGGCGCGCAACCACTGGGGCGGGATGGCAACGTCAAGCTCTCTGCTTGCCGCCTTTGTTGGGCCAAACGATCCAAGTGTGGTGGCTTTGGTGAAGCGGGCAACGGAAATCCTGAAGTCATCCGGGAACAACCCTTCTCTGAGGGGGTACAAGGATGAGGATCGGGAGCGTGTCACCGAAATCCTGTCGGCCATTTGGTCTGCAATATGTGAGTTGAGCATCGGCTATTCGCTGCATGCACCATCGTTTGAAACGCACGGACAGAAGGTCCGACTTCCAGATCAGATCCGTGCGCGCGGCCTGGCAAATTGCCTGGACATGAGTGTTTTGTTTGCGAGCGCGATTGAGTACGCCGGATTTGATCCGGTCGTCGTTGTTCAAGACACCGAACTTGGTATGCATGCATACACAGGTGTCTGGCTGGAGGAGCAGTCAGCGCCTTCAGTTGTGATCACGTGCCAGGAAGACTTGCGTAAGGCGATGACCGGTGGCCAGTTTGTTGCTTTCGAGTGCACCCTCGCAACGTCGAACTCAACCGGATGCCATTTTCCCGAAGCGATGGAGAGCGGAGAAGCGCATTTGGCATTCGAAGACGGCGACGGTTACTTCGCTGCTGTCGATATCGCCCGCGCGCGCGAGGCAGGGATTAAGCCTATGGCCAGCACGGCCAATACCGGGCCAGAGGATCGCAAAATCCCGCGCGTAAATCTCAGCCCCGGAAAAACCACGCCGCTTCGGCCAAAGTTGCGAACAGAAGAGACTGCTCGCGACGAAACTGGCCGGCTGGATCAATGGCGAAAGAAACTATTGGACCTGTCTCTGCGAAACTCCATGCTCAATCATGATCCGGTGCGGCAAGGGGTTGCGCTACATTGTGTGTCACCTGACTCACTTGTTGACCAGCTGAGCGGTGACGAGGCGCTGAGGTTGAAACCACTTGAAGAGATTTCGGTTCGGAAATCCTCCAAGTCGGCGGGTGCGGGCACCAAACCCACTGCGAAGCTGGTGAACACGTCTTTTGCGAAGGGAGAGCTTCTGACCAGCCTTTCTCGCAAAGAGTTGGACAAACGCACCAAAACGCTTGCCCGAAAATCCCGTAGCGATCTTGCAGAACGCGGCCTTCAGTCTCTCTTTCTCGCCGTGGGCTTTTTGCGTTGGAAAAAGAATGTGGGGGATCGCGACAGTTACCTCGCCCCGCTTGTCTTTGTACCTGTCGCGTTGGAGCGCCGGTCCACCAAGTCCGAGTACAAGTTGCGCCTGCGTGATGACGAGTTGCTGTTCAATGAGACGCTTGTTGAGTTCCTGCAAAGAGATTTCGAGCTGGCCCTTCCTGTTCCTTCTTTCAGTGGGGATCGTGGAAAGCTGGCGGAGGATGTCGAAAACGCGATCGAGACCGTGCGATCCTCGGTCCATGAAGTTGCTGGGCTGGAGATCGTCGAGGCTGTGTCGCTCGGTGCGTTTTCGTTCACCAAGCACAACATGTGGCACGATTTGGGTGAGCGCGCAGCGTCTCTCGGCCAAAGCCGCTTTGTGAACTACCTGATGGAAAGCCCCCCTATTCCTTACAGTGCTTTCCATCCAGATCAGCTCACCTTCAGCGGGCTGGAAAATGGATCCTCAAAGGTCCCACCTTTGATGGCTGACGCTACCCAATCAAAGGCAATCCATGCGGTCGCCGACGGCAAAGATGTGGTAATTGTGGGGCCCCCGGGAACAGGGAAAAGCCAAACCGTTGCAAACATTATTGCTCAAAGCATTGAGGCAGGCCGAAAGGTCCTGTTCGTCGCAGAAAAACCTGCCGCACATGAAGTGGTCCTGCGTCGCCTGGATGCCTTGGGACTGACAACATCCTGCCTGGCCTTGTATACCGGGTCGCAAACCCGAAAGGATGTGATTGAACAGCTGGCGGCAGCCTGGACCAAATCGGCTTACCGGTCCGAAGCCTCGGCGCTCGATGCCGTGGACGCCTATAACAATCAGGAACAAGCGCTGGCGCTCTATACACGCAGTTTGCTTGATCCTGATGAAGCGGGTGTCAGCGTTGGAAATGCCATTGGCCACGTGTTGGCGCATGACGCCCCATTCGAGCTTGAGCTTGAAGAACTGGGGCAATCGTTACCGGGCCTTGATGATTTGGAAGCTTTTTGCGGCCGTGCTGCAGAAGTGTTTGATCACATTAAGGCCTGCGCCCATTTGGAATTGATTTGTGTGCCCAAGTTCACAATTTCCTGGCGTAAGAACCTCGAAGCTGCCGCAATCCACCTGATGACGGCGGCCACCGACCTGGAGGGTACGGCCCTGGACCTTGCGCGGTCTTTTGCCATTCCAATCGACAACGACGTGTCATCGGGTTTGCTCGACCTTTTGGATGCGCTGAACCAGTTACCCAGTGATACCGCCGCCTTTGAAGATGTTCATGTTGTTGCAGAGGCGTTCGACAGCTTTCAGCAATCGGATGATCGAACAATGGATTTGCTTGGGCGGGCCAGCATGTTGCGTGGCTCAATGGGTGCCCAATATGCATCAGAGACGGGAACGCCAATCCCTCTGGATGACTTTGAAAAGCAATGGCGTGAAGCGCAAGCTTCCTTTTGGCCGGCTTCAGTATTGGCCCAATCAAAGGTCCGGCGTTTGCTTCATACCTATTCTGTTTCTGGCACGGCCTGTCCACAGACGGACATACCAGCACTTCAACAGCTGCGGCAGATCAATGCTGAACTGGCCCAAACACCCATCAGCGGCCTCAACCTTTTCGATGGGCTTGATACGGATCCTTCTCAGGTCGCCGGGGTGCTGGAGGCGTCACATAGTCTGCGAGACATCCTGGCCAGCCAGGCGGCCGACGAAAGCCAGCCGAAGACAGAAACACGACTGGATCCCGACGCAGACCTCATCAATGCCTATAGCCGAAGCCGGACCGAGTTTGAGGTGGCGCTGGTCGACTTTAATGGCATAGCAGGTGGAGATCTGGAGTTTGGATCTTTGTCTGACGTCCGTGACAAGGTCACAGGCTTGGGTCTTGAGATGGACCTGGTGCCTTACTGGATCGAGTGGGGCCAGGTCCGGCAGGACGCGGAAGACAATGGGCTGTCTTCGTTTTGCGACGCGCTGACAGAAGGCCAGATTGGCGACCCTATCAAGGATTTCCGAGCAGCTTTCTTTCAAAGCTGGCTACCGCAGAATATTGATGGCAGCGACGTGCTCGGCAACGCATTGAAGATGGCCGGGGACAATGAAGTCGCACGGTTGGCCCGCTCTTTGCGTAAGGCCCGGGCGGAATGCGCGCAAGAGATTGCATTCGCGGCGTCTACCGGGTTGCCCGAGGTTGACAGTGTTGCCCGCAATTCCAGCTTCGGCATACTGCGCCATCAGATGGGCCTCAAACGCCCAAGTTTGCCGATCCGCAACTTGATGGAAAAGATTCCCGACGTTGTGCAGACAGTTACCCCGTGCGTGATGATGTCCCCCATGACGGCCGCACAGTATCTTCCTGCGGACTTTCCTGAATTTGACCTCGTGGTATTTGACGAAGCATCTCAAATCACCCCTTGGGACGCCGTTGGTGCCTTATCACGCGGCAAGCAGGCTGTAATCGTTGGTGATCCGCAGCAGCTGCCGCCCACTCGGTTCTTCGAACGCAGTTTTGAGGAACCGGAAGGCCAGGAGCTACACGAAAGTGATCTTGGCAGTGTGCTGGATGAAGCCATGGCGACAGGTTTGCCAGCCTGCACATTGGACTGGCACTATCGCAGTCGCGATGAAGGGCTGATAGCGTTTTCAAACCAGCACTACTATGAAAACCGCCTGCTTACCTTCCCGTCGGTTGCTCGGGTCTCATCCGCGTTGCGCCTTCACAGTGCTGGCGGAACGTATGGGCGCGGCCGTTCAAGAACAAACCCGGTCGAAGCGAAGCTCATTGTTCGAAAAGCCGTTGGCCTGATGGAAGAATGGGCTTTGCTGCCTGAGGCTGATCGTCCCACCCTCGGCATCATCACGTTCAATGCGCCTCAACAGGAACTGATCCAGGACTTGTTGGAGCAGGAGCGTGCTGACAACCAAAGTCTGAACTGGTTTTTTGACGATGCGCGCGTTGAGCCTGTGATCGTTCGCAACCTGGAAAACATCCAGGGTGATGAGCGGGATGTGATCTTGTTTTCGGTTACATTCGGACCGGATAGCACAGGTAAGGTCGCGATGACTTTCGGGGCCTTGAGCGCTGCCGGTGGGGAAAAGCGGCTCAACGTGGCCATCACGCGTGCTCGCTCGGAAATGCACGTGTTTGCGTCTCTTCGACCTGGTGACATTGACCCGGAACGCACCAATAGCCGAGGTGCACATCATTTGCGTGCATTCCTTGAGTTTGCAGCGACCCGCCCCGGATCGGACCAAAGGAAAGTGGGCGACGGTTCGCCAAGCGCGCCAAATGCCTTTGCGGAGGCCGTGGCAACGGCTCTTGAAGCTCGCGGTTGGCAGGTCAGGCGGTCTTTGGGGACATCTGGATTGGGCGCTGACCTTGCGATTGAACACCCGCATGATCCCGAGGTGTACCTCGCGGCCATTTTGACCGATCAAACCGCGGAAGATGCATCTGTTTCTGTGACCGACCTTTATGTGACACGCGATCAGGTCCTTACAAACCTCGGATGGACCACGTTCAGGATCTGGTCTTTGCAGTGGTATCTTGACCCTGCCAAGAGCCTTGATCGTCTGGATGCCCAATTGCGGCATCTGCGGGATGCTTCGAGCCATCGCCATCGTCACGACTATCCGATTGCGGACGATGGTCAGGTTGCCCGGATCCATTGAGGGTTGAGCGTGGGGTGGCCGCTATGGCCACCTCACGGTTCTTTGCGCATTCTTAAAACTTTTTTCGGGATGACTGGATTTTCGAGCGGACGTCACCTTCGAGAGCCATCCAGAACCACCTGGGAGATCCAGGCTACGGGTGGCCTTCCCGCAAAGAACCTTCCTCTTGCGGGTCACCTCAACGGAGTAAGACCGATGAAAAACACTTACTTGAAATCCCTCTTCACCGGAACGGCAATCGCTCTCGTGATTACCGGTCCATTGTCCGTAACCTACGCTGCAGCCCAGACGACCGGGCAGGGCCAATTTGCGGTCCGGGAAGACCCGGATCCCTCTGCGATCAAGGCGGCTCTTGAAGAGCGTGTGGCCAAGGAAGCCGGTGCTCTTGGTGCGCTCGCATCCGAATTGATCGAGACGCAACAGGACCGTGTGGCCTGTCAACGCAATGTTGAGACCCGCGGTGTCCAGGCTGATAGCCATATTCCCGATCTTCTCAACTGCTTTGTCGATCAAGCCATGAGCAATCACGTGCATCTCGGCGAGGCGGCGGAAATTGTCGGGAATACAACCGTTATCCTCTCTGATGGCTCGCGTCAGTACGCTGAATTGGCAGAAGCCAAGCAGAAGGAAGCGGCTGAGACCCAGTCCCAGATTGATCAGTTGGAAGCCGACGCTGCTCAGGCTTCGCAACGCATGCAGCGCGTGAAAGACTTCGTCCTCGCCAATGGTCAGCTTCAGGGTGACGAGTATTTCGAAGCCAAAGGGCTGGCGGAAGAATGGCGGCATCTCAAATCCAGAGAAGGCCATCTTAAGAAGATGTTTGACCTTCGCCAGAAGGCTTACGAGCGCTTTGCGAAAGTCTCTGGCGTGTTCCAGGTGGCGGCCAAGAACACGGCGCTCGTCCAATCGGAGCTTCAGCACCGCGCGACGGAAGAGAACTTCTATGTCGCGCAGGTCAATGAAGCTGCCACCGTTGAAATGGCCTTGGTGCAGACAGATCATGTCATCACTGGCGTTGTTCGCATGACCAGTTCGATAAACGCCGTGCGTGATGCGATGCACCAGTCTGAAGGTGAGCGCCTAGAAGCTTCCGTGACGGGCGAGAGCCCTGCGACAAACCTGTCGCCTCTGTTTGAAGACGGTGGTGACCAGGCGGCCCTGGCTGACTTCTTCCGCAATTTTGACGGGGGGGTGGGACAATGACCTATTCACCGAAAATGAGCCCGGGTTTCCTGTCTGCTTTTGCAGCACCCTTCATCGCGCTCTTGATCACAGTCGGCCTGATGTCGCTCTCAAGCAAACCCGAGCATCCGCCCAAAGTGACAGTTGAGTCTGCACAAACGGGACGAGATCGAACCATCCTCGCAACCATTGAGCAATTGCAAAGTCTTCAGGTTTCTCTTGAAGACTTGAGCGAAGGTGGAACCAGTGAGGTGATCAGGCAGCCTGTATTCACGGCGCCAAATCAGGGAGGGGTGGGCCAATGACCTGCAGATCCCTGATCCTTACCGCAGCATGTTGTGTGATGCCTGTCGGCTTTGCAGCGGCAGAAGGTAGCTCGGAAAGCCTCAAGGCTGTCGCAGAACGGCTTCTGAACCCTGGTTCGTCCTTGTCGCTTCCAGGTGTTGAAACTGGCGGGGAAAGCGGTGGCGTCAGGACCCCTGATGCCAAGCCTTCCGATCCGGTCGAAGGTCCGGCTGTCAAGAGCTTTGAAGACCTCGCGCACCACACTGGAACGTGGCTGCAAACTCAAGACAAACCAATGTCGTCAGCCACCTGGCTGACTGACACGCAGTCCCGCTTTGACACTCTGTTTCCGAAACGCCCACCGCTGGGCACAGGGGACACAGTTGAAAGTGGCGCCGGGGCGGGGTCTGCCGGCGTGCCAAACCCCTGTGGCCCATCCCCCTGAGGGCGCAAACCAAAGCACCATCCCGGGCCTCCTCCAGAGGCCCGGGCAAACCAAGGCAGATGTCGGTCGGGATAGATCCTGGCCGATGCGGACCTCAGCACCATAAAGATCACCAAAGGATTAAGGCCATGACCCTGGAAACCTATATCCCCGAGTTATTCAGCGCAGCCGGATCTGCGATACGCGATTTGTTTGCGCCCCCATTGTTGGCGGCATACCTTCTTGGTGTACTCGCAACCCTGTCGCAAGCCCGGTTGTTGACCCTGGCTATCGTCATACTCGCGTTTGCAGACCTGGCAAGCCGCGTAGGCCTTGTTGAGACCACACCCCTTGCTCTGTTCGTGATGTGCCTCGTCCTGGCACTGATCGGCGTTCTTCAGGCCGTTCTTCATGCCCTGCTGGGGCCGGAAGGCGCCCCGGCCGCCCTGTCGACTTTAACCATGTCAATGCTGTCAGGCGCGGTGTTCCTGCTTTGGAGCGGGCCACGTCGCTTGTTGACGGGAAACGAGCCAAGAGAGGATGAATCCAATGTCTGAGGTCATTCAAACCACCGGTCTCAATTTCGATGTGGCATCCGTTGCATCCGGAGCATTGTTTGCCATCATGATGGCGTCGTTTCTGCGGATCCGCGAAGTGGCAATCTTGGTCGCCGTGTCGATCTCGGCCATTCTAATCTGGCACCTGTTTGACGGCGGCGGCCCCGGCGTGACGCGGCTGTTGAACACCGCCGTTCGGTACCTGACCATCACCGCGTCAACCGGGTTCTTGACGGGGTTCTTCCTGGGCAAATCCCTGATGGCGCTCATCGATGGGCTGAACGGCGCAAAGTCGCTTCAGCAACAGTTTGTCAATCGTAGGCGTCACAAGGCGCGAAATCGGCATCAGCGGAAACCTGGGCGTAAACCACAAAGTCGATCTGGGAACCCCGGGCGTCGGAGCCGCAAGCGGAGCCCACAAAAGCACTAACAAACTTCGGGCTGCCCGGCGACGCGGCTGGCGTGGCTGGGCAGTCCGTTCTAACGTCGAGGCGTGAGACATCGCCAACAGGCAAAAGGCAGCATCAATGACCGACATGGATGGCTTCAAGAGCAGACAGACGGTTTTACTGCAGGAGTTAGAACCCTTGGAGAGGCTCCCGTTTTGCGCGAGGCAATTCCACGTGTTCTCCCCATGCAGGGCGGGCAAAATTCGCGCACAACGTACAGCCTCTTTTCGCTTACTATTTTGGACGAACAAAAGCTTTGCTGCATGGATTAAATGTAAAAGGAACTTGACCACATGATCAAATCTCCGATCACTAGATCAATAGAGTCGAGTGCACTTATACGCGAATTGCGGACACTGTCCTATAACGGCGAATGGGAGGAAATTGAGTGTCTGGCTTCGGTCGCACTGGCCAACATAAACCAAGTGAGCATCAAAGATCGAAGTACGGAAGCTATCCACAAAGCTCGATTACTAGTTTTTCTTTCACGGGCGAAGATCGTAATGGAAAACGACGCATCTTCCACCGAATTGCTCAACCAAGCGGAAGAGATTTTGGAAAAAGCTTCCACACGCGACAGAAAATCTCTCAACTTTGAACAGGCGCAGCTTTTTATGGCGCGCGCTGCCGCATCCAAAAGGACCGGAGACTTTCCTGGAGCTTTCGAAAACTACACTATTGCAGAAAGCTATTTGACAAAAATACAGCCAGAAAGTTGCCCAGAAGTTGAACAGGAAATAGCAAGGCTCCATTACCAACAGGCAAACGCACTTATCAGAGCGAACGAACCGCAAACTGCTTTGCTCGCTCTCACGAAAATGGATGAAGTTATTTGTAGAAACGTAAAGGGTAATGAAAGCTCAGTGTGGAACACCTGGCAAGTGCGTTGCTCCACAGAACGCGGTCGAGCGCTATCTCAACAAAATAAACACCAAGATGCGCTTGAGTCGTTAAGCAGTGCATTATCCGTGCTGGAATTGATTCCTCGAAAGGAAAGAATCTCCCTAATTGCAACTCACGCGGTAATATATATTGAACGCGGAAAAATATTGGGGAAAAAGGGTGAATTTCAGCCCTCATTGGACGCGTTTAATTGCAGCTTAGGGGTGGCAAACAAATCAAAGTCCGCAAACAAGCTGCCAATTATTCATTTGCGAGCAAGTGCACTTAAGGGCCGTGGGATAGCGCTTGCCAAAATCGGAAAGCTCAACGAATCGCTAACTTCATTTAGAAAGTCAGACAGGATAATCAGAAGCCATCCAAGCAAAAAACTGCCAGAAATGGTTGCCTATCGATTGGACATTCTTCGACTTATTGGCGCAACGCACTATAGAACAAGAAACTACAAAAAGGCGCTATCGTCAATAACCAAAGCACTTAAGTTCATAAAGGCTTCCCCCAAACAAGACAATCCAGCTGTCACGTATAATTTGCGGGATTGCTACATGATAAGAGTGGACGCTTCTATCAAGTTAAATGAACCCAAGAAAGCGTTAAAAGATCTTCACAAGGTCAGAAAACTTATAACGAGTGACAATTTTCAAAAGAGTGATGATTTGGATTTATGGATTGTCGATGTGAACAGAAGAATTGCTGGTGTTTCGATAGCATTGAACCGACCTAATCATGCCCTAAATGCGTCAAAAAATGCGCTATCGCACATTGACGAAAATTGGCTGATGGATAGCCGGCAAAATGCATCCAAATATGCCCATATTCGATTGCTGCGTGGTGTTGCTTATCACAAAAACGAATCTTTTCGTAAATCGCTTCGAGAACTGGAAATAGCACGAGAGTACTACACGGGAGAACGGCATGCCGATGAACCTGGGGGCGAAGAGAAGTTGGAAATTTTGTGGACCACCTTGGCAAATGTGTATTTTGGACTTGGGATGCATGACGACGCGCTGAAAGCAATTCGAGCGGTGCCAATTGATTTCAGGGATTCAAAGCAAAAATCTATGGTGCGACTTGCAGTACGTAAGGCTCGACTACTGCAAATAAAATCTCAAATCCACAAGATAAATGAAGATTATGTCACCGCCAATAGCGCAATTGAGGAAGCGCATTCAGCTCTACTTGAAGTGGCGGATCAAAAATGTGATGAGATAAACGAATTACTTTTGAAAAATTTATCGATAAAGGCCGCAATTTCTTTGGATGAAGGCGACTTGTTGAATTTCCAAAATATTTACAGGACCTCAATTCCCCTACTTCCAAGAATCAAACACAAACGTGACGTTTGGCTGTCGGCACGTGTGCAATTTTCCATACATCGCGTGCGTTCATTCACATTGCGCGATCAGTTCTCTCTCGCTCTTGAAGAGTGCAATGAATTACTGTCCATTTTGAAGAATGATAGTACGTTATCGGGAAGTTCAAAAAAATTTGTCGCGTCACTCGAAATTAAAAGATCGCAAATTTTTTTGCGTATGGGTCAATGTGAAAAAGCAGTTTCGGCATGCAATGCCTCTTTGAATGCTCTTAAGGCGTTTAGTTGCGGTGAAAACGCGGAAGTCGATCGCCTGAGGGCTATTTGCAGAAGGTGGAAGTCAATTGCACTAAAGGGAAATGGTGAATATTCAGAATCGGTTCAAACAATCAATGAAGCTCTTTGCGATCTGAATAATGCGAATGTTCGAGCAATCCGTTGGCTTGATTGGACAAGAGCTTATCTTCTCGCTGAACGCGCGAATATTCTACAGATTTTGGATGGTGTTGCGCATCGCGAGGAGATTTTTGATGACTTAAAGTCCGCTGAGAAGTTGTTGGACAGCGGTTATGTAGGATTTAGTCTAGACAGTCAGTTTTTGCGCTTCCTTGTTTACGCTTTGCTTTCCAACCATTTTGATACAATGAGCAATATGGAGGTTTGGACAAGATTTGCCAGTCAAAAAATGACTGAAGTCTTGGAGCTATCAGTACCTGAAATCTCTAAGAGTTCGACCTGGCTCTCGATGCGTAAATTTTTCGTTGGTTTTCACACGAATTGGTTTCGGTACTGCTTTAGTGCGAGGAAATTGAGTATGGTCCCTGAAGCTCTCATCGCAATTCAAGGGCGTGAAATTGTTGCAGAAGCTCTGGATCAGTTGTCCCTGAATAAGGGAGATTTGCGCGATACCGAGCTTGGGGCCTTCCAAAAAGCGAGGAATAATCTGCGCGAAATGCTTTCTCAAAATCAGGGTTTCGATTTTGACACAAATATTTCAACTGCCGAGCTTGAATCGAAGAAAGCCACGTACTTAAAAAAGCATGGTGAATTGCGGAAGCTTCGCGAAGCGGCGCGCCGACATCCAGGGTTTGAGATTTTGAGTTTTTCGAATCAATCGATTCGCGTTGCCGATTTACAAAGTAGCTTGGGGAGTGACGAGGCATTGCTAGTGCTGATAAATCAGCACAATCAAAAAGGTCATCATGTTGGCGCTCACGCGCTTGTTTTCAAGCCAAATACAGCCATATATCTTTCTGCAGATGGTCTACTCAAATCGGCTTCAGCTATTCAATCACTGTGTGCTGAGCTTCTTTCGAGGAGCTCTAGCGGGCGTGGATACCGCGTCAACGGGTTCGATTATGGTCGGAACAATCTTGAGGGAGACGGCACTCGAAATGTGTCTAGAAACAGTTCTTCGACAATAAGCGCATACAAGCGTACAAAATACGCGATGGAAATGTATGGGCTCAATGTCGGCGAGCCTGCATTTCCAGACCCAGAAGCAGAAACCCCCTATTTAAGTCAGTTTTGGCCGACGCTTGAAGAGCTTCAGAAGGAGGTTCTCTGGTCCAGGCTGGCACCGCATCTGAAAGGGGTGCGCCGGGTGATTGGTATTACCCATGGCTCGCTGCATCTCGTGGGCCTGACAGCGGGAGCCCCTGAGGATCTGGAGATCGTGCAATACCCGGGCCTGGTGTTCTTCGCCCTGAAGCGTGGGCTTTTTGACAAACAGAGTGTTTCAGCATCACTTGCGGTCACGAAGCAGGGAACTCCCCGTCGCATCGGCGTTCTGAGCCATGATGATGGGAACATCCCTCTTGCCGCGGCCGAGGGGGATGCGGTCAGCGCTATGTGGCAGGCAGCAGGTGGGGCCGAGGTGACCTTCCCGGCGCTCTGGCCGGCGGGACCGACACTCGACTACCTGCATGTGGCCAGCCATGGCGACACGCCTGACACCGGCCCGGTGATCCTGCTGGGTCCCGGCAGGACGATCGACGAGGCAACCGTGTCCGAGGGGCCGGTTGCCGACGTGGTCTTTCTCAATATCTGCCTGGGAGGGCATAGTGCGGATCGCCCCCTGGACGGATCACCCTCGGGGCTTGTCTCCGGGTTTTTGCGGCGCGGCACCCAGGTTGTGATTGCAGCACTGCCGCCGGTGCCGGACTTCTGGGCCTATGTGTTGAGCCTGATCGTGACCGATGAGTTGATCGCAGGGGAACCCCGGGCTGAGGCAGCGTTGGCGCGGGCCAAGGCGCGCCTGGCAAACGGGGATTGGCCGGAGGGCACCGAAGCCCGGCTGCGGGACGGGTTCGAGGCCCGGGTGCTGCCGCAGATCCGCAACCATGTGAAAGACAGCATGACCTTCATGGAGAATGACCTGGAGCACTGCATGACCAGCCTGCGCCGGATCTCCCCCTGGTGGTTGGAAGAGGCCACGCTGGACGAGCTGGAAGACGTGCTAGACACCACCCCGGTGGATCAGCGCATGGCCACGGCCAGGGATATCCTGACCCGCAACGCCACCCGCCTGCTGGACCATGCCATCGCCACGCGCGCACCGCCCCCCCTCGAACTCGGACTGCTCAAACACGGCATGATCGCATTCGGAGAAACCGCCAAGACTAACACGCTGCACTAAGCTAGGGGCGCGGCGCCCCGCTGCAACCGGGGCACCACATCATCGGGAGCTTCTGCCCGGCCACCGGACATCCCTTGCACAGATCCCGTTTGCGGGCTGCGACCGAGGGTGGACTGAAGGAGCCGAGTGGCAACCTCACACGCCATGCGTGCCCCCCATGGCCCAATGCGGCACTGCGGCAGAGTACGTGGGTCGCTGGAAGTCAGCCGGCACCATATCCCCACTGCAAAAAAATTCGAAAACCTCCGGGAACTATCCGCAGGGGACCGGACGTCTCTTCCGAGTGCCGCGTGGGAAGTGCTCTCGTTACCGCCCACAGAGCAAAACACAGCGATACCAAGAAACCGGCCGGGGTACAGCCAGTCCAATCAATGCCAGAAAACTCGACCACATCATTCAGCCGATGGAGGCTCTTATGCCCAAAGATCACGTTTCCCCGCCTCTCACATGCGAAGCTGTCCATTCGAATATGCGCACTGGAAAAGAGCAAGCTTCGATCGCTTTCGAGCTTGTTCAGAGTGACAGCGAGACCCATGCTCGACGACCGGCCCTTTCAGCGCTGACCTCCTTCGTGTCAGCTCTTTCTTCGGGCAGTTCGCTACGCCTCAGGTTCCACTGGGGAACCCGCGAAGGAAACTCGTTTCGGGTGACGGCCATGCTCGCAGGCAGCACCCTTGATGAGTTTGACCGTCATGCGGTTGAGCTGGGGTCGGCCATCCATGCCAGCTTCCCTGGGTATTCAGCCATCGCGGTGGAAGAAACCGAGACAGCTAATGAATGCAGCTTGAAAAACCAATCTCGACTGTATCCGCCAGCAATGACACCGACGGAATACCTGGCTGAAGCACTCCGGCAAAATACGAAGGTATTTTCGGAGCCTCGTGCTGTCAGCGAGTTTGCTCCGAGGAGGTTGGTGCTTCCCCATCCCATGTGCTCCTGGGTGCGGATCGATCACCTTGCAAATCAGCTGGCAACTGTTGGCAAGCCGTTTGTCCTTGAAGTCGTCCTCTCATCGATCGCCCTGACGGCTGCAGATCTGCGAACGCTGAGCATTCTGAATGGCAGTCTAAGTGCACGGATGTCTGAAGATTTTCTGCACTATCCGGACCTTCAGCAGTTACATCGGTGCTCCACCTGGCTGAATGCGTGGCAGATTCAAAAAAGCGGTGTGTCTGCGGAAGTCTATTTGAGCGGGGAATCTGACTTCGCGCCTTGGCAGCTATCCACGCTCAGCGAAGAAACGTTCGGAAATTCTGGCACCACTGATGCGGCCAAATTCGACCCCGAGATGAATCTATCGATTGCTGTTCCGCGAGGAACACGCTCATGCCTTGTGTTTCCTCAGAAAACGTCTCTTTTGAAGCTGGAATCCTACGCCGCTGCGCGCCGGTTTTCTGCTGCGCAACTCGAAGGTACGAAGATCGGAACGACACGTGCAAACCTTTCCGTGTCTCTGGCGGACAAGAGCAGAGGTCAGCATGTCTACCTCTGCGGTGGCACCGGCACCGGTAAATCAAGCGCCCTGGAAAACATGATCTTGCAGGACATCCGAAATGGATACGGTGTCGGCCTGATTGACCCGCACGGTGACTCGGCGACCCGCATTTTTAGTCGTTTGAGTGCCCAAGATCTCGACCGTACAACCTTCGCCAACCTGGCAGATCCCAATCATGGCTTCAGTCTAAACATACTTGAGAATGAAGGGTTGCCCGAGGCGGCACATAGCAATTTCGTTTGCAATCAATTGATCTCAACATTCAAACGTGTCCTTTACCGGGATGTGCATGAGGCGTTTGGGCCAATGTTCGAAACTTACTATAAGTTCAGTCTCACTTTGCTGATGAGATCAGGAAGAGAGCAGGTAAATCTGGCCGACCTCGATCGTGTGTTTTCTGACAGGAAGTGGCGTCAGGAACTTATAGCAAACTGCACAGACGAACACACAGTGCGGTTTTGGAAAGGCATTGCCGAGCGCGTTACCCATTCAGACATCTCGCTGGACAACATCGCGCCGTATATCCTGTCGAAGCAGACAAGTATGACCGCCAACCCGGTTCTGAGGCCGATCCTTTGCGCCCCCACCTCGTCGATCCGGTTTTTTGACGCCATGCAAAACGGAAAGGTGTTCCTTGCCAACCTGGCAAAGGGAACACTTGGCGATATGGACAGTTCTCTGGTCGGTTCCTTGCTCTTGACGAAAATATTTGCGGCCGCACTTCGGCGTGCGGCCTTGCCTCCTTCTGAACGACGCCCGTTCAGACTGTATCTCGATGAAGTGCAGGCTTACTCCAGCGAACTGGTGAGCAGCATGCTGTCGGAAGGTCGGAAGTTCGGTTTGGAACTCACCCTGGCCAACCAATCCATCAGCCAGGTTGACGGCCGAAACCACAAAGATGATATCGCTCACGCCATCCTGGCGAATTCGGGAACTGTCATCTCCTTCCGGCAGGGGCCTGTGGACGCCGCCCTGATGAGCCGTTGGATGGGAACAGATGTTAGTGCGCGCGAATTGGCGGAGTTGCCGAACTATGAGGCGGTCGGACGAATGGCTGCGCCCGATGGGGCGCCAGTGGTCAGGCGGTTTCAAACGCTATGCCCGAGTGCGTAGTCAAGAAAACCTAGCCTTCCGCGTAACCGCCTGCTCACGGCTGGTGTGGTGGGCTAGTTCACCCTAACGTATCGGCGTGAGAGATCGCCGATAAGAATAGGACAGCATCAATGGCCGATATGGATAACTTCAAGAGCAGGTTAACTGCTCTTCTGGAGGAATTGGAAGAACTCAGCGACATGCGTGATTGGAGCACCGTATTGAGGCTTTCACAGCCAGCGCTCCGCGAAAGCTTGGCCAAAAAACCCAAAGATCAATCGCATATTTTGAGGGAAGTGTTGTTGCTCGCCTGGAATTGCTCGGGAGCGGCGATGGCGCTTCATAGGTGGAGCGAGGCTTTATCCTTTCAAACCATCGTTTTGGAAAAACTACGAAAAATCGAAGTGGAGTTAGACCGTGAATCTTGGTTGTTTTTAAATGCAAAGGCTTTCCACGCCCGGGGATCTTCAAAAAGTAACTTGGGCCGGAAAGCGGAGGCCATCTCCGATTTTCTGGTTTCCGAAAAGCAGTACGAGCAGTTCTCCGATAGCTACCAAGAAGTCTCAATTGATCAGGAGCGGGTCAATCTGCTTATTGATTTTGGCAAAACACTATTTTCGTTGAATGAAATTGAAGACGCTCGGGGCAAGTTTCGCCTAGCCCAAAAGCTTCTTGAAAAAAACTCAGGTACACTCACGCCAACTCAAGCGCGTATCTCAGTCGAAATATTAATTCACTTGAGTAGATGTCACGAGCATTTTCGGGAGTTCAGAAAAGCAGCTGAACAATTGGAATCTGCGATCAAACTAATATCCGATCATGGCTATTCAGATGTCACAGAGTTCATGCAACTTTTGAAGATGGCGAAAGCTCAGTTGGCTATCTACTACAGAACTCTTGGTAACACGGCAAAAACTCATGATCTCTATGCCCAGATTGTCGCGAAATCCGACAGCATGGACAGAACCCCCAGGGGTTTCGGTGGCGCTAACTGGAGGAGATTGGGAAGGAGGGCTGAAGAATTACTGCCATTTGCAGTCTCTGCGGATGAGGAAGGAAAAACGATCGAATCATTGAAAATCACCGAAAAAATTTTGGACCTTTTGAAGAGAGCCCAACAGGTGAAACCGAATGCTTTCAACAAAGTGAAAGCAATGAGCTTGGTCAATCAAGGTTTATTACTGGAACGACTTGGAGAGAATAGCGCAGCTCGGTCCTCATACGAACGCGCCCGGCGTGTGTTCCGTTCGGACAACGTGAAGGCAGACCCAGAAATGGATGCTCATCATGTGCGGCTAGAAATAAACTGGGGTGTATTGTGCGACATAGATGGAGATGAGCACGAGAGAGAGGAGGCATATAGAAACGCAGAAGAAATCTTGGGGCGCCGCAGGATGGACATCGAGGACTTTTACTCGCTATCTGCCACCCTTTATCTTAACAAGGGAGCATTTCGGAGAAGGTCCGGGCAGCTGTCAGAGGCTCTCGAACTCTTAAATCTTGCTAAAGATGCGCTGCAACACGACTCTCTTTCAGGAAGTATTTTTGAACACAAAAAGCTTGCCACAGTACATATGAACCGGGGATTGGTTTTTCTTGATCTTGGCACGAATGTGGTGGGCGATAATCGGGTGCCTGATGCGTTGTTGGAGTTTGGGAAGGCTGAAAAACTTTTAGAAAAAACTCAATTCAGAAACTCGGTTCGCCATCAGAACAAACTGTTAAATGTTTGGTTGCCTCTCTCCGACCTCCTCGCCTACATTTCGGATCCCCACGTTTGGGCCCGGGGCAAGAGCGGTCGGATGGTGGAGATGCTGGAGCTATCACCTCCGGAGGCGGGCCTTGGCAGTGCCTGGGGCGAGATGCGGGGTCACTTCGCGGAGTTTCATGCCAACTGGCTGCAGTTCTGCCTCGACAATGGCGATCACGAGGTCATCCCGGAAGT
>NZ_JAWHTC010000011.1:0-5248 GCF_032586155.1 Aliisedimentitalea sp. MJ-SS2
GATGCCGCGCTGGTTGCTGCGGGTTTCTGCATGGTGCGTCAGTTTAACAATCGTTTCCATCGGTCCATCCTCCATTGCACCCCACGAGCGGGGCTTGTGTGATGGATGTCCGGAGAAAAAGAAAAAGATCCCGAACCACAGTGTTGAAACGAATTTGCGGTTCGGGATGTTTGCAAGACGCCCTAGTTGGCGTCCATTCGAATGACCAGCTTGCCCCCAGCGATATTTGCGGCTTTCACCACGGAAATGTCCGCTGGAATTTCCGGTATCCGTAGAAGAAGAACCGTGTCGCCACGCTCAAACGTTGAAACGGCATAATCCGAAGGTTCGCCATTGATCCGCATGTCTACACCTGGAGCCTTGTCCAGAGGATCTCCGCCAATATAGCGCAGCCGCATTACCCACGAGTCATCTGATGCGTTTTTGACAAGATCTTTCACGAGCCAAACGTCCTTATCCGTCAGTTGCTCGAAAGACTCGACGCTCCGGCGAAGGGAACCCGCCGGCGCCGGTGCAGCAGCATCCAACAGATGTTCCAAGCTTTGTGCAACAAAATCGATGCCATCTTCCACGAGGCGCCATATCCCGGATGCAACGGAAGAGGTCTGTTCAGAACTGCTTTCCATTGCAGCATCAAGTTCATCTTTGTCCGCGGCAATCATGGCTTCAACGCGTGCACTAACCCGAGCAACAAAAGCCTCGGACGGCTCTTCGTCGAACCCTTCTTCATCCGCGACGGCATCTTCCAAAGCCTGCTGGACTTTCAGCGTGGCCAGGAACTCTTCAGTGTTCTTTTTGTTATCTGAAATGCTCATCTCAGTTGTCCTTCATCAGTTCAATGCCAGCGCTCACGATGGCTTTTCGGGCCAGGGCAAGATTGTTACGTACAGTTTGCACGGTAACATCCATCATGTCTGCAATATCATTCGACTCTAGGCCTTTGAAATGGAACGTATACACTCGCAGTGCCTGTCCCCTCAGATCTCCGGTCTTGTTTTTACCGTCTTCGATGGCTTTGAGCGTAGCTTTTCTCAATAGTTCCTTCGACATGAGCGTATCTAGATTATCCTCACCATCAGCCGCTTCGGAAACCGCATCTTTTTCTTTTTCAAGAAACCCAAGCATTTGGTCCGATGCATCTTCGGGCGCCCATCCTGGTTCGACCCGTCTCGCGTTCTCTTTCTCGTCGATGACATCTGCAATCCGCCAACGCAGCGAGTTTCGAAGCACACGGTACACGTTCTTGCTGTCAGGTTCGTAGTCAAGCACAAGGCCAATAATGAATGGCCGGCGATTGATTAGCGCCTTTTTGAATTTTTCAAACGTTCGTATCACAGCCTCAGCTGCATCATCCTCATCAAGATTTCTCCACCGACAATATCTCAGCAGAGCGGCCATGTGTTCTGCCTGCGCAGCGGTCAGCCACTCGCTGTAACTGAAATTATGTCTATTCATGTTTTCCAAAGTGCTCTCCCTCAATGATCTGTTTGTCAGCATCTGATCCGATTGTTCCCGGCCGGGATCTTCCACAATCGACACGACACAAAACTCAGTCGAATGCGCTGACGGTGCACCAGACTCTTCACCAGTTTCAACCATAGATTTCATCGTTGGTCGGTTGGCGCACTGCACTATCCCATTGTTCCCGGCCAGCCCGAAAACGGCATTCGGTTTTGCCAGGCAGGTTTGATTTACACCCCGTGGTGGAGTTTTGAATGTGGACATTCTAAGCCTCCTCACTGTGATGATCCGGGCGGTTAAACCAATCGAAAGTGTTGTGAATAACCTGGGTAAACAGGACCGCCAGGCACGAAAGCCCAAGGACAACCCAGAATGACGAGCCAGCTACTGCCAGACCCTGCGAAATCAGCAATGCGGCGACCAATGCAGCCAGAAGACCGGGCAATGGCAAGAGTGGCAATGCCAGAAGAAAGAGCCAAACCGCAGCAACACCTGATGCAATGGCTGCAAATGGCAGTAGAGCCAGTCCAACCAGGAACGAAGCCAGCCGCACGACGAGGTTCACACGGCTGTCAAACGCTGCCCTGGCTCCGACGGACGCCCCCATGAGACCCGCGGCGCCCATCAGGAACACTTCCGCTTCATGGGTAAACGCAGCCTTCGGGTAGTTGAATTCGACCAGGTGGATGCCGTGCCAGATCAAAACCACACACATGACGGCCATCAAACCTGCCGCGACAATGACAAGCAATTGGCGATGGAGAAGGAGAAGCAGCAATCCGATTGCGATCAAAACCCAGGGCGTTTCATGCAGAACAGATGGGAACAGAGCCGTGAACGCCATCAGCGGCGGTGTCGCGGCGAAGCGATCAGCTTTAAAGATAGTATCAACGCCCTGATGGGAATATTCTCCCAATGCCAATATCCATACGGAACGTGATCCAATCAGATCACCATCGTTTCCAATGGCCGGGATCGAGAGGATGTCATTGGCAAGCCAGGGCAGCCACACGCGCAGCAAGGCGGTGTCGCGGTCGGCGTCAACAAAGCCATCGATGACAAGGCCAATGACCAAGTGCTCGTGCAACAATACCCACCCAAACAGGATAAATACCGACAGCCCCAGGAAAAGGGCGGCTGAGCGCCCTATCCAATGCGGAACGGCAACCAGGGCTGCCCAGAAAACATAGTGGATCCAGTGAAGAAGTTTCATGTCACTATCCTCGATTAGAGTTCTATTGCAGGTGGTGTCCGGTCCCGATCAGAGACATCCCGGATCCTGTTCGCGAAACCGTGTTTGACCGTTGACCTTCAAGCTGTTCAGCCGGAACAACGCCCCTCTCGCTTGCCAGCATCCTGCTGTCACAACGGAAGTCTCACCGGCCAGGAGTTGCGAATAGTCCAACCCGGCGTTTGCGATCAGAGATTTTTGGGCTTCAATCAGGTGCTGTTCGGCACCGATCGAGAGAACGATGGACAGCTTGGACAGCGTGTGTGCCCCGGCTTCACGGCGCACCAGGGTCTGAAGCAAGGGCAACGAGACCACATCTGTGTGTGTGGTCAGTCGAAGCTCCCAACGCGAATAGCCACTCGACGCTTCTGACCAGTCTGACACCTGCCCAGTCCGGAGCGACCCATCTGGGCCTGGGCTGAGCATCAGGTGACGGCCATCACCCAACTGGGCCACCACAACGCCTGCACCCGAAGTAATCAGACGGTTCGCTATCGCGGGGGTCAAAGGGCCAAGATCCGGCAGGCCGTAATTGTCCCCCTCGCTGTCGCCAACGTTGGAAGGTGACACTTCATCCGATGCCGCATCGAGAGCAGATTTTAACGCCTCCAGCACCGGGTCATCGGCGCTGGAGAGATTGGGTGCATCACTTGATGACGAGGACTCGGCGGCGGTTTTTGCCGCAGATCTTGCATGGATCCTCGCCGGCTCGACATGGCGGGCCCGGGCCTCAGGCAGCGTTTCCGGCTCTGCTTGGCGCTGTGGTTGAGCACCAATAGGTTGGCCGAAGTAGACGGCAATGTCGCGACCTGTAGGCAGCGATGCCGGGGATTGGGTCGTGGCGTATGTGGCTGCGATGAGCAGACCAACGCCGGCCACCCCGGTTGTTGTTCGAAAAAAGCGCGGTGAATGGGTCATCGGTCTATTCCTTGCGTTCGAGTTGTTGAAGGGTCACGTCGGCAGCACCGGCGCGTTCAAGTTTTGCAACCGCGTCAAGCAAGATACCGGACGGTTCCTGGCCTGATACAACGATGCGAAACGCGGCATTCGCGTCGTCATTTTTTGCAGCGCTCACCACGGCTTCGACATCCTTGTCCTTGGAAAGGATGCTACCGTCTGGAGCATCCAATCGAAGCATGACGTCTTGTTGGGGCGAATAGTCGACAAACAGTGTCACGACCTGCATCGGTTCGCTGGCGCGGCCCTGGGTATGCAGCTTCAACTCGGGCAGCACCCATTTGGTTTGGGGGTCCACAACGATCGTGAAGAGCACGAAGGCTATGTTGACCCAAAGGTCTGCCCAAAGCAGCCCGTCGTCATCATCTTCAGACGGTTCAAAAAGCGGATTGGATAAAGCGTACGACATCACACCCTCTCCTTGGTTGCGGCCAGTGACACCCGGCGCACGAGTGCGGTCGGGGTGCCCGGCGTTTCCGGCCGAGCCCAGTTCAAGTAGCATTCAAAAGCGGTTTCGCCGTTTTCGAGCGCGGTGTCGGCTGCATGGACCAGGCGCCCTTCAACCCACCTCAGGCCGAACAGATTGAAGCAGGCCAGCATTGTGGTGACGAGAGAAACCGGAAGGGCTTGAAGCAGATTGGAATGGTTGCCTTGCGCTTCCGGCGCGAACCCCATTAGAGAAAACACCAGCGCCAAGGTTGTAAATCCCAAGCCGAGCGGACCCGCTTTCTTCGCCAGGTATCTGAGATGATGGCAATGGGTTCGAACCAGGGACGACACTTCGGACCGATAGGCTGCCAGGGCGACATCCTTTTCCTTGCGTGCATTGGGGGCAGCAACAGACGTCATCAGTTGTCCGACGGGTTGGACTTTGCTGACGATACGGGCATGTGCGCGATGAACTGCGGCCGTTCTTTTGGTCTCGTCGGCCAGGTTGACCGCGCGCGCCATGCGTGCTGCATCTTTCCCCATCCGCTTGAGCAACAATGCCTTGTCCATGGCACCGGCACTGCGCAGGATTGAAACGGACGTGAACATGGCCATGGAGCCATAGCTGACGAGCTGTATAAGTGTTACATCATTTAGCATCGGACTAATCCCTTGCGAAAGTTGAAGTTTTCCGCGCTTGAAAGGGCTGAAACCTTAGTTCGCACGCGGCACTCGGAAGAGACGTCCGGTCCCCTGCGGATTGTTCCCGGAGGTTTTCGAATTTTTTATGCAGTGGGGATATGGTGCCGGCTGACTTCCAGCGACCCACGTACTCTGCCGCGGTGCCGCACTTGGCGATGCGGGGTCGAACATGGCGTGTGAGTTCGACGGCGGTTCTCACCGATCCACCCTCGGTCGCAGCCCGCAAACGGGATCTGTGCAAGGGATGTCCGGTGGCCGAGAAGAAGCTCCCGATGCGGTGGTGAACCGGGTGCGGCAGGGCGCAGTGCCCCGGGCTAATGCAGTGTTTTGTTCCCGCGGGTTTCGCCGAATGCGATCATGCCGTGTTGGAGTAGCCCGAGTTCGAGGGGCTGCGGTGTGCGCGTGGCGATGGCATGGTCGAGCTGACGGGTGGCGTTGCGGGTGAGGATATCCCCGGCCGTGGCCATG
>NZ_JAWHTC010000012.1:0-2080 GCF_032586155.1 Aliisedimentitalea sp. MJ-SS2
ACGAGATTGAAGGTTTGGATGCAGCGGACCGGGGCCAGATCGCGCAGCAACACGCTGAAATTTTGATCTGGAAGGCGAAGACATTCGTCTTTTTGATGAAATCAGATTTGGCCTTGGAATTGTTAAGTAATGCAGAACGGGTTCTACGGACGTCTGAATTCGACGATAGTAGAGTGGTGCTCGCTAGGTTGCAGCAGACTTGGGGCATGGCGCTCGACGCTAAGGGAGAACTGGCGGCAGCAGCACAGAAATTTGCGGCAGCACAAGCGCTTCTTGACGACAACAACTTAAGACACCGAGAAGATCTGGACCCCCAAAGGGTTGCCGTTCTGTCCAACTGGGGAACTGTGCTAGAAAGAGCTCACGATTGGCCAGCTGCGTCGAAGAAATACGCGGCAACACAAGCGCTACTTGACAGCGACTTTCTGAAGTGCCGAGTAGAGTTCGACGACCGCCGTGCAGGATTGCTGACCAACTGGGGGTGGGTGCTTCATGCAAGCGGCAACCTGAAAGCAGCGCTTCAGAAATACGCAGCGGCGCAGGTGCTCTATGATGGCGAAAGCTTGAAACACCGGAAGGATGCCGACGAAGGTCGGAGCATTTTGCTGATCAATTGGGGCGGAGTGCTTGCCGCCGCAGGTGATTTGCCGGCAGCATTGCAGAAATACTCAGCTGCACAAGCGTTCCTTGAGGGCGAAAGCCTGAAGCACCGGAAAGAACTGGACGCGATTCGCGCGCTCCTTCCGTTTAATTGGGGTGTAGCGCTTCACAATGCTGGAAATCTTCCGTCGGCATTGCAGAAATTCGCGATGGCGCAGGCGCTCTACAACAGTGACAGCTTGCAACACCAGACGGAGTTGGATGTCAATCGCGCTGGATTGTTGATCAATTGGGGAGGCGCGCTTCAAGACGCTGGTGATCTGTCGGCGGCTCAGGAACAAGTCTCAGCGGCGTGGGCACTCCTTGATGGAAACAGCCTGAGGCTCCGGACCGAACTGGATGGTGAGCGTGCGCTAGCGCTGACTAACTGGGGAGGAGCGCTTCTACTTGACGGTGACCTGCCAGCGGCGCGTCAAAAATACGCGAAGGCACAGGCGCTCTATGATGGTGATACCCTTAAACACCGGACAGAGTTGGATGCCGAACGTATTAGGTTACTTGAAAACTGGGGGGCAGCACTCACTGATTCCGGGGACCTGTCTGCAGCGCTGCAAAAATACTCAGCGGCGCAGGCGCTCTATGATGGTGACAACTTAAGAAACCGGACGGACCTGGATGCGGGCCGAGCCAACCTGCTGGTGAGCTGGGGTAATTTGTTGCTCTTCGGCGGTGATCTGCCATCGACTTTGCGGAAATACGCGGCTGCACAAGCGCTCTATGACGATGACAGCCTAAGAAAAAAAAAGCAGCTAGATAATCGACGGGCTTTGCTCCTTAGCAACTGGGGTAGTGCGCTTCGGAAAACTGGCGATCTGCCGTCGGCATTGCGGAAATTCGCTGCGGCACAAACGCTCTATGAAGATGACAGTCTAAACAATCGGACGGAACTGGATGCCGATCGCGCCGGGCTGCTGAATAACTGGGGTGCGACGCTAACTGACAATGGCGATTTAACATCAGCACTCAAGAACCTCGCAGTTTCACAGGCACTCTATGACGGCGACAGTCTTAAGGATAGGTTTGAGTTGAATCCCGCGCGTGTAAGGCTTTGCATGAACTTGTACAGTGTCTACATGGCGCAGTCGCAAATTGGATTCCCCACCTCTAGACAACAGGCGATCAGCTCAATTAGTCGCGCCATCGCTTTGTGCGAAGGTTCGACGATTGGAACGGATCCCCCGATGCAGGCGCTTCGGTGCAGTGTGTACGCTCTCGCCTCCCACCTCCTTGCACATTTCCCCTCCCCCCACGTTTGGGCCCGTGACAAGAGCGGCCGGATGGTCGAGATGCTGGAACTGTCGCCACCGGAGGCAGATATTGGCAGCGCCTGGGGGGTGATGCGAGGTCACTTCGCGGAGTTTCATGCCAACTGGCTGCAGTTCTGCCTCGACAATGGCGATCACGAGGTCATCCCGGAAGT
>NZ_JAWHTC010000013.1:0-1769 GCF_032586155.1 Aliisedimentitalea sp. MJ-SS2
GGTCACTTCGCGGAGTTTCATGCCAACTGGCTGCAGTTCTGCCTCGACAATGGCGATCACGAGGTCATCCCGGAAGTGCTCCTGGCGCTGCAGGGCCGCGAGGTGGCGACCGCTGTTCTGGACGGGTTGGCCCTGGACGAAGGCGAGATCGCCAGCGAGGCCCTGGCGGCGTACCAGACCGCCCGGCGCGAGCTCAGGGAGATGTCGGAACGGATGCAGAGCGGCACGCCGGCAGCCCAGGCGCAGATGGCGGCCTACCGGGATCGACAGGCGGAGTTGCAGGTGCTGAGGGACGCCGCCCGGCAGGAGCCCGGGTTCGAGCTTCTGAGCCTGCCACAATCCAGGGTGGATGCGGAGGCGCTGCAAGGCAGCCTGGCAGAGGACGAAGCCCTGCTGGTGCTGATGACACAGCACAACAAGCAAGACATGGCGGTCAATGCCCATGCGGTGCTGATGAAGCGCGACAGTGTTGAGCATGTGCCCTGTTACGGGCTTCTGAAGTCGGCCGAGGTGATGCAGGGGTTCTGCCGCGACGTGGCGGCCGGGCACGCCGGTGGCCGTGGCTACCGCCGGGGTGGGTTCGAGAGCCCGCAGAGCGAGATGGTCCAGGCGAGCTACGAAGACTTTGCCGAGGAGGCGCAGGAAGCCGCCGAGGTGGACAGCGGACCCGGCTTGCTCAAACGCCTGGCTGGTCTGTTTGGCCGCAAGGAACAGGGGGAGGTGGCGACAGGGCCGGAGGTCGTGAGTGAACCCCGCAAGCTTGACGCGTTCTGGCCAGCGCTTGAGGCGCACCAGAACAAGGATCTGTGGTCCCGGCTAGCACCACATCTGAAGGGGGTGCGCCGGGTGATTGGCATCACCCATGGCGCGCTGCATCTCGTAGGGCTGACGGCCGGGGCCCCTGAGGATCTGGAGATCGTGCAATATCCGGGGCTGGTGTTCTTCGCCCTGAAGCGCGGGCTCTATGGGGGTGGGGCCGAGGCCGAGCCACTTGCAACCATGCCAGGCGCAGCCCCCCGTCACATCGGCGTTCTGAGCCATGATGATGGGAACATCCCTCTTGCCGCGGCCGAGGGGGATGCGGTCAGCGCCATGTGGCAGGCAGCAGACCAGGCTGAAGTGGCGTTCCCGGCGTCGTGGCCGGAGGGTACGGCCCTCGACTACCTGCATGTGGCCAGCCATGGTGCAACACCTGACACCGGTCCGGTGATCCTGCTGGGACCCGGCAAGACGATCGACGAGGCAACCGTGTCCGAGGGCCCGGTTGCCGATGTGGTCTTTCTCAATATTTGCCTGGGTGGGCATAGTGCGGACCGCCCTCTGGACGGATCGCCCTCCGGGCTCGTCTCGGGCTTTTTGCGGCGCGGCAGCCAGGTTGTGATTGCGGCGCTGCCGCCGGTGCCGGACTTATGGGCCTATGTACTGAGCCTGATCGTGACCGATGAGTTGATTGCCGGGGAGCCCCGGGTTGAAGTGGCGCTGGCGCGGGCCAAGGCCCGCCTGGCAAACGGGGATTGGCCGGAGGGCACCGAAGCCCGGTTACGGGACGGGTTCGAGGCCCGGGTGCTGCCGCAGATCCGCAACCATGTGAAAGACAGCATGACCTTCATGGAGAACGACCTGGGACACTGCATGACCAGCCTGCGCCGGATCTCCCCCTGGTGGCTGGAAGAGGCCACGCTGGACGAACTGGAAGATGTGCTTGCCACCACCCCGGTGGATCAACGCATGGCCACGGCCGGGGATATCCTCACCCGCAACGCCACCCG
>NZ_JAWHTC010000014.1:0-1545 GCF_032586155.1 Aliisedimentitalea sp. MJ-SS2
ACGAGATTGAAGGTTTGGATGCAGCGGACCGGGGCCAGATCGCGCAGCAACACGCTGAAATTTTGATCTGGAAGGCGCAGGCTCTGAACGCTACTGACCAGCCCAATGATGCGCATGGCCCCTTGGACGATGCCGCGAATACCCTAAAAGATTGTGTGGGCTTCGACGCGCAAAAAGCCCTAGCGAAACTTCATCGAATTCGGGGCATTGTGCATAATGCTGAAGGAGATCCGAATGCAGCCTTGGCGGCTTACGATCAGGCGTGGGAGGTCTTTGAAGGTAGGGCCCTGAAGGATGATGTTTCGTTAGACAGTGTCCGGGCCAGGTTGCACCTGAACCGTGGCAATGCACTATTGGGCAAGGGTGATACCGACTGGGCCTTGAAGGCCTATGACCGCGCTCAGGAACTGCTCGACGGGGAGACCCTGAAGCGCAACCCGGTCCATGATGCCAATCGGGCCAAGCTGCACGCCAACCGTGGCATTGCACTGTCGCGCAAGGGCGATCCCGACGGGGCCTTGCAGGCCTATGACCGCGGTCTGGAACTGCTCGATGGGGAGACCCTGAAGAACAACCCGGTCCATGATTGGGACCGGGCCAGTTTGCACCTGAATTGTGGCATTGCGCTGTTTGGCAAAGGTGATCTTGACGGGGCCCTGCGGGCTATTAACCGCAGTCAGGAGTTGCTCGACGGTGAGAGCCTGAAGCACAACCCGTCCTATGATGGCGACCGGGCCAAGCTGCATTTTTACCGCGGAGTAATGCTGGGGAAAAAAGGGAAACCTGACGGGTCCTTGCGCGCTTTTGAGCATAGCTTGAAGCTGTTCAATGGCAAGAGCCTGCGAGACAATCCTGCGTTTGACGGGGACCGGGCCAAATTGCATGGATCCCGCGGGGTTGCGCTGTGGGCGAAAGGAGACCCTGACGGGGCCTTGCGCGCCTATGAGCACTGCTTGAAGCTGTGCAATGGCAAGAGCCTGCGAGACAATCCCGCGTTTGACGAGGACCGGGCCACGCAGCACATGAATCGCGGGGTTGTACTGAATATCAAAGGAGACCTTGATGGTGCTTTGTGTGCCTTTGATCGGAGCCTTACGCTATATGAAGGCAAAACCCTGCAAGGCAATCCTATGTTTGATGGGAGCCGGGCCACTTTGCACTTGAATCTTGGTTCTGCACTGATGGACAAGGAAGATCTCGACGGAGCCTTGCAGGCCTATGACCGCGGCCTGGAACTGCTCGACGGTGAGACCCTGAAGCACAGTCCTTTCTATGACGAGGTGCGGGCCAGGCTGCATTTGAACCGTGGCATTGTCTTTGTGAACGCAAAAAATCGCCTCGCTTCCGATGCTGCGCACGATGCTATTGCTTCATTCAAAGCGGCTATTGAGGTGTGTGAGGGCTCCACGAATAGAACGGAGCTTCCGCTCCAGGCTCTTGTGTGCCAAGCTTACAGGCTAGCTTCCAGCCTCCTTGCACATTTCCCCTCCCCCCACGTTTGGGCCCGTGACAAGAGCGGCCGGATGGTCGAGATGCTGGAACTGT
>NZ_JAWHTC010000015.1:0-1270 GCF_032586155.1 Aliisedimentitalea sp. MJ-SS2
CGTCGATCTGCTGCCTGAGGTCGCCCGGCAGGTAGTAGTTCTCCAGCAAGATGCGGTTTTTCAGGGTCTGGTGCCATCGCTCGATCTTGCCTTGGGTCTGCGGGTGATACGGTGCGCCGCGGACATGATCCATCTGCTGGTCTTCCAGCCAATCGGCCAGTTCACCGGAGATGTAGCTGGACCCGTTATCGCTGAGCAGCCTTGGTTTGTGCAGGACCGTCGCCTGATCGCAGCCCGAGGCCTGCAGTGCCAGGTCTAGCGTGTCGGTCACGTCGCCCGACTTCATCGTTGTGCAGAGTTTCCACGCGATGATGTAGCGGCTGTAGTCGTCGAGGATGGTCGAGAGATAGAACCACCCCCAGCCGATCACTTTCAGATAGGTGAAGTCGGTCTGCCACAGTTGGTTCGGCCGCGTGGTCTTGTCCTTGAACTCATCAGCCGCCGACACCACCACATAGGCCGGACTGGTGATCAGGTCGAAGGACTTGAGGATGCGATAGACTGAAGCCTCTGATACAAAATACTTTTCCGTGTCCGTGAAGCGCACAGCCAATTCGCGCGGCGATAGATCGCTGTCCTGCAAGGCCAGATCCTTGACCTTCTCGCGAACAAGCTCGGGAATACGGTTCCAGACCCGGGATGGCTTGGGGCGGCGGTCCTCAAGCGCCTCAGGCCCGCCAGTTTGATACCTGTCATACCAGCGATAGAAAGTGGTCCTGGGAATGCCCAGCTTGTCCAGCGTTCGTTTGGTCGGCAGGTGGGACTGCTCAACCAGCCGGATGATCACCAGTTTCTCAGATGCGGGATACCTCATTCGTCGTCGCCCCCATCCCCGCGCATGCTTTTTTTGAGAAGACGCAGCTCAAGGGCCTGCTCGGCCACGACTTCCTTAAGGTCGCGGGCCTCACGGCGCAGATCCTTGACCTCGGTCGACGTCGCAGCCCGCGCCGTATCGCCCGCCAGGTGCTTCTTCCCAGCCTCAAGGAACTCCTTCGACCAGCTATAATACAGGCTCTGGGCAATGCCCTCGCGCCGACACAACTCTGCAATGCTGTCCTCGCCCTTCAGGCCGTCCAGCACGATCCTGATCTTCTCCTCAGCCGAATACTGCTTGCGAGTGGCCCGGCGGATGTCTTTGACAACTTTTTCGCCGTGGCTCTTACGTGTTCCGGGTTTCTGTCTCATCTCCACTCCTTGGTGGTTACGATGTGCCAGAAACCCTCTCTTATCAAATCACCCTAAACTGTCCCATTGGTGCTGACGTCAGACA
>NZ_JAWHTC010000016.1:0-1014 GCF_032586155.1 Aliisedimentitalea sp. MJ-SS2
TGAGCAGCCTCATCTGACTGGGCCAAGATGATTGTTAGTGCATGATTGGCCTCTGATCCATGGTTATGATGGCTTCAGGAGCTGGTGGGCGGTAGCCCAATGCACTGTGTGGTCTCTTTGTGTTGTAGTGTTTCCTCCATTCTTCGATGATGATCTGTGCTTCCCGTAGGCTGTAGAAGACCTCTCCGTTGAGCAGCTCGTCTCTGAATCTGCCATTGAAGCTTTCACAGTAACCGTTCTCCCAAGGGCTGCCTGGTTCGATGTAAGCCGTCTTTGCTCCCACTGCCGCAATCCAGTCCCTTACGGCTTGAGCAATGAACTCAGGACCGTTGTCCGAGCGAATGAATGCTGGAGAGCCACGCAGGATGAATAGATCGGTTAGAGCATCTATCACGTTCGTTGAGTTCAGCTTCCGATCGACCTTGATGGCCAGGCATTCCCGACTGAACTCGTCGAGGATGTTTAGTGTTCGAAAAACTTTCCCGTCATCGGTCCGGCAATGAACGAAGTCATAGCTCCAGACATGGTTGCGATACTCGGGACGCAACCGAACGCATGATCCGTCGTTTAGCCAGAGCCGTCCTTTCTTTGGTTGTTTCTGTGGAACCTTCAGCCCCTCTCGTCGCCAGAGCCGCTCAATACGTCCCTCGCTGACGGACCAGCCTGCTTCTCTCAATAAGGCAGCAATCCTGCGATAGCCGTATCTGCCAAACTGACGAGCCAGCTCAATCATATCAGAAACAAGCCTGTCTTCATCAGCGCGTCCTTTGGGGGCATGTCTCTGTGTAGAACGATGCTGCCCCAGCACCCGACAAGCTCGACGCTCCGAAACTTTGAATTGGCTGCGCACATGATCAATGCAAGCGCGACGACGAGCGGGGCTCAGAAGTTTCCCCGTGCAGCTTCCTTCAAGATCAACTTGTCGAGCGTCAGGTCAGAGACTGCCCTCCTCAGTTGTTCATTCTCCTTCTGGAGCCGCTTCAGTTCCTTCAATTGATCTACGCCCATTCCACC
>NZ_JAWHTC010000017.1:0-667 GCF_032586155.1 Aliisedimentitalea sp. MJ-SS2
CGCCTTCCAGATCAAAATTTCAGCGTGTTGCTGCGCGATCTGGCCCCGGTCCGCTGCATCCAAACCTTCAATCTCGTCAAGCGCATCTGATGCCTTTTCAAGCACAACATTCCAATCACGCACGTCGCTGAGATCTTCCAAGTCCTGCAGCAGAGCAACCAACCTGCTCCTGAAGTCATCCATATCAGCCATCGGTGCTTTCCCTTGCCTGCCGGCGATCTCTCACGCCGCTACGTTAAAACGGACTGCCCAGCCACGCCAGTCATGTAGCCGGGCAGTTCTGTGGTGTCTTACCGGCCCAGGTCATTGAACCGGCTGCGGCAGATATGGCGCTGCAACTGGCGAAACGGCTTCTGATCCGGCTTGATCCGCTCCGTGCGCTGCATGCAGGTGACGACCCAGCCGTTCCGGGCCACGACCAATACCTTGTCCAAATGCTTTTCAAGTCGGGCGTAGACATCCTTACCCAATGCTTCACGCGCACGGCGACGCGCCGCCTTGGTCATGGTCACAAAGCTTCTCCGCCCCGTACCTTGATAGCTGTGGGTATACTTGCCGAACCGCAGCAACACATCCATTGCCTCGGCCTTGATGCCGCGCTGGTTGCTGCGGGTTTCTGCATGGTGCGTCAGTTTAACAATCGTTTCCATCGGTCCATCCTCCATTG